>CAMBXO010000006.1 GCA_945871915.1 Singulisphaera sp. GP187
TTCTTCACATTTGGTCCAATGGTGACCGAGTTCACGGATGGCTTCGGTGGAGCAACCGTACCCACGCTCCTGGCTTCTGCCGGATTTGTAGTGGACGACGGCGCACCCGTCTTGACCAATGTGCCCGCGGATGTCACGGTTCAAGCGGATGCTGGCATGGGCAGTTTTGCCACTGTCGCGCTGACGCCACCAACCGCTACCGATGCGTGCTCGCCGATGACAGAGTCTTCTTCTCGCAGTGACGGCGCGTCTTTGGGCGCGGCGTTCCCTGTTGGAACTACAACGGTGACTTGGTCAGCGGCAGATCCATGCGGCAACACCACGACAGCCACCACAAGTGTGACAGTGTCGCCATACAACACGATGGATTTCACCGTGGCGTGGCAGGGTCTCAGTGGGAATTTCAACCGAAACCTAACGCTGGTGGTCAGAGGCTCATCGGGTGATCAGACCCGAAGTCCGTTTGCGGTCTCGGCTGCCAATGGCACCGCCACCTTCTCGGTGAGCGACTTGTCAGTGGACAACTACAGTTGTGCAACCGTAGAGGACGCGGCCCACACGCTTCGTCGGCAGATGACCGTCTCCGACTCAGGCGAAACCTGGTCAGCTTCGGGCGACCTTGTTTCAGGCGACATCATCAATGACGAAGTGATCGATGTGCTGGACTGGGGGGCGTATGTGGTTCGAAACACCAATGCCGATCTGAATGCAGATGGTTCCATCAATGCAAACGATGGCAACATCATTCTGGCCAACTTTGGGATGCAGGGTGACTCGGCCTGTGGAGCGGGAACTCCGGGGCGGCCAGGCGTGACTTCGATTTCGGTTTCCGATCTTGTGGCCAGAGGTCTGGGGGACTTGGCCGGTGCGGACCTGAACTCGGATGGATGGCTGGATGAATTGGACATGGAAATGTTCAACAACTGATTAGGGCACGACAACACCCCTCACTTGAAGCAACCCCGAGCCTCACCTCCTCGGGGTTGTTTCGTTTTGTCTCGCGTTGTATTGGGTTGTCTTGCGCCCGAAACAGTGCGCCACTCGCAGTCGCGGTCTGGCACGCAAAGCCGCGGGGGGTCACTCCAATTCGCGGCGGGCCCGGCCTATCGCCCACGCCACGAGCGGTACTTTCGGATCAGCGCATTCGTGCTGCCGTCGTGTTTCAAGTCAGGCTTTGCAGCACTCAATTCAGGAATGATCCGCTGTGCGAGCACCTTGCCCAGTTCCACGCCCCATTGATCAAAGCTGTTGATGCCCCAGATGGCGCCCATGGTAAAAACTTTGTGTTCGTACAGAGCCACCAGCCGTCCAAGCATGCGAGGGCTGAGTTTGCGTGCAAGCAGCAAATTGCTTGGGCGATTGCCTTCCATAACTTTGTGCGGTGCAAGCCATGCCGGAACGCCATCGGCAATGATTTCATCTTTCGTTTTTCCAAACGCCAATGCCTCGGCTTGCGCCAGCACGTTGGCCGTCAGCAAATCCTGATGCACGCCAAGGTCATGCAGACTCTCGGCAAAGGCAATGAAGTCGCAGGGCACGATCTTGGTTCCCTGATGGATCATCTGATAAAAGGCGTGCTGCCCGTTGGTGCCGGGTTGTCCCCACACAATCGAACTGGTCTCCCATCGCACCCGTTCACCGTCCAGTTGCACATGCTTGCCGTTGGATTCCATTTCAAGTTGCTGCAAGTACGCGCTGAATCGATCGAGGTATTGGCAATAGGGCAACACGGCCAGCGTGTCGCAACCCAGAAACTGATTGTTCCACAGATTCATGAGCCCCATCAATGCCGGCATGTTCTGATGCAGCGGCGCGGTGCGGAAATGCTCGTCCATGTCATGGAATCCGGCGAGCATTTCGCCAAAGGCGTCGGGGCCGACCGCAATCATGTTGCTGAGGCCGATCGAACTGTCCATGCTGTAGCGGCCACCCACCCAATCCCAGAAGCCGAACATGTTGGCGGGATCAATGCCGAATTTTTTCACTTCGCCAAGCGCCGTACTGACCGCTGCAAAATGTTTGGCTACCGCCTTCTCATCTCCGCCTAAACCCTTCAGACTCCAGGCTCGCGCAGTCTGTGCATTGGTCATTGTTTCCAATGTGGTGAAGGTCTTGCTGCTAATGATGAACATCGTCTCGGCTGGATCGAGATCGTGCGTCTTGAGATGAAAATCATTTTCATCCACATTGCTGACATAGCGGCACTCAATTTCTGGCGTACTCCACACACGCAACGAATCCCACGCCATGGCTGGGCCAAGATCACTGCCGCCAATGCCAATGTTGACCACCGTCTTGATGCGACGACCCGTGTGACCCTTCCAGTCGCCACTTCGAATCCGATTGGCAAAGACTGCCATCGCCTCAAGCACGCGATGCACTTCGGGCACCACATCCACGCCATCCAATTGAATCACGGTGCCCTTAGGGGCCCGCAGCGCCACATGCAGCACGGCTCGATTTTCAGCAACATTGATTCGGTCACCGCGAAACATCGCGTCTCGTTTCGCTTCGACTCCGCACGCCTTGGCCAGCGACAACAACAATTGAAGTGATTGGCGGGTGACTCGCTGCTTGCTGAAATCCAAATGAATGTCCAGAGCATTGGCAACCAACTCGTCGCCGCGAGTGGGGTCTTGGCGAAAAATGTCCCGAAGATGCAACTGCTTTGTGGCGTCGGCATGGGCCACCAACGCTTTCCATTCGGGGCGTGTGTCCACGGGGGTAATGGCGGCCATAGCGGGTGCGGCGGTTGTCATGGCGGCCAATCTACATGGCGGGCAATCAATATGGCGGGCAATCAACATGGCGGGCAATCAATATTGCTTGCATTCAACATGGCGGCACTCCCACCAACGCACCGTGATCTTTGCAGAGGGCGTGCGGTGTTCGCTAGCATCGGTGACTTCCCAAGGAGCCCACGCACATGCCATCCACCACCGCCACCGCATTCCTTTCCATCGCCGGCCAGAGCATTTGGGTCGACAACATCACTCGCTCCATGCTTTCCAGCGGGAAATTGGCTCAATACATTCGCGACTGGAGTGTGGTGGGTCTGACCAGCAACCCGACGATTTTTGAAAAAGCGATTACGGGTTCCAATGACTACGACACGCAGATCGGCGAACTGCTTGCCAAGGGCATCGACGGTGAAAAATTGTTCTTCGAACTTGCCATCTCCGATCTCACCAAGGCTGCCGACATGTTCAAGGGAGTGCATGAACGAACCGGCGGAGTGGATGGATGGGTGAGTCTTGAAGTGAGCCCGTTGCTGGCCAGTGACACCGCCACCACCATTGAGCAGGCCGTTGCGTTGCATGCCAAAGCCAATCGGCCCAACTTGTTTATCAAAGTGCCCGGCACGCCGGAAGGACTTCCCGCGGTTGAGGAACTGACCTATCGCGGCATTCCGATCAATGTCACGCTGCTCTTTAGTCCAAAGCAATATCTCGCCGCGGCCGATGCGTATTTGAAAGGTTTGGAGCGTCGCGCTCGAGAAGGCAAGAATCTGCGTGTGGAGAGCGTGGCTAGCGTGTTCATTAGTCGCTGGGAGAAGAAGGCCAATCCGAAACTTCCTGATGCGCTCAAGAACAAATCAGGCATTGCCATTGGCGAGTGCTGCTATCAGGCGTATGCCTCGTTCTACGCAAGCGAGCGATTCTTGGCGTTGCAGGAGCACGGCGCACGGCCGCAGCGATTGTTGATGGCCAGCACCAGCACCAAAGATCCATCTCTTTCGGACACCATGTATGTAAATGCGTTGGCGGGTGCACGCACCGTGAACACCATGCCAGAGGAAACACTGCATGCGTTCCATGATCACGGCGTGATGGGTGGATTGCTGCGAGTGGATGGCGGGGCGGGGCCCACCACGCTTGCCGCCATGGAGAAAGCTGGCTGCAGCGTGAATGGGTGCGCGGGCGAACTGCAGCAGGAAGGTGCGGCCAGCTTTGTGAAAAGTTGGAACGACATGCTTGCCAAGATTCATGCCAAGAGTTCGGCGATGGTGAAGTGAGGCAGGCCGTCGCCGAGTGGTGGATGCATTAGACTCATCCCATGGCTCGTGGCGACTTTCTTGGAGAACTGGCTTGGCGGGGCATGCTGCATCAGGCGACCGATGGACTTGCTGATCATTTGGCCGGAGGAAGTCGCACCGGCTATTGCGGATTTGATCCAACCGCGGACAGTCTGACTGTTGGCAATTTGGTGAGCGTGATGTTGCTGGCTCGACTGCAGCGAAGTGGTCACAAACCCGTTGCGGTGGTGGGCGGTGCCACCGGACTTATTGGCGACCCGAGCGGCAAAGCGAGCGAGCGAACGCTGATGGATCAGGACCGGGTGCAGCACAATGTGAAATGTCAAAAACTGCAGATGCAGCGGCTGCTGGATTTCTCGGGTCCCACGGCTGCTTCCATTGTGAACAATGCAGATTGGCTCACACCCATCGGCTTTATTGACATGCTTCGCGACATCGGCAAGCACTTCAGCGTGAATCAGATGATGGCTCGCGATAGCGTGGCCAATCGGCTTGAAAGTCGAGAGCAGGGGATCAGCTACACCGAATTCAGTTACATGATTTTGCAGGCGTATGACTTTCTGCATTTGCATCGGGCCATGGGCTGCACGCTGCAACTGGGAGGCAGCGACCAGTTTGGAAATATTGTCAGCGGCGTGGACCTGATCCGCCGAGTGGCTAGTGCGCAGGCGTTTGGTGCGACAGCGCCGCTGCTTCTGAAATCTGATGGAACCAAGTTTGGCAAAAGCGAGGCGGGCAATGTGTGGCTTGCGGCCGACCGGACCACACCCTATCGCTTTCACCAATTCTTTCTCAACGCCTCGGATGATCAGGTTGGGCAATTGCTTCGATGGTTTACTTTTATGGGGCAAGAACAGATCGAGTCATTGGAAGTGCAGCAGAAGGAGCGTCCGCAGGCGCGACCGGCCCAGAAGGCACTCGCGGATGCGGTGTGCGATTTGGTGCATGGGGCCAGCGAGACGGCTGGCGCCAAAGCCGTTGCCGAGGCGCTCTTTAGCGGCGATGTGCGTGCGCTTGATGCCACCAAACTGAAGGATGTTGTGGTGGATCTTCCGTCGAGTGCTGTTTCAGCGGCGCAACTCAGTGGCGAGGGGCTGTCTCTGATTGACCTGTTGCCAACCACCACACTTGCCGCCAGTAAACGCGAAGCACGGGAGTTTCTCGCGGCGGGAGCGGTGAGTGTGAACGGCGAAAAAGCAACGATCGAAACCAAGTTGAAGACGGCGCACTTACTCCACGGAGAAGTCGCGCTCCTGAAGCGAGGCAAGAAATTGTGGCATGCGTTGCGCGTCTCAGTGTGATCGAACGCTCAGGCGACTGATCACACGTCGGGTTCACGACTCTTTGGGTGGAGTGGATCGGGCATCTGGAACCGGCTTTGGCTGTGATTCCGTCGCGGGAACGGTTCGCGGCTCGATCTTCAACGGCACCAGCACTTCACTTGGCCGTTGCCCTGCGGCACTTTCAACTTGCACACCCGGCGGCACCACCCACGCGCTGATTGTTTTCTGATTGATGCGCTTGCTGAGTTCCTCAGGCGTGAGATGCACAATGGCCACCACTCGCGTGGTGCCATCCTCGATCGGTTGCAGCGCATCGCCCGGAGCACTCAGCACCACATCTCGAATCAATTCGTCCTTCGCACCGACGCTGATGTCAAACCCCTTCAAGTCTTCGGGCGCGCCGGCAATCTCCACGCGAACCGTTGGCAGCGTAAAGGTGCGACTTCGAGCCGCGACCGTGAATTGAACTTGCACTCGATCGGGTGTGAAGATCACTTGGTTTGCAGCAACATTCAAGGAGACCGGCAAGCGAAGCGGTGCCATGACCACATGCGTGGTTCCCTCGGGCAAATCCTTTGCGTCCACCGTGGCTTCGGCGGACTCTTTGCTGGCCGCTTCGGCAATGGTTTCTGGCACCAGTGCTTGAACTTCTGACGGCGTGATGGTTGCGTCGCCTCGTAGCAACACCAACGAAGCGGCCGAAACCACCGGCATGCGTACCTGCACCATGGAACCTGATCGCATGTGCAATCGATCGGGTCGTACGGCGATCACGCTGGCATCGGTGGAAAGCACTTCGAGAGAATTTTCAATGAGCGGCGCCAAGTCCAGTACGCGCTCACCAGGTTCATCGGTCAGTGTTGCGGAATCCAGAAACAGCACCAGTCCCTGTTCAAGAGACAACTGCAACCGACTCATGGTGGCCGGGCTTCCCTTGAGGGTGAGTGAAACGGGTTGCGGGGTCGCGGGTGAGACGAAACGCTTGAGCGGATCAGTGGGTCGCAAGAGAACCGATCCAACCAGCACACGCACCTCACGCGTTCGATCCGCGGCCCATGTCCAGATAAGAAGCGAGGCAATCGCCGCAACAACAAGCGTGGACAGTGTGCTCTTCCACGTGCGCACGCTAGGCCGTCCTTCTTTCGTCCGAGGCGTCTTCGTTGCCTGTGCCGTCCGCCGTTTCATCGTGGTCACGATCGGACAACGGTGCATCGTTGCGTGTCAAGGACTCCGAAGGCAATGGGAAAGAATCTTCTGTGATGCCAGGCGTTGGCAGAACCGGTGCATCCGCTCCGCCAAGGCTTCCAAAGATTGCGCCAAGCCAAGAACCCTGTCCTCGCCGCTTGGGTCGGCTGAGTTTCTCCCGCAAGACATCGGCAAACTGAGCTTGCCCAATGGGGTCCGTCAACCGACCATTTTCCGCAAGGCGAATGGCGCCGTTTTCTTCGCTGACCACAATCACCAGCGCGTCACACTCTTCGGTCACACCCACGGCAGCGCGATGCCGCGCGCCCAATCGAACCTTTCCGGTTTCCTCGGTCAGCGGCAGTTGAACGCTCGCCGCTGCAATGCGCTCGCCGCGAATCACCACCGCAAGATCGTGCAGCGGACTGCTGGGCCAAAAGATGCTCTCAAGTGTCGGCGCATTCATGCGAGCATCAATCTCCACACCTTGAGTCGCAAGGCCTGCCAGACTGGTTCCGCGTTCAATGACCACCAAGGCGCCGAATCGATTGCGGCTGAGAAATTCCACGGCCTCATCGAGCGAGTCCACCAAAGGATCCAGATTTCGCCGTTCACTTGGGACAATCGTTTGCCCAATGCGCACCATGGCTTGCCGGAGTTCAGGTTGAAACACCACCAGCAGAAAGATGGCGATTGCACCAAGCAAACCTTCGCTCAGAAAACGCAGCCGTGAAAAACTTTCGCTAAAAAGACCGGCAAACCGGATGCCCAGCAGCAGCACCGCAACAAGAATGATGGCCCCCTTGAACACACCGGCGCCTCGCGTTCCTTGCAGGAATCGAAGCACGATCACCACACCAACAAAGATCACCGCCAACTCCACCGCCACACTGCGTGGATCGCTTCCTCGGAAGAGTTGAAAGAGACCTTCAAACACGAAAGGACTCTACCACGCGCCGATCGTCTGGCTCGCTACGATTCGCTGATCATGAGACGCGACGTCACTTCACTTCAGGTGGGCAAACCCACCTATCAATGTGCTGCAAGTGGAGAGGTGCTTTCTGCAGGAACGCCATGCGTTGCGGCTGTGCGTGAAACCCCGCAAAGCGGTTTTGAACGAGTTGAATTCAGCATGACCGCATGGCTGGCGGGGGCACGGCCCGAAGGACTGGTGTGCTGGTGGAAGACCATCATGCCGGAATCGGAAGCACGAAAACGCTTGGTCTTGGATGACGAGGCCATCGAGGAGGTCTTCGATCGTTTGGGTGAAGATTTGCAGCCCAATCGAATTGCCGTGCGATGGTTGCTGGCCATGATTCTGCTTCGCAAGAAGCGGCTGCGTCATCTTCGCATTGAGGATCGAAATGGAGTTGAGACATGGTTGTTCTCCCGTCGCGGCGAACCGGAGGGCGCGCCGGCCACTGCGGTGGTGCATCCATTGCTGGATGATGAAGCGATCTCGGCGCTCTCGGACGAATTGGCCGCGGTGGTGGCCTTTGATGCGTAACGGGATTGCCGCTTGGTTGGTTGCCGCCGTTGTCAGCGCCTGCGCACCGACTGCCGTTGAAACTCATCCAATACCGGGAGTGGTTTTAAATCCGGCGCAGTCACTTCAACCCAATGCGGACGCGTTTGTGCAGGCGCAGCGAAGGCGAATCCAAACTCTTGAACTCTTTGCAAGTCGCGGCAGTGGCGAATTGCGGTGGACCGACGAACAGGGGAGCCATTTTGAACAGGCTCAAGTTGAATTGGCGTGGCGTGATGGCGGCCAACGCATGGCATTGCGTGCGGACAAATTGGGTGAACGCATTGCATGGGCTGGCGCCGATCCGCAGCAGTGGTGGATCTTTGAACCCAAGGCACA
Organism: Singulisphaera sp. GP187; assembly: GCA_945871915.1. Taxonomy (GTDB): domain Bacteria; phylum Planctomycetota; class Phycisphaerae; order Phycisphaerales; family SM1A02; genus SYAC01. The sequence continues at coordinate 8,369 of CAMBXO010000006.1, forward strand.
GCCAAGTCGATTGACCACCGGGCCTCGAGGCGTGCCCGCTCGCAATTCTGCTTTACCGTTTGCAGGACCCGAAAGCATCATGGAACTTCTGGCTGCACGGGAATGGCCTGTGCGAGCCACGCTTGGTGAACAATTACCCGATGGATCTCGATGGGTGGAATGGACACTCAGCCAACCTATTGGTGCGTGGACGATTTCTCGAGCAAGGATGGTTCAGCCGGGCGACCTTCCCGTGGCGGTCGAATTGCTTGATGCACAGCGTCAGGTGCTTGCCAGCAGTGAACTCTCTCGGCCCATTCCGGTGGAAGTGCAGGGTTTGCCGCCGGGTGCGTGGCCAAATATGGCTGGAACCACCCGTCTGCGAAGGGGTCTCGATGACAAGGCAGCCACATGGGACATTTTCCTGGATGCACCCGGAACCAACCCGGAGCGATTGCGGGAACGGCTCTTTGATCTTGCGGTGTTGAAACAAGTCATGCGGCCCGAAGTGGTTCGCGACCTTGGATCCCAGTCCCACGAGTGACCCGTCGACGCACACCGTTCCACCGATTGATGGGGGGGTGGGCACGGCCGAAATTGCACTTCGCGCAGGCATTTGGACGAAACACACGCAGGTCTTTCAACCAAACTGGTCGATCGGAGTTTCATTGCGCACACCGTTTCAGAACACAGTGATGGATGCCATTCGAGCGGCTCCCCTTGCATGGGCGGGGGCCTTGGGAATCGCTGCCATTCCGTTTGCGGTCATGGTGTTCAAACCATCATCATCGAGTGGTGTTCCGACTGCGGCTCAGACGCCAGCGTCCACATCCACCGTCGCCGATTCCCAGAGTAGCGCCGAGTCGTGGTTTGGCGGAGCAGACAATCCATTTCTGACAGAGGAACAGTCTCGCCAGCAGCGTGTTCGTTCTGCCGTGATGCGAGTGGAGCAAGTCTTGAGGCGGCGAGCCGATGTGCGAGATGTCACGGTGATTGCCAGCAATCAAAGTTTGGATCGCACGGATGCGTGGCAGGCGGTGGTCACCATTCACATGCGGCAGGGTTCGGTCCCGGTGGCGTTGGTGGATGCCACAGGAACGCTGCTCACAGCTGCGATTCCAGGATTGAAGCCTCAAGCGGTTACTGTGATTGATGAGTCAACGGGTCTTCGTGCAAGACCGATCGCGCTGGATGACACCGAAGCTGCGGCGGGTCGCACGGCACTTGCAGAGGCCACAGCGCAAGCGAAATTGCATCCGATTCCGGTGGCGCCCGCGGTCTCGATCGCAAGCCGCAATTCAGTTTCCGGCGACACCAGTCCCATGTGGTTTGGAATCGCGGCGTTCGGCGCCGCCGCAGCCATTGGAGTGGCGGTGTTCTGGATTCGGGTTCGCCGATTGCCTCAGCAATTGCCAAGCCAAGTAGACGAAGACTCGATTCCTGGAACGCTTTCCATTGCGCTCCATCGAAGTGTGGCCGAACGAAGTGCGTTGATCAGCACGGCGTTGGTGGAACGGCTTGAGCAGCAGGGGGCGAGCGCCCACGAAGTGGCGCAATTGTTGTTGAGTCTTGAGCCATGGGCTGCGGAACGATTACTCAAGGGCATGCCGCCCGCATCGCTTGCCAAGGTCGAGGATGCGCTTCGAGATCCCAGTTCAGATGCGCCCGTTGCCAGTGTTCGTGCGCTGGCCGAGGCGGTTCTAATGGTGCAAGCCGCCGCGTAATTCGCACGGTTGGAAACGGTTTCGTAACCGGCGGGAAACGTAATCGTGCACGGCGAGAATTTTATTCGTGCCCGGCAGGGAAATTATTCGTGCCGATTGGGAGGCTGACCAGTGTGGCGAGGTTGCTTGGTGGCCGCATCCGCCATGGAGTCACGCGTGGCAGGTGGTTGGCCTTCGATCTTGGCAAAGTGAAGGCGCCCCGCGCTGGTTTGCACGGTGTTCACAAGACTCACTTGCACCGTTGAACCGATCCGCGTGTGCGCATCGTCCACCACCACCATGGTTCCATCAGGCAAATACCCAACGCCCTGTCGTTCGTTTTCGCCTCGCTTCACCAAAGCAATAGTCAGAGAATCGCCCGGCCCGATCGCAGGTCGCAGCGTCTCGGCCAGATCATGCATGTTCAGAGCGGTGACGCCATGAATTCGAGCCACGGAGATCAAATTGGAATCAATGGTGAGCAATCGCATGTTGTCGCTGCGAGCGGCCTCAATCAACATTCGATCCACGCCCATGCCGCTCACTCGGAAATCCTGAATCGTGACATCGGCGTAGGCGGTCTCACGCAATCGTGCAAGCAAGTCAAGCCCCCGTCGACCACGCGTGCGTTTGGTGCGGTCGCCGCTATCGGCGAGCGCCTGAAGTTCATCCACCACAAAATGCGGCACCACCAGAGGAGCATCAATGAATCCAGTCGCCGCCATGGTTTGCAATCGACCGTCAATCAGCACGCTGGTGTCCACAAGCCACGGCCGCATGCCGCGACGCGTTCGAGAGAATTCCACATACGGAATCACCAGTCGCAGATCATCCTTGGTGGTCAGCACAACGCTGATGCTCAGATAGCAGAACACCAACCCGACAATGGCCTTGGTGAGCGTGAGATAAATTTCGATAGATTCTTTCAGTTCCCATGCTTTGGCAATGGTGTCTAACAGCGCACCGAACGCCACAGCGCCGACCAATCCAAGGCACACGCCCAGGTACACACCCACCACGCCGGCGAGTCGCTTGTTTGGCGTGAGCGCATCAATGGCCACCACCAGGAGTCCGACCGCTGTGGCTGAGATCACCAGTCCAGCGATCGTGGAAAATCCAAAATCCGCTGTGGTGCGAGTGCTGCTGACCGTGAGCAGCGTCACGCTAATCAGCAAGATCATGAAGAGCGCGCGAATGACCAGCATCATTAATCGACCGGCGCGAGCGTCGGAACCCTCGTGGAATGAACTGTTCCGCCGCACCGGAAGCGAGGGATTGGAAGTCTCTGAGTTGCCGATCGCCGCCGCCGAATCGGTTGGCGTGGCAGTGGTGGGTGTTGCATCATCTAAACCAGACGGCATCATGCGATCGATTGTACGAGTGCAACCCTGCCCGCTAGCATCCGATGTTCGACGACGTCGGAGGACGGTCGGGCCCGTCAGGTGGACGGCTCGTGAACCTGGTCAGGGCTTGACCGCAGCAGCCATAAGCGGCGTCGCCCATGCCGACGCAAGCCTGGCCGTCCTCCGCGTCGTTGAACAAACCCTGGAGATGGTGTGGCCCGAAAGAAACTGGACAATGCAACGACTGAACCAGAAGCCGACGGGCTTTTGATTCGTGGCGCGCCGGCGGAACCTGCCAAGTCATCCACGGGTTACACCGTATTGGCCCGTCGCTATCGCAGCCGAAGTTTTGACGAACTCATCGGGCAGGAATCCATTTCGCGAACGCTCAAAAACGCCATCACCATGGGGCGAACGGCTCACGCGTATTTGTTCTGCGGTACGCGTGGCGTGGGCAAGACCAGCATGGCCCGCATCTTTGCACGTTCGCTCAATGCGACGGAAAATCTCTCACAGTCAGAGGAAATTGCCGCAAGCATTCTGCGTGGCGAGGACTTGGATGTCATTGAAATCGACGGTGCCAGCAACCGAGGCGTGGATGACGCGCGAGATCTTATTTCCAAGGCCGGCATTGCTCCGGCTCGCAGCCCGTATCGCATTTACATCATTGATGAAGTGCACATGCTTACCACGCCGGCATTCAATGCCATGTTGAAGACCATGGAGGAGCCGCCGGCGCATGTGAAATTTATTCTGTGCACCACGGAACCGCACAAAGTGCCGGCCACCATTCAGAGTCGCTGCCAGCGATTCGATTTTCGACCGATTCCCACCAGTCGAATTGCGGAGCATCTGCGAAGTGTGCTGACACAAGAGCGGCTTCAAGCCGAGGATGAGGCGCTGCAACTGGTCGCTCGCATGGGCAATGGAAGCATGCGAGACGCTTTGAGTTTGCTGGATCGACTGATTGCCGCAGCCGATGGAGTGATCACCACTCAATTGGCAGAAGAAGTGATGGGTCTTCCACATGCAACGCTTCTTGGCGCGGTCACCAAGGCGGTGGTTGCGGGGGATGCCAAAGCGGGGCTGCTGGCGGGTGCTGCGTTACTTGAAAGTGGTTGCCCAGTTGAGCAAGCCATGGAACTTCTGGCGGGTCGGCTTCGAGATTTGTTGGTGCTGCGTACATGCGGACTGCCATGCGACTTGGTTGACTTGGCTCCCGAAGCCAAGGCGATCGCAAGCAGTGAGGCGGCTCACTTTCAAAGTGAGGAGTTGGTGCATCTGATTGCCGTTTGCGAAGCGGCGCATCGAGCCTTACGCAATACCGGTACGCCTCGAACGATTTTTGATGCCACGCTTGCACGATTGTGTTTGCACCGAGGCTTTGAGGCGATTGAGTCCAGCCGCTCGGTTGGTGCTGCGGACGAAAAAAAAAAGGTAGGTGACTTTGCGGCACCCGCTGCGCCGGTTGCGCCCGTTTTCAAAGGTGCAATGCCCCGTGAATCGCCCTCGCATCCACCAGTCGTGGCGGCTCCTGCCGCGCGACCTTCTCATGTGGCCGCCACACAGCAGCAACCCGCACCTCGCACCGTTCACGAAGCGTGGCAGCGCGTAATCGATGTGGCGACCGCACCTCGTGAGGCGGCCATTGTGGAATCCGTGGAACCGGTCAGTATGGAAGACAACTGCTTGCGACTGCGTGTTGCACGCGATGCAGGACCCGGTGCAGCGTTTGCGGCGCGACGCATGGACCCGCTTATGGATCTTGTTTGTAAAGCGCTCGGAGCTTCATGGAAAGTGACTGTGGAGCCATTGCCAGAGAGCGCACCGGTAGTTGCCTTGACACCTCATGGACTCGATGCCGACATTGCTTCACACCCATTGGTTCGAGAGGCGATGGAAGCGTTTGATGCCGTGATCATCAAGGTGCAGCATCGCAGCGAGGTCACCGTTGATCCAGAGCATGCTGCGTTGCCGGATGCGCAGGCTGGGGCGTAGCATTTGCGTATGCGTTCGCCACAACAAGGGGCCGAGTCTGCGTCCAATGCTCGTCCGCAACAGGGCGGGCACCCGGAACCTGTTCAGAAATTGATCGAAGCATTCTCGCGACTCCCCGGGATTGGCCGGCGCACGGCGGAGCGGCTGGCCTTTCATGTGCTCAAAAATTCTCCGGCCGATGCGCATGCTTTGTCGCACGCCATCAACACCGTCAAAGAACAAGTGAAAAATTGCCGCATTTGCTTCAACCTCACCGATCTGGAAACCTGTTCCATTTGCAGCGATCCAAGGCGAGACGCTGCGGTGGTGATGGTGGTGGAGCAGCCAAAGGACTTATGGACTCTGGAACGAACCGGTGCGCACCGCGGCGTTTTTCACTGCCTGATGGGGCGATTGGAACCGCTCGATGGTGTTGGCCCCGAAGCGATTACCGTGCGTGAATTGCTGCGGCGCGTGGAGCATCCAGAACACAATGCTCGCGGGATCAAGGTGACGGAAGTGATTCTGGCAACCAATCCAGACTTGGAGGGGGACAGCACCGGCTTGTACCTAGCGGATCGGCTCAGCCATCTTGGTGTCACGGTCACGCGATTGGCTCGAGGCCTTCCCGCGGGAAGTCAGATTGAGTTTGCGCAGCGAGGCGCGCTGGCTGATGCCATTGCAGGTCGCCATCGCATGCCAGGATGAATGAAGCCGGTCTGCCCGTACTATGGGCGCGTGCGTTTTGAAACCTCCCAGAAACTGAGAACCAGCCAGAGCCTGCGTCTTGCCCCTCGCATGATTCAGAGCATGGAAGTGCTGCAAATGCCGCTGGCTCAACTTCAGGAAAGGGTCGAACAGGAACTGGAGCGAAATGTCGCGCTCGAACAGATTGAACCTGATGCGGGAAGCACGCCGGTGACTTCATCGGAGGATCCCCCAGAGGAAGAGCCGGTCGGTCGCCCGCTGAAGGTTGGCGAGTCGGGCGAGGACTTTGAGCGAGCCAGAGCCTTTGAGCGTGAGATGGACGAGAGTTCGTGGCATCGACCGACTCGTCGAAACGATCACGATCGCAACACCAAAATGGAAATGCTGGATGGAGCTCCCGCGCGTCGGCAGCGTTTGAGCGAGCAATTGCGGAGACAGTGGGACCTTGCCGACCTTCCAGAGCCGGGGCTGTCTGCAGGAAAGTGGCTGGTGGATTTTATTGATGATGACGGCTTGCTTTCATCAGAGGTGGCCGCCATCGCGCAGCAGAGTGATGCAGCGGAAGGAGGGCCATTCACGGAAGCCCAACTCCTTGCGGCCCTGCCGGAAGTGCAGCTGTATCTTGAGCCCGCGGGTGTGGGTGCGAGAGGGATTCAGGAAAGTCTGGTGTTGCAACTCGAAGCAAAATTGGACCCAGATCGAGGCGCCGAGGCGGTGAGTAATGAAGATCGAGCCGCCATTCTGGACGCCACAGAGATTGTCCGAAATCACTACGAAGATCTTCTCGAGAATCGGTTGCCCCGCATTGCGCAGAAAAGCGGCTTCACGCTGGAGCGTGTGGATGCGGCGCGCGAACGATTGCGCCGCCTCACCACGTCACCCGGTCGAGATTTGGTGGACGGCGATCCGGAGCGCATCATTCCAGATGTCATGATTGAGTATCACGCGGAAGACGATCGGTATGTCGCTGCATTGTGGGATGGCGGCATTCCGCCGCTTCGCGTAAGCCCCGTGTACTCCGCAATGGCAGACCGAGATGGAACGGATGCAGCCACGCGAACATTTCTTCAAGAGGGAATTCGTTCAGCGACCTGGTTGATTGATGCCATCACGCAGCGGCGAAATACGCTGCTGCGTGTGGTGGAAGTGGTCTTGGTGCGTCAGCGAGAATGGTTCGATCAGGGCCCCGGCCATCTTCGACCATTACCCATGACCGAGGTGGCTGATGTTTTAGGAGTGCATGTGGCAACGGTCAGCCGCGCCGTCAGTGGCAAGTGGATGCAGACGCCGCGCGGCATTGTGGAACTGCGGAAATTCTTTACCGGTGGAACGGAAACCGAGGATGGTCAGAGTGTGAGTTGGGAATCGGTTCGCACCATGCTGCAAGAAGAGGTGGATGCCGAAGACAAGGCTCAGCCGCTCAGCGATGAGGCTCTCACCGCTCGCCTGAAGAATCGCGGCATCACGATTGCGCGCCGAACGGTTGTCAAGTATCGCGAGCAAATGGGCATCCCACCAGCGAGACGTCGGCGCAAACACAGCCGAGGGCCCAGCGCATGACGGTTTCGGAAACTCCCATCACACATTTGCTTCACACATGGGGGCCGGAGCACTGTCAAGCCATGGACTCCGCACAGGCGGCGGCGTGGTGCGATCAACTGGCTCGGCGGCGGTACGAAAATTTTCCGGTTCTGACGTTTCTGGTTCCACACGCCGCGCGAAAAGATTTTTCCGCTCTTTATGCTTTCTGCCGTTGGGCCGATGACCTTGGCGACGAAGCGGGCGATGCGGCGAGAGCCTTGGAACTGCTGGCGTGGTGGAGGCGAGAACTGCAGGCATGCTTTGCGGGCGAACCTCGCCATCCGGTGTTTGTTGCGTTGCAATCCACCATCGAGCGGCACGATCTGCCTATGGAACCGTTCGATCGTCTGATTCAGGCCTTTGAGTGGGACAATCGTGCAAGTCGCTGGGCCACTATGAAGGATCTGCGGGCCAGTTGTGCTTTGAGTGCCAACCCCGTTGGGCAGTTGGTGCTGATGACACTCGGAGAGTCTCGCCAAGAGAAAGTGTTTGAACAGTCCGATGCCATCTGCACCGCACTGCAATTGGTGAATCATTGGCAGGATGTGCGACGAGATTTGCTCGAACGAAATCGGATTTACATTCCCACCGAGTGCTCACAACACATGCCCGACTTTGAGTCGCGACTGCGACTCACAGCACAGCGGGGATGGGCTTCGGATCACGACTTTCTGACTGGTTACCGCACGATGCTGCGAGGCCTTTGCGATGACGCGGAACAGTTGTTCGAGTTTGGCCAGCCGCTGGTGCGCAGCCTTGGGCCGCAGTCCCGACCCGTTGTCGGATTGTTTGCTGATGGCGGCCGCGCGGTGCTGGGGTTGATTCGATCGTGGAACTTTGAAACATGTATCCGACGACCCCGCCTTGGTGCGGCACACAAATTGTTTCTGGTGGCGCATGCATGGTGGCAGTCACGCGGAGGGCGTGCGTGAATCCTCAGGTCGCCGCGGCGGTCAAGGCGTGTGAAACGGTGACGCGTTTACGGGCTCGCAACTTCTATTATGGTTTGCGCCTCACGCCATTGGACCGTCGGTGGGCGATGTATGCGGTGTATGCGTGGATGCGGCAGGCGGACGATCTGGCCGATGAGCATGGCCCGTCTCGCAGCGAACGTGCACAACGAATGCAAATCTTTCGAGAAGACACGGAACAAGCTCTCGCTGGTCACGCCGATCCATCGCAACCAGCCATGGTGGCTCTTGCCGAAGCCGTTCAACAATTTCAATTGAAACCCGAAGAATTCCGAGAGATGTTGCTGGGTCAGTGGGGCGATCTGGATGCGGCGGCCTTTCAATCGTGGGAGGACTTGCGCACCTTTTGCTACCGGGTCGCAGGAACCGTAGGCCTGATCTGCATTCGCATTTGGGGGTTTTCAAATCCGGAGGCGCCGCGTCTGGCCATCGAGCGCGGCATTGCCTTTCAGCTCACCAATGTTCTGCGAGATCTGCGAGAAGACCTTGACGCCGGTCGCTGCTACGTGCCGCTACGAGAATTCGCTGCGATGGAATTGACTCCAGCAGAATTGCGGGACTGGAAACAGAGCGACCGATGTGTGGAGTTCATTCGAGCGCAGACGCAACGGGCTCGGTTGCACTATGAACGCAGCCAGCCACTGGATGCAATGATCGATCCGGCGTGTCGACCCACCCTGTGGGCTATGACGCAGATTTATTCTGGCATTCTCGATCGCATCGAAGCGAACCCGCAGATTGTGGTGGCTGGTCGGGCCAGATTGTCCAACTTTCGCAAAGCGTGGATCGCTTGGCGGGCCACCCGTTTGTCGTCGCAGGGACTCGCCGTATGAGTCGAGTGGTCATTGTGGGCGGAGGGCTTGCAGGTATCGCCGCGGCCATGCGTCTTGCACGCAACGGGTTGAAGCCGATTCTCATTGAGAGTCGAAAGAAACTTGGCGGGCGTGCCACCAGTTTCATCGACCCGCGAACCAACGAAGTTCTTGACAATTGCCAGCATGTGGTGATGGGGTGCTGCACCAACTTGCTTGCGCTGTACAGCGAGCTGGGAGTTCTTGACCGCATCCAATGGCATGGCGCAACGTATTGGGCCAATCCGCCGCATGCACACGACAGACTTCAAGCCGGATGGTTTCCGGCGCCGACGCACTTTACAGAGTCGTTTCTGAAACTTCGCATGCTCTCTGTTGGTGACAAGGTTTCGATTGCGCGCGCCATGTGGCGGTTGATTCGCATGGGTCGTGCGGGGCGGTTGGCGTGGCGCGGGCGCACCTTCTTGGAGTTTCTCATCGAGACGCGTCAGACTCAACGAGCCTGCGAATTGTTCTGGGAACCGATTGTGGTGAGTTCGTGCAACCTTCCATGCAGCCGCGTTGATGCGCCGTGTGCCATGCAGGTGATGCAGGAGGGATTTCTTTCACACCGGTTTGCAAGCGCCATGGGTCTCAGTACCGTACCGCTGCTGTCGCTGTACGACGCGGCGCAATCCAAAATTGAAGCAGCAGGCGGAAGCGTGCGACTGGGTGTCAGTGCACAGAGTCTTGCGTTTGATGGCCGCCGCGTGACCGGCGTTGTCACGGATGAGGGCCTTGTGGAAGGCGCGTCCTTTGTGATCGCCGTTCCATGTGATCGACTTGATCGACTTTGTTCCGAGTCGATGAAGAAAGCAGATCGTCGGCTGCAGCATCTTGCAGAGATCCGGCACAGTCCCATTCTCGGCGTGCATCTGGTGTATGCATCGCCTGTTCTGAACACGCCGCACCTTGTGCTTCCGGGTCGCCCAACGCAGTGGCTCTTCAACAAGGGAACGGATTCCAACGGACGGCAAATGATTCATGCCGTGATTTCGGCTGCGGACGATTGGATGGAATTCAGCGAGTCAGAGATCGCTCGTCGCGTGCACGAAGATGTTCAATGGGCCTGTCCCAAAGCCGTCGGGCTACCACCGCACAGTGTTCGAAGCGTGAAGGAACGGCGGGCAACGTTTGCGGCTATTCCCGGATGCCATGACTTGCGACCCAGTGCCAGAGCCGATGCGCTGGGTGGTATTGACAATTTGGTTTTAGCCGGTGATTGGTGCGACACCGGTTGGCCGGCGACCATGGAGGGTGCGGTTCGAAGCGGCTTTACCGCGGCGGCCGTTTGCATTGGGCATGGAGGGCAGGAGCCTGACTTACCGATTGCGCCGCTTGCCCGATGGATGGGATTGCGTTGAAGAGTGCTGAACGCGATTCGGTGACGGCTGAAATACTTTCGCAACTTGCCGATGCCGGGTTTGCACTCGCTGGCATTTGCGATGCAAAGCCAATCGATCGACCGCACGCATTTGCGGCGTGGCTTGCAGAAGGGCATCACGGCCAGATGCACTATCTGGCAAAGCATGTCAGCAAGCGTGTCGATCCATCACAGTTGGTCGAAGACGCCAAGTCCATCATCTGTGTCGCGGATTGCTATAGCGATGGAAAGCCAGACGAGCGGCGGGTCGATCACGAAAGGCATGGGCGCATCGCTCGGTATGCACGCGGCCGCGATTACCACCGTGTGCTGCGGGAGCGGCTCGAGCCGATCGCTCAATCGCTTCGGCTTCGATTTCCGGGCGAGCGATTTCGAGTCTGCGTGGATACGGCGCCCATTGCCGAGCGAGACCATGCAGTACGAGCCGGACTTGGTCGCATCGGCAAACACACCTTGTTGATTGGAGATCACGGCGTTGGCAGTTGGTTGGTGCTGGGTGAAATTGTGACCACCTTGCATCTCACACCAACACCGTCTCGTGATGGTGATCCCTGCGGCTCCTGTACGCGGTGCATTGATGCGTGCCCCACGCAAGCGATCGAGCCGTGGAAGGTCAAGGCCGAGCGGTGCATTAGTTACCTCACGATCGAACACGAGGGCGAGCCGGCGGAATGGTTTCGAAATAGGGCCGATGACTGGCTCTTTGGATGTGATGCGTGCATTGAAGCCTGTCCGCATTCGCAATGGACGCTGCGAGCGCGAGAAACCCCGATTCGCAGTGACTACGCCGCAACACACGGTTCATTTGAGTTGGATGCCGTCGCTCGGTGGACCGAAGAAGAGCGGATCAACCTTGGGTTGTCCGAGGTGCTGCTGCGAGCAAGTCTTGCATCATGGAAGCGGAATGCGGAGTTGTTGGTACGCAAGCAGGCGTAAGTCTGAGCCGAAGAGCGCACCGACAAGAATGAATCAGACCGCGTGACTCGCGGGCGGAGGACTTGCAGGTGGTTCGCTTGCAGGTGGTTCACTTGCAGGTGGTTCACTTGTGGGCTGTTCACTCGCTGGCGGCGCATCACTCACGGGCGTATCGCTCGCAGGGGTTTCACTCGCTGGAGCATCACTCGGCGTCGCATCACTTGCCGCAGGCGCATCCGCGGCGGCGGCCGCTGGAAGCATTGGGCTCAGACGAGCCTTCGTTTCCGTCGCTCGCAACTTCAGATTGCCTGGAACTTCTGAATCTGCAAGTGATTGAATGGCCACATCCAGTGACTCAACAGCCTTGGTCAAGCAGGAATTTCGTTCCGTTTGAGCGTTGGTGGCGGCAGAACCCCAGTTGCCCGCCGAATCCAGTACAGCCATGGCACCAAATGCACGCGACTCCAATTCAACACCCATCGCTCGCCGTTCAAACATGGTGGCTTTGCTCAACTGAGCCGAGGCGATCGAGAGTCGCGCCGATTCACCTAACGCCCCAGAAACCGATTGCCCAGCCTGCGCATCACTGGCGGCTCGGTCGAAGGACTCACTCGCTCGTTCAAGCAGTGTCTTCAACGGCCCGGCACTTGTTTCCATAAGTGTCTTGGCTTGCAGCCCTGCATCCTGTTGCAACGCTTGCAGCCGCTGTGCCAGTGCAGCAACAGCCTGTTGTCGATCCTGCATGATCGCCTCGACATCCGCTTGAGAGGCCGCGAGGTGCGTCGCCTCATTCTGAAGGTGACTTTGGCGAGCCGCAATCAAGGAACGATTGAATTCCTGCGTTCCGTAGTCGAGTTCCAACAGCGACATTTGCGACCTCCACTGCACAGACTGCTTCACTTCGCCGTCGGACTGCCGGGCCAGCGTTGTGGCGTGGGCTGGAGTCGCTTTCATGGCTTGCTGATGGAGAGCCATTTGATTGGCCGCGCTGGCATCAATGCGTTGACGGAGTTCCGTGATGCGAATCTTGGTTTCGCCCGCCTCCTTGGTGGCCACATCCACCAATTGCGAAAGAGCCATGCTCTGACTCTCGATTTCTTTCTGACGAGCGGCCAAGGTCTCGATCGCCGCAACCGTTTCTGATTCCTGAGTTTTGCCAGCCTCAGCCAATTGGGCCATGGCTCCAATGTTGGCCAACACGGCATCGCAGCGGTGCCGTTGCGAAGTTTCCAGTTGCTCCGCAGCGGCAGCGTCCAACCGTCCCGCCTCGCGATGAAGTTGACTGGCCATCATTTTTAATGAAAGTTTTTGTCCCGCGGTGGCACCAGCAGGAGGTGTCATGGAAGTCGCGGCGTTTCGAAGTGCTTCGGCCGTTTTCTCGCAGTCCTCTGGTGTCACGATGGCGGCTTCGGCAAGAACTCGTCGAGAGCGAACAATCATCGCGTCGATCGATCGAGCGGCCGCGATCCCTTGGTCACCAGAACTCAGCTGCTCGCAACCAACGGAAAGCACTCCGCACAGCAGCGCAACAAGAAAAGCCTTGGGTCGATGGATGAACATAAGGGGCGGAGTTTACTACCGCTCGTCGGACGCCGTTGGCGGGCGTTCAGCACAAGGCGGCGGAGTTTTCAGCGTGTACGAAATCGGATAACTCGGGCGAGGCCGATGCATTCCCCGAATCCACGCGATGGCATCGGTGAGTTTGCTTTTTCGGGATTCCTCAATCGCTGGGGTATAGCCCGGTACCGCAGGGTGGGGATGACCAACACCTGAGGCCGATTGAGCGTGTCCAAGAAGAACCGATTCCTCAGGCTTGTCAAAGTCAATCATCGGCCGTCCATCCGCAGTCTTAAAATTCAACAGGATCCAAAGATTGGTGTAGGCCGTGGTGGGATCCCGCGAATCTGTGGTGGCCAGAAGAAATCGACCGCTTCGATCGCCGCCATGGCAACGACTCGTTGCACAATTTGGAATCAGCCATCCACTCTGCACATCGCGTCGAAAGGTCTGCAGGTGTTCTGGGTCCTGCATCACGTTCACCCGTTCGTACAGATCACGGGCCTTCAATTCAAAGAGCAGCTTCACAATGCGATCAGACGACCAGTGATTCATGCGCTCGCGTTCCTGAGGCGTGGCAGGCAACAACGGGCTGTCGGCATAGTTGGTGCGAATGTCTTGGACAAGATCCGGAGGCAATTCAATCCGTGGTGGATTGGCGAGATCAATTTCCATCAGCCGAATAAGATTCACATCGCGAGCACTCAATCGTGGCACTTGATCGTCGGCCACCGCAGACGGACGATCGGGTGAAGCCGGCGTTGTGATCTCACCGGCCCGGCGTTGGCGAGACTCCTTCATTCGTAATTCAGATTCGGCAAGCGATTGCAGCCTGCGTGCCTCTTCAGAATCAAAATCGCGTCGAATCGGTTTCAGTTCCTCCAGTGCAATGTCCGGATGGCCCTCTTGCATGATCCACCGAATCATGGTGAGCCGAAGTTCAATGGCATCTTTGGGAATGCCTTGACGATATTCCTGAAGTCGTTGCTCAAAGGGCGGATCGACTTCTAAGCCAAGAATCTGCCGCCGTAGCAATTCGGTTCGAACACCCGCAATCCGCACGGTGGCCGATTGAAAGTCATCCTTCTCCAAAATCGCTGCAATCTTTCGGCCATCCCGCCGAAGGACATGCACCTTGGTTCCTGGCGGATCGTCCAACAATGAAACGATGGACACGATCGAGTTGCGGTCGACGGTTCGTTCTTCTCCTTCAGGGGTGCGAACCACCAACACTGCTTCATCCTCTCGAAGAACGGTGCCTCCAAACTCCTTATAAAAATCCAGAATGATCCACACGCGTCGAGGCTTGGTTGTCGCTGGAGTCTCCGATGGAATGGAGGTGCTACTTGCCGCGGGCGGTGCCACGGTGGAACCCGAATCGCTCGGTGGTGGAGCGGTTTGCAGAAGGGTGGTGCACAGGATGCAATGGAGGACAAGCACGGAACGCACGATTGTGCCACAAGCGCACGACTTGTGTCGCCAAGGGCTCTCCCTGTGTGAAGGGCTCTGCGGCGAACGAATCGGGTAGCGTGTGCTGCACAAGGAGCCCGTGCATGAAACTTGGCTTGATGAGCGCGCTGTTTTCCGATCGATCGCTTGAGGATGCATGTCTGTTCTGCGCACGCAATGGCCTTGAAGCCATTGAATTGCCGGTGGGTGCATACCCCGGTTCGCCATTTTTCAACGCGGCCAAGGTGTTCGGAAGCGTTCGTGAACAGAATCGGATCAAGGGCCTGTTGCGTGACTATGGACTCACGCTCAGCGCGTTGTCCGTGCACGGAAATCCCATTCATCCCAATCGTTCGATCGCTCGCGAGCACCATGCAGCGTGGGAAACAGCGGTGAAACTTGCTCCCAAATTGGGGACCGACATTGTGATTTCATTTAGTGGTTGTCCCGGTGGAAGTCGAACCGACCAGCAACCCAATTGGGTGACGTGTCCGTGGCCTGATGATTTTCGTCAAGTGCTGAAATATCAATGGGACAAAGTTCTGGTTCCGTATTGGAGTGCCGCTGTCAAAACACTTTCGAAACATGGTGTTCGTTGCGCATGGGAGCCGCATCCTGGATTCTGTGTGTACAACCCGGGCACGCTCATCCAACTCAGTGAGAAGGCCATGAAGGCCAGCGGTCACAAGGGCAAGCCCGTGCTTGGAGCCAACTTGGATCCGTCACATTTATTTTGGCAGGGCATCAATCCGGTGATTGCGGCCAAGACCCTTGGTGAGGCCGGCTTGCTCTTTCATGTGCACGCCAAGGACACCGAACTTATTCAACACGAAGCCGACCGCAATGGGTATCTCGATGGTCGCTCCTATGACCGCCACGCCGAGCGAAGTTGGAACTTTCGATCGTGCGGTTGGGGGCACGGCACCGAATTCTGGCGACCCTTTGTCAGCATGCTCCGCAGGCAGGGCTACGACCATGTTCTCAGCATCGAACATGAAGATCCGCTGATGAGTTCTGAGGAGGGTGTGATCCGCGCGATCGAATTTCTTCAGGGATGCATGATTGAACAAGCGGTTCCGAAGACCTCTCGTCCGTAATGGTGGTGCGAACTCGGCGAAGCGCCGAATTGTGGCAACCCATCAATCGAGTAAACCACCACGCGTGCCGCTGCGGGCCAGCAATTTGGCAATGTCCGCGCGATCGGCCTCGTTCAATCCACCACTCTGAAGGGCCGCCACAAGACGGCGGGTTTCTTGCTCTCGCTTCATGTAGGCAAGAGAAGTCGCGGCGGCGGCCTGCGGTTCCATTCCACTAAGAAACGCAACACCCTCTCGATACACAATCGTGCTGGCCAGCCGCTTACTAATGAGCCAGTCCACATACGCACGGGGAAGTTTGGTCCACAGCCGATCGCCTGCTGCACGCACAAGCGTGGCGGGCAGATGCTCAAGCACAAGCGTGCGGGCGATGAGGCGATCCGATTCGCTCCATCGAGACATGCTCTCGTGAATGGTGTCGGCCGTGGCATTGATTGCCTTCGAAATTCGAGTGCTGAGTTCCGGCAACGACACGGTCGGATGCCTGCGGCCTTCGGCCATCAACAGCTCTGCTTCGGCGCGCGCAAACTCACGAAGTTTTGCAAGCACCTCCTGCACATACGCATCCTTGATCGTCAGAAATTCCGCATCGCTTAGAAGCATGCACGCCTGAATTTCATAACTGCTGCAAATCACGCCGCACTTGTTGGCGGTGCTGTCCTTGATAATGATGGCGCCGCGATCACTCAATTGGTGTCGTGCTTCCGCCGTCAGAAAGAGATTGGCCCCCTCCACAATCACTTTGCTCGAAGGCAGGCCATCCGAGGTCATGAACTCCGCCCAATTGTGATCATGCAGGGTGGCAGGCCGACCGCCGCCAGGAACGAACGCATCGGTGATCAAGCGATTGTGCATGGTGTTGCGAAGCCGCACGCCATCCGGTGCATCCACGCTGACCACCACACCACGACTACTGAGCCGCTTGGGATTGAATTGTGCGATCGGCAGACCTTCCTGAAACAGCCGCAACAATTCCGCATGGTTCAAACCCTCCGGATCTTCGCCCACGCCACTTCCGTCGGCCACGCCGACAATGCGTGCATTGGCTCCGTAATCGCGATCCAGAATCCGCATCATGTTT
Source organism: Singulisphaera sp. GP187 (assembly GCA_945871915.1). Classification (GTDB taxonomy): domain Bacteria; phylum Planctomycetota; class Phycisphaerae; order Phycisphaerales; family SM1A02; genus SYAC01. The sequence continues at coordinate 24,965 of CAMBXO010000006.1, forward strand.
CCGGCCACATCGCCGTCGGGTCCACCAGTGATCTTGACCGTGAATGGTTGGCGGCGAGGGTTCATGCCCACGGACTTGAGCGCGACCTCCAGGAACACATTCACACCTTCGCTTGTGACACCGTACACCTTGTGATTGATCCCAGCGCCGGGTTTGCTGCTCATGAACGCCGTGGGCTGCGGGTATTGCCTGCGCCGTGCGCGGTCCACGATCCATTCGATATGCGCGGGCGTAATGTTTTCATCTGGCCCGAGGTAAATGAATTCTTGTCGGCCGAAATGATCCACGATGCGAGACATGGTTGCCGGATCAGTGGTGATCAGGTCAAGAACACTGTCAACGAAACTCTTGACACAGCGAGTGGGATCGGCCACCGGCTCAATCAGAATGGCGCACTTGGCACCACCCTCTGGAATGTCCTTGTTTTTCTGCTGCTGCGCAAAGGCCAGCCCATACACCTCGTCGTACAGGCGATCCACTTCGCGAGCATGTTGCGCCGTGTCACGCGGGCGAATCACCCGCAGGCCACCACGGGCAATTTCCTTAAAGCGGACATGAAATCCGTTGTAGCCACGGCCATGCACAAAGAACACGCCATAGGGAAGTTCAGGACGCTGGGCATCCTGCAACAGGTGCGGGTCCAAGCGAAGCGACAATCCGCAGCGGAGAGACAAGTGGTAGTTCGTTCGTAGCGTGGCTTCCACGGCAGCCAACATGCGATTCAGAATCACACTTCCGCCATCCACGGAGGGGCGTTGTTCAATTTCACTTCGCAGAAGAATGGTTCGTTTGGAAAACGACGCCTCATCCAACGGCTGATCCGGATTGAATCGATCCGAAAAGAGATCCACCACCTTGGTGGTCAGATCCATGGCAGCCTCGAACGCCGCCAGAATGCGCGTAAAGCTGTAGGCAAGGGGGTCGGTATGCACCAGCGTCTGATGCACCAGGTGCCCCAACGCCATCACGGCTTCGGCACGCTCAAGTCCAAGCCCTTCATGCCTCGCTGCCAGATGCAAAATGTCAAAGTTGAGCCACTTCACGCGGCGAAGTTCACTGCTGATTCGCTTCCACATGTCGCCCTTGGGATCGATCGCCTTTCCTTCCGAGGTCTGCACCACAAATCCGATAAAGGTCACGCTTCCATGAGGCGGATCCTTCACTTGATCCAGATAGGCCCGCAGAATGCTGACCTTGGCCGCGCCGAGTAACACGGCGGTTCGCTCCAGCATGGTGCGCGTTCGAGCATTTGAAAATGCAAGCGTGATGCGGCTCTGATTGGGCTCAGCTTCCGCCTCGAGTTCCACTTCGGTGCCGTCCGTTCCGCTGACGCGTTGAAACAACGAGAGTTGTTTACTTAATCGCAATGGCGTCAGCGTCGCAATGTAATCAGCCGGCGCGTTGGCAGCGTAGGAGCGGATTTCCGATTCCTTCCAGTCCAGTCCATGCTCTCGAGACCAGCGGATGGCTTGATCCACTTTGGCACTCTGCACCGGATCATTTGGATCAAAGGGAGTTCGCTCTCCAAACTCAAATGAGTCCAACACGATCGCTCCATCGGCGCTGGCATGAATCTTGGCGGCGCGAAGCGACGGCTCCATGGGAAGCGATCCAACAATTTCCGCCAGCACGCCAACTCGGTTGCCGGGTCGAATACTTGTCCACTCACGCCCATCTTCACTCCGCACGGTCAAATCCAACGGTGAACCGCTGGCCTTGGCCGCGATGATGGCGCGAAGGTGCGCTCGCACCGCGTCAGCGGCGGTGTCTTGGAAATACATCTTGGGCATTTGCAGCATGAACCACGGAACGACTTGTTCGGCGGTCTCGCGAAATTCGTGACTCAACTCCGAAATCAGGTCTTGGGTGGTGGGCGGAGTCGAGGTCGACGGCGTTGCAGCGATGCGCATTTGTGCAATATCCCCAAATGCCCTGCCCGCCACAAGCGAGGAACTGGCAAGTCCGGTAATACAAATCAAGTTCTTTGTTGGGCCAGTCCATTCATGCCGATACGATTTCCTGCTTGCGCTGCGTAACCATTGGCAATTTTGACGGTGTCCACATTGGCCACCAAGCGCTGCTTCGAGCAGCACGAAATGTGGCAGGCCCCTCGGGAACTGTTGTGGCGGTCACATTTCACCCACATCCACTTCGATTGCTTAGGCCGGAGGCCGCGCCCCAAACGCTTCAGCCTCCAGCCGAGCGAGAGCACTACCTTCGATTGGCTGGCGCTGATGAGGTCAGGGTGATGGCTGTTGATCGAGAGTTGCTTGCCATGACGGCGCTGGAGTTCATCGATCGCCTGCATCAGGATCTCAAATTTGATTGCATTGTGGAGGGGCCCGACTTTCAATTTGGCAAGGGGCGGCAAGGGGATGTTGAGTTTCTTCGCCGTCAGGGAAAGCACAATCACTTCACGGTGCAAGTGGTCGAGCCGATTCAGGTGCAGTTGTGTGACGGCGCGACTGCCGCCGCAAGCAGTTCATTGCTGCGATGGTTGGTGGCGCATGGTCGAGTGGAGGACATGGTGCGGGTCATGGGTCGCCCGATGACGCTGACTGGCAAAGTGGTTCGCGGCGACCAGCGAGGTCGAGAGATCGGGTGGCCAACGGCCAACCTTGACTACGGCGATCGCATGGTTCCTGCAGACGGTGTCTACGCCGGCCGAGCCACGCTGCCAGATGGCACGCGTCGTCGAGCGGCCATCAGTATTGGAACCAAGCCCACCTTTGGTTTGGCCGAACGCACGGTGGAGGCGTTCTTGATCGATCACACATCCCCGGTGGATCACTATGGATGGACGCTTTCGCTCACCTTTGATCGGTGGTTGCGAGAACAGAGCCGATTTGATGCGATCGACGCACTGGTGGAGCAGATGCACCGAGATGTGGGTCGCACGCGGCTTGAAGTTCTTGAGGAGGTTCTGGCTCAATGACCATGACAACTCGCACGGTTGAGAAGTATGAGACAACGGCCACAGCTCAACGGATTGCCGATCGTGTGCACGGCGCGCGTCACCTGTTGGTGGTGACCCACGACCGGCCGGATGGTGATGCAATCGGTAGCACGCTGGCGTTCGCTCGAGCGGCACGATCGCGTGGCGTCCACGCAACCATCATGCTCACGGGTCCATTCGATCCATCGTTACGAACGTTGTTGGTCGACGAACAGCCATTGTTTGCGCCGGGCTCCAACCCGCCAGAGGATGTTGATCTGATTGCGGTTCTTGACACGGGCGCGTGGAGTCAACTTGAGCATCTTGGATCGTGGTTACGCACTCGCATCGATCAATGCGTTGGCGTGGATCACCATCGAACTGGTGACACGGGATTTGCAGACCGCATTGTTGATGTCTCTTCGGCAAGTTGCACGCAAGTGCTGATCCCCATCATTCAGGCGATGGGTGTTCGTTTGGATACGCCCGGAACGGGTGGCGCGGGATCGATTGCCGAAGCACTCTTTGCCGGACTTGCAACCGATACGGGATGGTTTCGCTTCAGTAGCGCCGATGCAGCGGTGTTCTCCCTTGCATCGCGTCTGATTGGTGCGGGTGTGCAGAAAGATCGCCTCTACCGGCAACTAGAGGAAACGGCTCGACCGCAGCGAATGGGTTTGTTGGCTCGGGCCTTAGGCAACATGAAATGGGTGGCCAATGGACGTGCGGCGGTCATGATTCTCTCGCCAGAAGATTTCACGCAGTCCAGCGGAAGTGCCGAGGATTTGGCGGGGGTGGTCAATGCTCCGATGACCATTGGGCAAGTGGAAGTGAGTGCGTTGCTTTCTCTCAACGAGCCTGGCCCCACAATCAAATTCAGTCTTCGAAGCAAGCCGCCAGCGATCGCTGGAGGTTTCTTTGTGGATGTGAATCGCCTCGCCAATGAATTTGGTGGTGGGGGACATGTGCATGCGGCTGGTGCAAAATTCAAAGGCACCATGGCCGAAGCCTCCGCCGCGATCACCAAAGCACTTGAGCGAGCCCTGCCCTAATTCGGCGAACACTTTCTTTCGTTAGCGCACATCGCCTTCATTCAGCGAGCGCTCCCTTCATTCAATAAGCATCGCCTTCAATCATGGAGCCGTGACTGCCGGCATTGCTGGCGTCACTTTGTAACCAAGTCGTTCGATGGCCTGTTGCACCGCCGCTGCAGAACTGGCTTCACGAACCGCAACATTCGCCTGACGGGTTTCAAGGCTCACCCGACAGTCGACCACGCCATCGATCTTGGTCACCTTTTCCGTGATGGCTTGCACGCATCCATCGCAATGCATTCCCTCAATTTGATATCGAAGTGCCACCGGAGCAACGGGTGTTATGCGAGGTTGCGCCGATTCGCCATCACACCGTGCAAGCCCACTGGCAAGAAGCACCACGCCCGCCATCCGTATGAAGCGAATCATGTGCACCATGCTAGGGGGCAATCGAAACCGGACGAAGTTGGCAACGGCCGAGGCCGGCAATTCGAAGCAGTGCAGGCAACACCCACACGCTGCTGACAAGGCACAAAAGGCTCGCAAGAACCATCACCTGTCCAAGGCTTCTTAGCCCTCGGTGCTGAGCCCACAGCAGCATTCCAAAACCGATCGTGGTGGTGAGCGCCGTCACAATCACCGCTCGCCGCGTACTTCCAAAGCCCACTTGCAGCCCGCCGTCAATCGCCCGATGGGTGACATGAATGCAACTATCGATGGACAGTCCAATCATGATCGGAATAGCAAAGAAATTTGCAAGATTGAAAGCGATTCCAAACAATCCCATGGCGCCAACGGTGCAACTCATTCCAATCATCATGCTCAACATGGAGAGCGAAGTCAGTTTCCAGCAGCGGAAATCGACAAACAACAGAAGTGCCACCCAAAGACTTGCGAGCAGGCCCTGCACAAAGAAGGATCGCTCCATCAGGATCATGGATTCGTAGACGGTAATGGGAACACCGGTCACCAGTGGATCCACGCGGCGCAGCGAGGCCACGAATCGGTTCATGGCTTCGGCCGCCCACACATCTTCGACTGGATGAAGCAGAACCGCGAAACCGCCGTCGTTACTGGTGAGTGTGTCACGCACAGCAAGTGGAAGTGCTTCACGCAGGGAATGTCGCGCACCCTGCCCGATGGCTTCTGCCGCAGCCCCGGCGCGAGCGACCGCACTTTCAGAAGCGCGAACTCCTTGATCGGGTGACCGACGCAACATGGTGTTCAGGCGACCGACATCTTTGCGCAGCCCGTCGAACGCCGCACGATCCGCATCGCTCATCGAGGCGAGCGATGACACCGCAAGAATTTCTGCAAGTGCCGACTCCACTCTGCTGGCCGACTCCGGTGTTGCAATGTGCCGTTGGGTGGCAGGTTCGGCCAGCGATGCCGTGCCAATGTTGGATCTCATTTCGGCTCGAGCGGGCGAATCCACTGGCACAAGGTCGAGCACGCTTCGAACATTCCCAATCAGCGGCTGCTGTTTCGCCGTCGCAACCAGCGGAGCAATTTCGTTAAGCGAGTCCACCATACAGGCGCCAAACCATGTTTCAGGACTCCCGGCAGCTTGAAGCCGATGCTGCCACTCCACGCTTTCAAGTCCGTCGGCCTGCAAACGCAACAAATTATTTTCAAATCGAATCTGTCGCCATCCCACCCAACCACCCGCGATCGCCAACACAAGGCTTGCGATCACCAACGCCCAATGCGGCGTTCCGGCTCGCCCGTCATACCGATCCACTCGGCCTTCCAGTGGATTCTCAAAGAAGCCACGACGCAAACTTTCTCGCCGCGCATTTCGATCGGTCAGCAGAAGCAGGGCCGGCAACGCCACCGTCATGGTGAGCGCACAGAGCAACAAGCCGACGCCACTGATCAATCCCAATTCGCGAAGCCCCTGCATCGGAGCCACCATGGCAATCAGAAAAGTGCCCGCGCTCGTAGCAGCTCCAGCCAGCACGCTTGGCACCGCTCGCCTGACCATGTGTCGCACGCTTGCTGCGCATCCAAGATGTCGCAACCCCTCCAGATACCGAGCCACCATGTGAATACCGTAATCAAGACCCACTCCCACCAGCACCAACATGAAGACCACACTGAGAAGATTGAGCCGACCCACGAGCAGCGTGGCGGCTCCGCAGGTCAGAGCCGCACCGGCCATGAAGACGCTGACCGCCAAGAGTGGCCGTTTCACGCCTCGAAACACCACCATGAATAGCGTGGCACACAAACCCAAGGCTGTGGCGCTTGCAAGATTCATGTCGCGGCTGGTGGTGGACATTTCGTCTGCCTGCAGCACCGGTCGACCGGTGAGACCCATTTCAACAGACGGATGTCTTCGCCGCACCCGTTCCATCACAGATCGAATCGCCTGAACCGGTTTTTCAATCACGGCAAGCGTGTCATAGTTTTTCATTGGCATCACTAGCACCAGTCGCAAAGATCCGCCATGCGTTTGCAACCATTCTTCGTGGCGTGGTGTTGCCAAGCTTTCCGGCGCATCGTCAAGACCACCCAGAACGCAGCGAGCGAGCAAGAACGCTTCAGCGGCCAGCGAGTGTTGCCGGTCTGGCGTCATGCTTTCGCCCTCGCGTCGTAATTGCTCAAGTCGTTGAGCACTGGCCTGCAACACACCGCCCGCACCAGGCCGAGATGCGAGCACGCCAAGAGCACCGCGAGACAGGTGAAGGTCGTTCAAGGCGGCGTCGGTTGCTGACCATGCAGTCAGACGAAATTGTTCGATGGGCGTCACGGATCCAACCACGGCGGGAAGGTCGGGAATCGCACGCAGTTCAACTTCCAATTCCTTGACAACAGAATCCGCGGCAAGTTCATCACCCTTGGGATCGATCACCACCATAAGAAATTCCAGATCGCCAAATTCGCGATTGAATTTCCGGTACTGCTGCATGAATGGCTGGTTGTCGCCAATCAGCGAGTTGGTATCCGCGTCCAACCGAAGGCTCTGCCAACTCCAGAGGGCGCATGCAATGGAAAGCACCACTGTTGAGACAACGATCGCCACTGGGTGACGAGCAATCCACCCCACCAGACGATCCATCGCCTGCCGGCGCAGACTGCCGGAGGAACTCACGGTTGGCCGGCCTCGCTCCACCACGAAGTTTGAAGGTCAAACACACGACCACCAACAATGGTTGCGATCGGTCGTCCATAGCCCGTGAAGTCTGTGAAGGGGCAGTTTCGGCTGCGGCTACGAAAGGTTTGAACATCCACTTTCCATTCTGAACTCGGATTCAGAATGGTGATGTCCGCCGGCCCACCTTCAAAGAGCCTTCCAAACCCCTCTTCAAGCAGACCAAGAAGCCGAGCCGGGCCAACCGTCATGCGTTCAATGACACTCGGCCACTGCATGGCGCCACTCTTGACGAGCGCGAGCCCATACATGCCCACAGCGGTCTCAAGACCAATGCACCCGAAAGGCGCGCTTCCAAAATCCATGCTCTTCTCACTCTCCGTGTGCGGAGCATGGTCCGTTGCAAGCACTGCAATGGTTCCATCCGCCACGGCTTCTCGCAAACTCTGCACATCGGATGCGCTGCGAAGCGGCGGATTTATTTTTGCCACGGTGTTCCATCCATCGCAAGCCGCATCAGTGAGGAGAAGGTGGTGGGGGCTCGCTTCAGCACTCACCGAGTAACCCTTGGCCAGTGCGGCCCGCAGGATTTCCACACTTCCACCGCTGGACAAATGCTGCGCGTGGTACCGGCAGCCAATGTCAGCATTCAACTGCACATCACGAGCCAACATGATTTCCTCGGCCACTGCCGGCCAACCTGTCAGACCAAGTTTGGCCGCCATGGATCCCTCATGCATCACGGCTCCAACGGTTAGTGTGGGTTCTTGGCAATGTTGCATGAACGGGCGGTGAATGGACTGACAGGTTTGCAACACACTTCGCATCATGGCGGCACTGGCAATACCAACACCGTCATCGCTAAATCCAACCGCTCCCGCGCGAGCCATGGCTCCCATTGGAGCCAGTCGTTCTCCGGCTCGGCCCACCGTAGCCGCACCCACCACACGCACACGAGCCAATCCAGCTTCGGCAGCCTTCAGCCGAACAAAATCCACAAGGCTTGCAAGATCCAGGGCCGGAACGGTATTCGGCATGCACGCGATGGTGGTGAATCCACCAGCAATCGCTGCCTCGGCACCAGTTCGAATGGATTCCTTTCGCTCGCCACCTGGTTCTCGAAGATGAACATGCGGATCGATCAAGCCAGGACAGACGATGCATCCACTGGCATCAACAACGCGCGTGCCCTTCTGTGGCAGAGGCGTGTCACTGATGCATGCCACGCGATCACCTCGAACCAACACATCTCCAACGGCATCCAAGGATCGAATCGGGTCGATCACTCGACCGCCTCGAATCAGAATGGGAATCGGAAGATCCACGGCGGTGATGGTAACGGAGCAAAAAAAAGATGACCCGTCACTGGTGGACGGGTCATCGAATCGTCTTTATTCGATTCTAAAGTGAATCGCTGCGATTCAGTTGTCCTTCGCACCCGAGAACGGGCAGCCCGTGCCGGAACCGGTCTTCGTGCAGCCTGACTTCTTCTCGCTGACAGCACCTGGGGCGGCGGCACCCTTGTCCGTGCAAGTCTTGGCGCAGCCAGCGGTCTTCTCACTCACAGCACCTGGGGCGGCGGCACCCTTGTCCGTGCAGGTCTTGGCGCAGCCAGCGGATTTCTCACTCACAGCACCTGGGGCGGCGGCACCCTTGTCCGTGCAGGTCTTGGCGCACTCGGCCGCATTGGCCTTGTCTTTGCACGCCGCGGTGCAGGCGGCGGTCTTATCGCTCACAGCACCAGCTGAGGTATTGGCCTTGTCCTTGCAGCAGCCGGACTTGGTTTCATTGACAGCACCTGGGCTGGCCTTGGCCGCCGCTGGGGCAGTCTTGTTGTTATTGCAACCGGCAACACCCAGAACCAAACTCGCCGCTGCGAGAATCGCGAAAAGCTTCATAAAAGTGACTCCTTCGATGAGCTGCGGATGGTTCAGAAGCCGGCGGCAGCCTTCGCCAAGCCAAAGGAGTGTACCTGCAAGTTCTACAGAAGGTGCATAAGAATCCCTAGAGTTTACGGAGAAGTGGCGATCGACGACCAACCATCCGTGACTCCGGCCTCACAGGAGGTCATCCTGAAGGCTCTCCTCGAGAAAGCCCGCTCACTGCCAGCCGTTGCCGGGGTGTACCTCATGAAAGATGCAGCCGGGGTGGTGGTGTATATCGGCAAGGCGAACAACCTTCCGGACCGAGTGGCCAGTTACTTTCTTCCCAGCACGGATCTTGGAGTTCGCAAGCAGCCGCTCGTTTCGTTGGTGCGAGACCTTGATGTGATTCCATGCGAGGGGGAATGGGAGGCCTTGCTTCTTGAGGCTCGACTGGTCAAGGATTTGAAGCCTCGATTCAACGCGGCACTTCTGGATGACAAAACTTTTCCCTACCTCGCGGTCACGATTCGCGAGGCATTCCCCGCGGTGGTGATCACGCGCGACCCGTCGCATGCTCGCTTCAAGGGCGCTCGCATCTATGGCCCATTTACCAGCGGAGGCAGTTTGCGGCATGCGGTGCAGTTGTTGCAGCGTGTGTTTCAATATCGCACCTGCGATCTGAACATTGTTGCGGATGATCCAAAGAACAGAAACTTTCGCCCATGCCTTCTTGCATCGATTGATCAGTGCACCGCTCCGTGTGCGGGACGCATTTCGGCGACTCGTTACCGAGAAGACATTGAGCGATTCTGCCGATTCCTCGAGAGTCAACGAAGCGTGATGCTGAAAGAGTTGCGTTGTGAAATGGACGCCGCCTCGGCGGAGCAGCGCTATGAGGCCGCAGCAGTGCTTCGCAATCAGATTCAAGCGATCGAGAAACTGGATGAGCGTGAGCGACGCGGGCAAGAAGGTGAATATGACTGGCAACCGGAGGTGACCATTTCGGCATCGGATCCCAAAGTTGGATGTCGCAGTTTGCAACGTGTGCTTGGAATGGAGCAAGAGATTCGTTGTGTTGAGGCGGTGGACATCGCACATCTTGGTGGAGAGGAAACGGTTGGAAGTCTTGTGTGTTTTATGGATGGTCGGCCTTGGAAGGAGCGCTACCGTCGCTACCAAGTGCGACGTGTGACCAATGATGATTACGAAGCCATTCGTGAGGTGGTCAGCCGCCGATTTCGGGAAGGCTCAACTGACCCAACGCTATTGCCCGACGTGCTTCTGATTGATGGAGGTGCCGGGCAACTCGCCGCCGCGGTGGAAGTTCTTGAGCATTGTTCCGCCAAGCCGGCCATGGTGATCGGGCTTTCCAAGCGAGACGAACTGCTTCACCTTCCGCATGACAGCGAGCCGATTCGGCTCAGCAGAAACCACGCGGGGTTGCAGTTGTGTCAGGCGATTCGGGATGAAGCTCATCGTTTCGCGCAGCATTACCACCACCTGCTTCGAAAAAAGCGAATGCTTCCTCCGCTCGAACCGTAAGCCGCAGTCGCTACGCTTGATCACTCCTTCCTTTGGACCAATCCCTCCGTGAACCATCGACGCCGTCAGCGAGCCCGCCATCATGAATCCGCCGAGCGCACCCATGGCGATCAGGTTCGCGGTCCGCGACTGACGCATCCGCTGGTGCCTCAAGGTGAACATGAATTGTTGACCAGCGGCGAGGCGGTTGCCGAGTTTGCGGCGCATGCTCGCTCGATGGGGGTCTTGGCCTTTGATACAGAGTTCATCGGCGAAGAAAGTTTCCGTCCGCGGATCTGTTTGGTGCAGGTGGCCACGGCTGAGCGCGTCGCGCTGATTGATCCGTTACAGGGTGTCGATCCCCGGCCGATGTATGAAGTGACTGCCGATCCGACGGTGCTCACACTGGTCCACGCAGGGGAGCAGGACATTGGTGCGGTGCGGGATTCCATTGGCCGTTCCATCGAACATGTTGTGGACACGCAGATCGCCGTGAGCATGATTGGTCTTCCGTGGCCCAGCAGTCTTGGAACAACGTTGGAGCGATTCACCGGGCTGCGTCTGGAGAAGGCGCATACATTTTCAGAGTGGGATTTGCGTCCGTTGACCAGCAGTCAACTTCACTATGCCGCGGATGATGTTCGGTACTTGCCGATGGCATGGGAGGGAATTCGGCAAGCGTTGCAAAGCCGAGATCGCCTGAAGTGGGCTATGCAAGAGAGTGCGGCGCAGTTGGCGGGCGACCTTGAATTTGATCCCGATCGACAAATGCGACGAGCCAGTCGCGGGGAGCCGCTTCGGCCTGCAGCCACCACGCTGTTGCGAGAACTGGTGCTGCTTCGACGGGCGTTGGCACAAGAGATGGATCAGCCGCAACGCGTCGTCGTGCCTGACATCGCGCTCATGGAATTGGTTCGACGAAAGCCGGAAAGTGCTGAAGCGGTTCGGGACATTCGGTTCATGCCGCGTGGGGTGGCCACGTCGTATGGCGATCGCATTGCCGCGTGTGTTCGGAGTGCACGCGAATTGCCGCCGACCCGCGACGAGCACGCCAAACTGCTGGAGGATCCAACGGTTCGCGCCAGCATCGACGCGCAGTGGCTTGCGCTGCAAGCCAAGTGCCTTGCTGAGGATTTGGCTCCCAACCTCATTTGCAGTCGCAGTGAGTTCACCGACTGGTGTGCTCGACGCACCGCCGCTGACCTTCGGAAAAAGCGAGGCGAAGTTACGGCGCCGGTTGACCCACCCTTTGCGGCCAACGATTGGCGCATGGGAGCTGCCGGCCAGTGGTTGCAGGCATTTGTCGAGGGCCACGACGAACTGCGTCTTCGATGGGATCCACAGGTTGGAGCGATCCGACTTATTCCATAAATGCATTTCACTTTTTTCACCCACTCCCTACGATGACACCTCCCATGCCCGAACGCCAGATTGATCGTCGTGACCTTCTCGCCTATGTGCCCGCATTTCTTGTGGCACCTCAGGCTCTTGCCAATGCCGTTGCACCGCAGTCGGTTCCTGCGCCGGCCCCCGCGGCGGGTGGTGTGAAGCCTCGGCCCGCTGGTGGAAAGGTTCAAGGCGAAGGCGTCACGATCCCGTTTGCCATGGCCGGATGTTGGGCTGATGACTTTGGTGCACGGGATGAAATTCGATTGTTGGCCAAGTTGGATTCCAAGATCATTGTCAGTTGTGACAAGGCTCCCACCAACGATGACCATTCGCTTGCCATTCTTGTGAGCGCCGGGGCCGTGGTGCAATCCATGCTCATGCTTGCATCGGCGAGTATGGCCAGCGCCACCATGGAGCATCCTCGGGCACTGGACATGGCGGAATTGATTCAAGTCAACATTTCGGCAGGCACGGTGAAAAAGAAACCTCACCCGGCCGCCATTGCGAGCGCGGTAGGAATTTTTGCACGACCGGACGCCACAACGGCGTTTGACCCCAACTGGAAACCCGATGCCGAAACGCTGGAGAGAATTCGGGCAAGTTTGATCGACACCAATATCACAGCGGTTGTTATTCCTGAAGAGGCCAAGGCTGGTTTGCTCAAAGATCTGCAATTCCTTGCAAGCGTTTCGCCTGAACTGGCTCGATCCATCGGTCCATCTGAACTCTGGGGTGAAGGCAGCACCGTCTTTTTGTTGGGGAGGGGTTCAAATGCCGGGCCGCAAACGGCCTTGATGGCCGGCCGAGTGATGCAGAAAGCCATTCTGTTTTCCTTTCAAGTCGCTGCATCGCTCGATGCTCGGCTGCTGTTGCCAGGCCCTATGGAAGCGGCTGCGGCGACAAGCCCTGAACACGGCATGGCTGCACAGCGAATTGCCGCCATGCTTCTTGGAGTCGGATTCGAACCGCTTGCCATGCTGCGAATGGGACGGGTGCTCCAACCGATGGCTCGGGCGATTCCGCCGGTTCTCCAGATGCTGACTCCGAGTATGGATTCCATTCCAGTTGCCAAGTAAGGTGGTTGCGGTCATGCTTCCCGCATGAATCGGACGCGCATCTACAACGGCGATGGTGACAGTCTGGTTGAAGCGCCGCATAGCGGACCCAGGATCACGCTGGTGCCCAGTGGAAATCCTCGCACCGTGAACGGTTCTCGCGGAATTCGTTTGTTGTGGGGGCAGCATCTCCTGAATGATTTGGTGGAAGGTCGCTATCGAACGGTGATCTGCGGGATCAATGAAGTTGACAATGCGCATGGCGTGCTTGGGGAATTGCTCCAACTTATTCCAACAAGTCAATGGACTCTTTCGAGTGCCACCAGTTTTGCCAAAGTGTTTCGAAGTGCCATCAGCCTGCATGCCAAAGATGATCGGGAGCCCTATGTGCTGAAGTTTGATCTCGATCGCCTGCTCATCTTTGCCTTGCTTCGGCCCGTTGACCGGACGCACTTCACCCTTGAAGATATTTTCCGCGGCTTTCGCACCATTAGTCGCATGCTTGAGGGCCGCCGCGATCGGCAGCCGGTGTGCAGCGTTTCGTTTCTTGGTGCAAAGTCCAATCGCCTGCTCCACGACAATGAGGAGCCATCGCTCGAAGCCGTTCTGCATGCCATGCATCAGGCGGGTTTCACCGGCGATGTGTATCCACCCGTTGCCTTGTGGGATGTTCCCAACACTGCGGTGTTTGCCAACTATCCCTTTCCTGAGGGTGTGCAACGAATGCGTGAGGGAAGCAGTTAGGCCGGCACTGCGTCACCCAGCAATGCGCACCGGAACAAAAGTGCGCCGACGAATGTTGGCATTGCCAAGTTGTCCGCAGGCGGCCATGGCATTGCGACCTTTGGTTCCGCGTCGTTTGCAAAATTGCCCATTGGCAATCGCCCGCGTGACAAACGCCGTAATTTCTTCTTCGGTCGGTGCCCGCCACGGGCTCTCTCTGCGTGGGTTGTAGGGAATCACATTCAATGAACAGAGGATTCCTTTCAGCAGGGCACAGGTTTCATCGCAGTGTTCCGGAGCATCATTCACGCCCGGAATGAGGACATATTCCATGCAGAAAGCGGCCGATCGCTGAATCGGCCAATCTCGCAGGGCTCCAAGAATTCGAGCAATGGGTTCGGCTCGTGTAATCGGCATGATTTCACCTCGAATGCGATCGTTGGGGGCATTCAGGCTGAAAGCGATGTTGAGTTTTCGAAATCCGCGAGCCGTGGCGAATCGAGCCAGCGTTCGAATGCCTTCGGTGCGACCAACCGTACTCACCGTTATCCGTGAGGCCGGCACGGCAGGCCCGTGATGATCCGCTAAAACCCGAATGGATTGCAAAACGGCTGGCAGATTGTCGGTGGGTTCGCCCATGCCCATGAACACAATATTTTTGATTGGAAATCCACGGCCACCGTCAAAGGGATTGTCCACTCGATGGCGTGCGGCATGCCATTGTGCAACGATTTCCGAAGCAGTCAGACTTCGTAGCAATCCCATCTGAGCGGTCTCGCAGAATCCGCACCCCATGGCGCATCCAATCTGACTGCTCACGCACAAAGTGCGAGTCACTCGCCCATCTCGGTGCATCGGAATGATCACGCTTTCGGTTTCCAATCCATCGCCCAAAGACAGCGTGAACTTCACGGTTTCCTCGTCGATGGTGGTGGTGCGAATGGGGGGCATGCAATCCTCCACCCACGGTTCCGTGCAGCGATCCGTGCGAAAGAAATCGGCATACGCCGCCGCGGCTCGATGACGGGACACCCCCAAAGCCTTGGCGGCTTCGACGGTTTCCTGAAGTGTGTTGCCAAGCAAATCCACGGTTCAAGCGTAGCGAACGCACTGTGAATTGCCGAACGCCGTGTCCGGAATTCGATCCATGCCAAACACATGCCGCATCGGTGCGCGTGAAGTTCCTACCATGAACCATCCATGCATCTCAAACGCGGCGAGCACGAACACGGTCCACCAATTGTTCCCATCACCTTTGTGTTGGAGGAGCCTGAGTCGCTCACAGGAACCAAGCAGACCGAATGGCAGTTGATGGGAGGCAAGGGTGAAAGCCTGCTCGAAGTGGCGATGGATCACGGAATCAATATCGAGCATGCCTGCGGCGGAGTGTGCGCCTGTAGCACGTGTCATGTGTGTGTGGAGCAGGGCATGTCGCAACTTTCGGAATCCACCGAAACCGAAGACGATCGCGTGGAAGAGGCTCCCGGCATTCAACGCAACAGCAGGCTTGCGTGCCAATGCGAAATTCAAGGCACGGGTCCGATCATTGTTCGGGTTCCCGCATGGAATCGAAATGCCATCAAGGAAGTTCCGCACTGATCGCGGTGTGATGCATGCCACCCACGGATTCCATCCACTGGCTTGACATCGATCGCATTGCAGAAACGCTGCAGGAAACACAAGCCGACATCGATCCGGTGTCGATCTCATTTCCCCGATTGAAAGCACTCGTGCAAGGTTTGCCCGGATTCTGTGAACAACAGGGGCATCCGTGCAATGAGCGAATTCTGGAAGCGATTCAGCGTGCGTGGATGGACGAACGCTCGTAACGCCCTTTAGAGCAACGGACTCAAGATTCCCGCGGCGCCCTCCAGCACATGCCTCCACATAGGCCGCTGTCTCCACGCGTGCAAGTCCACATGCACACTTGAATCCATGTAGCCCTGCTGTAAGGCACGCAGCCGCTGCGCAAATGGGGTGTCGTAGACCAACACACCCAACTCGAAATTGATTTCAAAACTGCGACGGTCCAGATTCGCGCTGGTAATGATGCTGGCAAAGCGATCAATCAGAATCGTTTTCGCGTGGAGCAGTCCGCCGGTGAATTCGTGAATGTGAACACCAGCATCCAGCAGGTCATCGTAGAGCGAGCGGCTGGCTCGTTGCACCAGCCACGAGTCATTTCGGTGCGGCACAACCAGGTGTACGTGAACCCCGCGTCGTGCGGCCACCACCAGCGCCGCCTGCATGGGAAGATCTGGAACAAAGTAGGGCGTGGTCAAAACAATTTCATCGCGAGCCAGTTGAATCGCCGCCTGAATCAGCAGCGGCATCGTCTCATTTCCAAAATTGGGGCCAGTCGCAACGGCTTGCGCCGCCACGCCACCAGAATGAAATTCCGCCTCGACTGCGAGTTCCGAATCAAGGTCTTCCTCTCGTTCCATGAACCAGTCTTCAACAAAGATGACCTGCAGTTCGCGCACCAAGGGTCCCTCCACCCGCAACATGCAATCCACCCATGGGGCAAACTTGGCTTTGGGCGCAAAGTTGGCTTCCGCAATATTCTGGCTGCCAACCCACGCAACCGTTCCATCCACAACCAAAAGTTTGCGGTGGTTGCGAATGTCCAGTCGCGAGATCATGAGTCGAAGCATGGTGACCGGAAGAGCCTCGGAAACCAGAACGCCGGCATCCTCGAGTGATTGTCGAAGAGGACTCTGCAAGAACTCTTTGCTTCCCACGCCATCCACCAGCAATCGCACCTTGATGCCTCGACGAGCCGCGCGGCAGAGGGCTTCCGTGATGGTTTGCCCACTGGTGTCACACAGAAAGATGTAACTCAACAGGTGCACATGGCGGCGGGCGGCATCGATGTCGCGTGCCATGGTGCGAATGTTGTCGGCACTGTCTCCGCACAAATCGACTTGATTTCCACACAGAACCGGCGAATGGCTGACCGTGGTCGCCATCGCCGCCAGTTGCGTTTGATCGGTCGAGAGGTTTGATTGGCTGCAACGGGGGTCGCTATGCGTGTGCACTGCCGGCACATCTACTTCGCTCAGAATGCGAGCGTGGCGGGCGGCGCGTCTGGAACCGAACCTATTTTCCCCCACAAGAAAATACGCCGCCATGCCAACGATTGGGAGCGACATCACCGCAAGAATCCATGCGGTGGAAACAGCTGGACGATGCCCCTTTCTTACCAGCACGACACCGGCAACAAAAACTTGGAGAAGAAATTCTCCAATCACCAAGGTGAGATGAATCGTCACTTCTGGGACCCCGATCGGGTCAACCCAGAATCGCCACGATCAGAAATCGTCGCTCCCCGCGAGGCAGGTCCACTCGCACGGTTTCATTGATGCGAGCCTTCATCAAGGCAGTCCCCATCGGGCTTGTGGCCGTGACTTCAATCACGGAGTCGTCTCCACCGTCGTCTGAGACATGTCCCACCAATCGAAACATTTCTTCGCGACCGTTGCCGACATCTTTCAGTTTGACCGTGGCACCAAGGAAAACCATGTCGCTTGGCACATCGACTTCACCAGCCACCTGCACCCGCTGCAGTTTGGCCTCCAGATCACGGATTTTGGCCTCATTCATTCCCTGATCCTCTCGAGCGGCGTGGTAATCAGCGTTTTCCTTGAGATCGCCTTGCAATCGAGCTTCGGCAATGCGCCCAGCGACCACTGGTCGGAACTGAATCAGTTCCGCCAATTGAGCCTCGAGCCTTTCCTTATCCGATTGAGAGATCAATTCCATGGGGGGCCTATCCCGCTCAATTTATCCGTGGAGTGCTGGACGGGCAACTCCGCACTTGGCAGTCGGAGCCACCACCATGCGGTCGTCCATGAAACGATTCCTCCAATGCAAATCGCCGCAACGCCTGCCCATCCACCGGCGGTCGGTGCGGCGCCACCCTCTGCGCCAAGAATAAGCGTGTTCATCACAGGTCCTTGCAGCCATGCAGGTGGTGGTGCAAGGCCAAGACTTGCCGCCCCAACCAGGAGTGGAAGCCCCAGTGCCGTGATGAGGACGCACATGATCATGGCGAGCGTGCGCGAACGGCGATCATTGGTGTGAATGGCAACCGCGATGATGGCTCCAGTGATCACCGCCCATGCAAAGATGGTGGCATCCATGACAGCCAGTCGCGAGGGCGGCCATGAGGTGGTCAATCGAAGTGGCCACAGCACCACATGCACAATGGCTGCAAGCGTGAGATAGTCGATGACCACGCGGCGAACGGGCCATCGCTCTCGCGGGCCGCTCAGACGCAAGAGTGGCCATCCAGCCGAAACTCCAACGGCCAAACAGGCGACCATCAGGCGAACGCCCGGTGAATAACTGGCCAGCGACGGATTGGCCGGTGGTTGCAAACCAATGCAGAGCACCCATGATCCAAAGATCCATAGGGATGCCAGCACCACGAACCCTCTCGGCAATTCCATGATGCAGTGCAGGCTATCGGTTAGCGGGCGCCAACATAGTCAGAGAGCAAGTCGAGTTGCTCCTCACATCCTGAATCGATGCGACCGTAATGGTCATGCAGCCATCCAAGGTAATCCAACTTCTGTCTGGCGGGAACTTCTGCTGCGCCTTCTTGGCCAGGGGCGCGGCCCCATTTCACCGTGCAATCTCGAAAAGTTTTCATGCGCAAACAGCCGTCCATCGGCATGCTGGAAAGATCAATCCATGCCACTTGCGATCGCCACGGTCGTTCGTCGATCAATCGTGCAAGTGCCATGGCAGACTTGATGTCTTCGCCGGGCCATCGAGTGCCATATCGAGTCGGTCGTGGCGTGGACACACCTTCGATGCGAATAAATCCGCGAGGTGCCGTTCCAGGGCGGTAGCAACGGGGAAGCAATCGGGCCTCGCTGTCCACCAGATGGTCGTAGCCACCGTCACGCACGACGGCGAATGGAACCGTCCACTCTGCATGCACCGTGACATCATCCATGCCGCTTCGACGAACCTGCGAAATCTCTTGAAACCAACCTGTTTCCTGGAGTGCCTCTTGCACGCGAGCGAGACCGCTTCGGTCCATCGGTGAGGCGCTGAGTTGGTTGGCAACCAGATCCGCCAAGGGGCTGAGTTCGCCATCGGTCATCCATGCCGGTCGGTTTTCAAATCGAACTCGTAAGGGCGAATCGGAGTGGGTCGTCATGGCTTGGGCTCGGAGGGCAGGCACGCCAACCGCCAGTGCAGCCATGGCTCCAAGAAGTGCAACCGCCCAACCTCCAGCAATCAATGCGGGTCGAAAGGCGCTCCAGCGTTGCGAGAGCGTGTGGGTGGTTGCGCGTTTGGTGGATCGTCGTCGTGCCATGACCTTTCAGTATCGGCGCGTGGCAACCGGAAAATGGAAATTCGGCGGCAACGATTCCTCTGAAAGATTTCATACCGGTCCACGGGCCTTCTTCAGGCGCACGCGTGGCGGTGATCACGCCCCATCGACCTTCGGGAAAATGCCGCTTCGGCTAAGCCTTTGACAAGCGATTCCATGGTGATGCCCGCGTGCAATGCCGCCTTGGGAACCAGCGAGTGGTCGGTAAATCCCGGCATGGTGTTGGCTTCCAGAAACCATGCTCCGCGGTCATCCACCATAAAGTCCATGCGAGCCACATCTCGAATGCCCAGCACCTGCCACGCTTTCTGGGAATAGGCCCGGATGGACTCCGCGACTCCGGGTGGCAAGTCCGGATCGAGCAGATATTCGGTGTCGTCTCGCGTGTACTTGGCCTCGTAGTCATACAAACCGGATTTGGCTCGCACTTCAATCAATGGAAGTTGCCGATCGTTGAGCATTCCAAGAGTCAATTCGCGCCCCTGAATAAAACTCTCCGCCATCATCGTGGGGCGGTGCGATTGAAGTTCTTGGCGACCCTGATGAACTTCGCGTTCATTGCGACACACACGCAGGTGCACACTGCTGCCTTCATCACACGGCTTGAGAACCAATGGCGGTTTGAGCCGCAGGGTGTCGGTGGGACCAATGACTTGACTTGGTGGCGTGGGAATTCCGGCCGCTTCACAGATTCGTTTACTGGCCGGCTTGTCCATGCACAGTCGAGCGGCATCTGCCAGGCAGCCCACAAAGGGTCGCCCGTCCTGCATCAGCAATTCCTGCAGTGGACCACCCTCGCCCCACGGACCGTGCAGCACCGGAAAGATGACATCACCGGCAAGGTCTCGCAGTTGGGCACCCGTTGCTCGATCAATGGCAACTTCGGTCACGGTCACGCCTGCTCTACGCAGAGCATCGGCAACGCGAGATCCACTGTTCAGACTGACTTCGCGTTCCGCGTCAGGGCCACCCTTCAGAACAAGAACATTCATTGCAAGGCTCCAGTTCGATCGCCTCGCTGCCAGTGCACCACTTCCATGTGCAGGGAAACTCCATGGGTGTCTTTGACCTGTTGCTGCACGCGTTGGGCAAGGCGAAACAAATCGTTCGCACGGCCGCCGGTTTGCACGCAGAGAAAGTTGGCGTGCTGCGTACTCACTTTGGCAGAACCCTCCGTCACGCCTTTGAGGCCGGCCTGATCGATCAACATGCCGGCGCTGATGCGTTCTCCAGTTGGAAGGAGTGGATTTCGAAACATGCACCCGGCGGAATTTTCAGGCAAGGGCTGCGTGGTCTTTTTGTATTCCATGATTTCAAGCACGCGCTCTCGCAATCGTTGCGGATCGTCGGGGGTCAACCGCAAGTGGCACTCCAGAAACAATCCAGTGGGCAAATTGGAGTGGCGGTAGTCAAAGTGCATCGCCGCACGCGACACATGCACGGTGCCACCTGTGACATCCATCACCGTCACGCTCTCCACCACATCACCGATGGCTCCATACCGCCCGCCTGCATTCATGCGAAGGGCGCCACCAACGCTTGCAGGAATTCCCGCCATTGGACAAAGGCCGTCCAGACCAACTCGCACCGCCGCATTCATCAAGGTGGTCATGTTGGCGCCGCCGCCTGCCACCACCCATCGCTTGGAACCATCCTCACAAAAATTCCAACCGGCGAAGCAGGGCAGATCGAGTTTCAACACCACACCGTCCACGCCGCCATCACTCACGAGGAGATTGGCGCCCGATCCAAGCACGCGGACTGGAATGTGTTCAAGGTGGCACGCGGTCACGACGCGTTCGAGTGCAATGATGGATCGAGGCTTGACCAGTGCATCGCAGGATCCGCCGACGCCAAACCATGTGTGCTTGGCCAGCGGCGCATCCAAGGTCACCTCGGCATCCACACCCGCGAGCATTCGCTCCAAAGACGGTGACATCACATTAGGAGTCATGATTGGACACGTTTCCGGCAACCATCGCCCTGGCAATGCGCCACACCGGGCCAGCCCCCATGGTGACCACCACATCACCCGGTTGTAGCGTGGTGCGAAGACGCCCGATCACTGCATCGAATGTTGGAAACGCTTCGGCATCGACTCCCTGTTTAACAATTCGCTTGGCCAGCATCTGACTATTCACTCGGTCTCGTTCTGTTTCTGGGTCTCGAACAAAATAAATTTCCGGCAGCAACACGTGGTCCGCGTCGCAAAAACTTGTCGCAAAATCATCCAGCAACAGTCGCGTCCGGCTGTGTTGATGGGGTTGAAAAACGCAAATCAAACGGCGAGCAGCCATGGACTGGCGGAGAGCCTTCAAGGTGACCCGGATTTCCGTTGGGTGGTGTGCGTAGTCATCCATGATGCGCACATCACCAAAGGGCATGCGCGCACAGCCCACAAATTGCTGTCGCCGCTCGAGCCCGGCAAAGTCTGCAAGGGCCTCTTGGACGGCGTGGGCCTTTGCACCGAAGTGCAGCGCCATGATTCCTGCGGCAGCGCCGTTCAGTGCGTTAAAGGAACCAATAAGCCGTGGTTTCCATTGCAAGGTTTCGCCATCCTTATGGATTACTCGCACGGTGCCGTCGTCAGAAATCTCCACTCGATGGGTTGCGTTGGCGTGCAGTCCAAATGTTTCAATCTTTGCCGAAACGCCCTCCGTCACGGCCTCGCGGTGCGCACCTTCGTGAGCCAAGAGCAAGTACCCACCCTCGGTTGCACTGGGCAACTGACAGGCGAAGGACGAAAAACTTTCGACCACTTCTTCCAGCGAACCGTAACAATCCAAATGATCCGCTTCAATGTTGGTCACGATCGCGGCCACCGGATGCAACTGATGAAACGAGCGGTCAAATTCGCAACTCTCCGTAACCAGAAGACCGGGCTGACCGGCCAACGGACCCACGGGAACGCGAAGGGCACCGGCGCGTGCATTGCCACCAAGGGCATCGCACGTGGCACCCGCAATAAATCCGGGATCAAGACCGGCTCGCAGCAGGCACCATGTCAACAGGCAGGTGGTTGTGCTTTTGCCATGCGTGCCAGCAACCGAAATACCAGTGCGCGTTTGATGCAACAGCCCCAACATGTGTGCATAGGTATGAATCGGAATGCCGCGAGCCCGCGCCGCAAGAAGCGTGGGGTGGTTCGAAGGCGCCGCAGCGGTTGCCACCACACGCTGCACATCGTTTGGCAGCGTGCAGGCGTGGCCAATCGTGACCGCCATTCCATCCGTCCGTAATCGATCGATCGCTTCGCTGTCTTCCACATCTTCACCACACACCACGGCTCCTGCAGCGTGAAGCAATTGAGCCAGTCCGCACATTCCAGTTCCGCCCGCACCCACCAGCCACACGCGCATTCCCTGCAGGCTTGGAAGGAGTGCTTCAGCGGTTGGATGGGACATGCAATGCATCGTATGGGGGAAGCGTGTCATGGACGAAATCTGGTTCAATGTCTGAGACCATCGGCAGGCCAGATGCGTTGGCGTGAATGCCAATGCTTTCGCGTGGGAACCCTACAATCGGTGGATGACCCATGCGGCTGGGAATGTCAGGGCTCAAGTCCTTCTGATTGATGATGAAGTGGAACATGCGCAGACCATGGCGGATGCCCTGCGTAAGCCGGGTCACATTTGCACGGTCATTCACTCCCTTGAAACTGCCGAGAACGAACTTCGAAATGGCAATTTCGATGTGATTGTTACGGACCTCGTCATGGGCAGCCCGACGGCGGGTCTGGAGGTGCTGAAACTGGCCAAAGCACATCAGCCCGATGCGGAAACAATTCTGGTGACCGCACACGGCGATGTGCCTACCGCCAAAGCCGCACTGCAAGGGGGGGCCTACGACTTTATTGAGAAGCCCCTCGATGTGATTGTGTTTCGCAACATTGTGCAGCGGGCCGCCGACACCGTGATGCTGCGTCACCACAATGCATCCTTACGGGGCCAGGTCGATGCCGCGTACGGATTTGAAGGAATCATTGGTGATTCCGCGGCCATGCGGCATGTGATCGACACCATTCGGCAGGTGAGTCCAAGCACCATTCCTGTTTTGATTACAGGCGAAAGCGGTACCGGCAAGGAACTTGTTGCGCAAGCGATTCATCGTCACTCCAAAAGGCGTGAGCGGCGTTTCGCAACCTTTAATGCAGCTGGTCAGAGTGAGAGTCTGCTTGAGGATCAACTCTTTGGCCATGTTCGCGGCGCCTTTACTGGAGCCGATCGAGATCGCGAAGGCGTCTTTGAATTTGCTGACAAGGGCACGCTCTTTCTTGACGAAATTGGTGACATGCCTTTGTCGATGCAGCCCAAGTTGCTGCGTGTGCTTGAAACCGGCGAGGTGATTCGCCTTGGATCAAACGAGCCTCGCAAATCCGATGTCCGTTACATCTGCGCCACCAATCAAGATCTCAAGGCGGCCAGTACGCAGGGTCGTTTCAGGCAGGATCTTTATTTTCGTCTCAAGGGAGTCGAGGTTCACTTGCCGTCGCTTCGCGAACGGCGAGAGGATGTGCCCTCATTGGTTCGTCATGCGGTAGGGCGGTGGTGTGCTGATCTTTCGCGGCCGCGGGTTGAAGTGAGTGATCCGGCCATGATGCGGTTGATCGCCTACAACTGGCCCGGCAATGTGCGTGAACTGTTGAATGTGATTCATCGCATGGTGGTCACCTGCAGCGGAACCACCCTTGCCCTGCAAGATGTTCCACCAGAAATTCGCGAGAGTGAAGGGGATCAAGCCTCTGAAGGCGTTGGCAGTCTCGCTGGGATCGGCCTCGACCGCCTGGAAAAAGAGGCCATGCGGCAAACGCTGGCCATGACCAACGGCAACCGTGAACAGACGGCGGAATTGCTTGGAATCGGAGAACGGACGCTGTATCGCAAACTGAAGGAGTACGGCCTGCGCTAACCGCGTGCGGTTGGCTCATCGCTGAACACCAACCGACTTATGCCCTGGATTCTTTGGAGGCATCTTGCGTTTGAAGTGGTCAAGGTTCTGATGCTCACGGCGTCAGTGATCGTTGTGGTCGTCGCGTTTGGCGCAGCCATCAAGCCGTTGGCGGACAATTCGCTTGGTGCTGGCAGTGTGATGAAGTATGTCGGGCTTGCCATGATTCCCATGCTTCAGTTCGCTCTTCCGTTTGCGGCGGGATTTGCAGCCACCATCGTGATGCATCGATTTGCCAATGACAATGAGTTGGTGGCGATGGCAGCCAGCGGCCTGAAGCACCGGGTCATTCTTGCGCCACTCGCCATGATCGGCGGCGTGAGTGTGGTGTTGATGTTGTGGTTGGTGCATGCACTGGTTCCGCAGTTCTGGGGCTTGATGCGAGATACCGTGGCTCAAGATGCCGCAGCTGTTTTTGTTGCGGCGGTGGATCGAGGCGAGGCGCTGGATGCGGGTGATTTGACTTTGTATGCCGATCGCGTGGAGGTGGAGCAGGCACCGGCCGATACGGGTGCCGTTCAAAGGTTGCGACTCACTGGTGTGGCGGCCGTGCAAAAAGCGAAGGGGACCTCTGGCTCTGCAGAATTTCTAGGCGAAAGCGCCGTGGTGGATGTGCATCATCGAGATGGAACCACGGTGATGAAACTTTCCATGAATAATGGAACTGGCTTCCGTGCCTCCGAAGGAACCGTTGCCTACATTCCTCACGCCGCGCCGGATGCCGTCGAAATCGGGCGAGCCTCTGAACGAGATGCCCGAAGCACCAGCACGATCGAACTGATGCGATTGCTTTCCAATTTGGATGGAGAGGTCGCAATGCAAGATTCCGTTTCGAAAGCGGCCAACATGCTTGAACGAGTGGACTCTCTGCAATGTGCCCAGCAGACACTGGCCACCACAGGAACCATCACCTTGCTTGATGATGTCACGCGGCGCCGGTATCAGGTGCAGGACGCTGTGTTGACTGGCGACAATTTCTCCGCGCTGAATTCCTCAAAACCGATACGGGTTTCGGAATTGGATGGGACTCGGCCGATGCGTCGAGCGAATGCGACAACCGCTTCGTTGCCAGTGGCCAGCGGAGGCCAAGGAAACCGAGTGGATCTTGCTGTCGTTGCGGCTTCGGCGATGGATGTTGCGGGCAGCGAGCCGATGCCCACCCGATGGCCGCCTCGACTTCGGGATTTGCGGCTGGTGGAGTGCCCGTCCACGCAACGCTCAAGTTCCTCCATTGCCGAATTGCTTGCAGCGCTCGATGAATTGTCGGCGACCGCGGGAGCCAATGCCACGCAAGCAGCCTCGGCGGCTCACACCCTGCGGTCCCGTCAACACTCGATTGAGCGAGATCTTCGCTCGAATATTTTTCAGCGAGCGGCTCTGGCGGTCTCAGCCCCCTTGGTGTTATTGCTTGGCGGCGTGCTTGCGGCATGGCGGCGGGACAGTCTTCCGCTCACGATTTATTTGCTGGCGTTTCTTCCAGCCATTCTGAACATGGTCACCATCGCCGGTGGCCAACAAGTCATGCGGTCTGAAGCCGACGGACTCGGCGTGCTCATCATGTGGTCGGGCAATGCGTTGTTGGGGGTCTTGCTCTGGTTTGCCTACAGAGAGTGGGCGAGGCATTGATGGCGATCATCGACCGGTATGTCATCAGTCGGTTCCTTTGGAACTTTCTTGCGCTCTTCGGGGCGCTCTATCTGTTTGGGATTGCGGTTGATGTGGTGTTGAACACTTCAAAGTTTCTCGAGGCTGCCGATCTGGCCGTGCGAAGCGGCAGAGTCGCAAGCCGTTGGAGTGGCGTGTTTGTGATGTTGGCGGATTTCCACGGGCCTCGCGTCTTTCAGTTTTATCAATTCATGGTGGGCATGGTCGCGGTGGGCGCGATGGGGTTCACTTTTGCGCAGATGCACAAGTCGCGGGAGTTAACCGCGCTCATGGCCGCCGGAATCAATCTTCGTCGTCCCGCGATGGCTTTGGTGGTTGCGGCAATCGGGCTGCAAGTGATCCAACTTGTCAATCAGGAATGGATTCTTCCACAGCTGGCTCCAAAACTTGTACGCCTTCATTCAGATCTTGTCGCCAATCGGGGAGCTGCATTTCCATTGCCGCTCACACGAGATGCCAATGGGTTGCTTCTGCAGGCCGATTCGTTCGATCCAGAAAGTGGCGAGTTGCGAGGTGTGGTGGCGCTGGAGCGAGATGCAAAGGGGCAGGCGCGAAGTCGAATGAGTGCACCGATTGCTACCTGGGATGCTGACCGCGAAGCATGGATTTTGCAGCAAGGCCAGATCATTCGGCTGCCAGCCCGAACGGAAGTTGGATCAAGCACAGCGGTCGATACTGCTGAGGAATCGCTGGACGAAATTGCCACCAACCTTGGTCCAGAGTCCATTCTCTCCCGCCGTTTCCGCCTATACGGGCAGATGCTTTCCACACCTCAGTTGCTGGAATTGCGGGACGGTGGAAGCAGCGATCGAATGCTCTCCAATCGTTTGCTGGCGGCACGGCTGCTTGGACCGATTGTCAATCTGCTCATCCTCATCGCTGCGATTCCGTTTTTCCTGCTTCGTGATCCCTGCAACTTACTTCAGCAAAGTCTCAGGGCGGCCAGTTTCGCCGTGCCGGTTTCCATTGCGGCGCTCACACTCACCACGGTTCCGCTCGCCACGCTTCCGCCTGCATTGGCCGCAGCCATTCCAACGGCAGCGCTGCTTCCGATTGCAGTCTGGCGATTTACTTCGATGCGTTCTTGACTCGGTCCCAGCCATCTTGCAACGACGCATCGAATAACACCACGTCATGTTGAGCCTGCCGTAAGCCACTCAACAGTGCTTCCATCTGCACGCGTTCCTGTCCACGTCGAACATCTCGTTCGGCTTTGACTCTGGCCATCGCAGCATCCATCGTTGAAGCGGGCAGTTCTTCTTCCAACTGAATCAGGACATACCCCGAGTCCACCAGCACGGGCGAACTGACTCCATGTGGTTGAAGACTCCAGAGCGTCTGTCGGAACGCAGAGGGCCAGGTTGGATCCAGTCGACTCACGGGATTCACCAAACCACCTCGTGCGGCGGATCGATCAGTGCTGACCGAAGCGGCCACTTCACCAAAGGGCTCGCCACTCTCGATGCGCCGCTTTGCCTCTGCACATTGTCGTAAATCCGGAAGCGCCATCACTCGGCAGCGACGGCGAGCCCCATGACTGGCATCCAGCGCAGCCTCAATCGCGTCATGGGTCACATGCACCTGATCCGCCACCAGTCGGCGCGCCGCAGCATTTCGACGAAGCAGGTTGTTCCACCGGCGTTCGCCCAGACCCTGCACCGCACGCAACTCCAGCAGAAGCCGCTCCGACCGATCCGCATTATCGCTCAGACTGTCTAAAACTTGCTGCTGTTCGGCACGCAACAGCGCATCATCGATGACCAGATTGCGCTCTTTCAGCAACGCATCCAATTGGCGACCAAGCATCACCTCTTCAATGGTTGACGCGCCAGCCCGTTCCGAGAGCAGGGGTTGAAGTTCCGACCATTCGATCGCTTGCCCCTTCCACAATGCAGCCGGGCGCACGGCGACTGGTGCCGCTGGTTGCTCAGCGATCGCTGGCGTGGTGGACGGCAACACGGGATCAGGTTCTCGCTGCGAAATCGTTCCGCACGACGCCATCGCCAGCACACTCACAAGATGCAGTCGTCGCATGGGGTCAGTATGGCATCACTCTGGCATCGCTGGCGAATCGTTGGGCGTGGCGGTGGATTTGAATTGAATGCGATCATTCAGCAGGTACAAACGTCGACCACCCAGCAGCAACTGAAATGGTTGTGAGGCCAGCACTTCCTCGACGCGAGAACATGAAAAATCCGCTGGCACGTAGCGACTTCGCTCCCACACCTTCAGCATGTCGCCATCCACCACCACCACATCAAACCTCTCGCGGAGCCATTCCAACGGGTTGTCGCTTCGAAGCGCACGCTCAAAGGGATTCTCGTCCCATGGATTGGACCATGCCAGCGAAATCGCGGGGTCAATCCAAAACGGAGTGCTCCAGCCGATGCACAGCACCCGGCAATGTGGGCACCATCCATTCAGCACCGCCTCCACGCTCGGCTGCTCACGCACGCTCTGCGCTAATTCGGCGTCCGAACCAGCTTCAAGTGCAAGGTCTAATCGGCCATCCGCCAAATCCACTCTGCCTAAAGCAAGTAATTGACGAGGTGCGTCCAGCACCACCGCAATCGGTGCGCTGGCAACCCACAACACGGAGACCACCATCACAAGTGCATGGCCACCGCTGAATTGTTTTTGCAGAGTGCGCACCCACATCGCGATCGCCAGCGCACATGGCACAACCATCGGAATCAGGAATCTGGATTGCAAGTGCGTCAACAGCATCCATCCGAGCAGCGTGACTACCACGATTGAAAGCATCGCTACGCCAAGTCGCCGCGTGGATGCCTTTGCAACAAGCGAAATTGTCGCCAGAGTTCCGACCCAGGGCAGGGCACCCCAGAAAATTCTCCACGGTTCGCCGGGACGTGGATTGTCTCCCCATCCAAACGCCAACCATTGCCACCACGCAACGCGCCATCGATCCATGAAGGGCACATCACTGGAGTGCGCTCGGTCAAATCGTGCGGCTCGTGCCGTGTCCCACCACCCGTTCTCAATGATCCCTCCTAGCAACGGGAATATCGGTGAGCCGGCAACAACCACATTGCGAACAAGCCACGGTGCCCACGCCACCGCGCAAGCGGCGATCGCGGCGATCAGCCACTTCGCTTTCCACCATTGGGTTCCAAGTACCGTGGCGAAGAGCAAGACTCCGGGAACAACAATCGCCAGCGAACTTGCCTTGCTGCCTACGGCCAATGCCACGCCCAATCCGAAGGTGAAACCGTCATGGATCGGCGATGGGATCTTGGTGCGTCGCATGGCAAGAGCCATACCCACCAGCACGCCTGCTTCGGAATAGGCCAGCGAACCGGTCACAATCAGCCACGGAGTTCCCAGCATGGCGGCTGCGGCCAATCGTTGCGAAGGCGCGTCTCCGCCGAGGTCCGTCACCACATCCATCACTACCAGAACCGCCGCCACCATCATGAATGCGTGAAGGCTCTGGCAGGCCAATGCCGCATCGCGTGGGTCAGCTCGAAGGCTCATCAGATGAAGAAATGCTCCCTCCATGAAATTCGGAAATCCAGAGTTTGCAATGTGAGGGAGCGGTCGAATGGCCCCCATCTGCAGCCACTCCTTTGGAAGTTGCAAGTGATAGTTCACCACGTCGTAGCCACCGAACTCGGTACTCCAGAAGAACCCCGGCGGCACCATGGCTGCCGTCAGCATGGCGCCGAGGCCGATGCCGATGACCACACATGTGCACTTGGAAATGTGGGTCGACTGATGCAAGTCGGCCCGACAACGAACCAGTCCAATCCATCCCGGCATCAGTGCGGCCAACGCCACCACCGTTCTAGGAAACACGTGCGAAGGGAGCGCAAGAGTTCCCATCCACTGATCCACAATGCACATCAGAGCGATGCCAAGCCCCAGGGCCGTCCCGAGCCCTTGCAGCCGCAGGAATCGCGCCGCCATAAGGCCGAGCCCCGCAGCAGAAAGCAGCCAGATCCCTGCAAGTGGAACCGCTTGCACAATGGCCGCAGTCCATGCGGCCATGGTCTCTATTCCATTGCCACACCATGCAATAGCCAAAGCCGTTGCAAATGCAGCAGCTCCCCCAACCAACCACCCGTTGAGCCACGGCGGATGAAATCGAGTCTGTAAAACAGGCATCCGGCTTCAAATATCGCAGAAATTGGAAACCCATGCCGGGTTCACTCATGCCGCGACCCTCACTGTGCCGATGCCTTGCGGCAGCCATGGAGGGCTGCCGTCGACCACGCTTCCGTGTGGCCGCCGCCAGAAAGCCAGGAGGTTGAATGCTTATTCAAACCACACGATTTGGACCCGTCGAAGTCGACGAATCAAGGCTCCTGCAATTCCCGGCGGGCTTACTTGGATTTTCTCGCGCTCGCCAGTTCGCATTGCTGCAACCAGATGATCGCGGAGTGTTCTTCTGGCTTCAAAGTACAGAAAGCGCAGATGTGGCATTCGTCGTGACGGATCCTTGCCTGTGGAACTCAGAATTCTCAGTGACCCTTCGCCGCGAACAATCCGCAGAGATTGGGCTGGTCGAAGGCGGCGCGATGCAACTGCTTGTCATTGTCAATCGTCGCGACCATGGAATCACCGCCAACATGCAGGGCCCGCTTGTCATAAACCCTCTCACGCGAGTGGCGCTGCAAGTGGTTATTGCGGACCGTCGCTGGACCACACGCCACGAACTTGTTTCGGTCACACCGGCCGCTCGCGCCGTCACAGCCTAAAAGGAATTTGATGCTCGTCCTCACGCGCCAACGAGATGAACGAATTGTGATCGGCGATGATGTCGAAATTGTGGTCGTGGATATTCGCGGCGATAAAGTGAGACTTGGAGTCGTGGCGCCTCACACGGTGTCCGTTCACCGCAAAGAAATCTACGAAGCGATTCGCCGCGAAAACCAAGATGCATCGGGAATGCAGGGCGAATTGCCCGGTTTCAACCTACCTGCACAGGGTTCTGATGCGGTGCGTCGCTTGGCAAATCGGCGCAATGATTCCGGTGAGGAACGGCGCGAAATCGCCTAACGACGCGGTTCAGGCTGCTTTGGCCAAACGGTTTCGTGCCATGTCCACCAGCACATCAAAGCTGGCTGGGTCCTGAATAGCCATTTCGCTGAGCATCTTGCGATTCAGCAAAACGCCGGAACGTGACAGGCCACCGATCAAAAGGCTGTAACGAAAGTCTCGCATTCTGCATGCGGCGGTCAATCGTGCAATCCACAGCGAACGCATATCGCGCCGACGCAGTCGGCGATGTCGCCATGCATTGCGGCCTGCTCGCATCAAGGCGACCTTGGCCTGTTGCTTGTGCCGACTCTTGGTTCCAAAGTAACCGCGGGCCTCGCGAAGAACGCGTCGGCGTGCCTGAGTTCGTGCTGCTCCCTTTCGTGCTCGTGGCATGGTTCGGTCCTTTCAGGTGCTCAGCGGGCCAGGCTTCTATTTAAAACCTTGGCCAGCATTCGGTTTTCGCTCTTGGAAAGCATGCGTGCCCGGCGGTAACTGCGAACGGCGGCACCGGTCTTGTTGCTCTTCAGGTGGCGTGAATTGGGAGAATGAAATGAGATCTTCCCGGTGGCGGAGACCTTGATTCGCTTGGACAAACCTTTATGTGTTTTGTGCTTTGGCATGGCAAGGCTCGATGGCGGGTCGCCAAGGATACAAAACCCATCGATTCGGTCAAGTTGGTGTTCAATCAGCAACTGGCGGCGTCACTGTGCAAGGAACGCGTCATCGCCCTTGGAGAGCTCAACCAGAGTCGGAAGCCGCTCGTCCGCACGGGCGCCCCGTTGCAAATACAGGTTGTCACCCTCCACTTCGGGGCGAGTTAGCCAGAGCAAGGCCCCATCGCCAAACAGCACATTTTGCCCTCGCTGGTCATGACTTGCGCTGGAATCGCCTGTTCCAAATGGTTTCCCCATGCGATGCAATTCCAAGGCCGGATTGGCATCCCCAATCAATGCACCACGACCAATGACCGTAAGCCGAAAGGCACGGTCACTTGCGGGCATTCGAAAGGAAATATGCCGGTGCGGCGATTTCGCGGCACACCCGGGGCATTGCATTTGGTCTGTGGAGCAATACCCATGGTGAATCAGCATCACAAGATTGCCGCCATGTTCATAGGTGTTCCAGTCGAGCATCGAGGGTTTGGGCGAAGTCAGGCTGTTCAATCCTGCGGTCATGGGCAAATAGTCCCGATGATCTGTTGCGTAACTGGTCAGTCCCGCACCCATCGCTCGCATATTGCTTGCACATCCTGCCTGCAGCGCGGCTGAACGCATGCGAGCCATCACGGGCCATGCAACGCCGGCTGCCAGAAGCACAACGGCGGCAATTCCACCAAGATCCGCCCATCGGGCAAACCGACGCGGTCGCTGTTCCAGTTTCAAGCGGTTCGCTTGTTCTCGATCATTCGCTTGAATGCGAGCCAGCGTGGCATCGATCAGTGAGGGATCTGAGTCCTGCACTGGATACTGTTCAAGAAGTCGGATCACATCCAGCACACGCCGCTCGTCAGCCGCATCGGTGGAGTCATCCGTTGCAGCGTGCCAGCCACGCTCAACCAAGCGATCAAGTGCTCGCTGTTCGGCGTCGCTCAGGCTGGGGCCCGAATCCGGTTGTTGTGGAATGTCGTTCATTCGAGTGGATTGTCCTTGTCGCGGCGGCCGCGGCGCCAGCGATCGGCGAACACGGCCACCGCGGAATGGAGGCGACTCTTCACGGTGCCAAGCGGAATCTCTAACGCATCTGCCATCTGCTGGTAATTCAATTTCTGGAAGTAGGCCATCACCAAGATCTCCCGATGCATGTGTGGCATGGCATCCACAGCAACTTTCACCAAGGCACCTTCCTCGTGCATGGTTGCTGGACGCGAAGGGGACTGAACATTGGAGGCGAACAGGTCAATGAGTTCGCCATCTCCATGTTCGCCGATCGGGGTCTGCAAACTGATGCCGCGTCGTCTGCGATCCTTGCGGTACCAATCGCGTGCCTTGTTGGCCGCAATCGTGTAGAGCCACGGTCGAAAAGCACGCGTGGAATCAAAACTTGCCGCTGAAATATGGATTTGCAGAAAGGTGTCCTGAAAGACATCTTCCGCCGCGGCGCGTGATCCGATAAACCGCTGAAGAAATCCATGAAGTTCGGGGCGATAACGTTCCATCAGAATAGGAAACGCCTGGGGGTGACCGTTCAGGTGAGCAGACACCAGCGCTTCATCGGTTGATTGATCTCCCACCGTTTCCACAGGGCCAATGATAGGAAATTCCGCGTTCTTCAAGGTGTTTTGAAGCCATTCAAGGGGGGTAAGACTTCGGGCAATCGAACGCATACTTCTTGTTACGATTGGGAATTGGCGTGTGTTTGTGACGAAGGCAACTTTTTTGGAGATCGCATCGCAGATGGGTGTGCCAGTCAGTCAAATGTGGACCGTTGCCACCTATGTGCTCAAGCAGCGACTATCCGGTCGGCGGCAGTATCCGCTTGTCTTGATGCTGGAACCTCTCTTTCGTTGCAATCTGGCATGTGCAGGGTGCGGAAAAATCCAATATCCGGCGCATGTGCTCAAGCGGCAACTCACACCTCAAGAATGCTTTGCGGCGGCGGATGAGTGTGGCGCTCCCATGGTCAGCATTCCAGGCGGCGAGCCGCTCCTTCACCCGGACATTGGTGACATTGTCAAGGGATTGGTGGCTCGCAAGAAATACATTTACCTCTGCACGAACGCTCTCCTGCTCAAAGAGAAACTTCAGCAGGGACTCTTTGCTCCAAGCAAGTACCTCACCTTCAGTGTGCACATGGACGGGCAAGAGGAGAACCACGACTTTGCGGTGTGCCGTGAAGGCACGTACAAAAAGGCTGTGGAAGGCATTCGCCTTGCCGTTCAAATGGGTTTCCGTGTGACCACCAACACCACGCTGTTTCAAGGGGCCGATCCGAATTCGGTGCGAGCATTCTTTGACGAGATGATGCAACTCGGCGTGGAAGGCATGATGATCAGCCCCGGCTATGCGTACGACAAGGCGCCAGATCAGACCGGGTTTCTGCAGCGAAGGGGCACGAACGAACTCTTTGAAATGATTCTCTCCAATCGCAAAAAGGGTTGGCGATTCAATCAGAGCCCGCTCTTTTTGGAGTACCTCATGGGCCGCCGGGAATATGACTGCACGCCGTGGGGCATGCCCTGTTTCAATGTGTTTGGTTGGCAGAAGCCCTGCTACCTCTTGCAAGAGGGGTATGCGGATACCTATCAGGAGTTGCTCGATGAAGTGGACTGGAGTCACTACGGTCACGCAAGCGGAAATCCCAAGTGCGAGAATTGCATGGTGCATTCCGGTTATGAAGCCACCGCAGTGGATCAGACCTTCAGTGGGTTTGGCGGCATTTGGGCCAATGTGAAGGCGATTCTTTTCAACAGCTATGCCAATCCGGCTTCGGCGGCCCGGCTCCAACAGGAGAAGGGCAAGCCGCATGGTCCATTGGCCCACTTGGTGCAACTTGGTTTGGCAAGGGATGTCGCTGAAAAAACTGCGGCGTGAACAACCTGTCAATTCGTAACGGCGAGGGGGCATTGAAGGCATTCTTGGGTGATGCCTTTTGATCGCGGAGCCATTTCGTACAGCCGGTTCGCTCTTGAGAGTTGGAAAGCGACGCCGTTGCAAAAATTGCTCAAGGCTTTGCAGGAGTCTTCGTTCATTGATGAAGGCGAAGGTGCCGGCGTGGGATGGACTGCGGGCGAGCACCTCTTTGATGCTGGGTTCACTGATGAACGGATGCTGTTTCATCGTGATGTGCTTGCGGCCATTCGAATCGACAGTGATCGCGTTCCGCCAGAGGTTCGGCGGGCCTACTTGCTTTCAGCCATGGCGGAAGAAATGGCCGATGCAGATCGTTCGAGTCGCCGTCGTGCAAGAGAGAGGGCGTTGCGCCGGTGTGATGCGGAAGTTGCAGAGGGGCGATGGAGGCGACGCGCTTTGGTTCCGTTGCTCATTCGGACACACGACGCTGTCGTTCTTGCGCCCACCAAGAGTGATGCCGTCACCACGGCCATCCGATCATTGATTGAACGAACACTGGATTGCACGGTCACGCCGCAGACTTCCGGAACGCTTGCATTATTGATCGCAGGCCAATGCGGACGAGAAGGGGCCGCAGCAGATGCGGAACCGGAATCGTTCGGTCCAGTTCCAGGTGCAACCGCAGATCGTTCCGGTCGACCCGATCCTGCGTGGTGTGAAGCAAGCCACCCGATGGATTTTTTGGGCAACGCTTTCGTGTTGTGGGCGTGGTGGAGGTCAGAGCAAGCCGGTCAACAAACCGATTGCGGAACGATTGTCCTGCGAAAGTCCATCGAACTCGCCTGTCCATGGGATTCGACAGGTTCCATCGTCGTTCGATCAGATGATCCGGCCGCCCGCAGCGAAGTACGGGCTGCCCTTCGGTGTGGGAAGTGGCCCCGTCGTGTTGGGTTGATTCTTTCGAACGAAGGTGAAGCGTGGGAATTCACATTGCAAGCCGATCGCTGGGAAGTGTCGGGGCTTCGCCTTGATCCACCCTCAGGGATTCCGGGAACTCGGCGAGAAGCGATTGAAGTGAGGTTGGCTTCGCTGCAATCATTCGATCAGGCGCTCATTGCGCTCTACAGCGAATTTCTCCGCGAGCGATTCGGAAACGGCTGGAAGACAGCTCGAGCGAATGTGGTGCGGTGGATGCGGGAGAGCGAGCCTCGGATCACACGCGTGGCAGAACTAGCGGAGTGAGTGTCTAGACGAGCCAACGAAATCCGTTTGGGGTCGGGGTCAGTAAACGACCAGCTTCCACGTCACACGTTCGCACGGCCGCAATGAACGCTGCGACGAGTTCCAAATCCTTGACCCCTCGGGTGCGTTCCACACCACTTGAAACATCGACGCCCCATGGCATGACGATCGAAATTGCTGATGCCACATTGTCTGCAGTCAGCCCACCAGCAAGGATGATGGGCAACTCACACGCGTGATCTGTTGCAGCAGACCAATTCCACGCGGTGCCCGAACCTGCGGTCGGAGCGTCGAGAAGGCGGGCGCATGGCTGACCGATCCACTGTGACGGCGGCTTGGCCATGCTTAGGTGACCTGCATGAATGAAGCGGCGACCTAGATCGACAGCCGGGTCATGCAATTGCACGGGACCAGCCCAACTCTGGATATCAGCTCTGAAATCCGATTCACCACCACGAAGAACCAAGACCGCACGGCCGTCACAGACTGCCGCAATGGACCTCGCAGTGGCGGGGGAGACTCTTCGCGGAGAATCTGCGGCAACCACCACCCCCACGGCATCCGCGCCAAGGTCCAGGACAGCACATGCCTCGGCCGGGCTCTGAACGCCGCAGATTTTGACCATGGTTTGAGAGCGTTTTTCCATTGAGGCCATCCTCCCTAGACTAAACGACCCACGAGGAGTTATTCAGAGGAGTTATTCATGAGCATCGCCACGCCACCAGCACCAATCTTTGACAAGGGTCTTGCCAACACCATCGTTGCCGAAACGCAGATGAGTTTCATTGATGGCGGCAAGGGGGTGCTTGAGTATGTCGGCATTGACATCGATTCGTTAGCCCGCAAGAGCACCTTTGAAGAGTGCGTCTACCTGTTGTGGAATCGCAAACTGCCAACGACGCCCGAACTCAATTCGTTTACCGAGTCGCTCCGGGCGCACTACGCACTCCCACCGGGCATGACGGACCTGATCCGATCGATCCCTCGAGACGCAACACCGATGCATGCCCTTCGCACCTTGATCAGTGCGTTGTCGCTCTTTGACCCCGAGGCGGATGCCGAAGGCGAGGAACCGAATGCTCGCAAAGCGCTTCGAATGCTGGCTCAGACGCCGGCGCTGATCGCCGGGTTTGATCGGTACAGAAAAGGAAAGTCGATCGTTGAACCCGATCCAACACTTTCCATGGCTTCCAATTTCTTGTGGATGCTCAATGGCGCCGTACCGACTGCGGCGGTGGCCCGAGCCCTCGACGTGTGTCTGATTCTGCACGCAGACCATGGTTTGAATGCGAGCACCTTTGCAGCTCGCGTCACCATGAGCACGCTCAGCGATCTGTATTCCGCAATCGTGACTGCGATTGGAACGCTGAAGGGTCCGCTGCACGGCGGCGCGAACGAAGAAGTGATGGTGATGCTGAAAGAAATCGGCTCGCTTGATCGAGTCGAGGACTATGTCATGGAGCGTTTGGCACGCAAGGATCGAATCATGGGCTTCGGACACCGCGTCTATAAGGCCTTTGACCCGCGAGCCACCTACTTGAAGACTTTTGCTAGGCAAGTGTCCGCTGACACCGGCAATCTGGCGTTGTATGAAATGAGTCGCCGGATTGAAGACATCATGGCGCGTGAGGTGGCGGCGAAAGGCATATATCCCAATGTGGATTTCTATTCCGCGACCACCTATCACTCCATTGGGATTGATCTCGATTTGTTCACCTGCATGTTCGCCATGAGTCGTATTGCCGGGTGGGCCGGTCACTGCCTTGAACAACTCGAAGGCAATCGGCTCATTCGCCCTGGTGCGGCCTACATCGGGCCTCACGCGCAGCCGTACATCGATATCGCCAACCGTTGATCCTGAACTCTCGCGTCCACTCGTCCGGAAGTGGATGGAGAATCAAATCGTGATCACCTCGCCTTGCATAAGGCGAGGGATGGTTGTGGTGGATGGATCAAACCCATCGGGCATGTGGATGAGTCGCATGCGAGACCGGATCGATTCAGGCAGAGCATTCAAAGGCTCGATCGGCGTGTGCGTGGGCGGCGGACTGGTCTCATGCACAATCAGCGTTGCACCCACTTCAAGCCAATGAATCAGGTCCGGATCAAATGGAGTGTCGGAACTCCACGCTAAAACTTTTCCAGCATGTTGAAAGCGGAGCGCAATCGTTGGAACCGAGTGATCGGTCGGTCGACAACGAACGCTGATGCCTGCAATGTGGGCCTCCCGATCTGGATCCAACAGATGCACTTCGAAATAATCCTTCAAGACCGCCTTGCCACCTTGGTCCATGGCAGGAGCCAGTCGCTCCCAGAGCCGATTGGCCACCGGCTTCCAGCAATGCAGCCGAGGCAGGGGCGTGCCGTGATTGCGATGCAGCAACCAGCGGGCGAATCCAATGCTTTCCAGTCCATTGCAATGGTCACCATGAAGGTGCGTCACGATCAAATCTTGCAGTGACGGGATGCTTAACTTCCAGCCGCTTTGGTCGCTTGCGCATTGAAGCGCGCGGTGGATTGAATCAGGGCAATCGACCAGCACCTGCCCCTTGGAGCCTTCAACAACACAGCAGGATCCGAAGAGCTTTGTGCTGAACGCGTCGCCTGTACCGACAACGAGCATCCGCATAGGGCGATCGTAACAAAGCGAGAGACAAGCATGTGCAACACGCTCAAGACTCCGGGTTTCCTAGTCGCTGGACATTCCGTGTTGTCCAAATGCTGGATCGTCGGTCTTGCTCAAACGCCGGGTTGCGGCAATACTTGATTCGTCGATGCGGCCAGTGCTCCTCATCAGCGTTCTCGTTGCTTTCTCCATGTGGGAATCGGTCGCGTACGCGCAGAACGCATCGGTTGTTGCGCAGAATCTTCAACGCCAACTCAATGTCGAAGATGCGGAGTATCGCCAGGCATTTTTTGCAGCGACTCCCATTGCCGATCGCGTCCTTTTCGATGCTGGAGGAACCTATCGATTCGGTTTTAGTTTGATTGATAACGCTCGAAGTCAGGAGCAGTTGCTCTACACCAATGATCTGCGATTGTTCCTGCGAGCCGAACTGGATGGCGGCTTTCGATTCTTCGGTCGCCTTCGATTTCTGTACAACGATTGGGATTACACCGGTACGCTGGGTCTTGGTCCAGATCCTCGTGAAGACGGATGGCAGTGGCCCGTAGGGGAAATCTATTGGGGCGAGTTTGATCTGGGTGGGTACAACGAAAGCAAGCGAGGGCAGCGACCCACGGATTTCAATATTGTGGTTCGGGGCGGACGGAACTATGTGATCTGGGCTCAAGGCCTCGTTCTGAGCAACTATGTCTATGCCGGTGAACTTGAAGTGACGATTGGCGACTTGGTGGCCACAGGTGTGGTGGCGCAGTCGGCTGGTTATGACACGGTTGACTGGGATACTTCGCGACCGGGTTACGACACGGATACCTCGCGTCTTTTCTCCGGCGGCAAGGTGGAATGGCGAGGCATCACAGGTCATCGACCCTATGCCTACTACTTATGGCAAAACGATCAGAACGGAGGCCAGCAGGCAACGACTCCGGTTCCAACCACCTTCCGTTACAACAGCGGATATGTGGGGCTTGGATCCGTGGGAAACATCGGTCCAGATATCGTCTATCGATCGGAGTTTGCGTATGAGTACGGGACAACGCTGAGCGATCCACTGGATCCACTGAATCCTCCATCACTTTCGCGGCCTCAGGTCACCGACGACATCAGTGCGGCCGCAGGCGTTGTTGGATTGACTTGGATTGCGCGAGATGCCGGTGACACGCGCGCCGACTTTCAGGCACTCGTGGGAACTGGCTCATCGGAGCGCCTCGACAGCGGTACCACCTTTGGAGGTATCAACCCCGGCAAGACGGACCACAGTTTCAATTCGCTTGGATACATCAACACGGGCTTGGCGGTGGCACCTGAACCTGCCAACCTTTTCTGCCCATCGCTTGGACTCAGTTCGAATCTGCTTCCCACCTCTGACCTGTTGAGTGAATTGAGACTGGGCATGACGGGGTATCTCTTTATGAAAGTCCAGAATGACGCACCGCTGAGCATTCTGACCATGCCCGGCGGCAGCAACTTTGTCGGCGGCGAAATCGACTGGACGCTGGACTGGCGTGTTTCGAGCGACATCAACTTCAATTTTCGCTATGGCATCTTTCTGCCCAACTCGTCGGTGTTCTTTCCTGGCGACGGCGGCCCACGGGATTTCATTTATGCGGGGGTGACCTATGCGTTCTAAGTTCGCTACGGTGATCCTGCTTGGCATACTGTTGTGCAGTTGCAAGCCCTATGTCCTTAGCAACTCGGCGGTCGAGCAGTTTCCTCAAGCGGATCAGGAAATCGATTTCCTTGGCGCAGTGGAAAAAATGCAGGCGGTGACGAACAATGATGCGATCCACGGCTTTCTTCTTCTGGCCGATGGAACTGATCCCTTCACCGACTATCCGCAACGATTGAGTGAAGCGAAGAAGCGGCAATGGGTGCAGTCTGATTTTGGGAAACCCGCCAATGAAGCAGCGAAGGTTGGGTGGATGGCCACGGCGGGGTGTCGTGTGATGCATGTTCAGGGTGGATTGACCATGCGTCTGTTTGGTCCCATGCCTCGCTACGCGACGAAAGAACTTGTCTTTATGGAGATCTTGCCGCTGCGAACAGAAAACCAAATTCTGACTGGCGGCGAGTTTGTGGACTATCTCAATCGACTTGATCGGATTGCGGGTAAGAACAGACGAGCGCAAAGCGGAACGCCGCTTGGCATGCCCGCAGGCGAGTCGGCCGCTATGCCGGGAAACGAGGCGGCGATTCAAGAGGGAACGCTGCCGGAACAGGGACCCCGTGAGGGTGGGAGCCAGCCAGCGCCAGAATCTGGTGGGCAAGGGGCGTCGCAGCCCTCGGTCCCCGGTTCAACACCTTCTACCGTGCCCGGCACACTTACGCCGCCGCCGCGGACCGTGCCACCAGCGTCCTAGAACGGATCGACAGATGGTGAAAATTGGATTGAGATGAAGAATCCGGATGCGATTGCTCGTAATTAGATCTGAGAGTGCATGGAGCTTGCTGCCCATGCCGGGCAGAATGCGTTGTCGATGAACAAGAAAGACATGAAACGAACCATCTATTGGCATCTCGTGCTTGGGGTGCTGTGCATGCCGATTCGCAATGTGCGGGCGGATGATGCGGTGGCACCGCCAATGGATGCGGTTGCACCGAGTGCGACTGCGGATGCGACGCAGGCTTTGCAAGCCATCGTTATGGATGTGTACGGCAAAGCTCGTTGGCGGCCGTCGACCAATGCTCCGTGGCGGGATGCCAAAGTCAACGATCTTGTTGATCCGGGGACTGAGATTCGAACCGGGCTCAAGAGTCGCTTGACGCTCCGCGTTGGGCGGAATGCAACGGTGCTGGTGGATTCGGGAACTTCATTTGAATTACCCGAAATCATGGAGGAGGGAAGCACGCTTCGTACAACGGCCACGGTGCGCTCGGGTCGCGTGGATTTCAAAGTGGATAAGGTTGGATTTGCAAATGACTTCAAGGTTGTAACGCCGCAGACCACACTCGCCGTCCGCGGAACGGGCTTTAGCCTGACGACTGGACCGCTTCAAGGTTTTGAAGTGACCGGCGCCCGCACCAATGCGATTCATGCGATCGAATTGAACTATGTCGGGCAGAATCTTGCCTACTTTGTAAGTCAGCAGGGCCAGAGCACTTCACGACAACAGGACCCGGTTCAGAATGCATGGGTGAGCACGATTGGTCCGCCACCGCTGGTCGGAACTCTGGTGAACAACGAGCAACTTCAACAGCAGGTGGCGCAGGGAACCGCAGGCAATGCCCCCACCAATCCGCAGCAGTTTCAGCAGATTGCCGCGGCCGAGTCCAACGGGGCGGGCGGCAATGCTCTGATTGTTGCCGCGCAGGATCCCAGTGTTTCAGATGAATTCCTGACATTCGCCGACGACGCCACCAATGGATCCGATGCGGTTCCGTCGGACTTGCTCGGAAGCTTGCCAGCTGGATCGTTTCTCAAACGAGGACTTGCCTATGTGCGGCATGAAGTACCGCATGCGGTCAGCGATGCACTCAAGACGCAGGTCGCGGCCGCAGCATGGCTGAAGGATTCAGAGGAACTTAGCGCCATGTGGACGGACAACGATTCTGCGTTGCGGGACTTTGTGGAATCGTTCGATGTGACATCGAACATCGACAACAAGTGCGAGGGCATCATCGATCAGGGCTCGGTGCAGACGCCCGACAAGATCGCCGAACAGATTGCCGACTGGGAAACAGCCAGAGGAAGACACCTCTTTACGACGAGTCCGATCGGACAGAACAAATTGTCGCAATTTGGAGGCAACAAGAATTCGGATGGCGGAATCTTGCAAGCCCTGCAACATGCAAGGGAATGGAGCCTTGAGGACAGGACCTCCGCACTCGACCTGGCTGCGGGGATTGATGCGGCATTGGTTCCCGGCGGAGACTCTATCGACGTGCCATTCACGGACCTTCGCAGCATTGCCGAGGATTGGGGCGTGGATGCCTCGAATGGCATGGGTCCGTCACAGGGAAGTGCCTTGTCTCTTTCCATGACGATGAATGAATCCGTTCAGACGGCCTGGGATGATGTGGTGAAATTAGTCCTGACCTCGTCTGACTTTTCGCAGGTTGGAAATCTGCACAAGGCCGTCTCGTTGTCTTTGAGCAAGATCCAGAACAATGTGATCGAACTCGTAGGTCGTGAGGTTCCGCTCGGCGCCGGGGATCTGGTTTATGAATATGCAATCGATGCTGCGGCCGCTGGAACGCCAGCCAGCACGCAAGCTCAAATCGAAGTGGCGCAACTGGGGGCGCAAGCCACAGCAGCTGCTTCGCTCGCATTGAGTAAGTCGCTTGAAGCGTTGGAGGCCTCGAGCAATGCACGAATGATGGGGCAAAAGGTGTTCTTCGAAGCTGCTGCGGTGGGGCACTTAAAACAGGCAGCACAAATCGCTGGTGACTGCCAAGCAGAGACGGCCGCCATTCTTGGGAACGCCAATGAGATTTCTAGGATTTATCTCGACACGCACGGGCAAGCCCGAAATGCCGGGAGATTGCCTCCGCAATTCAATTCGGGTCGTTCATTGGATGATGGAAAATGAAAACGAGGTTTACCATGGGTTGTGTAAGAAGTATTCGTTTCGCCGGTTGGTCATTTGTCGCCGGCCTGATGGCGTTGTCGGTGGGCGTGGTTGCCCACGCGAATGGGGCCACCGAAACAGGAAGTGGTGCAACAACCCTCCAAGCCATCATCCTTGAAGTGAATGGACGTGTGCGTTGGCGAGAGAGTGAGCGGGCGGCGTGGCACGATGCCAAGATGAATGATCTTCTGAATGCGGGTGCAGAAATCCGAACGGGTCTGAAGAGTCGGGCCGGACTTCGAATCGGCAAGAACGCGACCGTGTTGGTGGACGCAGGCACAACCTTTCAATTGCCACAGATCGTGCAAGAGGGAGCCACGTTACGAACGCTCGCTGGCGTGAAGTCGGGTCGCGTCGACTTTAAGGTGGACAAAGTGGGATTTGCCAATGACTTTAAGGTGATCACTCCGCAAACCACGCTCAGTGTTCGAGGCACTGGCTTTGGTGTGACCAGTGGATCCCTGACCGGATCTCAGGTGGTGGGTGCGCAGACCAACGAAATCAATGCCATTGAACTGAAATACCTTGCAAGCAATCTTCAGTACTTCATGTCGGGCGGTTCAAAGAGCGATTCGAATCAAAAGGATCCGGTGCACAATGCATGGCTCAGCACGCTTGGCCCTCCGCAGTTAGCGGGAACGGTGGTCTCTTCAGAACAATTAGAGCAGGCCGCGGCGCAGGGAGTGGTCGGCAATGCGCCCACGAACCCGCAGCAACTCCAGCAGCAAGCGGCGGCTCAGTCCAACAGCCAAGTCACAGACCAATCGCCCCTGGCGGGCCTTCTTCGTCTCGAATCTGCTGATGCGGATCAAGCGAGGGATCATTCCAGTCTCACGCTCGTTCATGCAGGGGATGGAGACAGCGCGGCGGATGACGCAAACGAATCGGGCATGAGTCGAGAAAGCGATCTGAACGCTGCGTTACTTATTGGAGCATCGCTGGAGACTCAATGGGGTACCGTTTTAAATCCGGGTGATCAAGCAACGATGACGGAGTTGTCTACGTCATCGGATACAGATAACAACACGATGTCCGATCTGCATGACGATATGAATGCCGCCATTACAGTTGACAACGATGTGGGGGTCGCCGATGCCTTGACTGCTATGGGGGACATCGATGACGCATGGCAGGAAGGGCTTGTGGCGCAAGTGAGCGACATCGTTGAATCCATTCAGGGTCTGCAAAGTGATCTGTCAGCAGCGCTCACGGTCTCCGAAGCGTCCGATGAGAGTTACAACGCGTTGCTCGATACGGCGACAACCAAAGTCAACCTTGCAGAATCCACAGCATCGTCCTTGAGTGGTCTACAAGCTTCGATTCAGAGTTATCAATCTGCCGTGCAATCGATTGTGGCATCAGGAATGGGTGGTGCGGGCGCCGCTGCACAGTTGGCGAGGTCAGTCGAAATTCTGAACACAGCTGTGGCAAGAATTGCGGCAGCTGTCTCGGCAACGGATGCGGCCGTGGCCAAACTGGCACTGGCTCGCTCGATGGGCGAACGCGTGTTGCTTTCCGCCGTGATTGCCGCCAATGCAAGAGGCCTGGAGATTCATGGTGAGGCGGCGACGATTCAAACCGCAATCCTTGCCAATGTGCAGGCCATTGAAGCGGCTCGATTTGGTGCGTTCTTTGCGGCTTCTGCAGCAGCGGTCATTGCGCTTGAAGAAGAATCCACCACCGCAGCAGACTCATTTGATCCTGTTGCCGCTGACGCACAGGCCTACCGCGATCAGGCAGATGTGCTTGGAGGGGTGGATGGAGAGTCAGGACAGATTGGCGTGGTGGTCGATCTTGAAGCCAATATGAATACATTTTGGACCACCGTTGGCCAAGGGGGATTCTCCCCAAAGGTTCGCATGGAAGCCCTCCAAGATCAAAGCGATACGGATCGTGCAGCTGCGGCCACCATGCTGAGTGATCTGAATGATTCGATTGGTTTAAATGACTCCAGCGGTGCGGGATTGTTC
This sequence comes from Singulisphaera sp. GP187, assembly GCA_945871915.1. Lineage (GTDB taxonomy): Bacteria > Planctomycetota > Phycisphaerae > Phycisphaerales > SM1A02 > SYAC01. Next base: position 69,453 of record CAMBXO010000006.1, read on the forward strand.
CTGGGAGACCTTGTCGCGCTGAATGCTGTTTGGAATGATCCAGACGAAGGGCTTATGGTTGAGGTGAATGGAATCAACGGTGAAGTGCAGGGCCACTTGGCATCCGTGAATGCAGCCTTCTCAACCGCCACCAATTCCAGAAGTGACTTCAATGGATTCTTGTCCGCAGCAACGGCTCGGCGGGATATCGCACAGGCATCCGCCTCGCGTATGAATTTTATCACCTCTCAGATGGGGGCGTTCCAGATTCGGTATACCGAGTTGGTCGCACAGGGGCGAGGTGGGGAGACGGCGGCGGTGCAATTGCAGAACGCCATCACTGCACTTGACGGCGTAGCAGGTCAAGTGCAGGCAGGGATTGATGCAAGCATTGCGGCAGCTGATGCCGTGGCAACCGCCACCACGTACGGGCAAAAAGTATTCTTCGCCGCCGCATCCGATGCTCACGCTCGTGCGGCCACAACGGCGGCTGAGGCAGCGGGTCTTCAAGCGAGTATTGCGGCCAATGCAGCGGCGATTGCAACCGATACGGCAACCGGGCAGACAAATTTCGACAACGCCTTTGGCACTGGCCCCTAACTGAATTCGGTAACGGTCGCCCCACTGGCTTCCGTGAACTGCGCCACACTTGCCGTGGAGTTTCGGTACAACTCACCGCGTCCATGCGTCAATTTCAGAGGTCAGCCTTTGTGGTGGGTGCGGCCATCACCGCGTTGGTGTTGCTGACAGATTTCATGGGACTCTTTCGCTGGCTGGAGGATTGGACGCTCGACATCCGGCTACGCGACGGTCGATGGGAACCTGAACACCCCAGCGAGCACTTGCGACTCGTTGCGATCGATGACGCAAGTCTGGACACGATTGGTCGCTGGCCTTGGCCGCGGTCAACCATCGCCATGGCAGTTGAAGAAATTGCTCGATCGGGAGCGGCGGTGGCCGCCTTCGATATTTTGTTCTTGGAACCCGAGGAAGGAACTGATGGCGACCGCAGACTTGCCGAGGCAATGCGTTCACTGAAATCGGTCGTGGCTCTGAGTGTGCGTGAAGAGAAGAGTCTCGACGCCGTCTGGGAGACACCGGCTGGCCGTGCCTCTCTGAATGCCTTGGCACTTGCGTGCCGAAATGGAATCGATCGGGACATTCAAGTCATCGTCGATGAGTCGAAGGTGCCCGAGCCATTTCGGAGCCGAATTCTTGATCGACCAGCGACGTATAAGGCCCTCGGTGCCTGGCTTGTGCTGGAGCAAGAGCGAAAAGAGAATCGATTACCACGAGATTCAGAATCGTTTGTCGCCCTCATGCTTGGCGGAGGCGTGGATGCACAACGCATCGGAAATTTTGGCGAGCGGCCACTCATCCAGCGAGCATGGGAACGGGGTGAGAGTTGGAGAACCATTGGTCCATCGCTGAAGCAGAGCATGGACGCACAGGGCTCCGCACAAGACCTTCCGCCCATCCGCGAAGTGGCCTCAGCAGCCAGCATGTTTGGCGTTGTCAATGCCGAGCCAGATCGCTTTGATGGGCGGTTGCGCCGCGTGTCGCCGTTGTTTGCAACTGATCGCGGTCTTGCGCCGCAACTCGGAATCGCAGCCGCGCTCGCGTTTATGGGAAAGAGTGCACACGACATGGAATTGAAGGGTGACACGCTTCACCTTGGCGATCGAGCCTTTCAATTGCGACGAGGCAAGTTGACCTTGGATTGGTCGACGGACTTGCTTGCCGGCTACGGAAATTCGGTTGGCGGATCGCAGCATGACACAGCGGTGATCAGTATTGGGCGATTGGTGGAACAGGCTCAGAATCGAAAGCGTGTGGTGCAACAGAAACACCGGCTTGCAGAACTCGGGCTCGATATTGCAAAGGGGCTGCTGGGTCGTGACGAGGCGTGGTTTCAAGAAGCATCCAAGAGTGACCGCTTCAAGCACGAGGTCGACGACATATGGACGAACGATTATGCCGATGCGGCAGATGATCCCGATTTGACTCCAGAGCAAAGAGTGGCGGTTGCGTCCCTGCGTGAGTGGCGGCTCTTGGAATCCGCCGCCACCGATGGTGCGATCAAAGTTGCCGAGGTGGATCAATCGATTCAGAAAATCTTGAAGGGGACCTTGGTGTTCGTTGGCTTTACGGCAACAGGCGTGATGGCGGACATGGTGAACACGATTTTTGACCCGCGTACCCCCGGCGTGTTTGGACACATTGGTGTGGCAGACATGATCCTGAACAATCGATCTCTGCGGTTTGCACCGGCGTGGACTTCCTCCATCGCCATTCTTCTGCTTGGGCTTACGGCGGCGGTGGTGGCCGCCCGGTTTGGTGCCGGTGCGGGCTTTGCAGCGCTGCTGATTTTGTTGATTGGATACGCGGGGGTTCTCGGCATTGTCGGATTTGACCGCTTCGATGTGGTGTACCCCATGGCCGCACCGGTCTCGGCAGGTCTTGGGAGTTGGGTGATCGCCACGGCGGCCGTGGCCATGATGAATCAAAGGGAACGGAAACGCATACAGAAACAGTTCCGGGCACGAGTGAGTCCGCAATTGGTCGACATGCTTGCAGAAAATCCAAAGGCACTCTCCATGGAGGGCGTTGAGCGAGAAACCTCCATTCTGTTTTGCGATCTCGCCGGATTCACGACCATTAGTGAAACAATTGGTGGACCTGAAGTGGTGCGAACGCTCAATCTGTACATGGGGGCTTTGACACGCGAACTGACCGAGAAGCGTGCATATGTCAATAAGTTTCTAGGCGATGGCCTGCTTGCGTTTTGGAGCGCGTTCGATGAGGAGCCAGACCAGTGTGCATTGGCCGTCGCGGGCGCGATGGCGTGCCAGAAAATTGTGAAGGAGATTGGCGAGCGACCAGAGCGTGCCGGCCTTCCACCGATTTCACTCCGCATTGGTATCGCAACAGGCAAGGTGGTCATTGGTGACTGTGGCGCACCGCCGGACCTGAACGATTACACCGTGATCGGTGATACGGCCAATCTTTCCAGCCGCCTCGAAAGTGCCAACAAGCAATTTGGTACCAGTGTGCTGGTGGATGGCCGAACAGCAGAAGGTGCTCGATCTGCCGGGCTGCCTTTGTGCAAACTTGGCCGGGTGGTCGTGGTCGGGCAAAGTGTTCCGGTCGAGGTCCTTGAAGTCTGTCTTGAACCAAATCCCTTGGAACGCATCACCATGACAGAAGCGGCGGTGGAATGTTTTGGGAGAGCCGATTTCGACGGAGCGAAAATTGCATGGAGCCGCTTGGAGGCAAGATTTGGTCCATGCAAGACCGCCGCGGCATTTCAGGATGCCATGAAGAACCCAAACGATTTGCGAGATGGGGTTCTGCGTCTTCGCGCAAAGTGAATTACGACCAGGCGACGCGCTTCAAGATGATGGCCGTGCAATCGTCCTTGGCCGCAAGACCACTACGCCACGCTTTCACCGCAGCATCGCATGCGTGCAGAATGGCTTGAGGGGATTCGGTGCGCATGGATCGAATCAAGTCCTCACATCGAGCCTGCTGCCACTGTTCCCCCTTTGAATCTTCGCTTTCAAAATAGCCGTCCGTCAGAGCAATCAATAGGTCACCTGGGCTCATATGCAAACGCGTTCGTTCATCGGGCAATTCCTCAGGAACAATTCCCATTGGCGGCGTATCCGTTGGCAAGGTGACAAAATCGTTCGTTGCCGCGCGGAAATGTAAGACAGGTCCTTGTCCTGCGGCGATGCATTCAACCCGTCCGGTGGCGAGTTCGACTCGGGCATACCACCCTGTCACAAATCGCCCCATGGGCAGGTCCTGACAGAGTTGGCGATTGGTTTCCGAAACGATTCGCTCCATGGGTTGATTCATTCGAAGGCCTACGCGAAGCATGGCGCGCGCCTGCATAGCGCTCAAAGCGCTGTCGATGCCGTGCCCGGTCGCGTCTGCAATAAGCAGCACCAATTCATCGACGGTCTCCGAGGGATCGACAATTTGTAAATTGGAGACCGGAATCACATCAAATGCATCGCCGCCGCACTGTTCGGCAGGTTCACTTGCGGCAGCAATCTGCCAAGTATCCAACGTAGGGAACGAGGCAGGGAAACTGCTCTGCTGAATGAACTTGGCTGCTTGAAGATCTCGTTCCAATCGCTCGCGAGCGACGCGATCTTCAATCAGGCGACCACGCCGGATGGCTACGGCTGCTTGCGCTGCAAGCCCCGATGCGATCGCTTCATCGGCTGGTCCAAAGATTCCTGTTCGGTGATTCAAGACTTGTGCAACGCCGACGAGTCCGCCTTCGTGATCGAGAAGGGGAATGGCCAAGATGGTCTTGGTTTTGTAACCCGTCGCAAGATCAATATTGCGGTTGAACCTGGAGTCAGCGTACGCATCTGGGATGTTCACAATGCAACGGCCGCTTGCTGCGGCACCGGCGATGCCACGATTGGCAGGGATACGAATAACGCTGGGCGAATCCTTTCCGCCCAGCCCATGCGCAACCTGCGTGAATAACTCATTGGATGCACCATCAAATTCAAAGACGGTTGCTCGCTCGGCATCAAGCAGATCCCGTAACGCATCAATGACCGTGAAAAGAACTTCAGCCAAATCACCCGTCTCTGCCAGCCGGCGTGACACCGCGAGCAGCTTGCCAACCGCATCAGGTGGAAGCGAGCCCCTTTCTTTGCTCTCGTTGTGTGGTGCTGGGTGACTCATGATGCACTACTTATCGAAGCAATGTTCCGCCGTAGATCGCTTGAGAACCCAGTTCCTCCGAAATTCGCAGCAACTGATTGTATTTCGCAGTGCGATCGCTTCGGCAGGGCGCGCCGGTCTTGATTTGCCCGCAATTGGTTGCAACCGCCAGATCGGCGATCGTGCTGTCTTCGGTCTCTCCCGATCGATGACTCAGAATTGCTCGATACCCGGCTTGATGCGCCATGTTGACTGCTTGGAGAGTTTCCGTCAGCGTTCCGATTTGATTGACTTTAATCAAGATGGCATTTCCGCAAGACTGCTTGATTCCCTTGGCAAGGAACTCTGGATTGGTGACAAATAAGTCATCGCCCACCAACTGCACGGTGCTGCCGAGTCTTTGTGTGAGCCGTTGCCAGCCGCTCCAGTCATCTTCTGCAAGCCCATCTTCAATACTGCGAATAGGCCACGCGCGACACCATCGCTCCCACAGCTCAATCATTTCATCGCTACTCAAAACCGTGTCTGGTGCGCTCTTGAACAATCGGTAGCCAGTCTTCTTCAGTTTCTTGGCTTCATTGGCAAGTTCACTTGTCGCGGGATCCAAACAAATAACAATCTGTCGGCCCAAGTCATAGCCAGCTTTGGCCACCGCTTCGCTAATCAGATCGCAGGCGTCTTCATTGCGAGCTAGGTTTGGCGCAAATCCGCCCTCATCACCAACGGCCGTCGAGAGATGGCGTTGATGCAGAACATCTTTCAACGCGTGATAAATCTCAACGCCGGCTCGAAAGCCTTCCTCGAAGGTGTCAAAGCCGATGGGTTGCACCATGAACTCTTGAAAGTCCACGGTGTTGTCGGCATGTTTTCCTCCATTGAGGATGTTCATCATGGGTGCAGGCAACACCTCGGCCTTCGCCCCTCCGAGGAATTTCCATAGTGGCAGGTGGCTTGCATGAGCCGCCGCGTGCGCCACCGCCAGACTCACCGAGAGAATGGCGTTGGCACCCAACTTGGACTTGTTGGGAGTGCCATCGAGTGTGATCATCAACTGATCAATGGCCGATTGTTCGCGAGCATCCTTTCCATGAAGTGCCGGGCCGATGACCCGCCGAACATTGGCTACGGCGTTGCTGACACCCTTGCCGCACCATGCCTTCTTGTCGCCATCTCGCAATTCGACCGCCTCATGCTCTCCGGTACTCGCGCCGCTTGGAACCGCTGCACGACCCATCGCACCTCCAGCAAGTCGCACTTCGCATTCAAGCGTGGGGTTGCCGCGGCTGTCAAGAATTTGTCGTGCATGAATGGACTGGATGGCAAATGGCATAAGGGGTTCCGTTGATGCGAAAGTGTATGGAGGTGTCGAATGTCAAATCATGGGTGCGGGGTACGAGGGCTTACGGCCCTGAAGTACGGCAACAACATCGCGAACGACCCAACTCATGTTGTCGGTTGCAGATCGAGTTCGACTTGCGATATGCGGGTAGAGAAGTGCATTGGAAAGACCAAGCAGTGGGTGTTGGGCAGAAAAGGGTTCTGGGTCATGCACATCAAGCATGGCTGTTGCGGCTGGATTGCTTCGCAAGAACTGCGAGAGGGCCTCATGGTCGAGCACCATGCCGCGACTTGTATTGATCAACAGCACATCCGACTTCATGCTCCGCACAAGGGACGCATTCACAAAGTGCCGATTGGATTCGCGACCGTCGATATGAAGCGAAATCACATCGCTGCACGCAAAGAGTTCGGTAGCCGAAACGGGCTTGGCACGATGCGTGGCCTCAGCTGGGATTGGAAGCAAGTCATGGAACACCACCTTCATGCCGATCGCATGTGCAACAGTGGCCACACGGGAGCCGATGCGCCCGAATCCAAGAATGCCAAGAGTGCATTCATTCAATTGCCGATTTCCACATGCGGCTTCTCGCAAGGTTTCCCATTGCATGTAATCAACCGCACGCTGCAGCCTGGTTCGCGGTCGAAGTGCGTCACACAGAAGACCGATCACGCATTCAACGACGGCTTGCGTGTTGGCATTGGGTGTATGCACGACTGCAATCGAGCGGCGCGCGCACGCTTTGCAATCAATGTTGTCTAACCCCACACCTGCCCGACCAATGACCTTGAGTGAGGGGAGCCGCTGAAGCAATGCCTCGTCCACTTTGGTTGCGGTTCGAATCACCAACCCCTGAATCTGACTGCTGGCGGCCTGAAACTCCGGTGTCGGGGGCCCAGCTTCCAGAATGGTGCAATGGCTCGCAAGCCACTCAAGGGCCTTCCCTTGGCACGGTTCCGTGACGCAAACAAGGGGAGGCATAGCCAAAAGGTAGCCTTTTTGGGCAGAAGCGTGGTTTTCGGACCATCAGGCCTTGCGTTCTGGCAGCCATATCGGATTCTGAATCACATTCTTGCCTTGTTCCCGTTTATGGAATTGGAAATCTCGCATGCCACGTCGATTTGGAACCAGTCTTGCACTCTCAGCCCTTGCGGTCGCAACGCAGGCATTTGCTACCAGTGATGGTGGGCTTGCCGCGTTGCAGGCGCGACTTGGAAGCAACACTCCAACTGGTAACGGCATTGGGGTTATGCAAGTCGAAGCGCCGATGACTTCGGGCGGATCAGACTTTGCGCCGGATGTGACCAATAGCGAGTTCATTGGAAAGAGCATCGTTGTCATGAACACACCGTTGAGTGCCGGGTGGCATGCAACCAATGTGGCCATGCGTTTGTATGGGGCGCAGACTTCAATGGCTCATGGAATTTCCAATGCCTGGGTGTACAACACCTCCAATTGGGTAAACGACAATCTCAATGTCGGCAAAGGCTCAACGGCTCCAACCACTCTGCCACATGCCGGGATTCGTGTCATGAACCACTCGTGGCTGAGCACCTATGGAAGTGCAGCGCCTGATCGCGAGGCGGTCCGCCGAATCGATTATCAGATGACGCGAGATGGCGTGCTGGCAGTCTGCGGAGAGAACAACGGAGCAGGTTCCACGCGGTATCCCTTGATGGGTGATTGCTTCAATGGGATCAGCGTCGGGCGAACCGATCTGCAGCACTCGGCTGGTGATACCGCAGCGGCCAGCGACGCGCCGGGCCGCATGAAGCCCGAATTGATTGCACCCGGACAATTCACCAGCTTTTCCGCGCCCACCGTTGGGGCCGCAGCATCGCTTCTGTTTGAAACTTTTCAGTCGACGAGCAGTTCCGGCATAACCAACGCTCAAAAGTGTCAGGCTGTGAAAGCCTGTTTGCTCGGCGGTGCCGACCGCGACGCATCATGGGCCAACAATGCTCCAGCGTCTGGAACCAATCGAGGTGTTGCAACCAAACCGCTGGATGCGTTGCGAGGGAGTGGTGAGTTGAATGTTGATCAATCCCATCTCATGCTGACAAGCGAACGGGTGGATGGTGCGACGACGATTGCGGCAACGGCCGAGGCCGCATCGACTGGATGGGGAACCGCCACGCTGCTTCCGTCTGGCAAGGGATATTGGCGGTTCCGTTTGTACCAACCTGCAGCATCACTCGCCTTTACCGTGGTGTGGCCGCGAACGGTGGTCAGCTCATTCACCAGTTACACATCGGCCAACATGAATCTTCGGATGCAGCGTGCCCTCAATGGAGCCACGCAACTTCGGCCGCTTGAGGGAGACGGCGGATTGGCAACCTTTGGAAGCGGCAATGTTTCAAGCAATTCAGCGGTGGACAATGTGGAGACCATTCAACTGCGTGATTTGCAGCCCGGTGAATACATTGTCGAACTCAGTCGCAGCGACTCGATCGGAGCCAATTTCACCGGATATGCGGCATGGTCGATCGATCCGGCCGCCATCGGAATTGCCGGCGATGTCGATGGTTCCGGATCTGTGGACTACGGAGACGTGGCGCTGGTGGTGCTTAGCTTTGGTGACGACGAACCGATTGCCGACATCGATGCCAACGGAACGGTGGACTACGGAGACATCGCGTTGGTGCTCCTGAACTTCGGTTGAGTCGCACGCGTCATACACTCACCGTGTGCATGGCCGCACTCGCGATCGATTTCAACTTGTGCTGCTCGCAGCGATCTTGGGCATCTGCCTTCTCTGGCCGCTGTGGCTCATGTTGCGGGGTGCCTTTCGAACCAATGATGGAAGCCATTGGACAGCGTTTCATGTTTTAGAAGTGTTCCGCGACCCATCCACCAGAGACGGATTGCTGCATGCACTTGGAATCGCCGGTCTGGTCACGATCGGAACGGTGGCAATTGCCATGCCACTGGCCATGGTCACCACACGATTCAAGTTTCCGGGCAAGTCGATCCTTAGTGGGCTGCTCCTGCTTCCACTGATTCTTCCGCCGTTTGTGGGTGCCATTGGACTTCGGCATGTCTTAGGGCGGGAAGGGTCGATCAATGCGTTGCTGATGCAATGGGGATGGGTTCATGAAGGCATCGACTTTGTTGGTCGCGGAGGTTTCTGGGCGATCGTGTTGCTGGAAATGCTCGCGTTGTATCCAATCGTTTACCTGAATCTCACCGCGGCGCTTGCAAATTTGGATCCATCCCTTGACGAAGCGGCAGAAAATCTTGGTGGAAGTGCATGGACTCGATTTCGCCGCATCACGCTGCCGCTGATTCTTCCCGGAATCTTTGCCGGTGCGGTGATTGTGTTCATCTGGAGCTTTACCGAACTGGGCACGCCGCTCATGTTTGAATATCGCTCGATCACCAGCGTGCAAATCTTTGAGGGCTTGAAGGACATGCAATCGAGCCGCCGGCCGTTTGCACTGGTGGCGGTCATGCTTGCGGTTGCCATGGTGGTGTATGGACTCGGTCGCCGGGCCGTCGGAGGCATGACACACTCGATGCATGCCAAGGCAAGTTCGCCGCGCCGCGAGAGGGAAGTTGGCACCGCCGGTTTGATCGGGTGCTGGGCGCTACTCGGTGGCGTGGTATTGATCGCGGCGTTGCCACACATGGGAACCGTGCTTGCCAGTCTGTCGCCACCGGGGCAGTGGTATGGAACGGTTGTTCCGAGTGTGTGGACCGTGGATGGATGGCGCGATGCGCTGTCGCATCCGCTGGCGGTCCAAAGCATTCGCAACAGTTTGGTCTTGTCGCTCTTAGCAACGGCTGCGGCGACCGCCGTTGGATTGATGGCGGCTCGATTGGTGGTGCGAGGGAGGATCAGGGGCCGCGGGGCCATCGATGTGTTGATGATGCTTCCGCTGGCGGTTCCGGGGCTGGTGATGGCGTTTGGATTTGTGGCCATGAGCCTTGAGTGGCCGTTTGGTGGACGCATGCCCGCAGGGGTTGCAGAATTTCTGGCTGCGTGGATTCCAACAACCTGGTGGGCGTGGCTTGTCGACGCACCATTGAGGTCATGGGCCGACATTCTTGGCGCGGATCCCAATCCATTTCCGCTGCTGGTGGTTGCATACGCCGTTCGCCGCATGCCCTATGTCGCTCGAAGTGCGGTTGCCGGACTTCAACAGACCAGCGTTCGCCTTGAAGAAGCCGCGTATAGCGCTGGAGCAAACTGGTGGAACACCATGCGACGCATCGTCCTGCCGCTGGTTGCAGCCAATGTGGTTGCCGGCGCGTTGCTGGCATTCAGTTTCAGCATGCTGGAAGTGAGTGACAGCCTGCTGCTCGCACAACGCGAGCGACACTATCCGATGACCAAGGCGATCTACACGCTCTACGATCGATTGGGTGATGGAGAACTGGTGGCCAGTGCGATGGGAGTCTGGGCCATGGCGTTGCTGGCCGTCACACTGCTGGGTGCGAGTGCGATCATTGGCAAGAAGATGGGAAGCCTGTTTCGCGCCTAGCCAGTCGTGACGAAACTTTCGTGAAATCCTTGTCTATACTCGCTCAATGCCCTTCACCCTGAGTCCCGATGAGAGTTACGGTCTTGACATCGAGACCACCGAATACTTGAAGGATCATGTGCAAGCACCCGATCGATGGGTGCTGAACTTTGGTCCGCAACACCCGGCCACGCACACCACGCTGCGACTTGTTTTGGAATTGGATGGCGAGCGCGTGGCGCGATGTACGCCGCACATTGGCTACTTGCACTCGGGGTTTGAGAAACTGGGCGAGCACCACGACTGGAATCAGTGGGTGTGCACGGCCAGCCGCATGGACTATGTGAGTCCAATTGTCAACGACATTGCGTGGCATACCGCCGTGGAAGCTCTCTTTGGCATCGATGTCACGCCTCGTTGCAAGGTGGTGCGAACCATTCTTGCGGAACTCGGTCGCTTGCAGAATCATTTGCTCTGTGCGGGTGCTGCAGCGCTCGACCTTGGCGCATTCACCGGCTTTCTGTACGGATTCAACGAGCGAGAATTTATCTACGACATCATCGAGTATGTCAGCGGCCAACGCTTCCATCCGGATTGGACGCGTGTGGGTGGAGCATGGCGAGATCTGCCGGATGATGAAGTGTTCGTTCGAATGGTGCGCAACTTTATTGATGTGCGTTTGCCCAAGGCCATCACCGATCTGGAAACGTTGCTGAATCGAAACCGAATTTTCCGCGATCGACTTGTAGGGGTTGGAACCATTGGTCGAGAAGAAGCCATCGCTTGGGGTCTGAGTGGACCGGTCGCACGGGCGGCGGGTGTTCGCAGAGATCTGCGCAAGGACGATCCCTATTTGTGTTACGCCTCCAACTGGGACAGCGAAGGTGCCGAGCCGGTCAAATTCAGTGTCGCCGTGGCGCAAAGCGGCGATAGTTTTGACCGCTACCTCGTTCGAGTGGAGGAGATCAAACAGAGCGCCCGCATCATCGATCAATTGATCGATCGAATTCCAAAGGGGCCTATGAATGTCGGTTCGGATTCCAAGGCGGTGCTGCCCCCGAAGGGCGATGTGTATGGAAGCATCGAGGGCACCATTCAGCAGTTTGAATTGCTTATGCACAATCGAGGGTGGGATGTTCCGGTCGGTGAGAGTTACACCGCCATTGAAAGCCCCAATGGTGAACTTGGGTTTTTCGTTGTGGGTGGCGGTGGTCGATTGCCCTGGCGAGTGCGGTGCCGACCACCATGCTTTATGAACTACCAGGTGTTTCCTAAGTTGATCGAGGGGCACCAGTTGGCAGATGTGGTGGCCATCCTTGGAAGTCTGAATGTGATCGCAGCAGAACTGGATCGGTGATGACTTGGTGATGTGGATGGCGTCAGGTTGTGAACTGTGTAAAGTGTTTCGTGAATCAGGAGTCGCAACGGCATGGCATGGATTGCAAAACCATCAGGCACGCAGCGCATTGAGCGACGAGTCGAGCCCTATCTGACTTCTGCATTGAAGGCGAAGTGGTCGTCAGAGCTCTTGCCCAAGTACGCCACCAAGCACGGCGCCTTGATGCCCATTCTGCACGAGATTCAGCATGAACATCGGTGCATTCCGTACCAAGCAATGTTGGAAATTGCCGCCTTCCTTGGCTTGACGCCTGCCGATGTGCTGGACACGGTGACGTTTTACGATGAATTCACCACAAACAAAATGGGCGATTGCGTCATTGGCGTGTGCCAAAGTGTTGTGTGTGAGGCATGCGGCCACAAAAAATTGCTGGATCACATTCGCCATCGCCTTGAGTTGGAACCTCGTGAAACCACGGATGATGGCCGATTTACGCTGCTGACCATGGAGTGCCTTGGCAGTTGCGATACGGCACCCGTGGCATTGTTCAATGATGTGCTGCATGAACAGTTGACGATTGAGAAAGTGGACCAGTTGATCGATTCCGCCAAGGCGGCGCCAGCGACCCGTCATCACACATGAGCGAATCCGCAATCAGTGCCAAGCCGACCATTGCTCGATGCGTTGGTCGAGCGATTGGAATTGTCTGGCGAGCGATTCGGACGCCGGTGGCGCGCTCGACGGTGGAAGTTCAACGAAAGACTGAAACACATGAGCACGATGGAATCACACTTCGACGAACCACCATTGACGAAGTGGTTTTTCCCAAATCGCCTCACGCGGACTGAGACTTATCAGAGGAATTCACGATGCAATCTGTTGAGCCCATATTGACCAAACGCATTCCTTCGGTTCCGTCCGGCGACCCACGGCAGCGCCACACGGTTGGCCTTGACGAGTATGTCGCCACTGGCGGGTACAAAGCATTAGAGAAGGCGCTCTCCATGGAACCCGCCGCCGTGATCGGCATGGTGAAAGACGCCGTGGTTCGCGGGCGAGGCGGAGCTGGATTTCCTGCGGGATTGAAATGGAGTTTTCTTGCACCCGTGGATGGCGGGCGGCGATATCTGGCCATCAATTGTGACGAGGCGGAGCCTGGAACGTTTAAGGATCGGCTGTTGGTGGATTTCGATCCGCATCAGGTGCTCGAGGGCATTGCGATTGCCTGCTACGCCTGTCAACTGGACACCGCGTACTTTTTTATTCGAGGTGAATATCACCATCAGGCCAAGGTGATGCAGCACGCAATTGACGAGGCAACCACTGCAGGCATCTTTGGTCCGCAGGGACTTCTTCGGGGCAAGTCCAAGGCTGCCGTGGAATGCATCGTGCATCGAAGTGCCGGTGCATACATCTGCGGTGAAGAAACTGGATTGCTTGAAGCGATCGAAGGCAAGCGAGGCTGGCCCCGCATCAAGCCGCCATTTCCTGCGGTGAAAGGTTTATTCGGGCGACCCACCATTGTGAACAATGTGGAAACACTCGCTGCCGTGGTCCATGTGATCGACCGAGGCGTGGACTGGTGGAAGAGCATTGGAACAACGAGTCGTCACCCCGGAAGCATGCCCAGCTTCGGTCCAAAGTTGATGGGGGTGAGCGGGCATGTGCAGCGACCCGGCTGCTTTGAGGCGCCGCTGGGTATCCCCCTCAGCGATCTGGTGAATCAGTTTTGCGGCGGCATGCGGAACGGGAAGAAGTTCAAAGGTGCAATCGCTGGTGGCGTGAGCATGGGCGTTCTGGGAACCGATCAGTTTGATGCACCGATGGATTTCGATATTGGTGTTGACTATCAAGTGCTTGGACTCGGCACGGCCTGCCCAACCGTGTTTGATGAGGACACGGATATGGTGGCCGTTGCACGCAACATTGCACGGTTTTTCAAGAACGAAAGTTGCGGTCAATGCACACCCTGTCGCGAAGGCAGTGGATGGATGCTCAAGAGCCTGATGCGCATTGAACGCGGGGATGGAACCAGTGCAGATTTGGATTTGCTTATCGAGGTCGCCGGCAGCATGGGGCTTTCGCCGGGCTCCACGATTTGCGGGTTGGCCGATGGCAACAATTGGGCGGTGCGCACCATTGTGAATAAGTTTCGCAGCGAATTTGAGGCTCGTGTCAAGCCAGTATTCGTGCCGGTCTCTGTTTCCGCTGGCCGCTGATCGAAACGGGCGTGGGCTCTATGCTGGAGTCGAGATGCCACGCACATCACGCACGAAACGCACATCACTTGCAACACGCACACAACGCACATCAAGCGCAACCCGCAGATCAAGCGCTACTCAATCGGCTGCGGCCTCACGGGCCATGACACCCGATCGATATCTGGCAGCGTTACCTGCGGATCGCCAACCCATCATGAGGCAATTGCGGGCTGTGCTTTTGAAAAACCTTCCCAAGGGATTTCACGAGTGCATCAATTACGGAGCGCTGGGGTATGTGGTGCCGCATTCCCTTTATCCGCCGGGGTATCACTGCGATCCCTCTCTGCCTCTGCCATTTCTTGGGATCGCCTCGCAGAAGAGTCATATTGGTCTGTATCACATGGGGATCTATGCAGATCCAGCATTGTTTGCATGGTGGGTCGCACAATGGCCGTTGCACTCCACGAAGAAACTGGACATGGGCAAGTGTTGTGTGCGCTTTAAAAAAGCAGAGGATGTTCCACTCAAACTCGTTGGCGCGTTGGCTCGCAAGATGACACCCAAACAGTGGATTGATATGTATACGGCTCAGTTGCGGCCGAGGCGGGCCTGATGGCCTTGCCGGCGTGCCGGGTGTGTGGCCACGAGTCGCTGAGTGTCTTTGCAGTTATTCACCAATTGGAATACTGGCGGTGCGATCAATGTGTGGCCACGCTGCTGGCGGATAAGCACCTTCCGTCACTCGCCACGGAGCGTGAGCGATATCTGCAACATCGCAATGATCCGTTTGATCCTGCCTATCGGGCGTTTCTTGCTGCAGTGGCAAATCCGTTAATGGCCCACCTTCCAAACGCACAGTGCGGACTGGACTATGGATGCGGGCCCGGGCCAGCCCTTGCATGCATGATGAGAGAGGCCGGGCATGAGGTGAGGCTGTACGACCCGATTTTTCATCCGGATGCACAGGCGTTGCAGGGGACCTACGACTTTGTGACGTGCACCGAAGTCGCCGAGCATTTTCACCGTCCATTGAATGAATTCAAGCGGCTTGACGAATTGCTGCGACCCGGAGGGGTGCTGGCCATCATGACGAACTTTCAGAGAGACGATGCCGCGTTTTCAGAGTGGCACTATCGCCGCGATCCAACGCATGTGACCTTTTATCGCGAATGCACATTTGCAAAAATTGCAGCGGCTCGCGGATGGTCGATGGTGATGCACCCGAGCAATGTTGTGTTCATGCACAAGGAAAACGGTTCTGCTTCGACTACGATGGGCGGATCATGACCCAGTCCAGCAAGTCCGCAGGCCGCACGCCGGGTCACACCACGGTGCACGTTCTCAATGCGGGACTTGTTCCTGCGGCTGTGGCGACATGGGTAGAGATTCAACTGATCGCGCTTCACCAGGTGGCAGGGTCCCGATTGCGCCGAGTGACCGTACAGCTGGTGAATGACTCCACCATGCAGTCGATGCATGCTCAACACTTAAACAATCCCGCGACCACGGATGTGCTTTCCTTTGTCGATGGAGATGAAGTGGATATTGCGGTGTGCGTGGACGAAGCCATGCGTCGGTGTGGTGAATTAGGCCATGATCTTGGCCGTGAAGTGCTGCTGTACAGTCTTCACGGCATGCTGCACGCCATGGGATTTGACGACCGAACGCCAATGGCACACGCTCGCATGCATGCGGAGGAAGATCGATTGCTGGGGTTGGTCGGTATTGCGGCAACGTTTGCACCAAAGGCCGGTGAGGCATGACGCTGACGTGGTTCTCCCTCGCGGCGTTCGTGGTCTTGCTTCTAACCACCGTCTTGTCAGCGATCAATTTGGCCTTGGTTCAGGTGAGTGACTCCGCTTTAGAGCGACGGCTATCTAAGAGCGGCTCGCTTGAGAGCAAGCGGTGGATTTTTGACCGCAAGGAACATGTGGATCATGCGGTGGCGTTCATGCGCACCATGGGGCGTATCGGATTCTTCTCGTTGATGTTGGTTGAAGTGGTCGGCATGGGTGGAACGATGGCGTGGCCACCGGTGCTCGGTGCCTTTGGTGTCGCCGCCCTTTTGCTGTGGTTTTTTACAAGCGTGGTGAGTGCAGCCGTAGCGCGATACGCCGCGGCGGGGCTGATTGCCGGAACTCTTCCTGTGTTACGGGTGCTTGATTTCCTTCTTCGACCTCTGACCGCGCCAGCTGAAATTGTGGATGAGGCGGTGAAGCGATTGGTGGGTGCAAATCTGAATGGAGATGAGGCTGAGGAGGATTTGCTTCGAAGTATCGAGGACACTCAGCGACAGGGAGGCATCGATCAGACCAGTGCCCAGATGCTCGAGAATGTGGTCGAGTTCAGCGACACGCTGGTGGCCAGTTTGATGACGCCCCGCACCGCGATCGAGGGGTTGGAATACACCGATGATCTTGCGGTGATTCGCGGATTTATTCG
This sequence comes from Singulisphaera sp. GP187, assembly GCA_945871915.1. Classification (GTDB taxonomy): domain Bacteria; phylum Planctomycetota; class Phycisphaerae; order Phycisphaerales; family SM1A02; genus SYAC01. The sequence continues at coordinate 85,905 of CAMBXO010000006.1, forward strand.
TGAAGAGGGTCATAGCCGCATTCCCGTTTTTGAAGAGAGTCTGGACCATGTGGTGGGGGTGCTGTATGTAAAGGATCTGGTGCGATGGCTTGGGACCGATGGGAAGGACTTTGTTCTGCGTCCGTTGCTACGGCAGCCCATCCGAGTACCCGAAACCAAGCGCATCAGCGAATTGCTGCGGGAGTTTCAGCGAGGCAAGGTGCACATGGCAATCGTGGTGGATGAATATGGCGGCACGGCCGGGCTTGCCACGATTGAAGATGTGCTCGAAGAAATCGTTGGCGAGATTCGAGACGAGCATGACACCGTGGAGGGCGTCGATCCAACATGCCGCGAAGTTTCGCCGGGCGTGATTGAGGCTGATGGCCGCTGTGCGATTGCGGTGGTGAATTCGAGATTCGATATCCATCTCCCAGAAGACGATGGGTTCGATACGGTGGCCGGCTTTGTGTTGAGCACGCTTGGTCGCGTTCCAGAAACGGGTGCAACCTTTGTGTCACATGGCGTTCGAATTCGAGTGCTTGCGGCAACACCGACTGCGGTGACGCGTGTAGGAATCGACCGCAATCAGTCGAATTCGTCGCCCCGGAACGTGCTGGCCAGATAGGCGGCCCGAACCATGGGATCGTTGATGATCGCCTTGGGCGACCCTTCCCGTAAATTCTTGCCTTGATGAATGATGTACGCACGGTCACAAATACGCAGTGTTTGCTGCACATTGTGATCCGTCACCAGCACCGCAATTCCGCGGCTTGCCAGTTTGCGAACCTCGGTTTGAAGTTCCTCAACCGTGTGTGGATCGACTGCCGCGAAGGGTTCGTCAAGCAGGATCAGCGAAGGACTGGTGACCAACGCTCGCGCGATTTCCAAACGCCGACGTTCTCCTCCGGAACAGGTGCGAGCCTCTTCCTTGGCTTTGAGTGTGAGGCCAAACTGATCCAGAAGTCCATCGCAGCGACGCCTTTGCTCAGCTCGTGAAAGGTCTGGCAGAGTCTGCAGAATGGCCAGCAAATTGTCTTCGACTGAAAGTCTTTGAAATACGCTTGGCTCTTGGCTGAGGTAGCCCATGCCAGCCTTGGCGTGACGCCACATGGGTAGAGCCGTGACATCGTTCCCATCAAAGTGAACGGATCCGGACTCCGGCGAAATCATGCCGATGGCCATGCGAAAGCTGGTTGTCTTGCCTGCTCCATTGCGGCCCAGAAGCCCAACAATTTCGCCCTTCTCCATTTGGAAACTGACCTTGTCCACAACGTGTCGGCCGTTGTAGGTCTTGACCAGTTTCTTGACTTCCAGCAGTGGCATGCGCAGCGATGGTATCGAGGCGGGGGTACTCTGTCCGCATGTCTGGACGCGACTTCGGATGGATCGGCTGCATGGCCATGTTGATAGCGACCACAGGCTGCGTTCGTCGCGTCATTGATATCACCAGTGATCCCGCCGGCGCGCGCGTGTGGGTGAACGATCGCGATGCTGGTCGCACACCCTGCTCGATCGAGTTCACACACTATGGGCGCTACGATGTGCGATTGCGACGGGAGGGTTTCGAACCGGTCGCGGGTTGGGGCGATGCCAATGAACCGTTTTGGGATTTTGTGGGGTGCGATCTGATCAGCGAGGTGGTTCCTGCGCAATTGACCAGTCGCGTAAAATGGCATTTCACAATGATTCCGACCGACATGGATGATGCAGCCTTGGTGCAACGGGCCCGTTCCATGAGAACCGATTTGGACCAACGAACCGCCGAAATGAGCGAACCGACTCAAGGCGAAGTTCGGGAGTTGGATGAAGCCCCAAGGGATGCCATTCCGGTAGCCCCGACGGTGATTCCGAAAGCCTGAACCCACACCTCACCCGCGGACAGGGCTGGGGAGGGGTTCCCCGGCGGGGCTGGCCGGAAACGGCGTCCGAATTCGGCCTGGAATCCAAGGTGGAAATCAAGCCCACAAAGGTATTTGTGAATCTTGAAAGAAGTTGTGGCCAAATCGTTGAATTCGGGGCCTGCGGGCGGATACTTTCCCACGCCTCAAAGACTTCTTCGCGAGCCCGAAAGGGCTTGCCAAGTGCCGCCGTCTGTGCGCGTCGGAGCGACCAGACGGCGGTGTTTTTTTTGAAACGAACGCGGACACCGACATGGTTACGATCACTGGTATGCACAGTCTCTCGTTGGTGGCGCTGATATCAAGTATGCATTGCAGCACTGCGGGAGAATGCACAGCGCCGGTTGTTGAGGCTCTTTGTGTGCAAGGCCCCACGCTTGCACTTTCAAACGAGCGATTGACCAGTTCGCTTCAAACGCCAAACGAATCGGCGCCTGAGAAAAACAAGGTGGCACATCAGACTCGCTTCGGTGCGAAAGATTCGTGGCGATGGCAGATCACAGGATCATGGATGAATGATTTTGATTCCGCCAATCAATTGGAAGCGGAGTGGAGCGCGAGTTGGTTCTTTATGGAAAATGTGAGCATGGATTTTGGTGTGAGTGGAGATGCGATTCTGCAACCCGGTCTTGATGCGGGCGGCGGTGGAGCGTCCCTTATGTTTCGCTGGCACTTTCTTGCGAGAGAAAGTTGGAGTGTGTATGCCGATGCCGGGTGCGGGTTGCTCTTCACCAATGAACCCGTACCGAGTGATGGTGGCAAAGTGAATTTCACCCCTCGGGTTGGTGTTGGTGGTACCTACGCCATCCATGCCTCGATGCGTTTGATGGGGGGCGTTCGCTGGTATCACATCTCCAATGCCAACACCAGTGAATCGAATCCGTCACGAGATTCGATTCAGTTGTATGGCGGCATTTCGCTGCCATTCTGATTTTTCCTCCTGAAGCGGAGCAGGGATTGCCGAAGGTAGACTGAGAGGCCGTATTGGCGGTCCTATAAAGTTTTTGCAGTGTTGCAAGACTTGCGATTGGGGCGGAGACCCCGGAGAATGAACCCATGGATGGAACCCGAGCTCGGTTGACTGGCGATTCGCTGGTCGCAACCGAACCAAAACAATTCGAGATTTCTGAGTGCCCGTCGTTGCGGCTTGCAGGAACGCTGGCTTACGAAGGCATCGATCCAATTGACGAACGGCTTGGCGCGTTACGAGACGCGTGCTGCTTGCTGACAAGGTTGAAGATGGAGGCCGCTGCTTTAGCGGTTCGAAGCCAGCAGGGGCGAGGCGATGCCATGACCGTGGTCAGTGGTCAAAGCGGGCTGGACAGAGCCGTCGACCAATTGGAGGGGCTGATTCGTTCGCTCGACGAGGCTGTCTTACGGGATGTTGAGCAGAACGCCGGGGTTCCTTCTTGACCCACGCACCTGAGTCGGCCGAGGTTGTTCACGAAGTGGTTCGAGTGCTGGCGAAGGATGCAAGTGCGTTTCAGGCGGCTCTGCATGCCGCTCGCGATTTTCGGGGGGATGTCACCCTGGAATTACATGACGGCACGCAGGTGGAGGGGTTTGTGTATGACCATTCAAGTAGCGGCATAAATTCTGAAAGACGGATCCGGATGCTTCCAAAGGATGGAAGTGCCCGCCTCACCATTTCAGAGGATCGAATTCAAGCGATTGCGTTTACGGGGAAAGATGCGGCGGCTGGCAAGTCGTTTGAGAATTGGGTGCGCCGCTACGCCGAGAAACGCTTGGCCGGTGAGAAGGCGTGCATCGAGAGCGAACCACTCGACTGACGCGGGTTGGGGAACTCACGGGGAAAATTCACGGCCCGAATTCGGATCCAAGATTTTCCAGTGAAGGTCACGCGCGATGCGCATGATCACCGTCCAACCAATGTCTTCGTCGCTGATGGTGAGCATCATTTGCATGATGGGGTCTTGATTTGGGGCCAAATGCAGTTCAATGCCTGGGCCAAAGAGAACATCGCATCCTGCGGCTTCCGCCGTTGTATTTCGAATGGCCAGGGCCGACTCCAGTTCACCCCGGCTGCCAAGCGTGGCCAGCGCCCCATCGGATGAGGTGTTGCGAGAGAGCACAACGAATTGCCTGCTTTGGGTGGCCATTGTTCGAGAGTAGCGGGGGGAGTTGGTCGTTGCCTGTTCAGTCGTTTAGGGAAGCTCACACGCAGCAGACTTGGCCGCGATCTCATCCACCTGCTGCTCATCCAGCCACGGCAGTTCGAGCAACTTGTGGCGGATGCGCTGCGGCATGGGCTTCCCTTCTCGTTCCCATCGGGGACGACTTTTCCAGCGGCGATGAATCCACAAATACTGATCGGGCGCCAAGCGAACCGCAGACTCGATGGCGCGATTGAATCGAGCGGTGATATAAAAAAGCGGGTCGGGAGCGAGGTCATATTCCTCGGGCTCAATGTGGTCAACGATCTGGAGTTTGTACCGCATGGTCTGCTCCTGCCGAATGGCCGTGCCCACAATGACGGGTAATCGATATCGCAGGGCGAGCAAGCCGATGCTTTTGTAAGTGCTTGCCAATCGACCAAAGAACGGAACAAACATTCCATCATCGCCAGCATTCTGATCGGCAATAAAGGCCACTCGGCCTCCGGACTCAATGACCCGTTGAACTTCGGTGGTGGCACCCCATTTCACCAGCACCTCCAGACCTCGCCGCTGGCGAATACCCAGAAGCCAGTCATTGAGATATGGATTATCAAGTGGCCGGGCTAAAGCGCTCAGCTGAAAGCCAAGCATGCTGAGGGCTAGGCCCAAAAACTCCCAATTCCCTGAATGCCCCGTCACCAAGATGGCCGGTCGCTCCTGAAGCAGCGTGGTCATCGTCGCGTGCATGGGGTGAAACTCCATGGAGTGGCCCCAGCTGTGCTGATTGAGCACCTGTGGAATGGAAATGCTGTCCACCATGAACACTTGAAACATGTGCTTTAACCCAGCCAAGGCTCGTTTGCGAGCGTCGTGTTCTGAGAGTTCTGGGTACGCCCACTGCACATGGCGTGTGGCTCGATCCATTCTTCGAGGGCAGAAATACGAAAAGATTTCTGCCAATGCCGCGGCGGTCTGCAGATTTTGTTTGGCAGGAAACAGGTGCAACAACGATGCCGTTGCACGCAAAGCCGCATAGGGAATCCACTGCTGCAGGTGCTGAGAAGCGGCGGACACGCTGTGGTTCAGTCGGTCATGCCCGTAAGGGACTGAAAGCGATTCCAATTGAGAACAGGAATCTTTGCAGCCGTGGCTTCTGCGAGAATTTTCTCGTAGAGATCACATGCAGCATTGGTCTCTTGAAATGCAGCCACTTCCGCCTCGGGTGCGTTGGGTTGAAGCGCCATGGGGCGACGCGGAGGAGTGCCAAGCACAATGAAATCAAGATCACCGGTGATGCGATCTTGATCGGAAAGAACTCCACCCCATTGGGCAATGCGATTGCGAAGGGCGTCCGTTTCGCCTTGCGTTGATCGGTTGTCGGTGTCTAAATCAAATTTCCCGTGCACCAGAAATCGGTATCGATGATTTGGGCTGTAGACCGCATTGGCAATGATGTTGCCTCGCAGCACCGGCTGGCCCGGTGTTGAGCGAATGATCCGTGCCGTACTGGTGTCGTCGCCCGCCTTCATGATCTGAATGCTGGCCTTCCCTCGCATGTGGTTTTGATCGGCACTGGCGATTTGTTCTGCGCTGTCAAACACCTCAAAGGTCATGCCGGGTCGGACGCGTTGCTTATTGCCGATGTCGAGAAAAACCAACGCATCGGAGCCGCCCGACTCAAGCACTTTGCCGTCCACCAGCAGGGCCGGGTTTTCTCCTGGCGCTTCGAATTGGGAAAGTTTTTTCTGTGCCTCACCTAAAGCCGTCTGCAGTGTGGAGGTCGAATCCTTCAAGGACTGAATCTCAGCGCCGGCTTCATTCTTCACTTTGGAAAGGTGTTCATCCAAGTTGCTCTTGGCCTCCTCCATCGTCTTGCGAACGCTGGCGGAGTCATCTCGGTAGGCGGTCGTTGCCTGTTCAAGCTGGCTGAGTTTTTCCTGTGCCTGCGCTAAGAGTTCGCCACTCTTGCCATCTTGTGCCGCACGCTCTTCGGCCGCTGCAAATGCGGCTTTTAAATCATCAATGCGCTTGGCGAGTTCATCAATCTTGGTTTGGGTGTCATTGGTGCGACGCAACTTCAGTTCGGCATTCAGGGTCGATCCATCGGTGACTTGCAATTCTTTGAGGATCCCAAGGAGTTCCTTCTCCTCAAACATGGGTTGTTGCGTTCCAGTGATCTGCCCGTTCATGGCGGCATTAAGTTGAATCATGTATGGAACAAGCGGCTGGCCTGCTGCCGACGCGGCCTTGCGAAGTGACTTGGCTTCGTCGCTCTCAAGGTCTGCATTGGATGCAATGGATGCAAGTCGCTCGTTCAGTGCATCGAGTTGCTTTTTAGAAGTCTGTTGTGCGGAATACTGCCACACCGCAAGGACCAGAAGTCCAACGGTTGCAATGACAAAGGTGACGAGCGTGACGAGAATGCCGGTACCGGCAGAGCGCGTGGCCATTCGAGGGGGGTCTCCAGCGGGCTATCCATAGCCCGTACGGCAGTTTCGGCCCTGCGGCCGCCCCCGTCAAGGTGTGTCACCTATGAATTCATGGACTTGCCACAGAAGGGAAGAACGGGCATACTCCTCGACCCTTCGGAGAGAAACGTGCCAAATACCAAGAGTGCAGCCAAAAGAGTTCGACAGTCCAAGCAACGCAACGCCATGAACAACTGGCGGAAGCGCCGAATGAAGGATGCCATGAAAGGTTTCCTTGCAGTCGTGGAATCCGGTGATGCCGCAGCGGCTGAAAAGGCTCTGCGTCAAGCCGTTTCTGCGGTTGATCGAACGGCGAGTAAAAGCACGATGCATCCCAATACCGCGGCCCGACGAAAGAGTTTGATGGCGCGGCGACTCAAGGCGATGCAAGCGGGTGGCGGCGTTGCCACCGCAACAGCGACCGGCAAGACGAAGCCCTCTCGCGCCAAGACTTCGTGAGCCGCCCGGTTCATCGAGAACAATCCACATTGAAATCCCGCCGCGTGGGTTACGCGGAGGCCTCGCGACAGCCGCTGGCCATTTTATGTTTTCTGGCACCCTTGCTTCTGTTGTATGAGGTGGGATTGTTGGTGTGGCTGCGACGCGGAGATGGAACGCTGACAAACAAAGCGCACGGCGGGCTTGTTGATTTCTTCCGGCTCTTTGGAGTTCGAGCCGAAGATCTTGGGCTGCCGCTGCTGGCACTTCCGGCGGCAGGCGTGGTCTTGACGCTGTTGGTGTGGCAATTGATTGGCCGCTTCTCATGGAAAGTGGAATGGAGAACCATTGGTGGGATGGGAATGGAATCCATTGCGTGGGCCGCGCCATTGCTGCCGGTTGGCGTGCTGATGGGTCGCCTGGCTCAAGGTATGTGGGCGCAGTCCGTCGATGAACCGATTCGAGCTCTGGATGCGCTCTCTCGCGCCACCATGGCGGCAGGCGCCGGCGTGTATGAAGAACTTGTTTTTCGCATGGCCATCATGGGCGGATTGCACATGCTCCTTCACGATGTCGGTGGTTGGAAGGGTGCAGGCTCGTGGGTGACCACGGTCATCGTGAGTGCCGTTCTTTTTGCGGTGTATCACCCATTGCGAGGGATGGATGGCAGTTATGACTGGTGGAGATTTTCGTTTCTCATCGTTGGCGGTCTCTGGTTTGGAACGCTCTACCACTGGCGAGGATTTGGCATCGCCGCCGGTACGCACGCTGCCTACGACTTCACGGCACTGCTGTTGTGGCGGAGTTGACCGCCGCGGCCACTCGAGGGGCGAAGATGAGCGAGGCAATCGCGAGATACGTTGCGGTACACACAATATCTACCAGCATCAGAGTCAGGCTTCCGCTTGCGGCTCGTGGTTTTCCGCCAGCCAGTCGAATCAAGCGAGGCACCAACGCGCCGATGCATGCCGCCGCAACCATGGCTCCGGTAATGCTGGACACCAGCGTGATCACCATGCCAAGTCGCTCTCCACCGCTTGCCAAGAACAATGCGGTCACGCCGACGATCAATCCGCAGGTCACGGCCAAGAGCAAACTCGTTACAAACTCTTTCCCAAAGCGCCTTCGGAATGTTGTTGGACTTGGATCTGATTGAAGCAAGTGCAGTGAAAAGTCCATGGCTTGTACGCCAATGGATTCACTGACCGTCAGGACTAAGGGAATGAATCCAGCGACCGTCACGACGGTGAGCAGCAACAGGTCGTGTCGCTCGACAATGACTGCACAAAGCAGCCCAGACACAATGTTGCAGAGAAGGAGCGGCATTCGTCTGCGAAATCGAGTGAGCGTTCCTCCCGCGCGGTGTTCGTCGACGGCGGCACCGAGTCGTCCGAAGAACTCATTTGGGGCGTGGGTGAGTCGATCCGAAGCGTCGGCGACCCACGCGGTGACATCAACCACGCCGAGCAAATGGTGCTGGTCATCGACCACGGGGACGGCCAATTGGCGATAGTCCGCAAGAATTGCAAACGCTGTTTCGACTCGTTCATGGAAGTACACCACGGCAGCCGGGTGCGTCATGAGCCGTTCAATAGGCGTGGCATCGTCGGAGACAAGGAGCTGTCTGGCAGAAACCTGCCCCACCAAACGGTCATCGTCATCCAGCACATACACATAGAACATGTGGTGGTCGAGCGATCGCCCGCGAATCATCGCTCGCACTTCGTGCGCAGTTGCCTTGTGATTGACTGCGGTTCGCACCGCGTGCATGACATGGCTCACGTGGATCGTCAGGTCAACCGTCATGGTGCAGGGGATGGTAGTGGTCAATGCAGCGATACACTCGAGCCATGATCCCGAAAGGCGATGCGTCAAAGATAAAGTTGCTTGTCTTGGATGCCGACGGCACGCTGTCCGACGGCGGTATTTTCGTGGGGCACGATGGCGCGGAGAGCATTCGCTTTCATGTGCGAGATGGCTTTGGAATCCGGGCGTGGTTGAAAAGCGGTCGCGAACTTGCCGTGATCACAGGTCGCGGCGGAGCATCATTGCGGCATCGACTGAACGATTTGGGCGTTCGGAATCTGGTGAGCGCAAGCGGCCCCAAAGGTCCAGTGATCGAGCGGATATTGACTGAGTATGGAATCCAACCGGAAGCCGCAGCGGCCATGGGTGACGATCTTCCAGATCTTCCATTACTGCAGCGCGTCGGGTATCCGATGGCTGTTTCAGATGCAGTCAAGGAAATCAAGGACGCGGCCGTTTGGGTTTCTTCCACACCAGGAGGCCACGGTGCGGTGCGGGAAGCGGTCGAACACCTGTTGCGTGCAGCCGGTGCGTGGCAAAAGGTTGTGGAGTCCATCGAGTGATCATGATGCGTCGCAACGGGCCGATGTTGGCAACGGCTGCGGCTGGCGTGGTGGGTGGAGCGTTGCTGGCGTTGTCGATCTGGGTCGACCCCGGCACCGGTCCCGTCGTTGAGCAGCCTCGCATCGCGGAGGCAGTCGATCTTCCACCTCCGACACCGCTTCGCGTGGATGAGGGGCAAGGCACCAGCGACCGATCCTTGGAATCGCAGGGTGTGTCGTTGGAGCAGGGTGCGTGGGTGCAGGTTGCGGATGAGACTGGAAAACTTGCTCAGCAATACAGCGCGTCGCGCATCGATCCCGAACGCGACAAATGGATGCGCATGGAGCAACCGCGTGCGGTGCTTTACCAAAGCGGCGGACGCATTGTGACGTTGCGTGCGCAGCGAGGTCGTATGCGCATTCCTCAACAAGCCATTGAGAGTGGACGGCTTGAAACCGCCGTGGTGATTCGCATGTTTAAGCCGGTGAATGGGAAGGCGGTTGATCTCGAGCGAGATGTGCCGTCGCTGGTGGTGGAAGCGGACGAAGCCCTCTTTGATAATCGCCTTGGGGAGATTCGATGCGATCGCAAAGTTCATGTGACCACGGAGCAACTCACCTTTGCGGGCGAGGGACTCACCGTGTTGTTGCTGGAGGATGGCAAGACCATTGAACGATTGACGGTGGACCGGCCGCTGTCTCCCATCACCATTGTGCGAAAGGTGCAGCCGGAACTGGCAACAGAGGTGGTGCCGTCAGGTGCGGGTCCGTTTTGGAATGGTGACGAATCGCTTACGCCTGCAACGGAGCAACTCTCCGCTGGCAACGGTGCCACTCTGAAACCTGCTGCGGCCAAACCAGCGCCACTGGCGAGCAATGCCCAGCCACCGACCACACCGTTCTATCGACTTGTTCTTGAACGCAATGTGCGTATTGTTCGGGATGGAATCAAGGGCCGCACACGCTTGGAGGGGGATCGTCTGATTTCTGTCTTCTCTCTTGAAGGGGCATCACTTGGTGACAGTCTTGCCGGTGCTTTCGATCACGCGACCGAGGGGTTGTGTGAGCAAGCGAGCGACGGTGGCGTGCCGCTTCCATTGCCGCTGCAGTTGTTCGCCCATGCGCTCGCTGCGCAGACCGAACAAGTTGAACGCACCGAGATTCGTTACGAAGGTCGACTGTCCATGGCGATCACCACGGATCCGGCCGATCTGCTCTCGAGCAAAGATGATGTTCGCGTGGACATTGAGGGATCACCCGCCAAGATGGACGACGAAGCAAGCGGAGCCCGTGTCGATTGCGGTGTGCTTCGCTATGTCACCGGCGCCGAAGCGGTGACCATTATTGCACAACCGGATCGTCGATTTGTGCTTGCAAGTCCGCGACTGGATTTGGAGGCCACACGATTGGATCTTGATCGCCGCACGGGGAAAGGTCTGATTCAGGGCGAAGGCCGAATGCGTCTTGGGGGCGCGGACGGTGCGGCCGTGCAAGCACTTTCGACCGTTCCAGAAGCGGGCATGCAGGCGGCGGCGGCATCCGTTGAACTGATGACGGTGGTGGCCGAGCCAGTGCCGGCCTCTCAGCGCACGGTTCGCATGCAGTGGACGGAGCAGGTGGCTCTCACTTTTGAACCTGGTGGACAAGCGGCTCGGTTGCAGCAGGCAGATTTTCGAGGAGGCGTTCGCGCGGATGCGGATGAAGTGCGACTGGATGCAGACACGTTGGTGGTTGACTGTGTGCCGCAGGGGTCACGCGATGCCGTCAGCCACTTGTTGGCCAAGGGCGCCGCCAAGGCCACGCAGCAACCGAGTGGGTCAAGCCTTGCGGGTGAACGCATCGAATTGTTTTTAAAACCACTTCCTGATGGGGGGTCACAGCCGACTCGACTGATCGCCGATGGGTGGGTTGAGGCCAGCGACAAAGGGCAGCGCCTGTGGACGGATGCCATGGAGTGCCACTTTCAACCTTCACAAAAAGGTGATGGCTCGCCAGACCGCATGGAATTGGTGGATGTCCAAAGTCGCGGGAAAGTGCAGGCTCTTGTGAGCAATGATGCGCGGTTGTGGGCGTCGTCCATGGATGTGGATCCCGCTCGAAAGCACATTGTTCTGAAGGGGCCTGAATTGCTGTTGGTTCGAGGCAACGCCGTGGCAGATGGCATGTCAGAACTGGAAATGAATGAGCAGAGCGGTGAGGGAAGTGCTCCGGGTGCAGGGCGGTGCAGATATTTTCTTCAACCCATTGCTGACTCTTCGCCACGACCGATCGCACGACCGACGATTTCTATAGAGCCTCAAATGGAAGCCACATGGAAGGATGGATTGCTCTATCGGAAATTGGATTCAGAGGCCTCGGTGCTGCAACTTGGTGGCGGCGTCCACGCCAAGGCAAGTCGTACCGTGCGCGAACTGGACCAGATCACATCCAATGAAGCCCTGCTGACCTTTACGCGAGGCCAAGGGCGGCTGGCCCAAGCGAATCGCGAAGTCGGAGGCGATGCTCTGGGTGGTGATGTGAACAACCTCACACGCATGGTGGCCACAGGCGATGTCACGCTGGAAAGTCGTGGCTGGAGTTGCGACGACCGAAGTGATGAACCACGACTGTTGCGGCTGATGGGGCAGGAACTGATTCACAATACGGTAACCGGTGAGAGCGAAGTTCCCTCGGCAGGATCGCTGTTGATTTTTGATCGGGACGACGAGGGAACCAACGCACAGCCCGCCTCACTCTTTGACGGCCGTGGCACGACACGCTTTCGCTGGTCCAAGCGATTGGAGATGAAGCGCAATGGACCCGAGGGTCGATTTCGGATTGACTTCGATGGGCAAGTGGAAATGCTGCACGCAGGTCTGCGGCCACAAGACACTCTCACGATGACATGCGATCGTCTTGAAGCCACAGTCAATCGAATGGATGGGGCAAATCCAGAGCAGAGTGGAACGGCCGCACCAGTGGACATGGGTGCCACTGTTCGATTGCTTCGGGTGCAGGGGCTTGGGCGAGTCTTCGTGCGTTCGCCCGAAGCCGATGTGGAGTGCGACACTTTTGATTACGACCTTCGGACCAAGATCGCAACGCTGAGTGCGCGACCCGGTCGCATGGTGAGCGTGTTGCAAAAGGGAGTCAAAGCGAATCCTTCACCCATTCGAGCCGAAAGCGCGCAGTGGGACATGGAGAGCGGACGCATTCGAATTGTGAATGGCGTTGGTTCGGGTGTGAGATGAACCGCTGCACGCGGTGCGTTTAGAGCGAAGACCGCAGTTCCCACAGATCTGGAAAGAGTGGCTGAAACAGCGTGCTCTTCAAGTACGCAACCCCTGGCGAACCACCGGTGCCTTGCTTGGCTCCAATGGTGCGCTCCACCATTTTTACATGGCGATATCGCCACTCCTGAACGCCCTCATCAAGGTCAACCAACGATTCGCAGAAGTGGTGAATGGCGCCGCCGCTGCGATACAGCGAGAGGAGCAAGTCCTGCATCGCGGGATCGCTTGCAGTGGTGAGCGTGGCATCTCGATCAAGGGTCGAGCGGGGAACCGCATGACCGTGCGCAACAAGTCCGCGAGCAAAGCAAAGCCAAATGGATTCGGCCTTGAGGCGTCGCTCCAGTTCATTTCGGTGCGGAGACCCTTCCGGATATCTCGTAAGTGCGCGGGTGTCCTTGACGCCGAGCAACATTTCAAAGGCCCGAAACTGCCAACTTTGGAAACCGCTTGCGCTTTGAAGAAAGGCTCGAAAGTTCAGGAATGAGACAGGGGTCATGGTCTCAAGCACATCGATCTGTGCGACCATCGTCTTGAGGATTTTCAGCATGCGGGCCAGCGTGGCATCGGCGGAACCAAAGTTGCCCGATGCAAGCAACTGACACAAATGATCACCTTCATGGAGTTGCTGACGGAACCACAGTTCATACACCTGATGGATCACAATGAAAAGCATTTCGTCATGCTCTCGCGGATCCCCGACGGGTTGTTGTAACGAGAGAAGTTCCGGAATCTTCAGATAGGTGTTGTAGGTGATATCCACGCGGCAAGGCTAGCGAGGTGGCGCGGCGGCTACGGGCCGCTCCTCGTGCTTGGCAGTCTGAATCAACACCATGTCGCGGTAGGGCCCGCTGCCGGCCATCAGTTCATCGTGCGTTCCCTGTTCTTGTACGCGACCGCCCTTCAGGACAATGATGCGATTGGCGTGGCGAATCGTTGAAAGGCGGTGCGCAATGACGAAGGAAGTGCGATGCCGCATTAAATTGGCGAGCCCTCGCTGAATCGCCACTTCACTTTCCACATCCAGATTGCTGGTGGCTTCGTCCAAGATCAACACTCGTGGGTCGGCAAGCACGGCCCGAGCAATGGCAATCCGTTGTCGCTGACCGCCGCTGAGTCGCACACCTCGTTCGCCGATCGGAGTCTGGTAGCCATGGGGAAGCGCCTGAATGAATTCGTGAGCAAACGCGGTCGTCGCCGCCGCTTCAATGCGATCGATCGAGGCGTCTCGGTTGGCGTACGCAATGTTCTCAGCAACCGTGCCGTCAAAGAGAAAGACATCTTGCTCCACCACGCCAAGAAGTCGTCGCCAATTGGAAAGGCGAATGTCTCGCACATCAATACCGTCGACTTCAATGGAGCCCTGTTGCGGATCGAAGAATCGAGCGATCAAGTTGGAAAGCGTGGTCTTTCCTGCACCACTGGCACCCACAAAGGCCACCACCTCACCCGCGGCGGCATGGAACGACACATCGTGCAAGACTGGTTCCGTGCATCCCGGATAGGCAAAAGTGAGATGCCGAACTTGCACCTCACCGCGGACCGAGGATCCAGTCAGCATTCGAGCATTGGGTCGATCGGGCAATTCACGGGGTTCGGACAAAAGGTCAAGCGTTCTGTCGTAACCGGCAAGGTTGGTTTGGAAATTGGTGGCGCTTGAGGCCAGCGCCTCCATGGGTGCAAAGAGCATGACCAGATAGGTCATAAAAAGCACAAGGTCGCCCGGGGTAAGCGATCCAGCAAGGACTTGATTGCCCCCGTACCACAGCAGAAACGCGCTCGCTGTCGGAAGGAACAACGCCCACGCCAATTCGATGCATCGACTCCACCACCACGTCAGAATTTCTTGCCGTGCCATCAGGTGATTTCCACCCGTAAATCGATGAGCTTCGCTGTTCTCGCGCGCGAACGCTCGCACAACACGCATGCCGCCAAATGTTTCCGTCGCCTGTGCATCAATCGTGCTTCGCTGATGTCGAATATCACGAAAGAGCGGTCGAATGCGACCAATCCATGTGCGATGACTCATCCACACCAAGGGCAGTAAGAGCAGCCCACCGATCAAAAGTCGCCAATCGGTCAGCGTGAGCACGGCAAGGATTCCGATCAATTGCACGATCGCACGAAATGGGTTGTAGATCATGCTGAACACAAGCTCCGCAACGCCACCCGCGTCTTCTCGCAGCATGCTGGTGAGTCCGCCCGATTTCAATTGCCAGACGCGCCCCAATGGGAGTCGCACCGCGTGTTCAAAAGTTTGTCGACGCAGCCGCACTTGCAGCAATTTGGTGACCCGCGTGGCCTGCCAGCGTCCGATCAAATGCATCACAGTTCCAAGAATGCTGATGGCCACAACGGCCACCGCGACCCATGCAAGCAGTGTGGTTCGTGAAAGTCCGACGAGTGTTGGAAACAGGTCCGCCAAGCGAGGCGGCAGCGGCTGGCCCAGAAAAACATTGTCAATCGCAATCTTGGTCGCCGCAGGAGGGGCGAGCGAGAGCATGGTGCCGATGGCAAGCGTGCCCAACGACACGACCATGGCAGTGGAGAATGGACGCAATTCGCCAAGAAACGCCCTGAGTAATTGCCCAAAGGGTCGATTCCTTCGCAGGCTGCGTTCGGTGCCATGAAAACTGACCACCGTGCGATCGGATCGGTCACGCCGCTTTGTGCGTTCGCTCTGTCGGTACGCCAGAAAGCGGGCGCGGCTGCTTTCTGCAGTCATGCATGGATGCTAGCGATGGCGACGCGCTCTGCACATACACTTGCCGCATGTTGATTCGAAACTTCACCGTTGCGATGATTCTGATGGTGTCCGTGTGCCCGTCGTTGTGGGGGCAGAGCACCAAGCCTTCGTCGGCACCCACTCAACCAAAGAAGGTCGAGAAAACGCCCACCTACAAAGGCGAGGCGGCGCCACCAATTGGCACACTGAAGGCCCCGAAAAAAGACAAGGGTGCGATTCGCATTGCAGCATTCAATGTGGAAAATCTCTTTGATGGTGTAGACGATCCGACGCTGAGCGGTGAGTACGACGACATTGGAATGGTGACGGACAACATCAGACTGACCAACATTGCCAAAGCGATCAAGGAACTCGACGCCGATGTTCTTGGCCTTGAAGAAGTAGAAAGCGAAGCGTGTCTGCGGTGGTTTCGCGATACCTACTTGAAGGACATGGGGTACGAGTATCTCGCCAGCCATGAAGTGGGCTATTACCGCGGGATTGAACAGGCCGTGCTGAGCCGGTTTCCGATTGAAACCAGTGAGGTGTATCTGGATGCAAAAATTGCTGACGCGGCAAGTCGCATGCCTTCGGACCCGGCGGTGCGTCAAGAGCAGAAGTGGGCCAAGGTCAGTAAGACCGAAGGCGTGGGATACCAACGCAGCCCGCTGCATGCGGTGATCCGTTTGCCGGACGAGAGTGCACTTGATCTTTTTGTGGTGCACTTCAAGGCGGGTGGAAAAGCCTTTGCCTACCAGCGTGAGCTTGAGTCGCTCTCCGTAGTCAATCTGCTCGATGCGCTTCGAGCCACGAATCCTGATGCACAGATTGTGGTCGCTGGTGATTTCAATGCGTTGCCCAATGACATGGCGGCCAAAGCGTTGCGAGACAAGGCGATGGGCGGTTTGATCAGTGGCTATGAGGCTCGTCCGGAGAAAGATCGAGCCAAGCGAGGCGGCGCCGATGCAACGGATGATGCCGACGATTCGAAAGAGGCAAGCAAGGCGTTGCGTCTGAAATACCTCACGCACTCCTTTGTGGCCGACGACCAACCCGGCAAGCCGATTCAGCGATCCATTGATTACATGCTGGTTTCGGACAGCCTCTTTTTCAAGGCGGTCAAGGGATCATTCTTTGTATTGAGCACACCCAAGGTGTTGACCAGCAGTGACCAACGACCTCCGGGCTATGCAAGCGATCACTGCCCGATCGCGATGGACTTTTCAATGAACACTGCGAAGGAAGCCAAAGAATCGCGTCCGGCGAACACTCCGTAGCAGGTTGCGGTTCGCTTGAGGCACACTCAGTTCAAATGGTGTCGCCGCGGGCTTCAAGAAGGCGCATGGCTTCATTCACATCTTTGTCACCTCGCCCGGAGATGTTGACAACCACAATGGCTTCTTTGGGCAGCGTTCGAGCCAATTGCACCGCACCATGCACGGCGTGCGCGGACTCC
The DNA here is from genome assembly GCA_945871915.1 of Singulisphaera sp. GP187. Taxonomy (GTDB): domain Bacteria; phylum Planctomycetota; class Phycisphaerae; order Phycisphaerales; family SM1A02; genus SYAC01. The sequence continues at coordinate 102,606 of CAMBXO010000006.1, forward strand.
AAGGCTGGAATGATGCCTTCCGTTTCTGAAAGCAGACGAAACGCATCAAGGGCTTCGTTGTCGTTGGCCATCACATAGCGCACGCGACCCGAATCCTTCCACCAACTGTGCTCTGGCCCAACACCCGGATAGTCCAAGCCTGCGCTGCAACTGTGAACATCGGCGGTCTGTCCAAAGGCATCCTGAAGGACATAACTCAGCGATCCGTGAAGAACCCCGGGCGAGCCAAGCGAAAGTGGCGCGGCATGCTCGCCGGCGGTGGTGCTTCGGCCACCGGCCTCGACACCAACGAGCGCAACTTTGGCATCGGGAACGAAAGCATGAAAGATGCCTGCGGCATTGCTTCCACCACCAACGCACGCAACGACCGCATCGGGCAGTCGTCCGATTTTTTCTAGACATTGTGCGCGGCACTCTCGACCAATCACGCTCTGAAAATCTCGCACCATCATCGGAAACGGATGGGGCCCCACCACGCTGCCAATGATGTAGTGGGTGGTGTGCACGCTTCCCATCCAATCTCGCATCGCTTCATTGGTGGCATCTTTCAGCGTGCGACTTCCGGTCTCAACGGTGTTCACTTTTGCCCCCAGCAGTCGCATCCTGACCACATTGAGAGCCTGACGGCGCACATCTTCGGCCCCCATATACACCTCGCATGAAAGGCCAAGCCGAGCGCACGCGGTCGCGGTGGCCACGCCGTGTTGACCCGCACCGGTTTCGGCGATGATGCGCGTTTTGCCAAGGTTGCGAGCAAGCAGGGCCTGCCCGATGGTGTTGTTGATCTTGTGTGCACCGGTGTGAGCCAAGTCTTCGCGCTTCAGCCAGATGTTGGCTCCACCCGCTCGCTTTGAAAGTCGTTCTGCGGGCGCAAAGGGAGTCTCTCGCCCCACAAAGTCATGCAGCAACCCGTTCAATTCAGTTTGAAACGATTGAGATTCGCGAGCCTCTAAGAACGCGGCCTCGAGTTGTTCGAGCGCGGCATGCAGGGTCTCGGGAACATATCGCCCGCCAAAGGGACCGAAGCGACCCGTTGCATCTGGGTAAGACCGGGCGATCGTCATGGTCGCGATGGTAACCGCGCCGTGCATTGCGACACGGGCATGAAGTCATGCAACGGGTTCGTGTGGCTCAGCCACACGAGACTGTCGGCGGATCGATCGAATCATGGCTCCACATGGACCGCTGATGGCATAGGCAACAAAGCACACGGCGAGTGCAACCTGCAGCCACCACAGAGCGATCACCACAGGAATCACAATGCGAACCAACCCACGAAAATCTTTGCGTCCAGCCACCCAGCGATTGATCAAGTGGGGATATCGCATGGTGCTCACCATGCCCATTGCGGCGACAAGCGTGACCAGTGGAATGCACAGGCTGCTTCCTTTTTCAATGCCTTGCGGAAATTCTCCGCCGTATTGCTTGGCCAAGAGATGCTGATGCAGAAGAATCAAACTGGTCACGCATCCAGCGGCGCCGGGCGAAGGCAGACCGCGAAACCATTTGTGATCGTGAAGATCGACCGATGGGGTCTCCACATTGAAGCGGGCCAAACGAAGGGCTGTGCAGCAGATGTACACGGCGGCAATGGTCCAGGTGATGCGTCCATACAAATTGTCAGCATCCGGTCCGAGTACGCCGGTGTAATGCTCGGGTCCGTAGTAATGGCTGACCAATCGAAGCATCATGTACGCCGGCGCCACGCCGAAGGCCACCATGTCGGCGAGCGAGTCAAGTTGGGCTCCAAGATCGCTCGAACTATGGGTCATGCGTGCAACGCTGCCGTCTAGGGCATCCAAAAACATTCCGAGAAAGATCAGACACCCCGCCACGGTCAGCGTGCTCCATCCGAAAATGTCGCTCGTGGCCACAGGCATGGCGGCGTAATGGATGGCTGCAAATCCGCAGATGAGATTTCCAAGCGTCATCAACGCCGGAACAACGGCCAGCGCCGCCAAGGGTCTTCCGCCGCGGAATCTGCGGGGAATTTGAAGGCGACGGCGAGGCGTGTTTCGAATCGGAGTGTTCATGGCGATGGCACGGCTGACGGTGCAGTGTCGACGATCGATGGGGTCGTGTCTACTGTTTCGGCAGATTGTGGCGTCATGGCTTCAGGAACGGTGGCGGCCAGTGCCACCACCATCGAATAACCCGGTGTGACGCGCGTCGTTTGATCGGAGAGCGGTTCACCAAGAAGAAAATTTCCCGGTGAGGGCGGCATGTCCGCTCCAACTGCAGGCCCCTTGCCTGCACCCGCGGGTGGCGAGGGTAAAAGCAAAAGCGTTTCTCCAGAACGCAAGCAACACTCGATGGCCGTGAGAAGCAACGGCGTGCCGACGGGGGGGTCGCCTGCAATCGGTGAGGATTTTTCATTCTCTGCAACCCAATGCACCAGCACTTCAGTCTGCACGCAGCCGCCCTCTTGATCAGGTACCAGCCAGTCTCGGACACTCAATCTGAACGAGGCCTTGCGAAAGTGTTGCGTTCGACCGCCCATCGAAAGAATCTGATCCCCCGGCATGTCGCGACGGGCCAATTCAATCCAATGCGCACTCTGTCCAATTTGAGTTTGCGTAAGTTCCGTCACGGAGCCAAGGCGTGATCGAATGGTTGGCAAGTCGCTTGTTGGAACGATGACGGCTTGAAGGCCACTGTGCGCCAGTCGATCACGCCCAGCAGGCGATGGAAATTCGCGATGTGCAAAGGCAACCGCAACGGCTTCAATGTTCGGCGCATCCGCGGCGATCGAATATCGCATGACCACCAAACCATCCGATGGACTGGAGAGGTCATCGAGAACATTTCGTGGCACCGCTCCGTCATCGAATGTGCACGCGGTGAGTCCGGCAGCAACCAGAAGGCAGAACAACCCAACGCATCCGGGCCTCGGGCGTGCCATTTAGGGTGCCGGGTCGTCCGGAAATCCATTGATCCGATCGATCATGCGGCGCAGCATTCCAAACGCTCGTTTGGCAAAGTGAAATCGAAGGCGTGGCAGGTCGGCGTGGTCTTCTTCGCCCACGGCTTCATGAGTCTGTTCAATGTGTCCGGTCTTGATCAGCGATCGAAATTCCTGATCAAGCACTTGCACTTGCCCTGCGCTCAGTGGCCTCTTCAATCGCATGACAAAGTGATCGTCCACATACCGAGAACTGTGGTAGCGATGGTAAAACCGAAGCACTCGGCGAGCCGCATCCGCCGGATTGGCTGCGAATTCATAGAAACCCGGATCTTCCGGGCTAATCCATCCTTGTGAGAGCAGATTCTCCACAACTCCAAATTCCCATCGCTTCCAGTAGCCAAGCGGCTTGCCCTCCGCATCCAATCCTTCCACGAGAACAATGGGAACAATCGGGCTCTTACCAGTTTGGATGAGCGTGAGCACTTCAAAGATTTCATCCATGGTCCCAAAGCCGCCCGGCAACACCGCCACGGCATCGGAGTGACTGACAAACATTAATTTGCGAGTGAAGAAGTAGCGAAAGCTCAGCAGTTTGTCATCGCCGGCAATCACATCATTGGCATTGGTCTCAAACGGAAGGCGAATGGAAAGTCCAAAGCTTGCTTCGCGCGTCGGTCCTTCGTGTCCGGCTTTCATAATTCCATCGCCAGCGCCGGTAATGGCCATCCATCCTTCGGCCGCAATCAGTCGGCCAAAGTCTCTCGCGGCGTGGTAATCCGGATGCGTTACAGGCGTGCGTGCACTGCCGAAAATGCTCACTTTCCGCACACCTCGGTAGCGATTAAAGATGCGGTAGGCACGACGCATTTCCTTGACCGCCAGATCAAGCAGTTTCAATTGCCCGATATCCAAGCCATCATCGAGCAGTTTGAGGCTGGTTGCCGCGAGCTCCTCGACATGCCGTTTCCGGCGACTCAGCGAGCCGGCCGAAGCGTGCGGATGGGCCGAATCGCCCGCATCCTGAACCAAGGCTGCAAGGCGTTCGCGGAGAGATTGTTCGCTAGGTGGTTGCATGGATGAACTCAATACGAGTGGGCTTCGGCGGGCACATCCGACGGGATCTGCCGCGACGGATCGTTGCCCAGTGGCGGAAGCGGCGTGAGATGGACTTCTGGATCGCCGGCAGGACCCGTGACATCAATGACGAAAAGGTTGTCGCTGGCGGCGCCGAGCAAATCGCTCACAAGCGGCAGGGTTCCTCGATTCCGAAAGCGCATGGCAACATTCCAGGTTGAAAGATCCATTGAGCCAGAGCCAAGAAGTTTCAGGGTGGGGCAGGTCAAGTCGAACCGATCGAAGCGAAGATGATTGCCTCGCACATGAAAGTCTACGGTGGCGCTGTCAAGCGTGTCGGAGAGGGGAATCATCAATTGGGTCGCCTGCAGAAGACGCAGCGTGAATGGCAGTTCGCCCATGCGGGCCGCGGTCGCTTGAATACGGCCGATTCCCCGTGGTTCTTCCGTTGAATGCATGGTTCCGCCGAGCGACAATGAACCGTTCACGGTGCCTTCATTGGCCATGGTCTGCGACGCTTGGCCGCCTTGAATCAGGCTTGGCAAGTCGGCGCCTGCCATGCCCACGCGCAGACTCCATGTGTTGTTGGAGCCGCCAATTTTTGCAGAGGCCCAAGCTCGGCCGCCATACAGCATTCCTTGCAAATCCACTAACTCGACCGAGTCGGCGGCTTCATGCACACGCAATGTTCCCGAGACATCGCTGAGGTACCGGTCACGCACCATAAACGATCCACTTCCGCCTCCGAGTTCAATTTCAACAGGGACAGGGCGACCGCCTCGTGCATGGATTCCAAAGAGAGCGTGAATGCGTTCCAATTGTGTGCCTGCATTCAGACTGCCATCTTCCATCCGAATATTTCCTTGAAGGCCAATGTGTGGCTGCACGGCTGAACAACCCAACAAGTGGAGTCCTTCCGAATGCACAACCGACGCCCGCAGATCGATGGCTTGAATGCCTTCGGCCAAGGCGATTGGAAGCACGCGGGCTACGCTGGGCTCAAGCGGTGCAAGTGAAAAGTCCATTGTGAGTGATCCTGGTTCACCGGACGAGCCAGCACCGGTGGCCATGGAGCCATGCAGCAAGCACGACCCACCTGGAACAAAGGCCTGCAATGCTGGAGCGCCAGGTTCCGCGGCGTTGATGAGTTCGATGCGATGATTCCGCAACACGGCGGAGGACGCTTCAGGAATGTCCATTCGAATCGGCACACCATGAGGGTCAGCGATCAGATGTGAACCCGCATCGAATGTGATCGACCAATCCAATTCGCCGGTAGCCGTGTGGGCCACTTGATGCAGGCCATGTGCATGCCCGACGGGATTCCAAAGTCGCTGAAGGTCAGCAATGGTGTGCAGATTGGCGGCTTCCATCACCTTCCCGACCAACGGCGATGCAAGGTGATGGACCGACCACGCTCCTTGCAACGCTTCAACGCCATCGGTGTCAAGAGCAATGGAGCCATCGGCGGTCAGTTCACCAACCGAAACATTGTTCTGAAATCCTTGCACATGAATATCGTGCAGCGTGAGCGTTGGACCAAGGAACTCAAAGAATCCGCACACAACTCGGAGTTCACACGCATCGTTTCCAACGGAAAAATGAAGCCCATCAGAATCGAATCGCGCGAGTCGGCGGTCTGGGACTCCTGCATTCTGTTCCATGTGAATGTCGCCATTGAAGAACCCATGCACGTTGCAGTCACGCCACGCATGTCTGGTGGAGTCTTGGACGGCGTCCGGAAGCAGGGGAACAATCCACGGACCGATGGGGGCGTGTTTGAGTTGTGCAAACAATTCCCGGTCGCGCATCAGCAAACTGGCATGACCCCGCGCGGTGACCGAGCCTTCGCCAGCGAGCCCTTGGAACTTCTCAAGCGTTGCCATGGTTTCGGTCACGCGGGCTTCCGCCTCAACATGGTGAATGTCAAATCCTTCCGGCCATGAGAGCCCGGATTGTTCCAAAAGGCGTTCGGTTCCGTTGCGGGGCTCGATTCGGCCATCGTTGAGTGTGAACGAGAGATCCAGAATCGTGTCGCCATCCGCATCAGACCCGATGTTTCCAAACATGGACACTGTGCCCGCGGCTCCAAGGGCGCGCAGCGATGTGGCGGCAACGCTCCACTTGCCTCCAGGCCAGAGGGTCTCGCCGCCGTCCTGACGTTCCCAATCTTCAAGTGGAATCGCCGCGAGCAGGAGATCGTTGATGCGATCGCCGGTCACGCGAATATTGATGTCGGGGCGAGCGTCTCGTTCAGTGCCGACACGTGGAATGTTGACCACGCCATCAATCATGCCTTCACCACCACTTCGTGTGGAGAAAAGCCACCGTCCTCGCGGCAGAACAATTCGCTCGTCTTCCAGATCGATGTGCCCTTGCTCGACGGTGATCGGATAGGGAAAGCGTTCGCACAACACGCGAGCATTGGTCACTTCGATCGAACCTGTCGTGATCACGCGGCTTCCACCATGGCGTGGGCGCTGCACCCGAATGTCGAATTGGCATTGCCCTCCAAGTTGCGTGTCGAGTTCATGGAGAAGCCCCGAGGCAACGAGCCGATCCCTGAGTGTTCGAGCGAAGAGCAATTGAAAAATTCGGCGAGGCCCAGGGTCAAACGCGTTTTCGAGTAACGGCTCAATCGGTGCGTCCGAAGTGGTGTGAATGCGAAGATCCACGCCAGCATCATCATCAGCGCCCACGACATGACCGCTGATCGAAATTCCGCAGTCGTTGGTGCCTTTTGCCGTCAGCGATTTGACCGAAATGGAATCGCCATGAAAGCGAATGTCCGCTTCAACATCATGGATGGGGTAGTTAAAGTTCACATACGCTCCACGGCCCTCGTGAATGGCGAGTGAACCTTCGATCTTCAATGGTTCGGCCGGCGCGGAGATCGCGGAGGCGTTTCGCGAAGCCTTGGCGTCGATGGAGATGCGACCGCTTTTGACTTGGAAGTTGTCCAAAATCTTCACGATCGTTTCGGGAAGCTCCGCAACCCACGGTTGATCCGGCACGGATCGAAGCAGCGCATACTCCGGGACCTTGGCTTGGATCTCGACCCCGCAATGCATCAGAGCCTGGGTAAACCATGCTTCCACCCCAGAAAGATCAGCGGGCGGAGGGGACTTGCGGAAATCCAAGACCAGTGAAAAACTTGCCGGAAGCGGAACAGAAAGACTTTGAACCGCATCGGGATCGTTGGGAGGTGGCGTGGCCGGTTTGGATGCATCCACCGAGAGCAATTGCCCATGGAAATCCGTCATGAACAATTGGTTGTCTTTCAAGGTGATCGTGCCGTGCTCCACGGCCATGGACGGGCGGCCGGTTGCAGGTGCAATGGTTCCCTCGCTCAAACGAAGCCATTCATGCCGGTCACCAAGGTCAGGCAAATGGATGGCCACATCCCGCAAATCCAATTTCGCTTCGCTTAGTGGCTTCTGCATGGAACCAGCCACCTTGACATTGGTGACCGTTCCTTTTAGCCCAAGGGTGTCGCACGATTGCTGCAGGGCAAGCGGAAGAAGTGGTCGAACCGTTTCGGTGAAATCCAATCGATTGGCATCGAGTTCGTAGCTGAAGGCGATTTCATTCCACTTGCCATCCATTCGTACGCCGCTTGGAACATCGTTGGCCATCTCGCGTGTTTGCAAATCGGGCGCTTCAATTTCAACAAGTTCAAAGTCAAGTTCGCCTATCGGGGCGTTTGGTTTCTTCGTGAGCAAACCTCGAAACGCGCGATCACCGCGTAATTCAGGCTTGCCGTCTCGCACGGAATAATTTTCGATCAGGCACTGCTCGATGCTGACGTGATCCATCTGGATAGAGAGGGACGGCATCCATCCACCTTCCGCAGGATGAATGGCATTGAGATTGAAGGACTCGATGCCAAGGGCGTCTCTTGTTTCTGCAACGCGCACGGTGGCTCGAACAATGTTGAGTTCACGAACTTCCACGCGACCCACGAGCAGGTGCCACGGTTTGATTTCGACTCGGAACTTTTCGATCTGCAAGATTTGGCTGGTGGATCCGGGCCACTCTGGTGCAAGCACGACGACAGAGTCCACTTCGAGTCGACCCCATCCGTCCCATCTGGCACCTTTCACTTCCACGATTGTTCCGACCGTTGATTCAATGCCCCATGTCAATATGCGTGTAAGCGTTGCAGAGGAAAGCAACACAAGCCACGCGATCCCCAGTAACAGCGTTACGGAGAACAGCGGCCAAATAATTCGACGAGGCTTGAGACGGAATCGCATAAGCAGGTACGGTGTCGCAGCGGATTCTATGAGGAAGTGCCCTGCGTATCCTGTCGATCGTGCAAGACTTTGCCCCGTCGGATTTCATTCGAATGGTTGGTGGCGCTGGGTTGTCGCTGGTCATTGCTGTGTTGCTCATGATTCCACTAGCCATCGTGTGGCACACCGCTCGCCGCCGGCGAGGGAGTCCACAAAGGCGTGAGGCGAAGGGGCCGCCGCCGATCGATGGATGGACTGAATCCGCTCGACGCATGGGTGACCAATCATGAATCCTGTCGCCTTGGTGACCGGGGGTTCGCGTCGCGTGGGTCGGGCCATTGCGATCGAGTTAGCTCGAGCGGGCTGCGATGTGGTGGTGACGTGGCGAAGTGATCGGGAGGGCGCCCTGCAAACGCAGAAGGACATTCAGGCAATCGGGCGACGATGTGACCTGCGAGATGTCGACCTCGAAGACATGGTGGACGCCACGATTGCGGCGGCCACGCTTGACCTGACTCGGCTCGACGCACTCATTCTGAATGCGTCGACCTATGAACCGACACCATGGGGAACGCTCAACGGAACGATATGCCTTCGCGACTTGCAAGTGAACGCCGTTGCACCGGTGCTGCTAACGCAAGCGTTGCATCCGTTGCTGAAGGAATCCAAACTCGCTGGCGGTGGAAGTGTTGTGGCCATTGGCGACATCTATGCATCGCATACTCCCGTGAAGGGGTTTGCCTCCTATCTCATGTCCAAGGCAGCACTCGCCCAAGCCGTGCAGCAAATGGCGATTGAAATGGCGCCGCTGGTGCGAGTGAATGCGGTGTTGCCGGGTGTGGTGGCGTGGCCAGAGGAAATTGATTCCACAACGCAAGCCAGCATTCTGAAGCGATTGCCATTGGCGCGGGCAGGTGAGCCAGAAGATGTTGCCAGGCTCGTTCGATTTTTGTGTTTGGAAGCGCCCTTTATGACGGGTGCTGCGGTCGCACTGGATGGCGGGCGATCACTGCGTTGATGGAACGGAGTGCATGGACTGTTCGATCGATTGCGTTTGCGATGTCGGCGCCCCTCGTTCCTTGGCTCGATTCAACCACGCTTTCGATTCGGTTAAGTCACCAGCCTTGAGAGCGTTTTCCGCGGCTCGCAGACACGGTTGCCACCCCGCCAAAGGTGCAACCGCCACACGCTTCCACGTTTCGGCTGCATCGGCAGGTTTGCCGGCGCTCGATTGCGCACGTGCAAGGCTTTCAAGCACAGCTGCGGGCGCGTCCGGCTGAGACGCATCCACCATGATCACACGAATGGCTCGATCGGGATCACCAGCCTCAATAAGAAAATCCGTGACCGCCAATCGAAGCGCCGCGTCATTGGATTTCAGCGAGAGAGTTGCCATGGCTCCGTCACACGCTTGCGGCTTGGAACCCATGGCCAACAACGCTTGAGCTCGATTTAACTGCACGGTTGCGTCGAGTGGCGCCAGTGCACACGCTCGGTCTGCGGCAGCAAGCGATTCCGGCAACGCACCCAACGCTCGGAGTGAAATCGATCGATGAAGGGCATGCTGCGGATGTCCGGGCTGAAGCAACTCGGCAGTATGGTGTCGCTCCTCGGATTGCCGCCACTGCCGTGCGGCGGCTGCAGTGATTCCAGCAACGCTTTGTAACCCAGGACTTTGCGGCGAGAGATCAGCCGCAAGTGCATAGGCCTGTGCAATCAGAAGGGGGTCCGCCTTCGCCGCCATCCGGGCTCGGCCGAGCATTTCCGCAGCCATGGAACTTTCCGGTAATGACCGCTGCAGACTCTCCGCGGCAAGTAATGCTTCTGAAGTTTTGCCCGCATCAATGAGTCGCTCGATGGATTCAAGCGCTCGCACCGTCTCCGTGGCGGTGGGTGGTCGCGAGCCGGGAGTCCGATCGTCGCAATGCTGCAACAGAATCACGGCTGTGACCGTCATCAATCGTGCCATGGCTGGATAGGATCGGCGTCTCATGGCTCAGGCTCCCGCACATTCCGCCGCAACGACCGACGGAGCACCCGATTCCGGGGGGCTTGCGAAATCCTACCTCCCATCTGACAACGAGCCTCGCGTGTGGGCGTTGTGGCGAAAGGCAAATTGCTTTGCGTCGCAACCAGATTCCGGTCGGCCGCCCTATTGCGTGTTCATTCCACCGCCCAATGTCACCGCTGCATTGCACCTTGGCCATGCCCTGAACAATTCGTTGCAGGACGCACTGTGCCGCCACGCACGCATGAAGGGCATGGATGTTCTGTGGATGCCAGGCACCGATCACGCGGGCATTGCTACGCAGACCATTGTGGAGCGTCGGCTGGCGCTCACCGGAAAGCGGCGCACCGATTTCACTCGAGACGCATTCGTCTTGCAGGTGCAGGCATGGAAGGACGAATATGAGGCAACCATCCTGAGTCAGTTGCAGGAAATGGGAGCCAGTTGCGACTACGCACGCACTCGATTCACCATGGATGCAGTCTGTGCGGCCGCCGTGCATGAAGCCTTTTTCCAGTTGTTCAATGAAGGACTGATTGAGCGAGGCCTGCGATTGGTGAACTGGGATCCGGCGACACGCACTGCGTTGGCCGATGACGAAGTGGAAATGAAAGAGGTGGAGGGGCGCATGTGGCTCTTGCGATATCCACTCGAAGATGGACAAGGACATGTCACGGTGGCCACAACAAGGCCGGAGACCATGCTTGGTGACACGGCCGTTGCCATCCATCCGCGTGATCCTCTCGCGGCGTCTCTACGTGGCAAGCGTGTTCGACTTCCGATTGTGGGGCGAATCATTCCGATTGTGGAAGATGACTTTGTGGTCAGACCGGTTTCTCGCGGAGGCGATCCAGCCGATGCCAAGGCCGCCGTGGCCACTGGGTTTTTGAAAGTTACTCCTGCGCACGACCCCAATGACTGGGAGATCGGCCGTCGACATGGGTTGGCGGTGATCAATGTGCTTGGTCCAGATGCCACCATCAGTGATCGCCACGGATGGAGTGATGTTTCAAGTGAAGCACGCGTGATGATTGGTTTGAGCCGCGAGCAAGCTTGCAAGGCGGTGGTGAAGTGGTTTGCCGACCATGGGTTGCTCGAAGGTGAAAAACCGTGGAGTCATGCGGTTGGTCACAGTGAACGAAGTGGGGTGGCGATCGAGCCGTGGCTCAGCGAACAATGGTTTGTCAAGGTGACGGATGACCGTATGCGTGGCGCGGCCCTTCGCGCGATGGATCCATCTCAGTTTGAAGGAACGTCTCCAGCAGGGACCGCCGTTGGTGATGGTCAAATCAAATTCTTCCCTGCTCGGTATGCCAAGACCTTTCAGCACTGGCATGAGCATTTGCGAGACTGGTGTATCAGTCGGCAATTGTGGTGGGGACATCGCATTCCAGTGTGGAGTCGCGCCGCCGCAGGAGAAGCCGCCGCCATCGGCGCCGCTGCCAAGGTGGGTGACATGGTTGCCGTGCCGTCGCCGTTTGCAAGAGGTGGTGCAAGTCACCGCGTCCGAAGGCGTGACGATGGATCCATGGAGGAACTGGTCTGTCTGTCTGAGCGAAGTGCGGCTCTCTCGGCGGAATTGGAGCGAGCAGGATTTGTACAGGATGCCGATGTGCTGGACACGTGGTTTTCTAGTGCGCTGTGGCCCTTGAGCACGCTTGGATGGCCCAACCCAAAGGCCGTTGGCATGGAAGGACTGTTGCAGCGATACAACCCAAGTGCGGTGCTGAGTACCGCTCGGGAAATCATCACGCTGTGGGTGAGTCGAATGACCATGTTCAATCGATACTTTCTTGCGGGCAAGGTGCCGTTTCGCCATGTGTTGATTCACCCTGTGATTCAAGATGGATTCGGTCAACGCATGAGCAAGAGCTTGGGCAACGGATTGGATCCGCGTGATGTCATTCACTCGCATGGCGCCGATGCATTGCGTTACACGCTGCTGGACATGACCACCGACACGCAGGATCTTCGTGTGGCGGTGGACATGATCGATCCGCACACGGGCGAGGCGTTCACTCCGAAGTTCATTCGCTCGCCAAGCGGGCATCAAGTGGCCGCGCCCATTCAGACAAGCCCGAAGGATTCCTCTCTCACGATGGTGAGTTCGTATGGTGCCGCAAGCGGATTGGCGACACCGACGGAGTGCCAGCCGGTCGCTCGCAACACCAGCTCGCGGTTTGATCTTGGACGCAACTTTGCAACCAAATTGTGGAACGCCACGAGGTTTGTTCTGGCCAATACTCCCGCACCCGCTTCGCATGTGAAGGTTTCCACCCGTCCATCGCTTGATCGGTGGATGCTTTCTCGTGTGGCGCGAGCCGTGCATCGAGCCGATGCAGCACTGACCGAGTATCGCTTGAGTGAATACGCCGCAACGTGCTACGACGCACTGTGGAGAGATTTTTGCGATTGGTATTTGGAGGCGGCCAAGCCCTCAGCCAAAGGCGACCCAGAGCGTCAAGCCGTCATGCTGATCACGCTCGACGCCATCGTTCGGTTGTTGCATCCCGCGATGCCCTTTGTCACGGAAGGCTTGTGGAGTGCGTTGCAAGCCAAGCGAAATTCGCAGATTGCAGGCATCTCGCTTCCGCCCTCAGAGATTCTTGCGGTTGCCGCGTGGCCTCACGCGGATGTGTGCCTGATTGATCCAGCGGTCGAGAGAGAATTTGAACGCATGCAATCGCTGGTCGAAGTGATTCGCACGGTGCGAGGTGAGCGAAATGTTGCGCCTCGCAAAAAGATTCGATTGTGCGCGAGTTCCCATGTCAAGACCATCTGCGATGCGAGCGATGGTGTGGTGGAAGCCATGTGTGGACTTGAGTCCATCGTTCCGCCCACCGCGACTCGCAGTGCGGGGTCCGCTGCATTTCCGTTTGAGGGAGAGGAGTGCTGGTTGGATGGTCTTGTGGAACAGGTGGATGTTTCGGCTGAGCGTTCGAGGCTGTCCAAAGTGATTTCGGAAAGGCGCCGCGCGGCCGAGGGGTATCGAGGCAAACTTTCAAACAGTGGTTACCTTGCCAAAGCGCCGCCGCAAGTTGTTGAGGAGACTCGAGCCATGTTGCAGGCGGCGGAAGCGGATTGTGCCGCTGCAGAGCGAGCCTTGAAGGCATTGGATTCTTGATGAAACACGTGATCGCCGTCAATCTTGTGCTGGTGCCTGCGTGGTGGTTCATCGGTTGCACCTCTGAGGCGGCAACTCCGCTCTCGCGAACCCTGCCAAGTCCGGCAGCCGTGGCCGATCCGCCGCGGGTTCCTGCCACAGCGCCGCCAAGTCCCGGGGTCGTTCGTTCAAGCACCGTGTGGAGTGATGGTGGAATTGCGGGCGTTCGTGTTCGAACCGAACACTACAACTTGCACCTTGCGTTGAAGGACCCAACCTTCCGCGACATGCTGCCTGCCTATATGGAAGCCTGCCACTTTGCGTACGCCACGGTTCTTGGCGAACTTCCAATTCCCAATGACCAACTCGAGTTGTACATCTTTTCCTCTCGTTCTCCGTGGGAGGAGTGGACCAAGAACACGCTTGGAAAAGATGCAGACATTTATCTTGGGCTTGGGCGTGGCGGTTTTACGGCCGATGGCGTGAGCGTGTTGTATGACCTCGGTCGCGTGGACACGCTGACCATCGCCGCACATGAGGGGTGGCATCAATTCAGCCAGAAGTCGCTCAAACATCCGTTGCCCACCTACTTGGAAGAAGGTCTTGCATGCTGGATGGAGGGAACGCGGCTGTCTCGAGATGGCGTGCCGATGGCGTTCAAGCCGTGGAAGAATTTTGAGCGGTGGACGGAATTGCGAAACGCATTTCGAGATGAGAATCTTATTTCCCTTGGCGAGTTGCTCGAAACATCTCCCCAATTGTGTTTGCAAAAGGGAAAGAATTCCTTACTCACCTATTACGCGCAGTGTTGGGCGCTGATTCACTTTCTGCATGATGGTGAGCAAGGCAAGTATCGCCCATCGTTGCTGCGCCTCATGAAGGACGCGGCCGAGGGAAAACTTGCGGCAAAGTTGGCTGGGAGCCGAGCCATTGCCAATCCGATTCTTCGAAAGAAAGCGGTTCAAAGTCGCACCGGCAACGGCGTAATGCTGGAGTATTTCAATCCTGATTTCTCGGCTCTCAAAGGGGAATATGATCGATTCGTTGTGGAGGTTTGTAAGCGGGGTGCAGGGGACAGAATCTTTCGAGGCGAAAGCCCACTCACCGCGGCTGCGGCGGATTCGAAACCACTCGTGACGCAACCACCCGCAGCGCAACCACCAGCGATGCAACCTCCAGCGACGCAGCCTCCGAAGTAAACGGCCCGTCACCCGAAGGTGCTGCCAAATCAAAAAGGTGGGGAGGGGATTCGAACCCCTGAGGCCCTTTCAGGCCTAGCCGATTTCAAGTCGGCTGCGTTCAACCGCTCTGCCACCCCACCGATGCGCCTGCATGCTAACGGTGTTGCCGAAGTTCAAGAATGGAAAGAACTCCGTTGGCCGCGGGTTAGACACTCGGCTGGACCAACGCCCACGCAAGAAGCAAACATGCGATCAATGATCCGGCGGCAATCGTGGTGGCAAAGACAAGCCACAGGTGCAAGCGTCCTTGCACTCGCTCCATAGCCTCGTCGTGACTTCGCGTCTGCTCCAAAATTCCCTGCAACGCATCAGCATTGCGACGCTGCCCCGTGGAAAGGTCTCCAATTCCCTGACTCAAACTGGTCACACCGTCAGCCACACGTTGCGAGGCCTGATGATTTAAGTCCAGCTGTTGCTGCACAAGACCAAAGGTGTCCGTTTGTCGCCCAACACCATCGGCAATGCGACGAAGCGTGTCTTCAATACTCTGATCTCGCAGCCGCTGTTGCACCAAAGCCGAACCGATGGCCTCGCCAAGGCGAGCCTGCTGACGAGCGATTTCTGGAAGACTTTGCAAACTGTCAGGCAATTTCTCAAGGAGCGGAAGCACGCTCAGGCGTTCCGTGGCGTCATGACGCAGATGATCCGCGATGGCAATCAGCGCTGTTGCAACGGCGCTGGAATCCGGGGTGTGCCGAACGGGCGCGGCTTCCTGAACCTCGGGCGATCCCACAAAAAGTCGACGCATAGATGCAAGCAGGCTCATCGCCGAAGCAGTGTAGCGGCTAGGAATGCACGGTTCAGTGCTAGCATCGGCGCATGCGCTGCGTGTCTCTGCTGCTTGCCCTTGTCATGATCGCAGGGTGCGGGAAATCAGAAAAAGAGGCTGCGAAAGGTGCCGCCTCCGAGCGAGGTGAGATCACACGTATCGCATCCTTCTCCCCGGCCATCACCAGTTCCCTTATTGCGTGCGGCTGGCGAGAGCGATTGGTTGGCCGCTCGCCGTGGTGTCGCGGTGCGGACGATGTGCCGGTGGTGGGGTCACTGTATGAAGTCGATCTTGAGCGACTGGCCGCAGCGAACCCGCAAGTGATTTTTGTGCAACGCAGCGCTTCGGGCGTTCCACCCTCGCTGAACCAGGCGGCCATGGAACGAAACTGGAGAGTTGTTCAGATTCCTGCGACCACGCTTGCAGAAGTTCGATCGCTTGAAGAGGCGATCGGAGTGGAAATCGGTGAAGAGCCAGCGGTGGAGACCTTGCGGCAACGGTGGAACGCAGCCTTGGCTCCCTGCGAAATGGCTCGGGAACGATCCCCGTGCGTGTTGCTCTACTCGGCGCAACCGTTGCAGGCGTTTGGAGCGACGTCGTACCTCGCAGAAATCTGGCAAGCGTGGGGTGGCCGCGTGTTGCCTGCACGAGACATGGATTCCGTCTTGCGGCTCGAAGACCTTTTTGCTTTATCGCCTCGCAGCGTGTTGCTGGTGGGTTCTCCCGATCACGCACTCGCACACGCATGTCAGCAGCAGTCCGTTGTGTATGAAGTCATTCCGTATCCGGGCCTTCTTCGACCGGGACCAGAGTTGCTCGAAGCATTGGAGTCGTGGCGTTCAAACGGAAAGAGCGTTTCGCCATGAGCGGAACCGTTCGCCGCGGATGGTGTGTGCTCCTAGTGGCGTTGGTGGCGTGTGTCGTGGCGCGCCTACTGGTTTCACGATCACTTGACGGAGGGTTGGATATTGGGTGGAGTGAAACCGCGCTGCCGTGGCGCGTGGGCGCCATCGTGAGCGCGAGCGCGGCTGGCGCAGCGTTGGCCCTCTCTGGAGTGTTTCTACAAACGCTGCTTCGCAATCCTCTTGCCTCGCCATTTGTCCTAGGTTTAAGCGGCGGCGCGCAAGCCGCCGTCTCCGTAGCAGCGGTGGTGGCGTGGAAAACCGCAAGCGAATTCCCCCAACAAATGCAGTGGATGGTCGGCACGGTGGGCGCCATCTCGGCGCTGCTGCTTTGTGTGATGTTTGGTCGATCACGGGACCGAGGGCTTGACCCAATGAGTCTCATTCTTGCAGGGGTGGTGGTGGCCGCCATGACTGGAAGCATTGCCACGCTGTGTGAATGGTTGCTCCCACCCAATGAGCGAGCAGGCGTTTTTGCCTGGTCGATGGGTCGAATTCCTGAAGCACCTGATCGAGCGGTGTTGACGGCACTGCTCTTGGTTCTGATGGTTTCATTCTGGTTCTTCCAGGTTCGATCGCGAGACCTCGACGCAATGCAATTCAGTGATGATGAGGCCAGGTCGATTGGAGTACGTTTGAATCGCCAGCGGTGGAGCCTGATCGTGGCAAGCAGTGCGCTCGCTGCGGTGGCCACGGCGCTCTGCGGCCCTCTGGCCTTTGTTGGATTGGTGGCTCCACATGCGGCTCGAAGTTTGCTGGGGGCTTCTCATCGTCGCCTCCTGATCGGTAGCGTGGTGGCGGGTGCGGCGCTCCTTGTGCTTGCGGATGCCGTGCGGTCCATCATTCCGGTGCAAGGTGGTCGCCTGCCCATCGGTGTGGTCTGTGCGTTGGCGGGCGGTCCGGCGTTTCTGTTCTTGTTGCGGCGTGGCGCCGGAAGGATCTGGCAGCAATGAGTGTGCAAGCAGAATCTCTTCGCGTTGAACTTGGAGAATTTGTCCTCGGTCCGCTCTCCTTAGAGTTTCCAACCGGTAGCGTGACAGCGATTGTGGGAGCCAATGGCTGTGGAAAGACCACGCTGCTGCGAGCGGTGTGTGGGGTGCAGCAACTTGCCTTGGGACATGTGCGGGTAAACGGATGCACGGTTCACTCCATGCACGAGGGCAAACGTGCGGCTCGCATGGCGATGGTTGTTCAGCGGCCGACTGTTCCGTTTGGACTTTCGGTGCGAGAAACCATTGAACTTGGTCGGCTCACATTGCCGCATGCACCATCTGCGATTGACCGGGCTCTGCATGAAACAGGGCTCACGGAATTGCAACATCAATCGGTTGCCACACTTTCTGAGGGGCAACGCCATCGAACAGCCTTTGCTCGCGCACTGGCTCAACGCAATCCGGAATTGCACATGGTGACCATTGACGAACCAACTGCATCGCTGGACCCTGTGTGGTCTGTTGCCATGTCAGCGTTATTGCCAACGTGGGCAGCCGAAGGCGTGGCGATTCTGGTGGCCACACACGACTTGGCTTTTGCTGCGGCGTGTTGTGATCGCGCCGTGTTGCTGGACCGCGGAGCCGTGGTTGAAAGTGGTGCAATCGAAACAGTCTTGACCCAAGAGAAACTGTCCATGCTCTTTGGAACCCGCTTTACGACGGTGCATGGCCTCACGGCGATACCTGTTCCAATGCCTTGGTGGCCCGGGCGGACTACCATGGGTGCCAAGTGAAATACGAAGTCTTGATCATGCTGGGTGTGGTGGGTGCCATTAATCTGATTGGTCGCATTGTTGCGGCGCGCGCCAAAGCTGCAAAAGAGCGAGCGGTCCTTGAGTCGCTATCCGGTCAGCGTCCAGTGATCCAATCTCAGCCCCGATCGACAAGCCGGGTTCCAAGCCAGACCGCCCGCACCGTTCATGCGAAGCAATCGCAACCAAAACTCAAGCCTCGGATCATTGGGCAAACTCACTCGGCACAGGCTCAAGTTGGCACATCACAGCCTCGCTCGGCAAAGATTTCAGTCAGCACTTCGCACTCGCAATCGGTAAAAATTCCAGTCAGCACTTCGCAATCTCAATCGGTAAGGACTCCGGCTCCTCCTTCCTTGCCCGCAGTTCCGAGTGTTCGAATTTTGGGCCTCATGGCGGTGGCGGCACCAAAGCGTGCTCCACGAAAGTGGACGGCGCATAGGTTCCGAGAGGCTGTAATCGCGAGCGAACTTCTTGCTAAGCCGATTTCGTTGCGTTACGAAATGTAATCTCGTTCGATCATGAAGCCGTCGTGAAGCCTGCATGATCGATCAGAATGTCGTACACTTTGTGCCCAGTCTTCATTCCGAATACCGCGAGGAACTAAGAAATTATGATCGACATTCGCAAGCTCAAGGAGTTGATTCGGCTCATGTCCGCCAACGATTTAGTGGAAATGGATCTCCGTGACAAGGACGAGCAGGTCACCATTCGAAGGCCTCATCTTTCGGCGGCTCCGCAAGTGGTGCATCACACCCCAGTCGCTGGTTCGCAACACATTCCACCGCCGTCAGCCAACCTTACATCGGCGGCTTCAGCGGCCAATGCTTCAGCGGCCCCAGATGCCGACGAAGGCCTTGTCCGAATTGAAAGCCCGATGGTGGGCACCTTTTATGCGTCGCCAACACCTGAAAAACCGGCCTTTGTTGCTGTGGGCGGAAGTGTGGGGCCGTCCTCCGTTGTGTGCTTGATTGAAGCCATGAAGATTTTCAACGAAATCAACGCAGGCGTCACTGGTTCGATTTCCCGGATTCTGGTGAAAAGCGGAGACCCCGTCGAATTCGGACAGGTTCTCTTTCTCGTCAAGCCTTCCTGAACGGATTCATTCCCCATGTTTCAGCGCATCCTTATCGCCAACCGTGGTGAAATCGCCTTGCGCATCATTCGGGCGTGCCGATCGCTGGGTGTGAGTCCAGTGTGTGTGTACAGCGTCGCCGACAAAGATGGCCCATGGATTGAACAGGCGGATGAATCGATTTGCATTGGCGCGGCCGCATCGAAGGAGAGTTACCTGCGCATCGAACGATTGATCGCTGCCGCCGAAGTAACCGGAGCGGATGCCATTCATCCTGGCTATGGGTTCCTGAGTGAAAATGCGCACTTCGCCGAAGTCTGTCGCGACTGCAATATCACCTTCATTGGTCCAAGTCCGGAAGCCATGGGACTGCTCGGCGACAAGATCAACTGCAAACGGCTTGCGCGACAGAGCGGAACACCAGTATTTCCTGGAACCGAAGGCGGCATCGAAGATATCGACGAAGCCGCGAAGATTGCCAAGGAGATTGGCTACCCAGTCATCGTGAAAGCGGCGGCCGGTGGCGGCGGGCGAGGCATGCGTGTTGCACGCGACGAAGTGTCCTTGCGTGAGGGTGTTGGATCGGCCAAGCAAGAAGCCCTTGCGGCCTTCGGGAACGGAACCGTGTATGTAGAAAAATACCTTGAAAATGCTCGCCATTTCGAGGTTCAGACGATTGGCGATCGCCACGGTCATGCGGTCCATCTGTACGAACGAGATTGCAGCAGCCAACGGCGGCATCAGAAACTGGTTGAAGAGGCGCCGAGTCCCGGAGTTGATCCTCGCAAGAGAGACCGCGTGTGTGAAAGCGCCGCCGAGTTGATCAAGCAAGCAAAATATTGCGGGGCCGCAACGGTTGAATTTCTGATGGATCAGAAACAAGAATTCTTCATGCTTGAGGTGAATACACGCGTGCAGGTGGAGCACCCTGTGACGGAAATGATCACCGGTATCGACATTGTGCAAACGCAGATTCGCGTGGCGGCAGGGGAGCCACTTCCATTTTCACAGAAAGACATCAAGCCCACCGGCCATGCGATTGAGGTGCGGATCAACGCCGAGGATCCGAATCGAGGATTCATGCCGCAGGCTGGATTGATCGAGGTGTTCACCGTGCCAGGCGGTCCGGGCGTTCGGCTTGATACGCATGCTCGCGCCGGGTACCGCATTCCTTCGAACTACGACAGCATGATTGGCAAATTGATTGTGCATGGGCCAACGCGCGACGCCGCGATTGCACGGATGCGTCAGGCCCTGAAAGAGTTTCGGATTGGCCCGATTCACACCACCATTCCATTGCATCAACGCATCATGGAACACCCGGAATTCACCGGAGCCAACATGGACATTCATTGGGTGGAACGCTGGTTAAAGGCCACGGGCTAAATTCACAACCGCAATCCACCGACGCAGTTCACGGTCCGAGCAATTTCAGCCAACCGGCAGTGTGGTGCTGCCCACGATGCGCCCTTGCGATAAACCCTTGGCGGGATCGCTGAGCACTACCAATTTCACCACCGTGCCATCCGGAATGCGATAAATGATGTTCAGTTCTCCGCCGGTGGCGGCTCGGCGGAATCGCTTGATGGTAAAGCCTTCTTCCGGCGGCTCGAGATAAATTTCAAATTCTCCGTTCTGCTCATTCTTCAGGATGTAGCCGCACGGGCTGTAGACATTGCTGTTGGCATCCACCAGCATCGGTACGCCAAACTCGCCAACCTTTTCCGCATCTTTGCGAGTTCGATTGACATTGAAGAGATCAACCGCGGTATCACGCGTGCACTTCAGCATCACAATCTTTGAGCCGGGCGGCGCGAAAATACTGTTGACATCACTTCGCACATTGCCATCCCGTTTGAATCGTTCGGCCGCGCCACTCATCAGTCGGCCTTCACTCTCCACCAGCGATCCGGGCAGCCCATTCTTCTCCAGCCCCGCACCTTGAAGGCTTGAGTCCATACGGAGTTCAGTCCCAGGAATCACTGGCGTGTCAGCGTCCGCCGCCAGTTCGATCTTGGATCCGGCTGACTGAACGGCCTTGGCCATGTCTTGTGCACCTTCCGTCAACTGCGGAAGTGCGAATCGAAGTCCCTTGATCTGCAGGAACAGCTGGCCGCCTGCAGTGCGATTCAATCCCTTGGCAGGGAAAATGAGACACGCGATCGTTTCATCGGTGGTCTTAGGGGTTCCCATGTACGCGGCGTCACCCTGAAATCGGTACCGCACCAGCGACATACCGGATGTTTCCTCGGCCTGTGCAAACTCAACTGGAAACACACTGCTTCCAGTGGTCCCGTCGATCAGACGGGCTTGCGATGCGGAAAGGGTAAATCCATTGGAAGGGTCGTAACTGGGTCGCTTGGCACTCACCAAGACCGCATAGGCGCCTGTGCCCTGTGTTGTGGAACCCAAAATAAATGTCGGATCGAAGAATGCGCCGGCGATGCTGATGCCTTTGGGGCCAACGAAACTCTTGCCCTTTCCTTTTTCCACGGAATCTCGCAGCAGGCTTCCGCCATCGCCAGCGATATCGGGGCGCCATGCCGCAAGCGAAGCCTGCCCAAAAGTCGGAGCGAATGCGTGGTCGGAGAGCATTCCAAAAAACCATCCGGTGGAAGCCATGACCAGTGAAACCACGGATCCCGGTTCTGTTTGCACTGGCAATTCCGAACTGGGTTCTCGCTTCCATCCTTCATAGTCAATCATTTCACGAGTGCTTGCCACATGACCCATGGAGATCAAGACCATTCCAATGGTGAGCACGCCGCTGCCTAAACCCAGAACACTTCCAAAGGCCCAGTCGGACCAGCGAGGAAGGACCGGACGAAATGGACACGCCTTGTCCACAATCGTTCGCAAGATCAAAAGAGAAACGAGAAAGAGACCGCCCAGTGCAAGTCCCCATCCATAGTGGGTCAGCTCACCGTCAAGAAGAAATCCAATGGTGATCGGTTCCCAGAGAGCAATCGCCATCGAACCAGCAATCACGACGCACAGAAAGTGCAGCAGCGCGTCAAAGACACCCGCATTCGCCCACCAGTAGGCGACGAGAAGCACCAGCAGCACAACAAGGATCGCAAGCAACATGGGTTAGGCCTTTGGCTTAGCAGGTGGTGGAGTGGAGGGCGAAGTGGACGCAGGCTTGGCGGTCGCAGGAGCGGGTTGTGCAGCCGTGGCTGCAGGTTTCGGTGGAGCAAAGACACGCACAACTTCTTCCAGACTCGTGACACCTTCACGCACTCTGAGGAGCGCCGCCTCTTGCATGCCCGGCGCCTTGAATTTAATTCGCATGGCGTTGTACGCGCTCTTCAGGTCGCCCTTGGCCAAATGCTCGCGAGCCTCGTCATCCAGTGGCAGCACTTCATACACACCAAGTTGCCCCTGGAATCCAGTGCCCTTGCACATGGGGCAATCCTCGACTTTGTTCTTGATCTGCACCTTGCCGCCGCTTCGGAATAACTCCACAGCCTTGCCTTCGGGAATCCCCAGTCGCTTGGCTTGATCGGGTGTTGGTGGAAAGCCAACGCGACACGCCAGACACAATTTACGAATCAGTCGACACGCAATCACCGCTCGCAATGGCGCCGCGGCCAATTTCACATCGCCCACACTTCGGAACCATTCGGTGATGGCCGGACCAACGCCGTCACATGGCACGGTCACATAGAAGCGAACATCTGCTGAAGTGGGTGCAGCGATCACCTTTCCCGTGCCAGGTTCGCTGATGTCGTCCACATAAATGACATCCGGATTTCGGCGAACAATGGATTGCAACTGTGTGTGATAGTCCACGCCACCGGCGGAATTCCAAGATTGGTGATCGATGCCTTCGACACGATGCAAACAATTTCGCTCGAACGCTTTCACCGCATTGGTAAACGCATCATGGGTCGCCGTCGCAGCGAGCCCCAGGGTGGTCAGACCTTGCCCCGGAGCAGCTGCCAGCAGCACCACGCCGCCGCCCTCAAGCCCTGGAGTAATGGGCTCAAGCAATCTCAATTGTTGAGGCGTGAAGCCAAGATCCTTGAGTTTCTTACCAAGCCGCGTTGCTAAATCAAAATCGATTCGCAATTGCTGAGCGGTGGTACTGCCGGCCACCATGACGGTCAGGATGACCGCGGTATCGGCCGACACCGCGGTGCAGGTTCCCGTTTGTCGTTTGCGCTGTTCCTTCACATCAAGCCCGCAATAATCCTTCAGCATGCCGATCGCCGCCAGCATGGCCTCAGATGTTGGGGCGTCCAACTTGTTTCGAATGCCGTCCACGGTGGCCACCACGGTGATGCCATCTGATTTCACAATGGCATCCAGTCGTGAGGCGTTTCGATCGATGGCGGCTGTCAGCAAGGCTTCAAGCGCACTATGCGCCGGAAGCAACGGGTCGCCCTTTGCCGGAACGGGGCGGTCCTTCTTGTTGAAGTCCTTGAAACTGAATCGACTGCCAGCGAATGCGGTGGCCTTTCGCCGTGACTTGAAGAACGCTCTCACGCTGTCTCCGCCAATCACAAATCGAAGTTTGTCAGGAAGCGCATTGTTTCGTTCCGGCCAATACATCAACAGCGGACCAACAGAAGCTGCAATCTGCAGGGGCCATCCAATCCAGAAAATGGGAACGAACAACACCAGCAAGAGTCCCAGCGTGAGTCCACCGACCATCATGGTGTGCCACTTGGTCGATGGCAGGCCACAGAAAGCAATGTCCTTTGTTAACCGCGAGACGATGGCGGCGGCGAGGCCGGTGGTCAGGAGGGCCAGAATCGGTTTCGCCGGATCGATGAGAAACGCATTCGACACAGCCTGAGCCAGCATGGGTGCGTTCAACAGCATGCGATGGGTCTCAGCCGATGCCCTTGAGTTTCATGCGCAATTCTTCTGGCTTGGGCGTTGCTTCCAATGCATCTTTCACATGCACATGTTCCGCTTCAACCAGATTCACAAGACTGCTGGTGAAATCGATCATGCCTTCGGAGTGGCTCTGGCGAATCACATCCAGCAATTCGCCTTCGCGCGCTTCGAGAATGTATTTCTGAACCGCAGGCGTGTTAAGCAGGATTTCCAGTGCGGGCATTCGCGGAATATCGGCGTGCAGCGTGGGAATCAGTTTCTGATAGATGATCGCACGGAAATTGAACGCAAGCAGTTTTCGAATCTGTTCTCGCTCTTCTTGTGGAAACAAGTCATAAATACGCCCGAAGGTCTGCCACGCACTGCTTGCGTGAATGGTTCCAAAGACCAAGTGACCTGTTTCGGCAGCTCGGATGGCGGCTTCAAAAGTTTCGTGGTCTCGCATCTCACCCACCAGCACCACATCGGGATTTTCTCGAACCAGTGCTCGCAAGGCCTCATTGAAACTGGCACAGTCAATGCCCATCTCACGCTGATTGATTGTGGCCTTGTCGTCGGTGAAGACATATTCAATCGGATCTTCAAGCGTGAGAATGTGCACCTTCTTGCGTTCGTTGACATATTGCAACATGGCTGCAATGGTGGTGGTCTTACCGCTACCGGTGACGCCTGAAAGCAAAATGAGACCCTGCGCTTGCATGCACACATCGCCAAGGCTGTTAGGCAAGTACAGATCTTCGAATCGATAGGCCTTGCTGCTAATCAAGCGAGCCGCCGTGCTTGGCTTGCCGCGAGCCATAAAGATGTTCACACGAAAACGGTTCTTGCCATCCAGGTCGTAAGCAAAGTCAAGCTGCCCGCGCTTGCGAAAGATTCGCTGCTGCTGCTCGTCCAAAACATCCATGCACATTTGAAAGAGGTCGCCCGGGTTGACTGGGGCACACTTAATTGGAACCAATGCACCTCGATGTCGAATGCGAGGCACCGTGTTGCTCTTGAGGATCAGATCGCTTCCCTTGACCGCCACAACCGCCTTGAGCCACGATTCCCAGATTTCTTTGCCCTTGCCTGGCTGGGTGCCGACATAGTGGTTGACGGCATCGGCTGTGAATTCAGAGGGCGGTGGAGATCCAGCCATGGCGTGCTCGGGGAGTAGGAGGTTAGCGAGAGTGGGGGAATGACGCGAGTTTGGACGATTGCGGGGGGTTTCTTGACATTCGCTCGCCGAGCGGGCATTGTTCCCAAATGGAAGACCGGATCGCCCTTGATGGGGTCACCTTTGACGATGTGCTTTTGCTCCCAAGGTGGAGCGATGTCACCCCGGACCTTGCCGATGTGACCACACGCCTAACGCCGCGAATTCAACTTCGCATTCCGTTGTTGAGTGCACCAATGGATACGGTCACGGAGGCTGCCTTGGCCATCGCGCTGGCACAAGAGGGCGGCCTTGGTGTGATTCACAGAAACATGCCAATCGAGCGTCAGGCTCGCGAAGTTGCCAAAGTGAAGCGAAGCGAAAACGGCGTGGTCGCCGATCCGGTTGTGCTTTCTCCGGATGATTCGATTGCCAAAGCAGTTCAGTTAATGAGCGAGCAAGGCGTCAGTGGATTTCCAGTCACCACTGGTGGCGAGCGGCGAGGCAAACTGGTTGGCATTTTGACTCGGCGCGATATGAAATTTCTGGACAAGGCCGATAGCCGCAATGTTGGGCAAGTGATGACCAAAGGTCGCTTAGTGACCGCGCCGCCGAATGTGGATGGTGCAACTGCCGAACGCCTGATGCTGGAAAATAGGGTGGAGAAATTGCTCCTTGTTGATGCCAACGGAAAACTGGCTGGCCTGATTACGGTGCGCGATTTAGAGAATGTTTCCAAGCATCCGCATGCAAGTCGTGACGAACGCGGGCGTTTGCGAGTGGGAGCCGCGGTTGGGGTTGGTCAATTCGATCGAGCAGAAGCCTTGTTGGCGGCCGATGTGGATGTGATTGTGATCGACACCGCTCACGGCCACAGTCGAAATGTCCTTGAAACTCTTGAGGCTCTCAAGAAGCGATTCAAAGCGGAAGTGATCGCCGGAAATGTTGGCACTCGCGACGGCGCCAAGGCGCTGGTGGATGCCGGCGCCGACGCGATCAAGGTGGGGATCGGTCCCGGTTCAATTTGCACCACGCGAATTGTGACTGGTGTCGGCGTTCCACAGATCACGGCGATTATGGAGTCCGTCAAGGGCGCGGGCACAGCCTCGGTGATTGCCGATGGTGGCATTCGCCAGTCCGGCGATATTGCCAAGGCTCTCGCGGCAGGTGCCCACGCGGTCATGCTCGGCGGATTGTTTGCTGGTCTGGACGAAAGTCCAGGCGAGTTGGTGTTGCATCGGGGTCGTCGCTTCAAGACCTATCGCGGAATGGGCAGTGAAGGCGCCATGGTCATGGGAAGCGCCGACCGTTATGGACAGGGCACCGTTCACCAACCATCCAAGTTGGTTCCCGAAGGCGTGGAAGGTCGAGTGGCCTATCGCGGAGCCCTTGGCGACTTTGCCTATCAAATGGTTGGCGGCGTTCGCGCGGCCATGGGCTACTGCGGCTGTCGATCGCTAGCGGAATTGCGTTCGCAGGCTCAATTTGTGCGCATTAGTGCGGCGAGTTTGCTGGAGAGCCACCCGCACTCGATTCATATCACGAAGGAGAGTCCGAATTACACGCTCGGTTCGTCGGGGGGCAGCGAGTAGAGTACGGTTGCAGTCTTCACATTGGCCGGTGTGGCGGAATTGGCAGACGCGACGGACTCAAAATCCGTTGTCCCTGATAAGGACGTGCAGGTTCGATTCCTGTCACCGGTATTCGATGTGAAAAGAAACATCTGCGGTTACTCTCAGCGACCATGCGAAGCGGTCACGGTATTCGTTGGGTTGTGTTCTGGCTGCTTGCATGCGTGATTCTTTTTCAGTGTCCTGCTGTTGCCGGTGAGGCCGCGTTGTGTGCGCCCGGTGACACGGCCTCCATCGCACCAACGGTTGTTCAGCCATCCATCTTTCATCCGCTCAGTCCACCGGCGAGGCAGATTGAATCCCTTGCGTGGCTGGTCATGGGCATTTGTGCCGGCATTTTTGTGATCGTGGAAGGTCTTCTGGTGTTCAGCATCGTGCGATTTCGCCGCCGTTCGATGGAAAGTGGCGAACCTGTCCAGTTGTACGGAAGCAATCCAATTGAACTGGCATGGACCGTTGTTCCGCTGTTGATTGTGTTCACGCTTGGGTTGGTCACCATTCGAGTGATTCGAGATGTGGAACGCGAGACGCCACCGGAGGGAGCCCTTGAAGTGATTTGCATCGGTCACCAATGGTGGTGGGAGTATCGTTATGAAAACCCGCTTTCTCCACAGGGTGAAATCGTGGTGGCCAATGAATTGCATGTGCCGGTGGGCCGTCCGGTGTGGTTGCGTTTAGAAAGCGCGGATGTGATTCATAGTTGGTGGGTTCCTTCACTGGCTGGAAAAATGGATGTGGTTCCCAACAAAACGAATCATGTGTGGTTTGTGGCCGAGGAACCCGGGCTTTATCTTGGACAGTGCGCGGAATACTGCGGCAACCAGCATGCGGGCATGTTGTTGCGTGTGAACGCCACTTCGCCCGAAGAATTCGATCAATGGTTATCGCATCAGGCGTCGAAGCCGGTGGATGAACCAGCGGTTGCGGCAGGCAAGTCCATCTTCTTGGAACTTGCATGCAGCACATGTCACACGGTGGCGGGCGTTTCGGATGGCGCATTTGCACCAGACCTGACGCATCTGATGAGCCGCGCCACAATCGCTTCCGGCGTGTCACCGCTCAATCGCCAGACCCTGAGATCATGGATCGATGATCCGCAGAACATGAAGCCCGGATGCAATATGCCAAGCCTCAAATTGACAACGGACGAACTGGACGATGTCACCGCGTTTCTATGCACGTTGAAGTGATGCCATGACAACCCCCTCAACCATCCTTGCCGAATCTTCCAACCGCAGCGTGCTTGAACGCATGCATGCATGGGCGGTCACGGTGGATCACAAAAAACTGGGTGTGATGTACATCCTGTGCGGACTGGTGTTCTTTGTGATTGCGGGCCTTGAAGCGACTCTGATGCGCATTCAACTCATCGTGCCGCTGAATGATGTTCTTACGCCACAGGGCTTCAATCAGATGTTCACGATGCATGGAACCACGATGGTGTTTCTGGTGGGCATGCCGATTCTGCTCGGCGCAGGCAATTACCTGTTACCGCTCATGATCGGTGCTAGGGACATGGCCTTCCCTCGGCTGAACGCTTTTGGGTTCTGGCTCTTTCTCTTTGGCGGAATTCTTTTGTACTTCAGTTGGATCGGTGCGGATGGGCTGTATGGTTCAGGCGGCGCACCCGATGTGGGATGGTTTGCCTACTCGCCGCTGACTTCGCGCACCTTTAGCCGTGGCAACAGCACCGACTACTGGATCTTGGGAATTATGGTCAGCGGGTTTGGAAGCATGACCACTGCGATCAACTTTCTGGCAACCATTTTGTGCATGCGATGCCCCGGCATGACCATGATGCGGTTGCCGCTGTTGGCATGGATGATGTTGGTGGTGGCGGTGCTGGTGCTGACCGCCATTCCAGTATTGACGGCGGCACAGGTGATGTTGCTCTTTGATCGAACGCTCGGAGCGCACTTCTTTGATCCGCAGCAACAGGGCAGTGCGGTGTTGTGGCAGCACCTGTTCTGGTTCTTCGGACACCCCGAGGTCTACATTCTCATTCTGCCGCCCTTTGGATTTATCAGCGAAATTGTGCCAGTTTTTAGCCGCAAAGTGATTTTTGGATACGCACTAATGGTGGCGGCCACTGTTGGGATTGGATTCATTTCACTTGGAGTGTGGGCACACCACATGTTCGTGGTCGGTCTGCCGCCATGGCTCAATGCACTCTTTGCTGCAAGCACTTTTCTGATTAGCGTTCCCACTGGCATCAAGATTTTTAATTGGCTTGGAACCATGTGGGGAGGTCGCATTCGATTTTCCACGCCCATGCTCTTTGCCACAGGATTTCTTGGCATGTTCATCGTGGGTGGGCTCACCGGCATCATGCTTGCGGTGGTGCCTTTGACCCATCAACTGAGTGATAGTTACTTTGTGGTTGGGCACTTTCACTTTGTGTTGTTTGGCGGAACGGTCTTTGCCATCTTTGCGGCGATCTTTTACTGGTACCCCAAAGTCACCGGACGATTGATGAATGAACGGCAAGGCGTCTGGGCGTTCTGGATTCTGCTGCTCGGCTTCAATCTGGTGTTTCTACCTATGCACATCAGCGGAATGCTCGGCATGCCGCGTCGCATTTACACCTATCAGCCCGGACGAGGTTTCGAAATTTGGAATCTGATCAGCACCATCGGTGTGCCGGTTCAGATTCTTGGCGTGGGTTTGATTGTGTGGAACATGATTCGTTCGCTGTCGCGGGGCGCGATTGCAGGAAACGATCCGTGGGACGCGTGGACGCTGGAATGGTCCACACCCAGTCCTCCGCCTGAACATAACTTTGATCGAATTCCAACCTGCACCAGTGCGAGGCCGCTGTGGGATCGGAAAAATCCAACGGACCCCGACGAACATGTGGAATAAATCATGAGCTCGCTCTCCACCCATCAAGAGATCTGGCAGCCAAGCCGTGGCAAAGTCGGCATGGCAGCTTTGATTGGCATGGAGTGTTTCTTTTTTAGCGGCTTTATCGTGGCGTACTTGTATTACATCGGGGCCAGCGCTCACGGTCCATTTCCGCGGGATGTGCTGGAAGTGAAACCCGTCATCGTGAATTCGGTCGCACTGCTTTCCAGTTCATGGACCGTGGTCGCGGCCGTTCGCGCGCTCAACACGGGGCGGGTGGGCTCCATGGGATTCTGGTTGCTCATCACGGTGCTTCTTGGAACATTCTTTATTTGGGGAACGCTTGCCGAGTGGCGCACGCTGATCTACGACAAGGGATTGACGATTTCCACCAATCTGTTTGGTAGCACCTTTTTCGCATTGATCGGGTTTCATGCGTTCCATGTTTGTCTGGGACTCATGGCCCTTTCCACGGTGTGGGTGCTCGGAGTTCTGGGCCAACTCAAGCCATCGCGAGACGCGATGCGACTTGAACTCATCAGTTGGTATTGGCACTTTGTGGATGTGGTGTGGATTTTTGTCTTCACGACCGTCTACATCGTGGGGATGCGACCATGAATCAACCCAACCACGAGCGAGTGACCATTCCATATATGACCGCCATACCCAAGCCAACGTCTGGCCCGCTCTGGGCAGGTTTTGGAGTCACCATGATGTTTGCGGGATTGGTGACCAATTGGTTGGTGAGTGCGATCGGTTGTCTTGCCGCGATCGCAGGATTTCTTGCATGGGCACGCAGTTGCTTTCCGCATGAGGCTGTTGAGCAACTTCCACAAGGGGCAGACATTCCGCTGCCGCCGCCTGTGTTGCACAAACGATCCGCGTATTCCCGAGTCATGTTGCCGGTGCACATGCATCCCTATCGATCGGGAATTTGGGGAGGCCTTGCAGGTGGCGTGGCGATGGCGATCGCCGCGTGTCTGTGGGGCGTGCTGGACGCGGGCAGCGTGTGGATGCCAATTAATTTGCTGGTTGGAACGGTGGTTCCTTCTGTGGAGAGCCAAGATGTTGCGATCCTGAAAACCTTCCAGCCCGGTTTGTTTGTTCTTGCGTGCGGCATTCATCTGGTGGCATGCGTGTTCATTGGACTGCTCTATGCAGTCTGCCTTCCGATGATGCCGAAGCATCCGCTGTTGCTTGGCGGCGTTCTGGGGCCGTGCATGTGGACGGGGCTGCTCTATGCAACGATTGGCATTGTGAATCCCGCGCTGGAGCAGTTCATCTCATGGCCATGGTTCTTTGCAAGTCAGGCGGCCTTCGGATTTGTGTGCGGTGTTGTGGTCTCTCGATCACGAAAGATCAACACCATGACGGGGCAATCCATTGAAAGTCGAATGGGCATCGAGCGAAACGAAGGGGGGCCTCAGTGAGTCGCACATTCCTTCTTGTGGCTTCGCTGGTTGTTGTGACGTGTGGCGCGTGCGGTCAAATTCCGTTGCAACAATCGGCAAGTACGTCTGAAGCACCTGTGGTGACTTGGAAGGGTTTGTATGCACAGAATTGTTCCGGTTGTCACGGTGCAGATGGTTCCATTGGTGGCGCTCGGCCGCTTCGAGATGCTTCGTATTTGGCTTCCGTTTCCCGAAACGGCTTGATCGACATTGTGCGCCGCGGGCAAGGCGTGCTGATGCCGGCGATGGATGTCTCGCAGGGTGGTGCCATTTCAAGCGAACAGATTGCCCAGTTGGTGGACGGCATGATGTCCGACTGGGGGCAAGGCGGAAAGCCACATGTTGTCGCATGGGCTGGTGAACTAGGTTCGCCACAGGCGGGCCATGCTGTCTATGCCGCAACGTGCCAGAGTTGTCACGGACTTCCCGATGGTGTTGCGGCTGGAACGCGAGGTTCTGTCACGGATCCAAATTATCTTCGCTTGGTCAGCAATCAAGCATTGCGAAGCGCGGTGATTTTTGGACGCAGCGACCTTGGCGGTCTGTGCAACGGTCCCTATCCAGGTCAACCAGCCAGTCGAACGCTCTCGTCAAGTGAAGTTGCAGATGTGGTGGCTTTCCTTGCCTCCAAACGACCCAATTTCGGAGGCCACACACCATGAATGATGGATGCGCAGAATGCAAAGGCGGTTGCGATCAGACTCCACCTCGATCACGCCGCGGTGTCATGTTCATGATTGGTGCAGGACTCATGGGAGTGGGATCGCTGGTTGCCGCCGTGCCACTGCTTGGCGTGTTGATTGCGCCAGGATTTCGCCGCTACGGAAATACATGGATTGATTTGGGCGCGGTGGGCAACTTTCCAATGGGACAAACTCGCTTGGCCAGCTTTGCGATTCCAGGTTCCAATCCAAATGACGGGCAAACTGCCACGGCTGCCGCATGGGTGCGAAGCATGGAGGGGCAGAAATTTCAGGTATTTGCCGTGAATTGCGCCCATCTTGGATGCCCCGTGAAATGGTTTCAGCAGAGTCGCCTGTTTATGTGTCCATGCCACGGTGGCGTGTACTACGAAGACGGCAGTCGCGCTAGCGGTCCTCCGCCACGGGGTCTCTTTGAGTATCCAGTGAAAGTTGAGAATGGCCACCTGTTGATTGATGCAGGTCGCCTTCCGGGATTGCAGGAGAGCGTTTGATGATCCGTTGGCTGCGATCCTTGATTGGATGGACCGAAGAACGATCCGGCGCGATCGCCATGGTCGCACCGATCATGACGCATCGTGTGCCGCGAGATGCCAAGTGGTGGTATGTGTTTGGCAGTGCCACGCTGATGTTCTTCACCATTCAGATTGTGAGTGGCATTCTGCTGGCCACGCTCTATGCGCCCAGTGCCGCCGAGGCGTATCTGAGTCTTGTCTACATCGATCAACAGGTTCCCATGGGGTGGTTGCTGCGGGCGCTGCATGCGTGGAGCAGTAACGCCATGGTGTTGATGGTGGTGGTGCATATGAGTCAGGTGTTCTTGCATGCCTCGTTTAAATATCCACGAGAGCTCACATGGATGGTGGGTGTTCTCTTGCTGCTGTGCACGCTGGCACTCGCATTTACCGGGCAAATCATGCGGTGGGACCAAGATGCGTATTGGGGTCTTGGCATTGGTGCGTCGATCGTGGATCGAGTGCCCGTGTTTGGAAATCAACTCCGCAACATCATGCTCGGAGGACCAATCATTGGCGGCGCCACGCTGAGTCGTTTCTTTGCGCTCCATGTGTTTGTGCTTCCAGGGCTCACGATCGCGCTGGTTGGTTTGCACCTTGCGCTCATCTTGAAGGGAGGCATTAGCGAGATGCCACAAGTTGGGCAGGTGGTCACTCCCGAAACGTATCGCAAGGAATATGAAGCCCGCGTGCACAAGACCGGCGTGCCATTCTTTCCTGATGCCGCGCAGCGAGACATGGTGTTCTGTGGATTGTCGCTCATCGTGGTGATGGCTCTCGCCGTGTGGTGTGGACCGGTGGGGCCATCGGGCGTTCCAGATCCCACGGTGATCAATGCCAACCCGCGACCCGACGCCGCATTCCTTTGGATTTTTGCAGCGATGGCGTTGCTGCCACCGCAGATCGAAACCTTCTTGTTGCTCGCCAGCCCGCCCTTGATTGTGCTTGGACTTCTCGCAATGCCGCTGCTTGCCAATCGAGGTGAACGCGCGCCAACGCGGCGGCCGATCGCCGTGATTGCGTTCACGACCATTGCGGTGGCCATCGCGGCCCTGAGTTGGCTTGGCGTAACGAGCCCGTGGAGTCCGGTGATGGATGCGTGGACCAGCGTGCCCACGCCAGTGAACATGGTGAAGCAACTCACGCCATTGCAGATGCAAGGAGCACTGGTGGTGCAGTACCAGCAATGTCGAAACTGTCACGCGCTTGATGGAACAGGTGGCATGCGAGGGCCAGAACTGAAAAATGTTGGCGCACGACTGAGTTGGGATCAACTTGTTCGACAAGTGCAGCAGGGTGGCGGAAACATGCCCGCCTATGGCAAGACTCTGTCGAGTGCACAGACCACCGCGCTCGCTGCGTTTTTGCAGAGTTGCCGGACGGATGGCGTTGGTCCTGCCACCATTCCAGGGGCACTTGAACGAGCGGCCACACCGGATCAACCACCGGTCGCTGTGCCGCCTGTGAGTCAGTGAACATGCGTGGGTCCGCCGCTTGGTGGTTGGCGTGGCAGACTCCTGGCGCAGCGGCGGTTCCCCTCGTTCTTGCACTCACGGTCTATGTGATTGGATGGAGACGCTTGCGACGGCAAGACGCCAAACGATGGAGTGGTTTTCGTCTTTGCAGTTTCATCGTTGGTCTTGGCGTGATGGCGATTGCGATCTGGTCACCGATTGATGTGATGGGGCAGTGGTTGCTCTCTGCGCACATGTCGCAGCACCTTCTCTTGGCCATGGTTGCGCCGCCGCTTGTGTTGCTTGGCAACCCATTTTCTCCGTTGCTGGCAGGAGTTCCGCGATGGATGTCCAAGGACTTCTTCGGTCCGATTCTTGGGTGGCCGTTTTTTCAGCACGTGGCGCAGCGGCTCGTGCATCCCGCCGTGGCAGGCCCGCTGTTCATTGTGATGTCATGGGGGTGGCACCTTCCATTTGCCTATGAGTGGGCCCTCACCAGTGATGCGGCCCACGCGTTTGAGCATGCGTGTTTTTTCTGGACGGGCGTGTGCTTCTGGTGGCCAGTGGTGCAGCCATGGCCATGGAAATCCATCGTGCCTCGCTGGGTGATCGTTCCCTATTTGTTGGCGGCCGATGTGGCCAACACACTGCTGGCGGCCATCTTTGCCTTTGCGCCGGGGGTGGTGTATGCAACGTATCGCGACACCAGTCCCGCTCTTGGTGTGGATGCGTTACAGGATCAGCAAGTTGCCGCCGCGATCATGTGGCTGCCGGGTTCGCTGATCTATCTCATTCCGGCGGTGGTCATTCTTGTGCAGGCCCTTTCGCCCAAGCGACTGACGAAGACCATCTCGCTTCCATTGCTCCAGCAACCACGTGCGCGGAAACGGTGGAATGTTGTTCGCGTTCCGTTGCTCGGAGCAGTGCTGCAAAATGCCACGGCTCGCAATTCAATTCGGTGGTGCATGTTTTTACTGGCGGCTCTGGTGGTGGCTGACGGATTTCTTGGACCCAACGAGGCCGCCACGAATCTTGCCGGAACATGGCCGTGGACGCACTGGCGAGGTGTTGCGGCGGTGTCGCTGGTGTTGGCGGGAAATGTTGCGTGCCTTGGCTGCCCTCTGATTGCACCGCGAAACTTGCTGCGACAATGGATTCGTCCGAAAAATCGCTGGCCAAACTGGTTGCGTGGCAAGTGGGTGGTTGCCGCCATCCTTGTGATTTGGCTGATGGCCTATGAAGCGTTCGGATGGTGGAACAGTCCGGTCATGACGGCGTGGCTTTTGGTTGGATTGGTCGCTGCGGCGACCGTTGTGGATCTGATTTTTCAGGGCAGTTCGTTTTGTCAATGGCTCTGTCCCATCGGTCAATGGAATATGTCCATGAGCATGGCCTCGCCGATTCAGGTGGGCGTTCTCGATCCGGACATTTGCACACGCTGCACCACGCATGACTGTCTCCGTGGTGGTCCCAAGGGACCGGGGTGCGGCACGAATATTTTTCTACCTCGCAAAGTTGGTTCACTCGACTGCACGGCGTGTATGGATTGCGTAACGGCCTGTCCCCATGACAATGCGGGTGCAGGTCTTGTAGTTCCGTTTCACGAAATCGCTCCAGAAACTGTTCGATCTTCGATTGGAAAGTGGATTGAACGAACCGATCTTGTGGCGCTGTTGCTGGTGCTTGAGTGTGGAGCGATTGTGAATGCGATCCTGATGACCGCACCGGTAGCGAATGAGCTCGACACGGTGTTGCCTTCTTGGCCGCGCGCGGCGGTGGTCGCACTGGTCACGCTGCTGGGAATGGTGCTGTGCGCTACACCGATTGGTGTGGCCGCAGCGATCGGTGGGTGGCAGCGATGCGAACCAGTGAAGCAACGACTTGCACGATTGGTCATGGATCTCTGGCCGATTGGCGCGAGTCTGTGGTTGGTGCACTTTGGCTTTCATCTTGTCACCGGTTGGAAGTCGGCCCTTCCACCACTGCAACGGGCAGCTATGGAGAGCGAGTGGGTGGACCTTGGCGAACCAGCATGGGCCGCAAACTGCTGCGCAACCTCACCGGATTGGTTGGTGCCCGTGATGCTCTGCGCTCTTGGTGGCGCGCTCTGCATATCACTGCAACTCCTGTGGAATCGGGCGGCCAACGCATCGGCCACAACACTGCTGCGTCAAGTGGTTCGTTGGTGCGTGGACGCCATCGTGGCGATCCTGTGGTGGAGCGTGTCCGTGTGGATTGTGCTACAGCCAATGCAAATGCGGGGGCTGTTGCCATGAGGCATCAGAGTCAAATACTTGTCAGCATCGTTAGTCTGGCCATCGCTGCAGCCAAGTGTCTTGGTGATGGCGGTGTTCCGATCGCTGCCATGGATGTGAACGGGCACCGTTGCACGCTGATCATGTCTCCGGCCACTCCAGAGATTGGACCGGTGTCATTCACACTTCTTGGACGGAGCGATTTGCCGGCAATGCTGTACCTGCAGCCGTCGCCCAGTGCAACACCCATCGGGCATCCCATGGTGACGGATGCTCGCACACCAGGTGTTCATGTTCAGACCCAGTTCACAGACGTTGGTCCCTGTCAGGTGTGGATTGAATTCGGTGACCCTTCCGGCACCTCGCCGCGCGTGGAACTGTTCGTCAACGCCGCGCCGCCTGCGTGGCAGGTTTTTATTCCGTGGATCTTCTGCTGGATTCCGCTGGCGGGGCTTCTGGCGGTGCGAGCAGGAGTGGTGCGATCCACCAACTACACTTCCGCCATGCGTGGTACCGAATGAATGACGCGCCCACTCGCGAGCCGTGGCGTCAAGCCTCGGTGCCGAGCAGTTCGGCACTCCTCCTGCTGGATTCCTCGTCGCGCGTTGTTGCCGCGAGCGCGGCCGCCAGTCAGCAGATTGGCAGGGCGCCCGGGCAGTTACGAGGGCTTCTTGTCAGCGAAGTGTTTCGAGATGGCTCGATGCCAACATTCCCATGGATTGCCCGGCTTGCAGAGAGTGCGGAGCCACCGCCTCCAAGGCTTCTTGATTTAGAAGCGGTCAAAGCCGATGGCTCGATGGTGGGATTTGAAGGTGTTTTGTACGCAATCAATGTGGGTCATCAGCCGGCGGGCGAATGCGTGGCCGGGCTGAAGTTGCGATCTCATGTGGGGCTTCAGGTCAAGAGTCAGGTGTTGGGCGCTCAGCGACAAGTGCTTGATCTGGTGTCCAGCGGCGCCACGTTGCGAGTCACCTTACGAGCCGTTGCAGAATTTGCTGAGCACATCATGCCCGGCGAGGTGTTTTGCCTTCTGACTCCGGTGGATTCCACCGGCAGGTTTGAAGTGGGATTGTGTCCAACCTTGCCGGAAGAAGTGGCCCAACTGCAGTCGGGCCATCGAGTCGATGAAGACTGGTCGCCTGCGATCCGGTCCGCACGGATGAACACGCCGTTGATCGCCAACGAGTTTGAACTCGAACCGAGTTGGGCGGAATTCTGTGGTCGCGTGCATCGTCACGGTCTCATGTCCACATGGGTTGTGCCGGTGCGTGAGAGTCGAGGGGAAGCCATTCGAGCGGTCCTTGAGTTTCTGCTTCCTGTTCGTCGACAACCCTCACGCGATGAGACGGAATTGATGGACGAGTTGGCGGAAATGGTGCGACTGGCGATTGACTTGCATCGACTCTCGAGCGATCTTTCGGCAAGAGCCACGGCTCAGAAAGCCGCAGAAGAAACGGCAGTCCGGCGCGGGCAAGTGATTGACTATCTCGTGGATGGCACGATGGACTCCATCATCAGCATTGATCGAGAGGGTTGTATTACCGTGTGGAATCGGCAGTCCGAAACACTCTTTGGGTGGACCGCCGACGAGACACGAGGCAAGTTGCTTTCCGATTTCATTATTCCGCCGGAACTGGTGCAGGCTCACAAAGATGGGTTCGCTCGATTCCATCAGACGGGGCACGGGCCATTGATCGGTCGGAGAATTGATATCACCGCCATCAAGAAATCTGGTGAACGCTTCCCGGTTGAACTGTCCATCAGCAAAATTCCTGGAAGTGAAGGGATCGTGACCGCGTTCATTCGAGATATCTCTGAACGGCGAAAATCTGAGGAAGCGATCAAGGCCAGTGAAGGGCGTCTGAAGTTGGTGGTGGATGCGAGCACCGATGGTTTCTGGGATCTTCGTCGAGATGGCGTCGGCAGTCTGGTGAGCGATCGCTGCGCCACCATGCTTGGTTACGCAGCCTCGGACCAACCATTGGTGCATCCTCCGGACCATCCCTGGGTGCATCCGGAAGATCGATCCAGCGTGGCGAAAGCGTGGAGTGACCATCTTGAGCAACGCACGCCACGGTACGAATCCGAGCACCGTCGAAAGCATGCCGATGGCTCGTGGCGTTGGATTCTGGAGCGAGGTCAGGTGGTTGAGCGTGACGAGCATGGCGTGGCTCAACGAATGGTTGGAACGCAGACGGATGTCCAGGAGCGGCGCACGCTTGCTGCGAGTCTGAATCGAGCCGAGCGCATGGAATCACTCGGGCGATTTGCAGATGGATTTGCCAAGGAACTGGTTGAGATTCTCTCGGTGATTCGGGCGCAGGCTTCTTTGGCCAATGTGGTTCCCGATCTTCCGCCTCGGATTGCCGAGAGCCTTGCGGTCATTCAGTTGTCAGTCTCTCGCGGGAAATCTATGGCAAACAGTTTGCTTGGCATGGCGCCACCTGGTGCAGCGGATCAGCCCAGCGCCGGCGATCGCGTGCATGTGATCTCCGTAACGCAAGCGATTCGCTCGGCGATGCAATTGCTTCGACCGACGCTTCCTCGCACGGTCGAGGTTCTTATTGAAGATCGTGCGGCTGGTCGCGACCTTGTCCGCGTGGACACCACGCTGTTCCAGCAGGCCATCATGCATGTGGTGCTGCATGCGTGCGAATCGGTGGCCAGTGCGGGGCACGTGATCTTGCGGGTTCGCGAGGCGCCCGCGCCATCTCACGGAATCCTTGTCGAGTGCCTGGACAACGGTCGGCCGATGTCACCAGAGGAGATCGCACGAATTCCAGATGCGTTTGCTCCCGACGGATCGCTGGTGCATCCCTCGGCACTTGGCATGGCGGCGGTCGGACGCTTCGCACAAGCTGCCGGTGGCACGCTTTCGGCTTCTGTCACACACGATGGCAATTGCCTTTCGATTTCTCTTCCACTGCACACCATTGGAAATGTGGTCACTCTTCCGGCTGTTGTGCTCTGGGAAGATCACCCCTTGCTCAAGGTCATGCTCGGTGAGTCGCTCACGGCTTCGGGACATCGAGTTCTGTCGGTGGCCACCAAGACCGAAGTCATCAAAGCCATCAAGCAGGGCGGGCAGAGCGCAGTGCTGGTCCTCAATGAACGAGATTGGAGTGGCTCGCTTGCACCATCGTGGCCAAAGACTTGTACAACGCTCGGCTGGTTGCCTTCGATTGTTGTGCTGACCGATGGGACGGAGCATCCCACCGTGCAAGACAACGTGGCGTTTCTTTCCAAGCCATTTGTCATTGAAGCGTTGCTTGCGGCGATTCGAGGCAAGTCGCCCGTCCCTGCGAATTCTCGCGGAGAGGGGGTTTCATGACCAACCTTTCGGACATCTTGAATGTGGAAGCCTTTGAAGGGCTCGCACAGTCGAGGCTCGACCGCGTGGCCGTTGATTATTTTCGAAGTGGTTCGTGGGGTGAGCACACGGTGGCAGAAAATCTTGCAGCATGGCAGCGGCTGTGGCTGCGACCCCGCTGCCTGGTGAATGTCAGTCAGCGAGATCCAAGCGTTTCGTTGTTTGGTGATCGCATGCCCTCGCCGCTGCTGATCGCTCCAACGGCACTGCACAAAATGGCTCATCCTGAGGGTGAGGTCGCCACCGCCAAGGCAGCTGGTGCGTGCGGCGTGCCGATGGTTCTTTCCAGTCTGAGCACCTGCACGGTTGAGGAAGTTGCCAAGGTGGCCACCAGTCCACTGTGGATGCAGCTCTACATCAGTCAAGATCGTGGCTTCACGCGTTCACTGGCGCAGCGAGTCGAAGCGGCTGGATGCAAAGCGATCATGGTGACGGTGGATGCACCCGTGTGGGGGGTGCGGGAGCGGGACATTCACAATGGATTTCGTGTCCCCGATGGTTTGCACATTGCCAATCTGGAACGCCCCGGACTGCCCACAGGTCATTCCGGAAGCGGAATCGGTGCAACGCTTGGTTGGACAATTGACGCATCGCTGACATGGAAAGATTTCGAGATGGTGTGCAGCGCAGTCAAACTTCCGGTTCTGGTCAAGGGAATTCTGCGAGGTGACGATGCCATCAAGGCGATGGATCATGGCGCACAGGGTGTGGTGGTCAGCAATCATGGCGGGCGGCAACTGGATGGTTCCATCGCCACGGCCTCTGCGCTGCCCGATGTGGTGCAATCGGTTTCCGGCCGCGTTCCGGTGCTGGTGGATGGTGGCATTCGCCGTGGTGCGGACATGTTGAGAGCCGTGGCCTTGGGTGCACGTGCTGTCTTGGTTGGTCGCCCAGTGCTGTGGGGACTTGCGACCGCTGGTCAGCCAGGTGTCGAGCGTGTGCTGCAACTTCTGTTGGAAGAGTTCTCGCTTTCGATGGCGCTCGCTGGATGTCCGGACATCCGCTCGATCACTTCGGATCTGATCGCTCGGGCCTAAGACTTTCGGTGCGTCTTGGGAGCGTGTCCGCCCTTGACCCCATGGCCTTGCACGGTATCCTAACAAAGACCGAACATGCGAGACGCGATCGATCATATTCAGCAGAAAATACAGGCCATTGTGGCCAATACCAGCAAGGCTCACCAAGCCGTGAAACCGGGCGATGTTCCGATGTGGTTGTCGACGGGTTGGCCGGCCATCGACGCATGTGAAAGTTCACCGGGTCTTCCGTGGCGAGGTGTGCACGAACTCTTTGGTGCATTCGATCACGCCCATGTCCGCATGCCAGCGATGAGTCTGGCCTTGCATCTGGCATGGCGTGTGGTGTTGCAGGCGCCGTCGCATGCACGGGTGGTATGGGTGGGTCGCCACGCGTGGCCGCATCCTCGTTCCGTGCTTGGTGGGTTGCGTGGTTTGTGTGGCGGTCGCCGTCGGCGTGTGGATCTACGACTGTGGCGGGCCAGTGTGTTTCTTGATGCCACAGGTCTGTCAGATCGACTGTGGAGCGTTCAGATGGCGTTGCAGGCGCCGGATGCATGGATGGTGGTCGCTGACGGCGCGCGTTGTGATTTGACAGCCACGAGGCGATTGCAACTGGCCGCAACCGCATGCCCGGTTCTTTTGCTGCGGCCGCTGGAAGAATTGTCGCAACCTTCTGCTGCGTCGCTGCGATGGCGCGTGCAGCCGGCAGCCGATGCGTCGCATGCATGGTGGAGTGCCGAATTGCTTCGGGTGCGTGCGGGCAGGTCGTTGTTGCAGAACGCCAGTGTGCACTTTGGTGATTGGTGGGAGCGTGGTGAGGGTCTGGATGCCGTGCGATTTGAAGAGGCCATGGCGTGGCTCCCACGCAAGCCGCGTTTGATTTCATCTCAATGCAGGGAGGAATCGCATGGAACACATGCTGGCGATCCTGTTGCCATGGTGGCCCGCGGACCGAGCGATTCGATCGCTCCGACGGCGGGGGGCCTGGCCGCCTGATGCGAAGAACATGCCGCCACTTCTTCTGGTTGCCAACGAGCATGGCTCACGAGTGGTGGCCCAGCGTTGTCAGCGAGCGGCGGCTTACGGCGTGCAATGCGGTGATTCGCTGGCCATGTCGAGATCTCGTTGTGGTGAGCAGGCCGAAGAAGTTCCCTTCGATCTCTTGGCGGATGCGAAAGCACTTTCGCACTTTGCCTGCTGGTGTCTGCGCTACGGACCGCGAGCGGCGGTCGAGGCATCACCTGGCACGG
This sequence comes from Singulisphaera sp. GP187, assembly GCA_945871915.1. Taxonomy (GTDB): domain Bacteria; phylum Planctomycetota; class Phycisphaerae; order Phycisphaerales; family SM1A02; genus SYAC01. The sequence continues at coordinate 144,132 of CAMBXO010000006.1, forward strand.
CCGCTGTCTGCGTGCAGATCACCGGTTGCCAGCACGTGCATGGTGGATGGGTGCAACTGCTGTCTCGCGTGCGTCGCGATCTTGCCCGACTGCATCTGCACGGGAGCGCTGCCGTGGCCGGCAATACCGCAGCCGCACTGGTGGCGGCGGAACACGCTTCGTGGTGCGTGATGGAGCAGGATCCGGCGTCGTGGTTGCTTGACGCGCCGCTTGCGATGCTTCGTGTGCAGCCCGCCGTTGTGCAGGCTCTTCATGAAATGGGTGTGCGCACCATCGGGCAGTTGAAAGCGTTGCCTGCAGGTGGTCTCGCCGATCGCTTTGGACAGGCGCCGTGGCAGCGGCTTCGATTGGCGATGGGTGAACAACCCGAACAACTTCACAGTGTGGTGCCGTATGGGCCGCTTCGTGTGCAGTGGCAATTGGATGGTCCGACTTCGCAGGTGGAGGCGGTGCAACAGATTGTTCAGCAGTTGCTCGAACGATTGAGTTTGCGTTTGCTGCGTCGCCGAATGGGCACACGCCATCTGCGTGTGGTGCTGCATCGTGCGGCCAGTGCCGCCACGTCAATCGATCTTCGCCTGACGCGCACGTCGCGCAGAGCCGAGCACATGTGGCGGCTGCTGCAACCGCACATGGAGCGGGTGCATTGTGGAATGGATCCTTCGCAAGGCATCGAGTTGGTGCAGGTGTGCAGTCTGCAGCATGGGGCGATGGGTCTTGGACAGTGGATCTGGGCCCAGGGTCGCATGGCTCTGGAAGATGAGGGCGATCCCGGATGGGCGGAATGGTTGGATCAAATTCGTAAGCGACTCGGTCCATGCAGCGTTCGGCGTGCGCATGGACGGGTCGATCCCAATGACGAGTTGGCATGGGCGTGGCGCGTGGCTGAGGGCGAAGCGCCTCCATGCGATCTCTCCGAAGTGCCAGGGGACACTCGAAGTGTGGCGAGGCCTCTGGTGCGATTGGCGCCGCCACAACCAGTTCGCGTGGAGTGCGATGCACGGCGTCGCCCCATTCAATTGTGGGTGCATGGAGCGTGGCGTTTGGTCACCGAACAGGATGGGCCCGAGCGAGTGACCGCAGCGTGGTGGCGAGGCGAGCGAGGTACGCAGGATCGCTGGCGGGTGCGGGCGGACGGCACATGGTGGTGGCTGCGTCGCGAAGATCGCCTGTGGTTTCTTGACGGAGCCTGGACATGAGTGCTGCAAACTTTGTGGAACTGGCTTGCATGAGCAACTTCAGTTTGCAAGAGGGTGCCAGCCATGCCGACGAATTGTTCACTCGCGCCCATGAGCAGGGAGCGCACGCACTGGGCGTATGCGATCGCGACACGGTCTCTGGACTTGTGCGAGCGATGGAGGCGTCTCGCACCAGTGGCGTTCGCTTGGTGGCGGGTGCTCGTCTTCGATTTGATCCGCCGGTGCCTGAGGCTGTGCCAGTGCACATGCTGCTGTGGCCCATGAATGTGCAAGGGTGGGGCCATCTCTGTCGTCTTCTGACGGATGGCAATGTGCATGGAGTTCGTCCGCTTGGTTCGTTGCTCACACATCATGAAGGCTTGATGGCCGCTGTCATTCCGCCGCCCGGAGTTGCACTGGCCGAGCAGTGGTTTCTGGAATCCATGGCAGGTGTGGCTGGCATTTTTGGTGACCGCCTTTCGCTCACCCTCACGCGGCATGGTCTGCCTGATGAGGGGTTGCGATTGCGGCAGACCGCTGCGATTGCGGCGCATGTTGGGGTGTCCACGGTGGCCACCAATCTGCCTCGGTACCACGATGCGTCTCGCCGCGAACTTGCTGATGTGCTGACGGCGGTTCGGATGGGTGTTCCAGTGGAAGCCTGCGGCGCCGCAATGAATCACGAGGCGCATCTGCGAACGGCCGCCGTGATGCAACTGTTGTTTGACGCGTTCCCGGAATCGCTGGCTCGCAGTGGGCAGATCGCTGACCGCTGCAAGGGATTTCAGATGCAGCAACTGAGGTGGCGGTATCCACAGGATTGTTCGCCGCCCGGTGTGCGACCCATCGAGCATCTTCGCACCTTGACACTGGCCGGTGCACGCGAGCGATGGCCTGATGGCTTGCCGCAGCCCATCGTCCATCGACTTGAACACGAATTGGCACTGATCGCCGAACTGCATTACGAACCCTATTTCCTCACCGTCTATGAGATCGTTTCGTTCGCGCGCTCTCGCAACATTCTCTGTCAGGGCCGTGGTGCGGCGGCCAACAGTGCGGTGTGTTTCTGTCTTGGCATCACCACGGTGGACCCCGATCGCATGGACACGCTCTTTGAGCGTTTCATCAGTCGCGAGCGAGACGAACCACCCGACATCGATGTGGATTTTGAACATGAGCGGCGCGAGGAAGTGATTCAGTGGATTTACCAGCGATGGGGTCGCCACCATGCGGCCCTCTGCGCCGAGGTGGTTCGTTGGCGTGGTCGCTCCTCCGTGCGAGATGTGGGCAAAGCCATGGGGCTTTCGCTTGATGCGGTCGAGCGATTGGTCAAGGGGGCGCATCAGCCTCAGGACGCACTGGAATCCCGCGTGCGGCGCATGGCCGCCGAACTTGAGGGATTTCCGCGGCATCTCTCGCAGCATGTTGGCGGATTTGTGATGAGTCAGGATCGCCTTGATGAGATTGTGCCCATTCGACCCGCGGCGATGGCCGATCGCACCATCATCGAGTGGGACAAGGATGATCTGGATGTGATGGGGTTGATGAAAGTGGATGTGCTGGCGCTTGGCATGCTCACCTGCATTCGACGTTGCATGGACTTGGTGAATGCAACGCGGACCGATTCAATTGAAACTCCCGCCTTAGCGTTTCACACCATTCCATCGGAGGATGCTGTCACATACGACATGCTGTGCCGCGCCGACAGCATTGGTGTCTTTCAGGTGGAAAGCCGTGCGCAGATGAGCATGCTGCCCCGCATGAAACCCCGCCGCTTCTATGACTTGGTGGTGCAGGTGGCCATCGTTCGCCCCGGCCCGATTCAGGGTGACATGGTGCATCCCTATCTGCGTCGCCGTGATGGCGTGGAGCCCATCACCTATCCCAACGCACAGATCGAGCGTGTGCTGGGTCGCACACTCGGTGTGCCGCTCTTTCAGGAACAGGCCATGACGCTGGCGGTGGTGGCGGCGGGTTTCACGCCGGGGCAGGCCGATCAACTTCGTCGCGCGATTGCTGCATGGAAGCGACGAGGCAACCAGATGGTGCAGTACGGCGAGCAACTGCAGCAGGGCCTGTTGGCCAACGGATACACGCAGACATTTGCCAAGCAGGTCTTTCAGCAAATCCTCGGGTTCTCCGGTTACGGATTTCCGGAAAGCCATGCCGCCAGCTTTGCCTTGCTGGCCTATGCCAGCGCGTGGTTGAAGCAGCATCATCCCGCGGCCTTTCTCGCTGCGATCCTGAACAGTCAGCCGATGGGTTTTTATGCGCCGGCGCAACTGGTGCGAGATGCTCGCGAGCATGGCGTCGAAGTGCGGCCGATCGATGTTCACTTTAGCCATTGGGATTGCACACTTGAACCTGCAGGGGTGCATGGGTTCACGCAACCGCCGGCGGTGCGTCTTGGGCTGTGCATGGTGCGAGGTCTTGCACGGGAGCAGGCGCTGCGGGTTGAGCGAGCGCAGTTGCACGGTCCGTGGCGAAGTCTTGAAGCGTGGTGGCGAGCCTCGGGTGTCAGTGTGGCGGGCGCTCGCATTCTGGCGCGCGCCGATGCGTTTGGTTCCATGGGGCTTGGTCGTCAGCAGGCGCTCTGGCAGGCGCAACGACTGCGGGATGTTCCCATGCCGCTGTTCGAGCAGATCGCACCGCAGACTCATGAGGTTGAACCGCGTGTGACCTTGCCACAGCGTGCGCTATTAGAAACGATCGTGCAGGATTGTCAGCAGACGGGCATGTCATTGCGAGGCCATCCGTTTGGGTTTGTACGGCAGCGGCTCATGCGTGTTGGCGTGCGACCCTGCGCCGCAGTGCAGGCAAGCCATGAGTGTCCGGATGGGTGTTGCGTTTCCGTGGCCGGCATGGTGCTGTTGCGGCAGAAACCTGAAACAGCCAAAGGCACTGTGTTCATCACGCTTGAAGATGAAAGCGGTCCGGTGAATCTGATCGTGCGCCCGAAGGTGTGGTCTCGTTTTCGCCAGCAGGTTCGCCACGCACAGGTCATGCTGGTGCGAGGGCGTGTGCAGCGTCGCGGTGGCGTCACCCATGTGCTCGCGACGCGGCTGCGGTCCATCGACCACCTGATGGCGAACCCAGGGCCGGGGCCTCGAGATTTTCACTAGGGCAATCGATCAAACCTTGGTCTGCAAACCGCCAAAGGTTCGATTGCGGCCAGCAAAGTCACGGAACGCCCGCTCAAGATCCGCCACGCCAAACTCAGGCCACAGCGTCTCGGTGACATGCAGTTCGGCGTAACTAATCTGCCAGAGCAAAAAGTTACTCACGCGCATTTGTCCAGCGGTGCGAATCAACAGATCAGGGTCCGGAAGACCCGCCGTGCTGAGATGCGAGTCGATGGTTGTCTCGTCGATCTCCAGTGGAGACAGCGAGCCTTGCTTCACTTTCGCGGCGATCGCTCGAACGGCGTCCACAATTTCGTCGCGAGATCCGTAATTCAACGCTAAGTTCAAGGTCATGCCGGTACCGCCTGCGGTGGCCCGTTCGGTTTCGTCCAGCAGGGCCAACACTTCCCCGGGCATTCCTTGTCGCCGACCGAGACGGCGAAAGCGGATTCCATTTTTCAGCATCACCGGTAATTCGCTGCGGAGGTGTTCCTGAAGCAGCACCATCAGCGCGGTCACTTCCTCTTCCGGTCTCCGCCAATTTTCGCTGCTGAAACTAAACAGGGTGAGGGCTTCAATTTTCTTGGCGGCGCACGCTTCGACAATTTCTCGCACCACTTTGCTTCCGGCCTGATGACCCACCACGCGGGGAAGACCGCGTCGCTGCGCCCACCGGCCATTGCCATCCATGATGATCGCCACATGTCGGGGAAGCATTGCCACCTTCCCGTGAACCACCGTGTCAGAATCCGATGCGGAACCGCTCATGGACAAGATTCTACGCGTGCCCCATAGCTCCAGCCGCTTCCAAGGTCTGGCGTCGATCCGGTCCGACTCCCACCATCTCAATCGGAAGGGCCAACAGTTCCTCAATGCGATCGAGATAGCGACGAGCGTGTTCTGGCAAGGCGGTGCGTTCACTGGCATCTCGAATCGGTTCGTGCCAGCCGGGAAGTGTTTCATAGATGGGGCTTGCCCCCATCAATCGATGCGCATCAGGCAGAAAGCGGTCGGTCACTCGTCCATCGGGCAGTTGATAGCCCGTACAGATTTTTAATTCATCCATGCCACTCAGCACATCCAGCAGCGTGCATGCAATGCCGGTTGCATCGCAAATCATGCAGGCGTAACGCACGGCGACAAGGTCCAGCCAGCCGATCCGCCGCGGTCGACCGGTGGTGGTTCCAAATTCGCGGCCTCGCGTGCGGATGCCGTCGCCAATGGAGTCGAGCAATTCAGTTGTAAAGGGGCCACCGCCAACACGCGTGCTGTACGCCTTCATAATTCCAAGCACCCGTTGGATCGAACGCATCGGTAATCCAGTCCCCGATGGGATTCCAAGCGTGCTGCAATTGCTGCTGGTCACATAGGGGTAGGTGCCATGATCAATGTCCAGCAGACTTGCATTGGCTCCTTCAAACAGCAATCGCTTGCCGGCCTTCAATGCATCGTGCAATCCATAGACCGTGTCGGTGATATGCGGGCGCAGGCGTTCGCCAACCTCGGAAAAGCGTGCCGCGAGCGCATCGGCATCCAGCGGCGGTGCCTGAACGCCAAGGGCCCGCAGTTCACGCGTTCGCAATCCGCAGATCACACGCAGTCGCTCACGCAAGTACGAAGCATCCAGCAGGTCCCCCATGCGAATCGCTGTTGAGCGACTGACCTTATCTCCGTAGGCAGGCCCGATGCCGCGGCGTGTGGTTCCAATGGCAAGGCTTCCCGCGCTGCCGTGGGTGATGCCCGCCATGAAATCTTCCAGGGCCGCGTCCTGTTCCTTGTGATACGGCATCACCACATGGGCTCGATCACTCACCTGCAAATTGCCCGCAACCTGAATGCCTCGCTGTCGCAGACCTTCGATTTCCTGCAACAATTTCTCTGGGTCCACTACCACACCATTGCCGATCACACACAATTTGTCGGGATGCAGAATGCCGCTGGGCACCAGATGCAAGGCATAGCGATCGTTGCCCACCTGCACGCTGTGCCCGGCATTGGCTCCGCCGTTGTACCGCACAATCACATCATGGCGAGCGGTGAGCAGATCCACGATCTTGCCCTTGCCTTCGTCGCCCCATTGCAAACCAACCACGGCTGTCGCAGTGCTCTTCATTTCGCTGGCATCGTA
>CAMBXO010000007.1 GCA_945871915.1 Singulisphaera sp. GP187
CAGGGGTTCGAATCCCCTTGGGGTCATTGCTGAAGAGTTGCCCGCCCACTCGGTTGTCGGTCTGAAATGGGCGCGGCCCCACGGATAAACTCGCCAACATGATGTCCCTTGCACGCGTTGGTCCGCGACTGCCGCCCATTGAAGGGCCAGCGTGGGTTCGCGTTCTCTGGAAACTGTTCTCGCCGATCATCGATCGATTGGTTGGCTTGCATCTGATCCGAGATCTGCAAAGGCAATGCAATGACATGCCAGGCGACGGATCGCAACTTGAAAAACTCAATGCGGTGACCGGCATTTGCGGCGTGTGTAGTGATGATGATGTGGCTCGAATACCAGCAACGGATGCTCTGTTGGTGGTCGCCAATCACGCTTTTGGCGGTGCGGATCCGCAGGTGCTCGCAACGCTTTTGGATCGGGTGCGCAGCGATGTGAAATTCATTGCCAACAGTTTGCTTGCGGATCTTCCGGTGGTGCAGGGCCGCGTGTTTGTGGTCAATGTTCTGAATGAAATCGACGGTCCTAAACGAAATCGCCAATCGCTTCGAGAGGTCATTGAGTGGCTGCGAGACGGTCACTGTGTGTGCGTATTTCCCGCGGGAGAAGTGGGGCATATTCGCTGGAGTCGATGGCGAAGTGTGGATGGTCATTGGCAAGCACAAGTGGCACGTGTTGCAAGGTTGACTCACGCAACGGTCTTACCCATCTTTATTGAAGGGTGTAACAGTTGGCGATTTCAGTTGATCGGCCTTGTGCATCCGGTGCTTCGCACGCTTCTGCTGGCACGGGAGTACGCACGGGCCGTAGGCAAGACCATTCGAATGGTGGTCGGCTCACCAATTTTGTTTGACGAATTGATTTCGCAGGGAACGAACAACGACATCATGCGCTATCTTCGCGTGCGCACATATCTGCTTCGGACGCGCCTCGATCGCCCTCGCTTTGCACGCCCCACTTTGGTGTCGCCACTTCCGGTGGCGGAAGTCCCTCAGCATGAATCCGCAGAATTTGCGGCAGAAATTGCGGCCCTTCCGCCACAGGACTTAATGGTTCGATCAGGTGAGCTTGAGGTGTATCTCACGCGAAGTGATCGCATCCCCTTGACGATGCTGGAAATCGGACGCCTGCGTGAGATCTCGTTTCGCGCGGTGGGCGAGGGAACCGGCAAGGTGATCGACATCGATCGATTCGACTCGAAGTATCACCAGATGCTGGTCTGGAATGCGCGGACGCACGAAGTGGTGGGCGGATATCGATTGGGTTTCACCGATCGCATCATGCAAGAACAGGGCATTGATGGTCTGTACACCAGTACGCTTTTTGCGTACCCACCCTCGGCGGTGCAATCCTTGGGGCCGGCCCTTGAACTTGGTCGCAGTTGGGTTGCGCCGGCGTGGCAGCGTCGCCCGGCACCGCTGCTGTTGCTGTGGAAGGGGCTTTCACAAGTTGCGGTTCGAGATCCACGCTATGCCATCATGTATGGACCGGTCAGTATCTCGGATGACTATCAGAGCATGTCCAAAAAATTCATTATGGCGTTCCTGCAGAGTTACCGAGCAGCAGGCGTGTTTGCACAAGCCGTGAAGCCGCGCAACCCCCCGGAGAATGAGCCATTTCTCGATTGGGATGCGGACCACACGCGAGGCGTGGTGCGTCGCATGGAGGATGTGGAACGCGTGGTGCGTGAAATTGAGGCCAATGGCCGAAGTGTCCCAGTGTTGATTCGCCAATACCTAAATTTGAATGCCAAAATAATTGCGTTCAACATCGATCCCGATTTTGGAAATGTGGTCGATGCGTTGGTGTACCTCGACTTGCGGCAGATGCCTTCACGCCTTCAAGAGTTTTACTTCACCGCAGCCGGCGCCAAGTCGTTCCGCGCCTTCCACGCCTCAACAGGTACGGTTTCCTGAGCCGCTTGCCGTTTATCCGCTCTTGGTGGAGGATGCAGCCATGAGCGAGCTGCGTGTGCATGGTTTCCGTGGTGATTGCGTGATCCTGGTGCGGCGAGATGGTTTAAAGGAACTCGGTGAGGGTGTGCGGCGCGTGGCGCCTTCTTCTCAATGTGTTCTGGTGGCCATGGATGCTGCTGTCGAGCGACCATGGGGAGATCACGCCATTGCCTCGCTTAAGGCAGCGGGATTTCGAGTGGCCACGATTTCTCTCACCGCGGATGAAACGCACAAGTCGATCGAAGCGGTGCAGCGTGTTTGGTCCGCCATGCTGAAGGCCGGCGTGCAACGAAGCGATGTCGTGGTGGCACTCGGAGGTGGCGTGATTGGCGATCTTGCAGGGTTTGCGGCCGCAACGTTCTTGCGAGGAATTTCATTGGTGATGGCTCCCACAACCTTGCTTGCAATGGTGGATGCGGCGATTGGCGGAAAAACCGCGGTGAATCTGCCGTTGCCAGATGGAGGCTTGGGAAAAAATCTCGCTGGTGCCTTTCATGCTCCGGCGTGGGTTCTTTGCGATATCAGCACGCTGTCCACGCTTTCAGACCGCGACTATCGTTGCGGACTTGCCGAAAGCGTGAAGCATGCGCTGATCGCCGATGTTGCGATGCTTCAATGGATTGTTGCCAACCGCGACGCGATTATGGCTCGCGACAGTTCAACGCTTACGCAACTCATCACTCGATCCGCCACGGTGAAAGCGGCGATCGTGAGCAGGGATGAGTTTGAGCGATCGGATCGTGCGCACTTGAATCTTGGCCACACTTTTGCTCACGCCCTTGAGGCCACGCTGCACGCAGAACTTCGTCACGGTGAGGCGGTGGCGCTTGGCCTTATTGCCGCCGTGGCCGCATCCAAGGCCGCGGGATGGTGGAGTGACGCAGATCCAGTCGCCCTTTCACAGATTCTCAAGGGACTGGGCCTTCCCACTCGGATTCCGGTTGCAACCGATCGATCCGAATTGGTTCGGGCGATGGGCTTTGACAAGAAATCCCAAGGCGGCACGCAACGGTTGGTGTTGCTTCGCGGATTCGCAATGCCGGCCCTCCTGACTGCTCCAAGCAAAGAGATTGTTGCGGCCGGTTGGGATGCCATCGGAGCCTGAAGACAATGCACAGGTGCTGAGGGCATTCGGTCTAGACCAACCCGTCCCCAACGGTGCGCCAGAGGCCAGTGGGGACACGCTGGGCCGTGGTTCCTCTAGCAAAAAAATACAAAAACGTTTGAATTGATAGGGTTCTATGTCATATTGGAAGACCACCTTTGAGAATGTCAAGCAAACACATCCTTGTGGGAATCCATTCTTGGTTCGCGGTTGCGTGCCTTGACGCAACCACCGCATTTGCAACGGACCCCGTTGTTCCTTAGCCACAAATAATCTGGATTGAGCGCGACAATGGCGATGAATCGTTCTACAACAATGTCATTCAATTTGCCACAACGCCGCAGTATCTCAAGGGAACCAAATTGTTGCTGCGTTTGGCCGATCCTCAAAGCAGTGATCCTTCTATCTCCAGCAATTTTCAACTGAGTCTGGATGCGGGGTTGCTCAAGTGCATCCGCGGTCTGTCGGCCAATGGATATACGGGAACAATTTCGCTGATTCCAGATTTCACGGGATCCCAAGATTGGAATTGGAATCCAGATCCAACCGTCATCATTTCTTCTGCGGTGAAATGGATGAAGGCGTACTACTGGGCCAATCAAGCCAATCAACTTTTAGCGGCGGCTGGATGTTCACTGGTGATTTCAGAAGTGAATATAGAAACTGAAAACAGTGGCATTGCCGCAGATGAAACCACGCTGAAGCCTGTACGCGCCTATCAAGCCACGCTGTGGCCGCAAGGCCCCATGCAAGTTGGCTATGTGAAATCCGCAATGACATTTGGATTCACCGCCATGTCGGGGGCGTTGGGTTGGCAGAATCCAGGCACGCCGACAGATTCCTGGACCACTCCCATTTTAGATTTTGCGTATTTAGAGCTGTACAACATGTACAAGGAATCGCACGGCATAACCTACGTGGACGCTTACGCGGCGGGCGCGAATGTTGGAACCAATCCGCAGCCCGCGTTGCCCAACACGATGTATTCGCTGGCGGCCAACGCGGCCAATCCAGTGGCGCAAATCATGGGAGATCCATTGAATGCTGCGCCCGCCTCCACCTTTGGATTTTTATTTGGCAGCCACGCGCCAGCCAACTCGTTCGCCGGCGAAGATTTGTCGCGCATTTGCCTGCTTTTTTCCATTGAAAATTTCACCAAGCAGCGGGCGGGCTCGCTCATCGACGCGTTTGGAACATGGGACGCGCCGATCGCGGGTCCAGGCGCGGGTGTGGATGAATTCATTCAGTTTGAAAAACAATTTCTCACCACCTTCATGCCATTTTGGGGAACGCCAACCAATCCGCCGCAATTGGGAATATTTGAATTCAACGATTTGCCGCCGACATGGTTTCACCCGCCAACGCTTGCCGCTCCCAACTTTGACTCCATGAACTTTGTCATGTGGGATTATCGAGACGCCGCGCCAAGTGAAGTTTCGCTGGCCTTCTATCACGAATGGTTGCTGACCTATTGCCAGCAACATCCACCGCAAAGGCTTGTGTTGTATGTCAGCGATCCAACATCGGCTCCCGATTACAGTTTTTATACGGCCAACGCCGCACCTGTGACCAGCGGTGGCTCCATGAATTTTGTGGGTTTCTTGCAACAATTGCACGCCCAGTCGCCAGGGGTTGAAGTGGAAATTTTAATCGATCGATCTTCATGGCGACAAACGGCAACGCCGCCAAGTTCAGGTGCGCTTCCTCTTCCAGATGTGTGGAATGATTTGCCCAATGCGTTCACTTGGTTGACCACGCTCATGGGTCATTCCGCCTTGGCCAGCGGCAATCCAATCAAGGGACTGACCGTTGATCCCGAAATGGGTTGCGACAATCCCAACGCGCCCGATTGCGTGTTGGCTGACAACACCTGCCCATGCCCGGCCATTGCATATCAGCGAATTGTTGATTGGCTGGACAAGCAAAAGCGCGCGAATGGTTTGCCAACACTACGCATTGGATTTTCGATTGAAGTTGATTCCCAGAATTTTGCCAAGTTGAATGTCAGCGATTTTCCAATGTCTGACGATTTGATCGCGGTATTGAATGCGGCATCGCCAGAGCTGGCGAGCCATACCAATGGAACCGCTGCGCCCACATGGCGCGCCGCTGGCGACAATGCAAGTTTGTTGCAGTCGGTGTATTTGGAGGCGTATGTTGGTTGCGGGCGAGTGCCACCAGGCAAGCCTGATGCGGGAAAAATTCTGACGCAAGGGTCTTATTGGCGATGGATAACCCATGGTGGTTGCGATGATTCCGCGACACCGGTGCCGACAAGTCCCACAGTGGCGGCGCAGGCATTCGCGCGTTCAATGATGCGCATTCCATCGGTTCCAAGCGTGGGGTCAATTGTGGCGATGCCGCAAGGGGCATCCGTCGTTCAAATCACCGGAACTGGAACCAACTTTGATTTCGGTCCATTCAAATACTGCCCATACGAGGATTACACGCGCATCGCCATTTCCAAGTCAGACGGGACATTTGTTCCAGACATCACGCAACAACTTTCATGGGTGTTGCCGCTTTCTTCGGGGAGTGCGCCCGCCAACGCATTGGTCGCTGGTGCGACAGGTCCACAAGTCACCGCAGGCACCACGCCACTTCCATTTTATTACACGGAGATTCCATTCACTTGGGCGTCCCCATCCATGACACCCGACATGGTGGAAAGAGTCTTCATCTCCTTCAGCGTTGAGAAGGACACGCTGCTTCCATTCTTTGGATATTGGACCGTTGACAATTTCCTGTCATTTATCGAACAATTCAGAAACAACACGCAGGGCACAGATCCAACCAAGACGATTTATCACGACAGCGCAGGCAATGGCATTGCGACTCCTCTGGACAACTTTGTGATTTACGATTTGAAACAAGCGTGCATGAACTGGGGAATTGCAACATATCCTGGCCAAACTCCTCCACCTTGCTTGGGTGATCTGAATCTCGACGGCACGGTTGATTCGTCGGATATTGCTGCCATTTTGTTGCGATGGGGAGAATCGGGCGGCATCGAGGACTTGGATGCAACCGGACAGGTAGACGGTTCCGATTTGGGTTTGGTGTTGCTGCAGCATGGTCCATGCAACTGACTATTCAGAGCAAAGGTGCTACGACCAAGCACGTGAGCCAATGTGCTCATGGACCAACTTGTGAGTCAAGTCACCCGGACACCGCGTCGATATTCAACTTCTTCTGCAACTGCGGTGGCACGGGTTTCTGCGGCGATCGGCGGAAAAACAGCGGTGAATCTGCCGCTGCCAGATGGAGGCCATCGGAGCCTGAAGACAAAGCAAAGGTGCTGAGGGCATTCGGTCGATACAAACCCGTCCCGAACGGTGCGCCGGAGGCGCGCGGGGACACGCCGAGACCCCCGGATGGGGTCGCACGAGGCCGTCATGTCAGGCATGCGCACGGTTGCCATAGTGAATCAGAAAGGTGGCTGCGGCAAGACCACCACCAGCATCAATCTGGCGGCAACACTTGCGGCGCAGGGCCTTCGCACATTGCTGGTGGACATCGACCCGCAAGGGCACTGTGCTGCTGGACTTGGAGTTCCCGAAGATCGAATCGAGACCGGCCTGGCCGAAGCCATGCTTGCGGAGCCGGTGGGTGGCGATCAACCCGAACAGATGTTGTGGGAGGTTGCTCGCAATCTCAAACTGGCACCAAGCACGATTGCTTTGGCAGGTCTTGAAGCGGCGCGCGGCGGGTTGGCAGCAGTCGCCGATCGAGATGCAAGGTTGGCAAAATTGCTGGATCGTCTTGCCGATCGATTTGATTGGTGCGTCATTGACTGTCCACCCACGATCGGTTTGCTCACATTCAACGCGCTTCGAGCCGCCGATGAAGCACTCGTTCCCGTGGAGACTGGTTACTTCGCGCTGAGGGGTTCGGAGCGACAGGTTGCAACGATCGAAGCCATGGCCGCAAGGATTGGTCGACCACTTCCGCTTCGAATTCTTCCAACGCTGCATCGACCGGAGGCCAAGCTTGCATCCGATTTGCATGCAGCCATTCAGCGGCGTCATGGTGCCGCCACGCTTCCGGTGAGTATTCGAGAACATGAATCGTTGCGTGAAGCTGCCGGGTTTGGTCAGCCCATCACCGAGTACGCGCCGGGTTCTCCTGCCTGTGAGGACTTTCTCAGATTAGTTCAATGGCTTGTTGCCAATCCGGTTGAATGCACGCGTCAACAACCACATGCCGTGTACCACAGCCCTCCGGCTGAAACAGAAGTTGCGGAGCCTGCAATCAATCCGCGAGTCGCCGATCTGCTCGCTCGCATGCGAGCCCATGCAGGATTCAGCGCGGAGCCAGTGCCGCCATCCGAAGTCCAGCCTGCCAAAGCGGAGGGAACGGCGTGAGTATCGACGATCGATTTGATCGATTGGCCTCGCTCTTTCTTGGCGATCAAGAACCGACTCCAACCGGTTCGATGGAAGCCGCGATGCGACCCACGCCTCCGGTTGCGCCTCGTGCGGGCGCCGTCATGATTACGCCGCTCCTTGCAGGAAATCTTCCAGTGCTTGCACATCCATGGCTCTGGCATGTGGCCGCACGGCTTGACGCGCGGCCGACGGCTCTCTTGCGATTGGCACACGACGGCATTCAGGTCGCCCTTTTGAATTCCATGGGGCCTGCAGAAAGTGAGTGTGAGGATTTGGCAGCGTGGTTGCTGCGGTCCGCCACCGTTGCCCGCCGCTGGTTTGTGGTCCCTCGATCGGGTGGTGAGATCGACACGATTTCTGCATTCAATGCAGAGGAAGTCGTGGTGGTAACCGGCGGTGATGAAGCGGCAACGGTGGCGGCGTATCAGTGGGTGCGGAGACTGATTGAAGCAGCAAAAACTTCCGGTCGAACGCCGCCACTCACACCGGTGGCGGTGGTTGGTTGTGAAGAAGCCGCCGCGAAGGAAGCCGCTGCCACCATCAGCACTGCATCACAAGCTTTTCTTGGGCATCCGGTTCCACTGGCCGGATCATTTCCGCGACTTGATCGCACCGCCGTCAGTCATCAGAGGTTTTTTAGCGATGTGGTCCAGCCATCGGAATTGTTTGCAGCTATTGCCACGGCGGGTGCGGCGGCGTGGGCACGAGGTGAGGCACCGGGTGTTGCGTCACCACCTCGACCAATGGCTCCGCGCGTCACGCCCAGTCCCGTGTTCGAAGCGCCACCTACTCCATCGCCCGCTGTGCGTGCGCCGTATCACGCGCCGGTGAACGCAGCAACTTTCCCGGACAACCTTGCTTCGTGCATTCCGGGTCTGTGGCCTGTTGCGATGAAGTGCCCGGGTCATCCGGCCATCGAGTTTGCCACCGATGCTTCGGGCGGTCTGCATTTGCTGGCATCCATTGAACAGGTTGCTTCGCTTCGAGCAGCCAAGTCATGGGCCCAGCGACACGCCACACTCTTGCGAGCAGGTTTTCCAGGTCTTGCAGTCGATCCGTTGCCAGTCATTGAGCGCGTCGTTTGTCTTGAGGCACCTCGCGCCATTGAGTGGCATCACTGCGGCATGAGGCTTGATTTGTTGGTTCGCACATCAAGTGGATGGCTGCATGTGCCGTTGAACGACGAGAAGTCGCTGCAACCGTAGCGATTGATTACGCGGGCAGTGCAGAGCGAAGGACTCGAAGCCAGTTGGCACATTGAAATCCGGCGAGTTCGGGTTCTGAAAGTCCAGCCGCCGTGAGCGCGGCGTCAAGCGATGGCCATTCCTCTGGTCGTTGAATTCCAATGGGGCATTCGAGCGGCGTGAATCCACCGTCGAAATCGCTTCCCATGGCGATAGCGTGCGGGCCTGCAATGGATCGCACATGCAGCACATGTGCTACAGCGTCGGCAAGAGTTGCTGGGCGACCCTGTGCAAGAAATGCTCCGCACAAATTAAGCCCGGCAACACCGTTTCGTTGTGCAATGGATTTCAATTGCGAATCCGTCAGGTGCCGCGGCAGATCGCCGGTTAGCGTTGCTGAATTGGAATGGCTCGCTACCACGCAGCGTTCGGTTGTCTGCATGAGACCGTCGAAAGCGTTGCGACTGAGATGGGACGCATCGTGAAGAATCCCAATCGCATCGAATGCCTGCACCAAGTCCCGACCGGCGGACGTAAGTGGGCCATCAGCACCATTGCCACCAGCCCAACGAGATCCCAGTGCCCACGTCAATCCGACCATGCGAACGCCTTGTTCAAACCACCATGCCGCATCCTGTGGTGATTGAATGGGATCAGCCCCTTCCATCAGCAGAACAATTCGCAACGGACCACTCGACCACTCCGCAAGATCGCTTCGATTGCGGACAATGCGGACCACACCTCGCGCTTCGAGCCCCTGATAGATGCGCAATTGAAGGCGAGCGGCGCGAGCAGCCTGTGTTCCATCATCATTGACCGGATAGCCCCATGGATCCTCGCTGCCAAGTTGGGTGAACAGTGTTGCACATGCAAGCCGCACCTGACCCTGTTGAAGGGCTGGAAAATTCACGCCGAATCGCCCTCGATCGGTTGACGAGGATTCAAGATCAACTCCCTGCAAAGCCAAATAGGCAAGGTCGAGGTGGCCGTCAATGCGTGGCGTGATGCTTGGCGACATGCGTGGCGTCATCGGCAAATTGTCCCTGATGCTCTGGACGTGTGAAGTCCTATTTTTCCAGCGATCGTGTGCACTCGAGAGTAGGCGGGAAGGGAGTAGACTTGTTCAATCGTATGCAGACTCCGTATGCATGTCCTTGGAACCACCGGCTGATCGCGATGGGCGTCGCGGGGGCATGTGCTGCGCCGTTGGTTGTTGCGGCATGCGTGACTCCATCTGCCATGGGTTTCGATACGCATCGACAAATTGGTCTTCCAGGTTGTTCATGGCCGGCAGTGTTTGGTATGCCGTGCATCACTTGTGGCATGACCACCTCATTTGCGTATGGAGTGCGAGGGCAGCTTTTCACGAGCGTGTGGGTCCAGCCAGCCGGATTTTTATTGATGTGTGTGGCGGCCATGGGTGTCGTGGTTGGAGTGTGGACCAGCGTGAGTGGTCGACCCGTGTTTCGATTCCTCCAGCCAATGCTTCGCCCGCGGCTCGCATGGATTGCCTGCGGGGTGTTGGCATTCGGATGGATGTGGAAGACCAGCCTCTTTCGTGGGTGGATCTCATGATTCGATTTGTAATGGTTGCGTGCATGTTTTGTGCCCTGACCGGCTGCCAATTGCCCGGCATCATTGGTGCCGTTGGCCACAACATTGAGCGTGAAAAGAAGATTGAAGTCCTTGCCAAATACCCGGGCCTTGATAACAAACGAGTGGCCGTCATGGTGAAGGCAGACATGGGTGTGTTGTATGAACACCCGACCGCCATCCCAAACATTGCCATGAACCTCTCGCAGCGCATCCATGAGAATGTGCCGGGGGTCACGGTGCTCGATCCGCGTACGGTTCTGAATTTTCAATATCAGCGACCGTCGTGGGCTGCCATGAGCATGTCCGATATTGCGCAGGAACTTGATGTGGACCGCGTTGTTGTGGTGGACATCTACGAATATCGGCTTCACCCACCCGGCAACCGATGGATGTGGGAAGGTGTGGCTGGTGCGCATGTTGGTGTTTCGGAGCGAGACGGGATCGACGCCAGCGAAATGGTGGATCAGTGGAATGTGATTGCAAAGTTTCCGCCGCAGGAGGGTTCAACGCGGGATCAGTTGAATCCGACTTTGGTGCAGAATGGGCTCATGGCCACCTTTGTGCGCAATGTTGCATGGGTGTTTTACGATCACATCGAAGACAAGTATCCGGACATCCGAAAGTGAATCGATTGCTGCTGAAAATGGCTACGTTGGCGATTCTGGTGATGCCTGTGGCATGCAACATTGTGACACCTGTTGCCTACATTCTGGAGGGCCCGCCATCCAATGATGCACAGTTCACACTTCCGGATCGAAAGACGGTTGTGTTTGTGGATGACCGGAAGAATGTTCTGAGCCGCACCCAGTTGCGAACGGCGATCGGCGACAAAGTCGCTGGCGATCTGATGCAGCAAGAGCTGGTCTCGGAAACCATTACGACCCGCGATGCCGTGGCCGTGGCTCGCCGCGATGAGAACATGGACAACCCGCTTCCGATCAGTGAGATTGGCGAAAAAGTTGGTGCGGAAGTTGTGATTTATGTGCGGGTGACAAGTTTCATGATTGCCGAACCTGGTGGCAATCCAATACCAAACGCTACGGCGATGGTGAAAGTGATCGATGTCACGAATCGGGCAAGACTGTTCCCCGAGGACAAAGAGAATCCCGGCATCAGTGTTGCATCGCAGATGAAGGAAGTGAGCCAGGATCTGTATCAGAGCACCACCGGGCGTCGGCAGATTGAAGACAAACTTGCAGATGAATTGGGAAATCGAATCGCCAAAGTCTTTTACAAACATGAAAAGGTCGAACTTGGAAAGGGCATGGGCGTTCGCAAGTGATCGCTTCGCAGGCGGTTGTGCATCTGATTGATCCGCATGGTCCAGGGGCGTCGTATGCCGCCGCGCGTCTTGCGGCGGGGGTGGCTTCGGCAGATTCCATGATTGCACTGGGGATTGCGCGGGACTCTGCCGCGTGGAAACCAGCGTGGCGCATTCCGATGACCGCGGGATCTGTTGGACTGGCTGCACGATCGCTGGAACGCATTGTTCAGGCGGCGCAAACAAGGCTGCTGGTTGCATGGGGTCACCGAGCCTGCGCCGTTGCGGTGCGAGCTGGGGATTCTGCGGCGAGGGTCTTGGTTATGGACGCGGTTCCAAAGGTGCAGGTGATTCCATTTGATGCAGAAGTCATCTGTCTTGGTGAGTCGGTTGCGAATGCTGCGATGCAAGCGGGATGGCCTCCAATGCGTGTTCGGATTGCGCAACCACCAATGGTGGACATGGCATTACCGGATCCCGATGGAGTGCAGCGGAAACAACTTCGAAACACGTGGGGCTTGACGGATTCCTCGATGGCGATTGGCGTGCTACCCAATGCTCCCGATGAAGGGGATTCTGGAACGGCGTTTCACGTGGTCGCACGCGTTCGACTTACGGGGATTGATGCGCACTTAATCTTGCATCCTCACACGGTAGGGGCGGCGTCGATGGAAATTTGTGCTCGATCTGCTGGCCTTCGACACACCATTCACTTTGACCAAGCTGTGAGACAACCAGAAGCCATCGCGTCAGGCATCGATGTCTGGATTTCGATTCCAGGAAAGCCCGTGGATGGCTCAGTTTTAGATCCAATGATTGCTGCGGGATTGCATGCGCCCCTTGTGGTGCAGTCAGGATCGTTTGCTGCCCGCGCAGTTGAGCATGGCACCGACGGGTTGAGTGCTGAGGGCCTGAATCGGATGGCCGCGGCAGTTCGCGGGCTGTGCCTTGATCCCGCTAAGCGAAAGGACTTGGCGTTTGCAGCCAAAGTTCGATTTGCAACCACTGCAAAGCGTCAGGCTTTTGCCGGTGTTTTTGCTGAGTGTGTCCAGCGCGCGGCCGCCTTCGATTCCAAAGTACTTGCGGCATCGGTGTAAAGACTCTTCAGAAGATGGGGCGGAAGCGACAATCCGCGAAGCCTTGGCGCATCCATGGGTTGATGGCGATCCGGAGCAACCATGGCAAGGTCTGGATCAGCGATCGGACTTGGTCCATCGTGATTGGTTTCCCAGAGCGTTCGCAGAGCCCAGTATCGGCTGGCATACAAGTCAAAGGCGTCGGTGGGCGTGTTGGCCTTCGCGCCCATTTCTGTTTTTCCAGTTGCGACCGAGAGATGATCGTCTGTGGTCACAATGTCACTTCCAAAAATAATTCGTCCTGTGAAACGTTCCAGAAACGCAATCATGGATCCGGGATCATGTTTCGACAATTCACGAATCATCCACTTTGTGGCGCTGGTGTCTAGATGCAAGTTGGGGTGTCGGTCGAGCAGGCCAGTGAGAAATTCAAGATCCTCTGGCCAACCACCCATGTGTGCCGCAATCCACAATACAGGAAACTGATCGAGCAACCGCTCGAGTGGTCGATAGTGGGACTGCTTGGTTCCGTAGACACTGGCATTGCTGTATCGCGTTGCAAACCAAGTGTCTGGGTCAGCAACATGGGTCATGAAGCCCATGCCAAGTGAAGCCGCCAAGGTCATCGCCTCAATCCGTTGCGGTGCATCAAGGCGAAACAGTTCTGGATCGCCATACTCGATTGCAAAATCCGTAATTCGTGGAGCGGCCCAGAACTTGACCCAGTGGGCTCCCTCGGCGTGGTAGGCCGTAATTCGATCGAGGAATTGGCTGCCATGTGCCGCTCGGCGATCTTTGGAAGCGAAGTCCGGCACTGCAATCAGGCGAAGGCGTTTCCCAAGAATCTGGCGAATGGCTGGGATCTGTTCGAGAGCAGTCATCGACCAAATGGTTTCAATGCCATACAGATCCATGGCATCTCGCAACAGCGCCGTGGCTCGCGTGCCGTTCACATGCGCATGCGCATCCACGATCCCATATGGCAGTTTTTGAAATCGATTCGCTTCGGTGCGGTAGTCCAACCCAAGCAGATTCGATGGATTCACCGGCACGAAGGAATGATAGTCGCTCTTAGCGAGAACGCGTCTTAAGCGGTCGCTTGACGCCGGCCTTGGAGAGACGAGATCGCACGGCGCTTCGAGTGGCCACACGATCATGATTCAATCGCCCAGCATGGTGAATGCCAGCGATATACATCTCATGGTCGGACTCGATGTCGAGATTGCGGATCAGTTCGCAGTCCATCCACCACAACGCCCGCGTGGGCACCGGGGACATCGATGGTGTGGTGAGATGTGGAAGACCCAGAAACGGATCACGGCCATGATCAGGCAGCGCCTGAAAGATTCGATCGATCAATGGATCGTCATCCATCACGCGACACAACGCAAAGTTTCGTGAGTCGCGAATGATCGGGCTCATGGCCTGCCCCTTTTCAATCGCCACCACAATCATGGGCGGATGCACGGCGCATTGCTGCACCCATCGAACGAGCGCCGCCGACCGCAACTCACCAAACCGACTGGTCAGCAAAAAACGACCGGAAGGGATTGCGTCGAGCAAATCCACAATTTCCGATCGCGACATTGGCGGCCAGTCTCGTCTGGAGCTCACGCGTGCCACACTAACCGAGAATTATAAAAAAGCGAGCATAAACTGCTGCAATGAAACGAGTTATCAGATATAGGACGATGCCATACAGGCACGCCAATGGAGTTTCAAATGGTGAATAGTGTGTAGTTGGGTGGAAATGTGGGGCTAAGTGTTGCAAAGTGGGGC
Source organism: Singulisphaera sp. GP187 (assembly GCA_945871915.1). Lineage (GTDB taxonomy): Bacteria > Planctomycetota > Phycisphaerae > Phycisphaerales > SM1A02 > SYAC01. Next base: position 14,339 of record CAMBXO010000007.1, read on the forward strand.
ATGATGATTTAGAGTGCTTTCACAGGTGAATCCATGCTCTTCATTGGCGAGTTTGAACATGAGCTTGATGCAAAGCAACGGCTCGCGATTCCGTCGGAGTTGCGAGCGTGCTTGCCGCGTGACGGTGAAGATGCCGTCTTCGTTGCTGCGCCGGGTCCCAATCGTTGCGTTTGGTTGTGGCCCGAAGTCACCTTCGAAGAACTTTCCAAAACTCTTGGCGGCTCGCTGGTCGGCGACGACTCCATGCAGAGTTTTGAACGCCTCCTCTTCAGCCAATCGGCTAGGACACCGCTGGACAAAGCCGGGCGCATTCGCATTCCCGATCGAATGCTCGAGCGCTTCGGATTGTCTGGCACCATCGTCATTCTCGGAGTGCGTGATCATTTGGAACTTTGTTCCGTCTCTCAATGGAAGGGAGAACACAATCAGCTTGAGCCTGCCACGGCTGAAGTATGGCGTAAGGCTCGCGAGGCACTTCGCAACCGAAAGAAGGAGTGAGGTGTCTCGCAACATGACTTCCGACGCCACCGCGGGATATGCGGTGGAGCCAGCGAAGATCCGCCCTCGGTCAAGGAAGGCCGGCGGCGGGTCATAGGCGGATGGTTGGAGATCGAGGCCGGCCAAGGATGGCCCCCCACGATCCACCCGATCCGCGAAGGATGCACGGGCCATGGAAGGCCCGATTGATCGAGGACCTGATCGCCAAGGATGGCGGCGGGAACTCTGAATGCCGCACTGGGCATTCATCCGTCTATGCCCCCGCAGTAGGACGCTCCTGCGGGGGCATTTCTTTTTGCTAGGAAACGAGCAAAAATAGGGGTTGGGTCACAAGAGCCTTCGGTGTAGATTGATGATCCGGGTCCATAGGGACCCACGGATTGGTTCGCACGGATTCGCGGAGGCTTGGAGCACCGCGGCGAACTGACCCGGATAGGAGGTCCACCGATGCTTGTCATTACCCGCCGAGAGGGCGAAGAAGTCGTCATCGGAAACCCATCTGCCCCGCTCGGCATCGTCCGCATTGCGTCGATTAAGGGAGATCGTGTGCGGCTTGCCTTTGAGTTTCCCCGTGAAGTGGATGTGCACCGCCGTGAAGTGGCGGAGCAGATCGTGGCTGCGGAAAATGCGGGCAACCCCATCGCTGGTCAGATTCGACCTGCAGCCGGTGGTGAGAACGCCTGAATTGCTCTTGCGATCGCTGTGTGTGATTATGGTGATTGTGGCTGCCTGCGGCGGAGCCAGTTATCGCGGCGATCCAATGAAAGTCATTTCGGATACGGGAGCAATGCCCACCTCACAACTTGCGGCGATGGAGTCGCTCGACGTTGCACCGACGCCTGAATACATCAAGCAATTGAAGCGCATGCTGTTTCAACCAGGGTTCACGCAGGAAGTGCGCGTGGCCGCATTTGATCGGTTGCAACGGCTCGATGAAAAAGAACTCAAACAACTCATCGCCACAAAACTTCCGACCTATGAGGGGCTCCAGTGGCGAGAATGGATGTGTCAACGAATTGCGACACAGGGGTGGAAGGATCTCACGCCAACTCTTGTGCGAGCGTGGGCGGTCTCTAAGCCAGGATGGGTCGACAAGGACTCGGATCGGCCTGAATACAAGGCGTTGGTGGCACTGCATGGAGAGGGCAACGTGGTGGATGTCCTTGTGGATTTGCTTGTGAATTCCAATCCAGTCACGGAACGCAATCTTCGATTTCGATGTTGGGAATTGTTGCAGAAGCAGGGGCAGCGTGAGCGTCTCATTGCTGTGCTGGCTCAGACGACGGTGCAACCGGATGACGCCATGCTGCGAGACATTCGTCGCTGTGCCAACGAATTAGGAATTGTGCCAGCGACGAAGGAAGAAATCCTATGGCTGCAAGCCCTGTTGACCACGGCGAACGCAGGATTTTGGGCGGAGGCCAAGGCAGCCGCGGAAAAGTTGCCCGCGGCCACTCGCGCGTCGCTGGAAATTCGCGAGTTGCCGATTGCAGTAGCCGCCGCTCGATTTCAACCCGAGTTACTGCAGGCGAGCAATCCGGAGTTGTATGCACGCGTGGAAGCCAGACGCAATGCCAACGGAAGTCGAATTGTGACGGCAACCTTGGAGGGCTATGGAAGTGACTTTACTGAGACGCTCTACGCGCAGCGGAACACCTTTCGTTGGGGCGATCTTGCCGCAATGTCGCTGGCCATGGATGTGATGGACGATCCGGCGATCCGTAAGACGCTCTTCAATCTGGCGGATCGAGATTTGCAAGATGGCGATACGGAATATGGAGGTCTGATTGCCGTGGACAGCAAGGGCCAAGTCCAATTGATCGAGTGCACGCCGCGTGTTCGCGGGAATGATTTACGATTCGAAGCGCCCCAAACGATGTTTGATCAGGCGTACACAGGCCTTTTTCACTTTCATCTGCATGCGCAGAGTTACGACAACAGCCGCTACGCCGGGCCTCACATGGGCGACTTTGCCTATGCCAACAGCACCCGTGCCAATTGCTTGGTGTTTACATTTCTGCGCAAGCGGGAGCTGAATGTGGACTTCTACCGACACGGGCCGGTGGTGGTCGATCTTGGCAGCATCATGCGACCAGGAACGGAAGGTGGATGATGAAATTCACCAAGATGCATGGACTTGGCAATGACTACATCTATGTGGATCTGTTTCAAGAACATGTACCTGACGCGCCTCGATTGGCAAGGGCCGTCAGCGATCGGCACTTTGGTATTGGGAGCGACGGGCTGATCTTGGTTGGTCCGCCGAGCGAGCAAGAGGCCGACCTTCGGATGCGCATCTTCAATGCCGATGGCAGTGAGGCGGCCATGTGCGGCAATGGAATTCGTTGCGTGGCTCGATTCGCCGTTGAGCGAGGGCTATGTGTTTCGAATCCACTTCGAGTGCAGACAGGGAACGGTGTGCTAGGCGTTACATGGCGGCGTACCACGGATGGAGCGTTTCACGCATCCGTGCACATGGGTACGCCTCGGTTTGCCTGCGGCGACATTCCTGCATGTGTTCCAGGTGTGCCAGCGCACCAGTCGATGCTGAGTTATTCGCTTCCAGAAAATTTCTGGAAAGACTTGCAGGGACCACATGATTGGATGGCTGAGAGTGGAGTTGAATCCACACTTTCCCTCGTGAATGTGGGCAATGCGCACGCGGTGGCGTGGTGTGCCGATGTGGCCAAAATTCCGCTTGAAACCATCGGACCGCGCCTCGAGCGATATTCATGGTTTCCGGATCGAATCAATGTGCATGTGGCGCAGGTCATAGGCCCCTCAGCCATTCGCATGCGAACATGGGAGCGAGGCAGCGGCATCACGCTGGCATGTGGAACCGGCGCCAGCGCCGTGGGCGTGGCGGCCATGGCCCAACAAAGAGTTCGAGGGCCATTGGTGGTGCACCTTCCGGGCGGCGCTCTTGACATTGCATGGGATGGCGAAGGTCACACCGTGGTCATGAGCGGCCCAGCAACGCTGGTCGGTGAAGGAACGTTGGCTCCACATCTTGCAGCGGAGGCAGGTTGATGGCACTGGATGCGACCGAACACTCGATGCACGATCGCCTGAAGGCGCAGCAATCACAGATGTTGCTCCGCGTGGGTGAAATGGTTTCCATGCCGACGGGTTATGGAAATAAATCCGGTCTGCTGAGTCTTCGCGAATTCCTGGCGGTGAGGCTTCGAAATCTTGGCGCGACCATCGAGTTGATTGATGCCGACGCTCGTCCGGAGTGGATCGAAAGCACCTCAGGGCCTGACGCACGCATGCCGATTCTTGTCGCGCATCGAACGCAAGGTCGAACCGGGCCTCGCATGTTGCTGTGCGGCCACTTGGACACTGTGCACGATCCGAAAGGCACCTTTCAACGCATGGAGCCACGCAGCGATGGAGCAGTGGTGGGACCGGGAGTGGTGGATATGAAGGGCGGCCTTGAAGTGCTGGTGTGTGCTCTGGAAATGCTGGAAGCGCATGGCGAAAGGGTTGCGTGGACTGTCGTGCTTGTGAGTGATGAGGAGAGTGGTTCCTTTGGATCCGCCGCTGCGTTGACGAAGCTTGCCGCAACGCATGATCGAGCCTTTGTTGTGGAACCCGCCACAGCATCTGGGGATCTGGTGGTGGCGCGAGCGGGGAGCGGGCAATTCATGTTGCAGGCGTTTGGGCGAGCCGCGCATGCGGGGCGAGATTTTGCAAAGGGCATCAGTGCGGTTACAGCTCTTGCGAAAGCGGTGGTGGACGCATCCGCCCTTGTAGACATTCCGCGAGGTCGATTAGTGAATATTGGTCCGCTGCAGGGTGGTGTGGCCACCAATATTGTTCCCGATGCGGCGCGGGCGTGGGGAAATTTTCGTTTTGCAAATGATGCAGAAGGCCGCGAATTAGGGCTCGCACTCGACGCGCTCGCGTATGGCAGCGAGAGCGATGTGCCGCGGCTGCGTCTCTGCAAGAATGCGAATCGTCCGGCGAAGCCGTGCACGGATCAAGTGAAGGCTCTGGGCTTGCGTGCGCAGATTGTCGCTACAGATCTTGGGCTTTCGGTCGGGCTTGCATCGACTGGTGGCGTGAGCGATGCGAATTTGATTCAGCAGGCCGGGCCACCGACGCTTGACGGGCTGGGCGTTCGAGGCGGAAACCTGCATCGAAACGATGAATTCATGTGGCCCGACAGCCTTCCAGAGCGAGCCTCATTGCTGGCCATTTTGCTGCGACGGGAAAGCCGCCTGTCGACGGAGTGAAGAGAAGTCTCGCCGCGTTGTGCCCGGTCTATTCGCGAGAAACTCCGACACGCTCCATCAAGGTTCGAAGCGAGTCGCAGACTTCATCCATCTCTGTGGAAGTGATGCGTTCAAAGAATGGCAACGCCAGCGTGCGGTGTGCGAGTCGCTCGGCCACCGGAAATTCACCGGGCTGGTGACCTAAGACCTTGCGAACATGCGGAAGCAGCGCGGCGCACGGCCACCAATCCGCCGCCCCAATATCCAGTCGATGCAAGCCATCAATAATGAAGTCACGGTCCTCCTTGGTGAAGCGATCTGAAAGTCGAACAACAAAGCTGCTCCAACTCATCACGCAATTAGGTGGAGGGCTTGGCAGAATCAGATCAGGCTCGCCAGCAAGGCGTCTGACATAGGCATCCGCCACTTCATTTCGTCGCTGCATGCTTGCATCCAAACGATGCAACTGACTGGTTCCAAGCGCCGCGTTCATTTCTGGAAGTCGCGCGTCGTAGCCATCGAAGGCATGCTGCAGCCGCGTTCCAAGTTCCTGCGGCTGATCTGGGAAACTGAATCGATCCACCCGTCCCTGATGTCGCATGGCGCGACACGCCGCAGCCAGATGGTCGTCATGCGTCACGATCATGCCACCTTCGCCAGTGGTAATAGGCCGATTCGTAAAGAATCCAAAGCATGCCAGCCGCCCGAATCGACCGACATTGTCTTGGCCAAGTGTGCATCCAAGGCCTTCAGTTGCGTTTTCCACCATCGGAATTTCCAGTCGCGAACAGAGGGCGATGAGTTCCGGCATGCCGGCGGGATTTCCAAATGTTTCGGCCGTCAGCATGGCTCGCGTGCGAGGTGTGGCCGCCACGTCCGCCTTGAGCGGATCCATATTGAGCGTCGCGGGGTCTGCATCCACAAAGACCGGTCGTGCGCCGACATGCAACACGGCGTTCACATTGCTGCTGTACGCAAAGGCGCTCACCAGAACATCGTCGCCTGTTCCAATACCAAGTGCCTTCAATGCAATCTCCATGGCGACCGATCCACTGGAAACACCAACCGCGTGCGGCCGATGTGTGCGCTGAGCCATGGCGTGCTCAAAGGCCAACAATTCTGGACCCATGGTGAGGCGGCCCGATCGCAATGACGCGGTCACCGCATCAAAGTCGCTTGGTTCAAGTGCTGGTTGGTGAAGGGGAATCATGTGTCTCTAGCGAGGAGTCAATTTTGCAATCGCTTTCGCGAGTTGATTGCTGTGGCGAAGATAGAGCCACGCGGCCTGCATCTGGATCGGTTCCTCAACGCGACCGCCACCTCCGCCAATGACTCCGAGTTGCCGCACTTCATCGGTGGTCAACGTGGGTGCCGTCTTGGCGATGGTGACCAAAGCCAGACTTTCGCCTCGCTGATTCAGTGATCCTCGCATGGATCGAGCCAGTTGCATGGCTTGGTTGTTGCCCAAGTCGCACATAGCCGCCACGATGGACTCCGGAATTTCGGGGCGTCCGCTTTTTCGAGTTGCACGAGGCAGCAAAGTGTCGGGATCACTTGCGATCAATTGTTGCGCTGCAAGGGCCGCAAGAAGGCGGTCATGCATCGACGGGGTTTCTTTGGTGTCCAATCGGTCAATGGCTGCAAGCAGTACCGTTCTGCGTGCCTCCGGAGAAAGTTTTTCTGCTTGACGCACGGCCCATTCTGAAATTGGGCGATTTGCTGACTCCATCAGTCCCACAAGAGGGACGGTGGGATCCATTCCAGGAGTTCGCAACGCAGCACCCGCTTCCGCAATGGCTTCGGGCATCAAGTCACCATTCTTCAGCACTCCAAAATCGTCCGCACGGATCGCATCGTCTGCAGCAAGCATGAGCATGCCGCATTGAACAAGATTGGCCAGCGACCGATCGGCCTGAGCCTGCTGCAAAACAGCGTCGCGACCAGCCGTTGGCGCCACTCTTAGCGCCGCGGCCATGGCGGCGGTGCGCTCGACACCCGTTGATTCCTCGGTGACCTTGAGCAATTGCACCGCGGCGGGGCCGAGCAGGTAATGCCGCGAAGCATCCGCAATGCGTCGCATCAAGTCTTGGCGGTCGACGGTGCTGAGTGAAGCCGCTTGGTCAAGGAAGGCACGCCACCGCGCGGTGTCTCCCTTTTCGAGTGCAAGAGCTGCGGCTAGACCGGCCACTTCTGCGGTGGCACTACTTGCTGCCTCTCCAAGCATGGCCAAGTCCCACGGTTCCTTGATTCGATTGAGTTCTGCGATCAGTAAAACACGGTCGTAGTCCGGCAAGTCTTTCCATGCCAAGATGGCTCGAATGCCCTCGGGTTTAAGAAGCCCCAGCCCAAGGCATTCCGTGATCGCAACCGTTTGAATGGCCGGATCGCCCAATGCCTTCAATTGTTCTGGATCAGCACCTCGTTCACCTCGCAATTCGCTCAACCCTAGAAATCCATCCACACGCATGGGCGCTTCCTTGGCTTGGAGCAGTCCTTCAAAGACGGGTTGGAGTGTGGGGTCCTTGAGTGAGCGAAGCGCAACCAGTTGAGGGTGTTGCGTACCGGTGTCCCGATAGGTCACGGCTTGTCGCAAGGTCAGCACCGAGGCATCAACAGGATCGATGCGCTGCGCCATGGAATTCTGCTCGCAGAGAACAAGCATGACTAGCGCACATGAAATGGAGGACGCCCTCATTCTTCGAGTGTAGCGAAGCGAGTTCCTGTCCTTCTCCACACACTAGGCATTCGTTCCATTGGGTGGGGTTGGTGCCAAACTTGAGTAACTGTCACGCGCGATGAGACGCACGCAGAATGTGTCGGAGCCGTGCAACCAGCTCTCGAATGGCAATGTCACCCGCAGGACCACCGTCGACACGAGCGTCCGCATCGATCCATGTCTGCACTCGCGCTGCGGCGCCATGCACTGCTGAATGAGCGGTGCGACCCAATCCGCGTGCAATTTCAGGAAAACTCATGGATGTCAAATCGCGCGCGAGCCATGTCACGAGGCCGCGAGCCAGAGCCACGCGACGATGCCGACCACCGGATCGAAGTTGATCGATTTCGACGCCGAGTTGCTGGCAGGTGACATCAAGAATTTCAGGCAGCCGAACCGGCTGCGTGCCTCGCTGTGCATCATCCTGCTGGAAAATTGCACGAACTTCACCAGCGCCGACGGGTCCTCGCTCGGTGGTGACCGCTCGCAGCGCGTCCACTCGGCTCAGCATGCCTTCGATTTCTCGCGCGCCGCCAACGCAGCGTTCGGCAATGGCATGCGTCGCCTCCGGAAGCAGGCTCAATCCGCGGCGAAGCGAAAGGCGATGCGTCAGTTCAATCCGCGTTGGCGCATCGGGTGCTTCCACACGCACCACCATGCCCGCAAGCATTCGACTCACCAGCGACTGTCCGAATTTGCGAATCAATGTCGGGTGCTCGTCACTGGCAAGCGCAACTTGCCCTCCCGAGAGATCCAACGCGTCAAGCGTGTGCAGAAACTCGCTTTGTGTGGCAACTTTATTGGCTAGAAAGTGAACATCATCGATCACCAACAGGTCGACACGACGCATGCGATTTCGGAATCCATCCACCTGGCCCGCTCGAACCGCGTGGATGTATTCGTTGGTGAATTGCTCAGCCGGCACATACCGAATGCGGCACGAAGGAGTGTGTTCGCGTCGAGCCCGGCACAGACCCTGCAGCAAATGCGTCTTGCCAACACCGCAGCCTCCATGCACTACAAGACATCGCAGACCGTTCTGACTTGCGGCCATCCGCCGAGCAGCATCGACGGGCACTTGGTTCACCGAACCGGGAACAAAGTCCTCCAACTTTCGCCATGTGTTTGCGCCCTCTCGTTTGGGAGCAGATCGCTGATTCTCTGTGCGAAGCGACCGTACCGACGCAATCGGCGAGGACGATGGCTCAACCTCTGGTTCACGCTGGGCCACACTCCATTGCAATTCATCGCTTCCAAGGGCCTCGCGAGCCGCCGCCTGCAGATCACCCCGAAAGTGCCGTTTGATCCAGTCGGCGACAAATTCACTGCGGGCATGCACTTGCAACCGTCCGTCATGGACTTGTAATTGGGCTTCGCCGTCAAACCACATGCTGGCCCGCCGCTCGCCAAGGCGGTGGTTGAGCAGGGAGCGAATTTGGGATGGGACTTTTTCGGTCTGGATCAAAGCCACGATGAAGAACTTTCCAAATGGATCCCAACAACTCACGCATGCACGCTGGAAGAAGTCTGCAAGACGGACTTCATCCATCGAATCCATTCGAAAACGACTGCACCGAACACGACGAGGCGACACCACAACTCGAGCAACTGATTGAGCGACTTTATTGGACGGGCACGGTCACAGGAGCGATCAGGCGTCTCATGCAACTGCAGCACTCAGCAGTGCCCATTCGAATTGTCGACTCATCTTTGCTCGTCAGGCTGTCTGCACTGACTGGTACTCCTTCGCGTCCTGCGAAGTGACCGGAAGATAGGCGCAATCTTGACACATGCAAGTGAAAGATGAAATGAAAAATCGCGAGGCGACAGATCTCTGCGGAATTGTCGAGCGAATCGCATCAAAGAAAATCTTTTCCACAGGCGCCACAAGAAAGTGTCCACATCATGTGGATGACTGCACCCGAAGCGCGAAAGCCCTGCGGCGAGCGACAGTTCTGAAGCCTCGAGATCGGTACAGGCGATCCGCCGGGGAATTTTTTTCATCAACCGCCAATGCAATCGTGCGTTCAGGAACCTGTGAGCACTTCCACAACGCTTCATCCAGCAGCAGCGTTCCCAATCCTTTGCCACGAGCCGACTTGGCAAGACCGAGGTAGGTCAATTCAACGGAATCATTTTCAGGCGAACGATTGACAAGTGCTGCTCCCACAATGGCTTGATCGCTCCGAAGCATGGTCCACAATGCCGGTTCGAATCGACCATTCCTTCGATGGCCTGCCAGAATGTCCTCATCCGAGCGAAGTTCAGCAAGGCCCGGGCAATCCAGCGTGTCCTCGTAACTGGCCCGAAGAATCGCTTGAAGTGCCGCATCGTCATTCGCCTGAATAAATTCGGTGCCGGCAATGGGCTTGGGGCGTGGAATGTTGCGGGTATTGGGCCGTTCCATGCACGCGAGCACCGCAAGCTCAGTAAACCCAGCCAGATTGAAAGCTTTCATTGCATCCGCATCTTCTGCAGGAATCATGCCTTGCGCAAGCATGATGGTGTTTCGACGGGCCAAGTCCTTCACCATGGCGGTCAAAAGGTCAGCTGCAATGCGGACCTGTTCCGGATCGTGACAACGGCTCGTTGCAAGCGTTGCGGTCCGCCCAGCATGCTCGCAGATCAATCCAGACGCCAGGATCCGTCCGTTCCCCATCGAATAGCACCAAAGGTCCTGAGGGCTCCACCCACTTTGCGAAAGTCGATCAAGGAACCATGTGGCGTCGCCGCCATGCCGTCCGAGAAGCCGCTCCGCTGCAGCGAGTCGTTGCGATGGATGGGCGGGTGCTGAGCGAGCGGTTTCCGACATGTCCACAGCAGACTACCCCGCCAGTCCACCAGCCGACCTCGATATGCTTACGGAATGCTCGTTTCGCTGCTGCTCTGCTTTGTTCTCGCACAGGCTGCTGAGGTTTCTGCCTCGCAGTCGTCCCCGCCTCAGGGCGATGTGGTCAAGCCTCGCTCTCGAGCCGAAGAGAAGTGGACGCTCGATTATCGCCCGGGTGCATTACGACTATGGCGTGACCCCAAGAGTGGCGAACAGTATTGGTTTGCAACTTTTACGATTGCCAATCGCACAGGGAAAGATCGTCGAGTGGCGCCTCAATGGGACATGCTTGATGATTCGGGTCGCTTGTCCAAGTCAGGGGCAGGCGTGAGTAGTGATGTCACCCGAGAAATCATGCGGCTGCTCAATGATCCGCAATTGCTGGAAACTTCAGGGGTGATTGGCATGATCGCTCAAGGCGAAGAGAACGCCAAGAGTGGGCTGGTGGTTTTTCAGGCTGGTCCAGAGGAACGAAAGTTTGCGTTGCTGGTCAGTGGTCTTTCAAGTGAACGCACGTCCATCAAACATCCCCAGTCGGGCGAGCCTGTGACCGTTCGAAAGACGTTTCGCATGGATTTTCAAGTGCCCGGTGAGCGTTCCGCGTTTCGAGGCGAAGTGCCCTTGGCAACGCCTGAACCTGGAGTCGGCAATCCAAGTTGGATCATGCGGTAAGCACACGGCTGGTTGGCCCATCGATTCGGCCATGGGTTTGCTGGCAAAGAGAGTGGCTTGGCGGCGAGGGGGTTTTCCGCTAAACTGCCCGACTCTCCATAAGGAAGGAATTCGCCATGGCACATAAGAAGGGGCAAGGCTCCACAGAGAATGGTCGCGACTCAAACCCACAGTACCGTGGTCTGAAGTTGTACGGTGGCGAAGTCGCGCGCGCCGGATGCATTATCGTTCGTCAATGCGGAACGAAATGGAAGCCTGGCTTGAATACCTTTATCTCCAAGGATGACAGCATCATGTCCTACACCGAGGGAGCCGTTCGCTTCCGAGGTCGGTTTGTGGATGTTGTGCCGTCTGCCAACTGAGTGGGCAATCGAACTCAGTAAGGGTGACGCATGCTGGTGGATCACGCACGTATTGAAGTTCGCTCCGGCAAGGGAGGCGATGGTTGCAGTCACATGCGACGCGAGAAGTGCATTCCCAAGGGCGGTCCAGATGGTGGCGACGGAGGCAGGGGAGGCGATGTGGTGCTGTGGGTGGATCCGCACCTCGACACTCTCTTGCAATTTCAATATCAGGGACATTTTTTTGCAGAGAATGGCGAAGCTGGGCAGTCTAAAAATTGCGCAGGGAGTGCGGGTGCGGACAAAGTGGTGGCTGTTCCGGCTGGCACGCTGGTGTTTGACCTGAATACGGATGAACTTCTTGCGGACATGACGGACGCGGGCAGTCGCATGGTGATTGCCAAGGGTGGACAAGGCGGTCTTGGAAATGAGCGATTTAAAACGTCAACCCATCAGGCACCCACGGAACGCACGCTTGGCGAACCCGCTGTCGAGCGCGTTCTACGGCTTGAACTGAAACTGCTCGCGGATGTGGGGCTTGTTGGGCTGCCCAATGCAGGCAAGAGCACCATGCTTGGAGCGCTGACACGCGCGGCGGCCAAGGTGGGGGCGTATCCATTTACCACCCTCAGCCCACAACTTGGCATTGCGGAATTGCCTGGCGAACGGCGCATCGTGGTTGCCGATCTACCAGGGCTGATCGCCGGTGCTGCGGCGGGAGCAGGGCTTGGTCATGAGTTCTTGCGTCACATCGAGCGAACCAAGGTTCTGGTGCACGTGCTCGATGTGGCACCACAGGATGGCTCGGATCCCATCTCGAATGCGCAAGTGATTCGGGGCGAACTTCAAGCCTTTGGTGAAGCCCTTGCCGCGAAGCCGGAACTGCTTGTGTTGAACAAAATCGATTTGATTCCGGAGGAAGACCGGGCCGCATTGGTGAACAGGCTGTCGCGTGCGATCGGTGGTTCTGCGAAACGCTGCCTGACCGTGAGCGGCGCCACTGGCGAGGGGTTGCGTGACATGCTGGAAGCTTGCTGGAAATTGACGAGCCAGGAGTGTGAACCCGTGGAGTGGAAATCGTCACACGGAGAGTGAATTCAAGTGGCCGCGGCTCGCCGTTGATCGTGATGGTCGACCAAGGGCTTCCATGACGCATCGAAAGCCCACTCGTAATTTCTCCAGCGACCAATTGAGCCAGCGTGAATCGGCTTGCGCACTTGCTCATGGCTCAGCGTGTGCACGGTGCGGGTGTTGTGTTCAGGTTGCAGCACGGCGGGATCCATGGCGAGACCCATTTTCTGAAGGCATCGATTGAGTGTGTCAGCAGGGTGGGCGACAAGATGTTCGTACACAATTGTTTCGTGATTGAGTCCAAGCGTCTGCAGGGCTTCAGGAAGCAACGATCGCTCTGCCGTGAAAACCCGCTGAATTTCGGCGAGTGATCTGGTCCATCCCATGGTTTGTGGATGAAAGTTAGAGAGAAAAAGGCTCACCGCACTGTCACGCGGATCGCGTGCCATGTGAAAGCACGAGGCGCCGGGCAACACCGATGCCACGGCGGGCAGCCAGAGCCACGTCAGAAGCATTTTGTCAAAGAAGTGTGTGGTATTCGGTCGCATGAACGATCGTGCACCTTGCAGGTAGCGATTCTGAAATGCAGCGGCGTGTTCTGGCGAAAGTTGAGCCAGTCGGTCCGGCCACAAGCCTGTTCCAACAAGGTCGTCACCAAGGTTCATCATGCCGTCGTACTCACCGATGCCGGTGACGTGTGGATGGCGGTCAAGCATTTGCTCCAGAAGCGTGGTGCCACTTCGCGGAAGAGACACCACAAGTGAAACACCTGTTACGGCCGCTGCTCGTGGCGGGCACCATCCCCGTTCACGATTCAGAAGCGTGCGTTGCCGTTGGACTTCAAGTTCAAGACCTTTCACATCGAATCGGGAGTCGGTGGTCGCGTGCACATGCGCCGCAAGATCAAAGGCGCGCCGAAATTCGCCGTGGGCGTCGAGCATTCGCACGGCATCAAAGCCGGCGAAGCGACGCAACCATGCAGGCGCAGAACTGCGTGCGAAGCCTTCGAGCCGGGCCATCGCGGCCGCCGGGTCTTGTTGAGCCAGCACTCGGGAGATGGAGAGCACCGCACGGTCATCCGAGATCCATGCGCCACCTGCTCGAACGAGTTCGGACAGGTCATCATGGCGAGCGGTCCGATGCAAGGCGTCGGCAAGAGCCAGGCTGGCGTCCACCGCTATGGGGTGTTTCATTCGAGTCAGCGGACGCAATCGTTCAATCGCTTGATCGCTTCGCCCGATTCGGTGATCGATCACGCTGCGGAAGAACTGTGCTTCTGGGTCCGTCGGAATCATGGAGAAAGCTCGCGTCATGGCTTCATCGGATCGACCGAGAAGCCCAAGGCCCAGAGCCGCGCGAGCCACGGCCAGCCACGCCCCCGGCACATGCGGTTGTTTGTGCGACCATTGTTCGGCCAGAGCAAGAGCCTGCAAGAAATCCTGTTGCGATAACAGGTGCTGCACGTGACGCGCCATATCCGCTCGTTGCATGGGTGGGGTGTACCGCAGAAGCACCCGTGCCGCTACGGAGCATGCGCCCTAATCACCGTGCAGCTGTCGGAGTCGCCCTGAGAGTCGCAAGATCAATTGGACTCGTTCGAATTCATCGAGCCATGCCTGCAATGTGGCCGCGGCTTCGTCGGCGGGCAGCAGGGCGCCTGGCATCGGGCACGCGGGACCAAGTTGCCGCGACGCGACGGCGCGATAGCGGGGCAGTGTGCGGTCGCCGAGCAACGAGACGAATTCAAAATCTTCAGCCATCCAAAGGACGGTGGGCACGCGATGTCCGCCGCAAATGCGAACCAAATCTCGAAGGTCCGGATGCGCATCGCGGTCGATCCATCGCAAATCAATGCAGGGCGAGGCACATGCGATGGATTGCAGCATCGGCCCCTGTTGGGCGCAGTCTCCGCACCAAACTCCGCTCAGAACCAGCACGGGCATGCGTCGCGTGAATGAGTTCAACAGCGATTGCTGCAATGCGGTCAGGTGCGACTGACTCTCAGCGATTCGCCAGGCCGGTGCGCGAGATGGATCGGTGGCAAGATAGGCGTCGTAGGCCAGACCCGATTCAAATGCAGCACTCAGCAGTTGCGTGTTCATGGTGAAGGCGATGGTGAACGAATGGAATTCTCAGCGCACGCGTTCGCCTGTCGGGCGAGGATCGACCCGCCCGGCATATCGAGCTACCGTGTCGGGAGTTCCCACGGCGTACGCAAGGCGAGCGGCGCTGTCCAAGAGTTCGGCGCGGGTTCGAATGAGCGTGCTTCGAGCAGCCATCAGGTCCAGTTCGGCCTGCAAGAGTTCAGGCAGTGTTCGTAATCCATTGACAAAGGCTTCAAACATGGCGTCGTAACTATCTTGGCTGGCCGCAAGCAATGACTCGCCGAATGTGAATTGACGTGCGGCGGCCAACTGATCGAAATACGCCGTCCATACTTCACTCAAGGCTTCCAATTTCAACTTGGTGAGGTCAGCCACCGCGGCGTTGCGTTCGGCGCGCGCCTTGCGAACAGCATTCACCCGTTCAAAGCCGTCAAAAAGGAGCCATGTTCCTTGCAAACCCACTGCGTAACTGGGCAATTGGGCGTCATACGAAGCATTCGCAGTGGCTGGATTGGGTTGATAGTTGTACCACTTGTTTGCGTACGAGCCGAAGAATGAAACGATTGGAAGAAAGTCTGCTTCCGTTTTCTTGATTCGTGCTTCTGCTTGGCGAACCCGCTGACCTGCTGCGAGCAAATCAGGGCGATCGGTGGCTCCGACGGCCATCAATTGCTCAACCCGCTCGCCGAGTTTTTCAGGGATCGGCATTTTCTGGAGCGAGTGAATCGCAATAGGCACATCGGCCGAAAGTCCAAGTCTGCGAGCAAGCGTTGATCGGGCGTCAAAGGTTGCGGCGCTGGCCGCTTCCAATGAAAATCGCGCATGCTCCCATCGCTGTTTCGCTACCAGAACATCCGGCATGATGGCCAGCCCCATGAGCAACTTGTCATCCACGGCTTCCATCTGCACTCGTGCGGTTTCAAGGTTTTGTTCCGCCGTTTCTTCGAGAGCGATTTTGGTGTCCAAATCGAAATAGGCGGTCTGCACTTCAAAGACCAGAGTCTGCAGCGCGCGGTTGAAGGTGAGATTGGAAGCCATCATGGCGCGGCGAGCCGCATCGGTGAGTGCGTCGCGTCGACCAAAGTCGATGAGCTCCCATGTCATGGCAACTCCGAGATCACCTTGGGGTCCACGATCGGTCAACGGACCTGTTGCTTGTGGGATTGCCTCTTGCACATATCCACCAAAACCGATCGCATTGATGCGTGGCCACCACAGACTTTCCACCATGGCCCACTCGGCGGCGGTTGCTTTGGCTCGCTCCCATGTACCACGGGTGGATGGATTATTTTCTAGGGCATAGCAAACGAGAAACGCAAGATCTTTCGGCTCGTTGCCAAACGGACAGTCGCTCGGACGTGCAACAGGCGGGTTGGGAAGCGGCTCGGTTGATTCAAATGGAACGGCCGCGTCGTCAGACACCAAGGCATCAAAAGCCTGGTCATCCCACAAAGCCTCTTGTTGGCAACCGCAGAGAACACACATTGCACAGAGCAGGTGCGCTGCATTCATCCTTGAGTGCGCTAGAACCGAAACCCTCATGTGGCGGAATCGTAACAGCATCACACCACTGGCAACGTGCCAGCAGTCATGTGGGGTCGAGGCACCGTCGAAGCGAGGCGCCGTCGAAGCGAGGCACCGTCGAAGCGAGGCACCGTCGAAGTGAGGCACCGTCGAAGCGAGGAACATGTTCTACTGGGTGAGCGAACGGGCAACGGCTTCAGCCACGCGAATGCCGTCGATGGCCGCCGAGAGAATGCCGCCGGCGTATCCGGCTCCCTCGCCAGTTGGATAGAGGCCATCTGTGCTCAAACTTTGAAATTCTGTTGCATCACGTGGTATGCGAATCGGGGACGATGTCCGTGTTTCCACGGCGGTCAGAACCGCATCCGGCAGGTCAAATCCCTTCAGTTGCTTGGCAAAAGCTGGAATGGCCTCGCGGATGGCCGAGATGACCTCGTTGGGCAACGCCGTGGAGAGATCGCAAAGATGAACGCCGGGTTTGTAGGACGGCACTACCGAGCCCAATTCAGTCGAAGCCTTTCCGCTGAGAAAATCACCCACCAGTTGCCCTGGCGCGTGATAGGTGCTGCCACCGAGTTCAAAGGCATGTCGCTCCCAGAATTGCTGAAGCGCCATGCCTGCAAGCGGGCCATCCGGAAAATCTCGTTCTGGGGAAATGCCAACGACGATTCCCGCGTTGGCATTGTGTTCGTTTCGAGAATATTGACTCATGCCGTTTGTGACGACACAACCTTGCTCACTGGTTGCCGCTACCACGGTGCCACCAGGACACATGCAAAAGGTGTAAACCGAGCGACCATTGCGAGCGTGGTGGACCAGTTTGTAATCCGCCGCGCCAAGCATTGGATTGTCTGCATGAGGTCCAAAGCGACTTCGATTGATGAGCGATTGCGGATGCTCAATGCGGAACCCGATTGAAAATGGCTTGGCGGTGATCAAGATGCCGCGACCATGCAGCATGGAGAAGGTGTCTCTTGCGCTGTGGCCGATGGCCAGAATGATGCGGTCGGCTTCAATCCGTTCGCCATCGGCTAGGACCACCGCGCGAACGCGTCCAGTCCGTTGGGTTGCCCTGTCATCGTTGCTCTCTGTCGAATCGCGTGAGGCAGGAGCTTGAGACTCGATTTCAAGATCCCGCACAGCGCAGCCAAATCGGATTTCGCCACCGAGCGACTGAATCGTTGCTCGCATGCGCTCCATGATTCCAACAAGACGAAAGGTCCCGATGTGCGGGCGGCTTGAAAAAAGGATTTCTTCGGAAGCGCCGGCCGCCACGAATTCTTGCAGGACTTTTCTGCCGAGGTGCCTTGGGTCTTTCACTTGGCTAAAAAGTTTTCCATCGGAAAATGTGCCCGCTCCACCTTCGCCAAACTGAACATTGGACTCGCAGTCCAGCACACCCTCACGCCACATGCGAAAGGTGTCCTTCGTGCGTTCACGAACGGCCTTGCCGCGTTCAAGAACCAAAGGAGAAAATCCGGATTGTGCAAGAATGAGTGCCGCAAACAGGCCGGCCGGCCCCATGCCGATCACGATCGGGCGTTTCGCCGTGCTGCCAGTATTCGAATCGGTGGCGCGTGCAACAAACTGATAGCGCATGTCGGGAGTGATTCCGATGCGGCGATCACTTGCAAGCCGAGCAAGCGTGGTGGCCTCATGTTGGACCTCGGCGTCGATCGTGTAAACAAAAAGAATTTCCCTTGGTTTCCGAGCGTCCACGCCTCGGCGAAACACTTCGAATCGCACGAGTTCATTGGGCGGAATCATCAAGCGGCTCAGAACGGCCGTCCGAAGGGCGTGTTCTGGATGTTCAATCGGAAGGCGAATCTCGTTCAATCGCAGCATGGTCTTGGCTGGAAATGTAGCGGTTCCTGAGATTCCAATTCCGCGAGGAACCGTTTTACTTTTCCAGAAGTTCCTTTTCCAAGACCTCAAAGTACAAATCCATGCGACGCGGAAGCCCACATCGAACATCGTCATACGGGAAGTCGCGCCGTTCACCGGTCAGTCGGTATCCACGACGGATGTACCAATCGATCAGGGTGGTCCGTTGCCCAATGACCGTCATGCGTGCACGCCGCAAGCCAAGTGAATCGTAAATCACACGCTCTGCCTCGGCGAGAATGCTGCGACCGATGCCCTTGGACTGCAGCAACGGCGCCACCGTGATCATGCCCAGATATCCAACATCTCCCGTTCGCTCAATGCGGACGCAGGCCACCAAGTTGTCACTCTGGTGGGCGAGTCGCATGTGCGAATGAGACCCCTCAATCAAACCCCGAACCTCGTGTTCGTCCGTTCGCTGACCATCCAGAAGATCGGCCTCCGTGGTCCATCCGGCGCGGCTTGCCACTCCGCGAAAGCCGCTCTCTACAAGGCGAACGATCGCGGGCACATCGATCAGAGTCGCGTCTCGATACACCAGCGCATGCATCATGCGTGGAAAGTATAGAAATGCCTTCGGCGGGCATTGAAAATGTGGTGGGGCACGCTAGTGCTTTGGCGACTCAAGCAAGGCCTGCAACGATCGCAACGCATCGAACGCTTGCAGGGGCGTGAGCTGCGAAAGGTTCATTCGGCGAAGGGCATCGATGGCAGGGTGGGGCAGATACTCAGTGAACAACTCAAGTTGACCAGTCGACGCGGCACCGCGAACGGAGTGTGGTGGAGCTAATGCGGTCTGCGGAGCATGGACCGCAAGGGTGTCAAGAATTTCTTCAGCGCGATCAACAGTCAAACGAGGAAGACCCGCAAGTTTGGCAACATGAATGCCGTAACTTCGATCCGCGCGACCGGGCTCAATGCGATGCAAGAACACAATGCCGTCCTCCCATTCTCGCACCGTCACCTGAAGATTTTTCACACGCGGTTGCCGCTCTGAGAGCGATGTGATTTCGTGATAATGGGTTGCAAAGAGTGTGCGGCATCCACGATCCGCAAGCGACTCGGCGATCGCCCACGCAAGACTCAGGCCGTCGAGTGTGCTGGTGCCGCGGCCAATTTCATCCATCACCACAAGGCTGTGTTCGGTTGCCTGATGCAGAATGCGAGCGGTTTCCAGCATTTCCACCATAAAGGTGCTTTGGCCGAGGTGCAGTTCATCGCCCGACCCGACGCGTGTAAAAATTCGATCCACTACGCCGATCGTTGCGCTGTGGGCCGGCACAAACGCCCCCGCGTGCGCCAGAATGACAATCAGCGCGTTTTGCCGGATGTAGGTGCTCTTACCAGCCATGTTGGGACCTGTGATCAGAGCGAGTGTGGGTGTTGAGGCTTGCTGTACGGGACCGAGTTGACAGTCATTGGCTACAAATTTTCGCCCAAGCGTGCGCTCCAAGACCGGGTGGCGACCATCGGTCACGCAAAGCACGGGCTCGGCCGTCATCACCGGTCGCACATGCGATGAAAGGCGAGCCGTTGCAGCGAACGAGGCCAGCGTGTCGAGTTGTGCAACGGCATTGGCAAGGGCTTGTAAATCAGGCAGGGCCGCGGCAGACCTCATGCACAAATCTGCAAAGAGTCGCTGCTCACGATCGATCGCCCGTCGCTCGGCGCTCAGCACCTTGACTTCAAAATCTCTCAGCTCCGGTGTCACGCACCGCTCGGCATTCTTGACGGTTTGACGGCGGACAAAATCACTTGGTATGCGTTCCGAGTGCGCGTTGGTGACTTCAATGTAATAGCCAAATACACGGTTGTAACCAACCTTTAGGCTTGAAATTCCGGTGCGCTCGACTAACCCCTGCTGGTACGTGGCCAACCACGTGTCGGCGTCTCGTTGAAGCAAGCGAGCTTCATCGAGTTCGCCATCAAAGCCATCTCGAAAGAGTCCGCCCTCGCGAAGATGAGATGGAGGAGTTTCGGTGCAGGCATCCGCAAGCAGTCGTGCAAGACCGCCCAGTTTAATGCAGAGGTGTTGCACGTGAGCACGGTCGGATTCAAAGGCAGCATTCACTGGAAGCGATTGCGCCATCAACGATGCGTTGGTGATGGAACGGCCAAGGGCCACAAGGTCTCGAGGTGTGGCCCGGCCAAGGCTCATGCGAGAGGCGATGCGTGAAACATCCTGCACGCCTTCCATCATGTTCAGAGTTTCGATTCGTGTTTGATCGTTCTCAAGAAACGCCGCCACACGATCATGACGCGAGGCAATTTCTGCCAGATCGCGCGATGGTTGAACGAGCCACTGTCGGATCAATCTGCGTCCCATCGCCGTGCGAGGCGGTTCCATGGCGCGAAGTAGCGTGCCTTCGCTTCCACCGCTGTGATAGGTGCGCTCAATTTCAAGGGCTCGTAAACATGCGGCATCGATCGAAACGAAGCGATCCCGTGCCACCGGGCGTGGAGGTTGCACATGCCGAAGAGTTGATTCACCGGCCTCGCCGGCTTGCGTTTCCAGCAAATATCGCAGCAGGGCGCCGGCTGCACCGGCCGCAGCCCCATCGTCCGACATTCCGTATCCGGCAAGGCTGGCCACACCGAAATGCTTTCGAAGAAGATCGCCGCCATCGCGTGGCGAAAAAGTCCACGCAGGTCGTTCAAGACGCGCACCGGTCACTGCTCCATGCGTGGGGGATGATTCGGTTCCTTCGGGGAGCAGCAACTCTGCTGGAGAAATGCGAGCAACCTCGTCCAGCAATTCGTGGTGAGGCAACTCGATGCACTCAAATGCGCCCGTGCTCAGTTCGGCCCATGCCAACGCGCCAGCACGCTCGGCCGTTGCGGGGGTCATGGCGGCAACAAAATTGGATTCACCAGCATCCAGCAGCGACTCATCCACAAGCGTGCCGGGGGTGACTACGCGTGTGACGGCTCGTTCAACGACGCCCTTGGCTTCCTTGGCATCTTGAATCTGTTCGCACACGGCCACTCGGAAACCCTGTGCAACAAGACGTTTCAGGTATCCCTCGGCGGCATGGTGGGGAACACCAGCCATGGGAACACCCTTCGTGCGTTCGGTCAGTGTGATGCCCAGTGCCTTATGTGCGGTGACGGCATCTTCGTCAAAGAGCTCGTAAAAATCGCCCATGCGAAAAAACAAAAGACAACCAGGCTGAGCTCGCTTGAAGCGGTCATATTGGCGCATCGCCGGCGTATCTCTCTGGCTCCCGCTCACAAAGGCAATTGTAAGGGGTTTGAAGGAGCAAACGCCCGCCGAAGGGCGGGCGCCGCAAGTTCCAACAAAGCAAACGCCCGCCGAAGGGCGGGCGTTTGCGCTCCAATGGAGTGGGTGAGGATTGAACTCACAACCTCTTGAATGCGATTCAAGCGCTCTCCCAATTGAGCTACCACCCCGAATCGATGAGTGTAGCCCCAACAACTTTCACTTGCCAAAGAGGATTGCCCGTTCTTTGCAGCAAGCGGGCCATCTGGGGGTTACTCTCGATGCATGGCCAGTAGCTGGATTTGGATTTGGTGCGGAATCGTGGCTGTTGGAAGTGTGTCCGGCGGTCTGCTCCCATTCATGCTTCGTTGGACCCACCGCCGGCTTCAGATGGCATTGAGTTTCGTGAGTGGAGTCATGCTTGGCGTGGCGCTCTTTCACATGTTGCCCCACGCGATTCTTGTGGCGCGTCAAGGTGGCGAGTCAGACCATCACAGCCTTGGGTCGATCATGCTCGCGGCCATGATTGGATTTCTTGCCATGTTTTTTCTGGAGCGATTTGCGGACTTTCATCACCACGAAATGCCTGGCACCAGCTGTGAACATGGCCACGAACACCCGAAGTCAACCGAATCCATGCATGTGGGGCGCATCACCTGGCTCGGTGCCGCGGCGGGGCTGACGCTTCACAGTTTGCTTGAGGGGGTGGCGCTGGCAAGCAGTGTGTTGTCTGCGCAGGTGCTGCATCCCGGGATTGCCGCTGCGGGTTTCGGAACATTTCTGGTCATCTTCTTGCATAAGCCATTTGATGCTATGACGCTCACCACGCTCTTCAGCATGGGTGTGAAGCGAGGCATGCCCGGGCATGTTCTGAATATCGCTTTCGCACTCACCGTTCCACTTGGAGCCGCCTTGTTGCTGATGGGAATTGGCGCAGCAGATCGCGACACGCTTGCGCTGGCTCTGGCTTTGAGTGCGGGAACTTTTCTTTGCATTGCCGGGAGTGATCTGTTGCCGGAATTGCAATTTCATCGACATGATCGTCTGGCGTTATCTCTGATGCTCGCTCTGGGTGTTGGCGTGGCGTGGGGGATCAGCCGCATGGAGTCGCATGTTTCGGACGGAGCCGTGCACCAACACTCGCCATCCAATCATCCCCACTCAGAAAGTCATCCATGAAAGTTGAGAAAGTGCTCGCGGAACTGAATCGGTTACGGCAGGACCTTGCCAAAGATCCTCACGACCTTGAGTGGTTTACGCTGCATCATGTGTTTTGCTTTGTGAGTTACAAGATGGCAGATTTTCAGCGTTATCTTGATGAAACCGTCAAGCCCGGCGACGAACCACACGAGTGATCCATGTCCGTTGTGCCGTCTCGTGCCCAGCGATGGGCCGGCGGCTGCTCGGCCGCTGCACCAACGACCCAACAAAGAGTTCCTAGAATCGATCGCGTCCATGGCTGACTACAAAGGCACGCTCAATCTTCCGCAAACCGTGTTTGCGATGAAGGCAAATCTCACACAAAGCGAACCCATGTCGATGGCGCGATGGGAGGCGATGGACCTCTATCAACACATGCAGCGCACACGAGTCGATGCGCCCGTCTTTCGATTTCATGATGGTCCGCCCTATGCCAATGGGCCAATTCACATTGGTCACCTTGTGAACAAAGTTCTGAAGGACATGGTGGTGCGCAGCCACATGATGGAGGGCATGCGCGTTCCATATACGCCAGGATGGGATTGCCATGGGCTGCCGATTGAGCATCGCGTGGTTGGGGAACTGGTGAAAAAAGGCAAGATGAAGGACCTCGACGCGCTTCCAGTTGAAGTGCGGCGGATGGCCATTCGGAAGGCCTGTGCTGCGGACGCAACCAAGTTCATTGGCGTGCAGGCGAAAGCCATGCAACGGCTCCTCACGATTGCGGACTATGCGAATCCCTATCGAACGATGGATTTCGCCTATGAAGAGGGAACGCTTGGTGTGTTTGCCGAGCTTCTGGAAACCGGCGTGGTATTTCGAGAGCGCAAGCCTGTGCACTGGAGTATTGCCAACCGAACCGCGCTGGCTGAAGCAGAATTGGAATATGAATCTCGTGATGATCCAAGCGTGTGGGTCGACTTTGAAGCGTCGGACCCCGCAGCGGTTGCAAAGGCCTTTGGATTGTCCGATCCGATCGGTTCGCCAAGTCTGATGATCTGGACCACGACTCCGTGGACGCTTCCAGCCAATCTGGCCATTGCAGTGGGTCCGTCCTATCGATATGTGTTGGTTCGTATCGATGGAAGCGAAACTATTGTTGCTGCCGACTTGCTTGCGCGTGTTCAGAGTGCGATCGGAGCAACTCAGGTCGAGGTGATCGCCCAGACGGACGGAGCAAATCTTGTTGGTCTTTCGTATCGCCATCCATTCTGTGAGCGTGAAGGTCGCGTTATTGCGGGTGATCATGTGACGCTTGAAGATGGAACAGGGCTTGTGCACACGGCGCCCGGGCACGGAGAAGATGACTGGCGGGTTGGAAGGCGTGAGGGATTGCCTGCGTATTGCCCGGTGCGTGACGATGGAACCTATGACGATTCGGTTCCTGATTGGTTGCAGGGCATGAATATCTGGGAGGCCAATCCGGTCGTTGTGAAACGACTTGAACAGAGTGGTCACTTGGTGCATCAGGTGGTTTTCACTCACAGTTATCCTCACGATTGGCGAAGTAAAACGCCGGTCATCTTTCGTGCCACGGAACAGTGGTTCATTGGTGTCGATCGGCCGCTGAAGCAGGGAAGTGAGACGCTTCGCGGTCGAGGTCTTCACGCCGTCGACCACACGATTGGATTTGTCCCTGCATGGGGCCGCAATCGTCTGCGGGGCATGCTCGAGAGTCGGCCCGATTGGTGTCTGAGTCGTCAACGGGCGTGGGGGCTGCCCATTCCCTCATTCACATTGCCAGATGGCAGTGCCTTTATGACACCGGCCACCGTGCGAGCCGTTGCAAAAGTGATTGGACAGAAGGGAAGTGACGCGTGGTTTACGGAAACTCCCGCTGTTCTGTTAGCCGCCTATCGACCAACCGATGACCCACTTGCACCTCAAGGATTGAAAGTGGAATCGCTTGAAAAAATGTTTGACATCTTCGATGTGTGGTTTGAGGCGGGCAGCAGTTGGAACAGTGTGTTGCGGGCTCGGGGGCAGGGCTTCCCAGCGGACCTGTATCTTGAAGGAAGCGATCAGCATCGCGGCTGGTTTCAATTGAGTCTGCTGCCGGCTCTTGGCGTCACTGGCCAGTCACCCTTTCACAGTGTGGTGACGCACGGATTTGTGGTGGATCGAGATGGCAAGAAAATGAGTAAGAGCCTTGGCAACGCACTCGAAGTTGAGGACTTGCTCAAAGAATTCGGTGCAGAGGTCTGTCGCTGGTGGGTCAGTGGACTGGCCTTTGAAAATGACATTCGCGTGGACCTGGATCATGTCAGGGCCGCGGGCGAGGCCTATCGGAAAATCCGAAACACGCTTCGATTTCTCATGGGAAACATTGGTGATTTGCCCACAGGAGATTGCGTGGCCGAGGCCATGCGGACACCACCCGAGTCGTTGGATGGATGGGCTCTTGGTGAACTGTCGCGTGTGCAGCGTGAAGTACGCGACGCATTCAATCGCTACGCCTTTCGTGAAGCGCACTTGGCCATCTTTGATTTCTGCAACGACACGCTTTCCAGTGTGTATTGCGCTGCGACAAAGGACCGGCTCTACTGCGATCCCGTCGACGCACCTCGGCGTCGGCAAACGCAGCGGGTCATGCGGCTTACGGCGCACACGCTTTGCCGATTGCTGGCACCCATTCTGCCCCACACAGCGGACGAAGCTTTTCGAAGCATGGTTGGGGAAGCGGAGTGCATTCACACCCATGCTCATTTGCCATTCCAATTCACCGCCCATGCGGATTGGTCCAAAGTTCTGGTAGCTCGCATGGCTGCGATGAAGGCCCTCGAAGGAGCGAAAGCCAACGGGGTGGACAATCCGCTTGATGCGGGTTTGACCCTGCCCGATCCCGATGGTGTTCTTGCAAAGTTTCAATCGGAACTCGCCGATGTGTGTGGGGTCTCTCGTGTGTCGTTGCAACGGGATTCGACAGCGGTCACCGTGCATGACTTACGAGAAGAACCACGATGCGAGCGAAGTCGACGCCGCGATGCTTCGGTGCGGTTGCGAGCTGATGGCGTGGCGCTGAGCGATCGCGATGCGGCCGCAGTTGGTGCGGCTTAAGACTGCTGTGAACCTACTTTTTATGGAGAACACCCATTGAGTGATCCACTTCCAAACATTGCCTATGACTTGTTTGCCAAACTCGATTTGCGGGTGGCCACCGTGATTCGTGCTGAAGCGCACCCCAATGCGGACAAACTGCTCAAACTTCACTTGGATGATGGCACGCCAACGGGACGGCAAGTGTGTGCCGGCATCAAGGCGTGGTACGACCCTGCAACATTGATTGGCAAGCAAGTCATTGTTGTGGCCAATCTCGAGCCGCGCATGCTTCGAGGTGAGGTGAGTGCAGGCATGGTGTTGGCCGCGAGCGACTTGAAAGACGGCGCGGTTGCGGGGCCAGACGGGAAGTTTTCGGATGACGCTCGCAGCGTGATTGTGCTCACGTTGGACAAGCCTGTGAAACCCGGTTCAAAGGTGAGTTGACCGCGACCCGGTTGGTCGCGCGTGCTAGCTGTTGGACTTGCTTGCGTCGGTCGTGGCCGCAGCAGGCTCGTCTTCGGCGGTCTCATCTCGTGATGGCTTGAAGCCATGGCGACTCTTGAGTGCATCCGCAGAGAAGGTCTTTGCAAATTCCTTGGCCTGTCCATCGTCGAGAATGGAAGCGATGAACCTTTGGTTGCTCGCAGCATCCGTGAAATCCTCTCGCGAGACCGGGAAGACTTCACGAATTTTGACGGCGACCAGCGATAGTTTTTCGGGTGCCACAAGAACAAAAGTCCGATCCGCATCACTCACGCTACCAAGATCCGCAGGCAGTGCCATGGCCCGTTGAACAATGTTCTTGGCAATGTCTGCATCGCTTCCGACTCCGGGAATGGAAGTTGGGATCTTCATGCCGTATTTCAAAAGACTGGCATCCGCTTCACGAATGGCTGGAGCAAATTCAACGGTGCTGCCGTAGGTCTTGGCTGTTGAGGCAAGGTCGGCCTTGGCTTGCGTCTCGATGGCGGCGCGATCCCGCTCAAGAATCTCGTATCGCATGAATCGTGCAGCATCTTCGATCAACTGCGATCCAATTTCCTCGGCATTCGCGGCGTTGTGAGAGGGCACGGCTTCAAGAATTCGAAAGGCGTACAGCTCGGCGGGAACATCACCGACCGTTCGGGATCGAAGTGGTGGGCCGATGATGCCTGCTTGGAGCACGGCCCGAACCTGTTCGGGCGTGAATTCACGAGCCTGCATGACCAAGTCGCCGGTTTGCATCGGCTGTGTGCCGAATCGGGTTGTGGACGCTGAACCAAGACCCGGAACGCCACTCAAATCCTTGTTGGTGATCGAGCCCGTCATTTCCACAGTTGGTGGAGCAATCTTAAATTGTGTCGCAAGCGAGCCAGCCATGCCGGCAAGATTTCCAACACCGTTGAAGTCAGCTGGAATCTTGGCGTAGACGCCATCCTTCGGGAAACCACGGAGCCCCAGTTGCGTTTGATCTCCAATGAACTTCACCATCTCATCAAGTCGCTCGGTGGTCAGGCGATTGAGTTCCTTTTCCAGAACCTTCTCGCGGTAAGGCTCAAAATCAGCCGTCGTATCACCGGCGACCACACCGTAGGCGGTTGGATTTTTCAGAAAGGCTTTCCGAAGGGCAACGCCGGAGAGGGCGGGATCGTTGGACAGTGATGCACGCACATCCGATGGGCGGACCACGAACCATTCCATCGAAAATTTGGCTGGCTGGCGATATCCAATGCCGCCGCGGCCTGTGCCAGGTTCTTTGGCTGCAAAGTCTGCGAGCAAGGATTGCATTTGAGTCGGCGTTGGAACCGGTTCATTGGCGGGCAAGGGATTGGCAGCAGAAATCAACACGACATCCGCGGCAACGCCCGTCATGGCCTCGGCCGCTTTGACTTCTAGGCGAGCATCGCTCAAACGAGCCGCATTCGCTGCCACACTGAGAAGCCGTGCAACGCCTTGCAGTTCCGCCAGCGTTTCGAGAACAGCGGTTGGCTGCAATCCTGATTCCGCCGAAAGACGTGGCAGCACCAATTCGGGCTTCGCGCCTCCCGGCATAGCCGCCAACAATCGATGACCATCGCTGATGCCGCCAATGAGACCAGCCTGACGCGCTTCGCGAACGAGCAGATACCACAGCGCTGGATCATTCTCGCCTCCGAGTTGCTGCAGCATGGAGGATCCCAACGCATTCACCACCTTGAGTTGTCTTTGCAATCGCTGCAACTGTGCCACCGTTAGGTTCTCGCCATTTCCAACGGTCGCCCACGTTGCACTTTGAGCGCCACTCGATTGCGCAAATTCGGTAATCGCACTGGGAACGAGCCACGTCACCAGCAAAATAGTTCCGAAACCTGCGAGAAGAAACTTGTTGTACTTGCGGAAAAACTTGAGCATGGCGATCTCTTTGGTTTATCGGCAACCCTTTCGGCGCACGAATTCGCCAGCCACACCGCCAGTCGAACCCCGCGTGAGGGCTGCGATTCTCAGCGATAGAACTCGATGATCAGATTGGTGTTGACATCAAAGGGGATCTGATCCGTTGTTGGCAAGCTGGTCACTTTGGTGGTGAGTTCAGCAGGATTCACTTCCAGCCAACCTGGAACCACATGACCGGCAAGGCTTTCCATGTTGTCTCGAATAAGTTTTTGGGTTGCCGTCTTGATGGAGATGACATCTCCGATCGAAATGACATAACTGGGGCGGTCCACTTTATGACCATTCACTCGCACATGGCCGTGCGCCACAATCTGCCGAGACGCCCAAATGGTTCGGGAGAATCCGCTTCGACGAAGCACATTGTCTAAGCGACGCTCCAAGAGTTGCATGAGCGCTTCGCCGGTGTTTCCGGTCAATCGACCTGCTTCAGCAAGTGTGCGCCGAAACTGTGCTTCCAAGACACCATAGTGGTAACGCAGCTTCTGCTTTTCATCTTTGCGCACACCGTATGGCTTGTTGCGCTTGCCGCGGAATCCATGCATGCCTGGCGCCGTCAACTGGCGCTTAGCGGTGTGCTTTGGCGTGTCCGCAATGGGAACGCCGACGCGGCGAGAGAGCTTGACCTTTGGACCGGTGTAACGCGCCATGTCGACTCCTGAAACCTGTGAACATCCGACCCCCTCTGCCGGAATTGGCAGAAGCGGGTCGACAAGTAGACACGAAATGACGCGGACGGTCAAGGGCAGGGAAGGGTCTCGAGACGCACTCCCAGGGAGCGGGCAGCCTAATACGCTCGAGAATCCTCGCGTCGGCACCACTGTAAATAGGCGGTATTCAGCACGCGAAGTCCGCCGGGAGTGGGATAGTCACCATCAAAATACCAGCGGCCGGTGGAGTTTGGAATGGCATTGGCGAGTCCCTCAAGCGTCTGATAGACGACTTGAATGGTTCCCTTCCACGCAAGATTTGGGGGTCGGATCAAGTGCGCCACAGCCGATTCGATTGAAGCATGATCCACCGCCTCAAACAGGGTGCGAACATGATTTTTCAGGCGGCGAGGTTCCCAATGCTGCTGTTCCACGCAGCGTCGCTCAACGTCGTCAAGGCGCGCCTGCTCACCTCGGGAACGCAGGACATGCACCATGGCTTCAAAGGCAATAAAGCGACCGAGTTGGCTCATGTCGATGCCGTAACAATCTGGATAGCAAATCGGTGGGCTTGAACTCGCGATCACCATGCGTGCGGGATTCAACCGTGCAAGCATGGTGACGATGCTGTCCCGCAATGTTGTTCCGCGCACAATGCTGTCATCCACCATCACCAGCGTGTCCGTTGGGGCAACAATGCCGGGCGTCACATCGTAGACATGCGACACCAAGTCGAGCCGCGCTTCATCGTGGGTGATAAAGGTTCGAAGTTTCTGATCCTTGTGGGCGACTTTCTCAGCACGAACTGTCAAGGTGAGCGCTTGTTTCAGATCGGCTGCGGTCAGGGTGCCCGCCGCAAGGCGTTGCACAAGTTCCTTCCCGCGATTCAGTCTGGTTTGCCGCCCGACTTCTTCAACCAGTCCCAGGTACGCCGTTTCGCTGGTGTTGGGGATGAATCCAAAAACTGCGTTGGCGGTATCCCCTTCGATGGCCTTCAACACGCGAGGCGCCAATTCGTGGCCGAGTTGCTTGCGCTCCTCATAGATTGATGGATCGTTTCCGCGACTGAAATAGATTCGCTCGAAAGCGCACTCGCGGCGAGGCCCTGCATCACAAAATGGCTGATGAGCGACCGTGCCGTTGCGGCGCATCGTGAGGACATGCCCAGGTTCTACGGCTTGCACGCGGCTGGTCTGAAGGTTGAAAATAGTGGTGAGTGCGGCGCGTTCGCTCGCCACGGCAATGACATCGTCTGTTTCAACAAAGAACAATGGCCGAATGCCGTTCGGGTCCCGAAAGGCAAAGACATCGCCGTTGCCGATTAGCCCGACGAATGCGTAACCACCGTCAAAATCTTCCGTAGCCCGTTCGAGCACGCGCACCAGATCAAGATTGTTCGCAACACTCTCTGCCAAAGCATTTCCAGTGAGTGCTTGGAAGCTCTCCGGCCCCATTGCGGCATGCAATCGAGCGTGTTCCATATCGAGGAAGTGGCCAAGTTTTTCCAGCACCACGCCGGTGTCGGTGTCGCCCACCGGATTCAATCCCATCTCAACGAGCGTGCGAAAAATTTCTGTGCTGTTGGTGAGATTGAAATTGCCAGCGATGATCAAATTGCGACTGGCGACACTGTTGCGACGAATGTAGGGATGGCAGAAGGAAGCCCCGCGGCCGCCATAGGTGCCGTATCGCAGGTGACCAAGCATGGCCTCGCCAAGCAATGGAATGCGTCGTTTCAGTTCAATCGGATGCGCACCACGGGTCTCCAACGCCGAGAGAGCAGTGGCCGGCCGCATGGCGTCATCAAAGAGTCGCTCCACCGGATTTCGTTTGGCGCTTCGAAGGCGAACCATAAACGGTTCGCCTGCAGGCATGTCAAATTTCATCGAGGCAATGCCGGCTCCATCCTGCCCACGATTTCGCTGCTTTTCCATCAGCAAATACAGGCGTCGAAGCCCCCAGAGCATGTCGCCATGTTCTTGCCGCACTTCTTCAAGCGGTTTCTTGAGTCGCACCAACGCAACGCCGCATTTGTGTCCGATGAAATCGCTCATGGGAGTGTGGCGACCTTGGCCATGCAATCAATGGGATGACTCGGCGTGCGGCGACACGCGATCTGCATGCTGGGTGCAAGGTGCGGAGCGCGATCACTCCACAACGCTCTCACACGTTCAGGCGAATTGCACTGTTGGCTCAGATGCAAAAGCACGAATTGATTCGGAGTCGTGCCGCGTTCATGCAGGGAGGTGGCCACTTCAAGTGCCTGTGTATTGGAGAGGTGGCCTGCACCAGACATGATGCGATCCTTGAGTACCTGCGGTCGAGGACTTTCCATTTGCATTTGCCGGTCGTAATTACTTTCAATGGCCAACACATGAACGCCTTCCAATAAATCCAAAAGCTGTGGAGGCACGTGACCAAGGTCGGTGGCCCATCCAATGGAATGGCCTTCCCAGTCAATTCGAAAAGCGGTGCTGCCTTCGGTGTCGTGTGGAACAGCACATCCACGCACTTGAAATGGCCCCACGTGCAATGGATTGCTGATCCAACGGGTTGATGCGTTGGGAAGCCCCGCTCGCGCAAGGATGGAACCATGTTCGGGTCGAAGAATCACCGGTGGGGCCAGCATGGAAGGCCATCCGCGTGCCCACCCCACATGCAGATGATCGGTATCGCCATGGGTGAGCAAGACGCCATGCAGACTTTCAAAGTCGATGCCTTCTGCACTCAGATGGCCACGCACAGCGCGCGGCGATACACCCAAATCAATCAGAAGATCGTGGCGATTTCCATTGGATCGCGCGGTCACCAGTGCCGCGTTGCCGGAACTTCCACTGGCTAGCACGCGGAGGCGAAGGTGCATGATCAGGAGATGTGCGCGGCGGTTCCGCGTACTTTCTTGCCAAAGCCCGGCATGATGCCTCGATTGCTTGCCGTGACGAATGCAAGAAATTCATCCACCAATGGTTCGCCGGCTCGGCTTCGAAGTTCATTCACTCGAGCGGGCATTGGCAGCGAACTTCGAGCCAGTGTTTGGTACACCCAGCGCACGACGGCGATTTGATCGGGGGCCATGCCGCTCCGTCGCATACCAACCACATTCAAACTTCCGGCAATGTTGGTGCCCGTTGTCATAAAGAATGGCGGCAAATCCATGCTGACGCCGGTGAGTCCACCGATGAAGGCGTTGCGGCCAATGTGGCAAAACTGATGGACCATGGCGCCGCCACCCATGATGACACCGCTAGCCATCTCAACATGTCCGGCCAACATGCAGCAATTGGAGAGAATGTTCTGGTCACCGATCACGCAATCGTGTCCCGCATGACTGCCTGCCATGAAATAATTGCGATGACCCAGTCGCGTTGGCAGGGGCGTTTTGCCACGATGAATGGTGACCGATTCTCGAAAGACATTTTCGTTTCCAATGATCAGGCCCGAACCCGGAGTGTTGGGATTGAACTTGACATCTTGTGGAGCCATGCCAAGAACCGTTCCGGGAAACAGCGTGTTGCCCTCACCGATCGAGCATGGTCCCTGAATCGATGCACGATGCAGAAGACGCGTGTTCGCCCCAACGGTCACAGGCCCAAGGCTTCCGTCGAGGTGACAAAATGGACCGACGTGGACACTGGATGCAAGCGTGACATCGCCCACAATGACAGCACTTGGATGGACATCGGCCATGGGGCGGTGATTGTAGAGGGCGCGGCACTGCGGCACAGCCCCTACGCTGCATGCATGAATGCATTGCAGGTGCACGACCTTGGCCGGATGGACTATGCCCAAGCACTTGAGCGACAAAGGCAGTGGCATTCGGATGTGATTGCTCAGAGGGAGGCGAAGGGACCGATGCATCTCTTACTTCTGGAGCATGACCCGGCCGTCATTACCGTGAGTCGAAGACCCGATGCCGCCAAACATGTGCTGGCATCATCCGAGCAACTTCGGACCAAAGGCGTGCAGTTGGTGGAAACGGATCGAGGTGGCGATGTGACCTGGCACGGGCCTGGGCAGTTGGTGGCGTATCCAATCCTTGATCTGCATCGACTGGATCTTCGAATCCATGCGTACATGAGATTTCTTGAACAAGTGGTTCTTGACACGCTGCAGAATCTTGGCGTGCATGGACTTCGAGATCAGCATGCAACCGGTGTGTGGGTGGGCAACGGAACGGCGGAACGCAAGATCTGTGCGATGGGTGTTCGGGTGAGTCGCTGGGTCACTCTCCACGGACTGGCTTTGAATGTCTGCCCCGATCTTGAACAGTTTTCGTTAATCGTTCCGTGTGGACTGGAAGGCAGAGCAGTGACAAGTCTTGCACAGGAATTGGGCGATTCGGCGTCGCTGATGGAAGATGCAAAGCGACAACTCGCTTTGCACTTCACACAAGCAGTAGAGTGCCGATTGAAGCAGACCGGACGATAAAGCCATCGCCGAAGAACCGGGGCGCCAACCGCCGGTTCAATCGCCCGCTTATTCGTTTGACAGGTTCAGTTCTTTCATGACATCCGGAGTCAGATCGATCGATTCCGGAGCACGCAGAAATGTTCTCGCCTGCACTTGCACCATGGCATTGCCAAGGTCGCCGGCATCAAAGGGTGCTGCCGTTGGAATGAAGCGGTACACCATGTCAATCTTTCGGCGGTCGCAGACCACATCCACAGCGGTCACCATTTCTCGGTACGCCTTTTCAACTTGCTCGGCCATCAGTTTTCCCTGTGCAGCCTGCATGCCAGCGTTCCATTTCTGGTACCGCTCAAAGAGAGCTTGTACGGCCTGCTGGCCCTTTGCAAATTCAGGGTCATCCTTGCCCTTACTTCCGAATTCGCCCTTGAGGGTTTCCATTTCTTTTTGGAATTCTTCGCCCTGTTTCTTGGCGTCTTCGTCAAAGCGGGTGCGATCCGCTTGGTAACTCTGGTTTTCCAGAAGTTTTTTCAGCACCTTGTCCACATGCACCGCTCCGGCGCTCCACGCGCGGGCCGTTGGCTCATCACCCCAACTGGGTCGCCCGCCTTCGTTGGCGAGTTTCATCACGCCATCTTTGCCTTCAAGAAGCACCGCTTGAGTTGGACCAAGATCACCTGCTGGAGTGGCTCGTGCATCAGCCGGGCGAGGCGCGACAAGTGTGGAAAGCAGGACGCCTGCGGCAAGCAGCATGGCAGGAACGATGATTCGATGGGCGTTTCGCATGGGGGGAGAGTTTACGCGCAGATCGCAACCGAGTGAGGCGGTCCCCAGCGAATGTGTTGGGTTTCTTGGCGGCTCAATCGCCTTGTTCAAGGATGGCCATAAAGGCTTCCTGAGGAATGGAAACCATTCCAACGGTCTTCATTCGCTTCTTGCCGGCCTTCTGTTTTTCCAGCAGTTTTCGCTTGCGGCTGACATCGCCGCCGTAGCACTTGGCCAGCACATTCTTGCGGAGCGACTTGATGCTCTCGCGGGCAATGATTCGCCCGCCGATGGCCGCTTGCAGTGGAATCTCAAATTGGTGACGATCAATCTGCTTCTTGAGTTTTTCAAGGATGGCTCGACTGCGATGCTCGGAAAGAATGCGGTGCGTGATCAGGCTTAGAGCTTCCACCGGTTCGCCATTGACGAGAATGTTCACCTTGACCAGATCGTCTTGATGGAAGCCGATCACTTCGTAATCCATCGTGCCATAGCCGCGTGTGATGGACTTCAGCTTGTCGTAAAAGTCGTAGATGATTTCGGCAAGAGGTAATTCGTACCCAAGAATCTGTCGCGTGTCACTGAGATATCGCTGGCTCTTGAATTGCCCGCGGCGTGCATCGCACAATTTCATAATGTCACCAATGTGCGTGTTGGGGCAGATGATCTCAATTCTGACAATCGGTTCCAAGATGCCGGTGACCTGGCTGAGGTCGGGAAGGTCGGCCGGATTGTGAATTTCAACTTCCGTGCCATCATTCATCGCCACGCGATAGGTCACGGTTGGTGCGGTCTGCACCACTTCGACATTGCCTTCGCGTTCGAGCCGTTCCTGAATGATGTCCATGTGCAAAAGCCCAAGAAAGCCGCAGCGAAATCCGAATCCCAAAGCTTCCGAGTGTTGCACTTCGAAGGTGAAACTGGCGTCATTGAGACGGAGTTTTTCAATGGCCTCTCGCAGGGCTTCAAAGTCACCCTTCTTGCCAGACCCGCCATCGGCCCCGCTGCTTGAGGGATAAAAGTCGCAGAAGACCATCTGCTTTGGTTCTTGGTAGCCGGGCAGCGGCGCCTCAGCAGGATCGTTTTCAAGTGTGATGGTGTCGCCGACTCGAACATCCCCAAGCGTCTTGATACTTGCAGCGAGGTAACCCACTTCCGCATGTCCAAGTTTCTCCATCTTGGTTGGAAAGGGAGTGTTGCGGCCAAGTTCGCTGACGGAAAAAGTTCGTCCAGTACCCATCATTCGAATTTTGTCGCCAGCCTTGATGCTTCCGTCAAACACACGGAAGTACACCACGACACCTTTGTAGTCGTCGTACACGCTGTCAAAAATCAAAGCCCGCAATTTGTTGGTGGTGGCGGGTTTGGGCGAAGGGAGTTTTTCGCAAATACTGTCAAGCAACTCGTGGATGCCCTGACCAGTTTTTGCGCTCACCAAAATGCAAGCTTCCGCTTTCAAACCAAGCACCTGCTCAATTTCCATCGCCACGCCATCAGGGTCGGCAGCGGGAAGATCGATCTTATTGATGACAGGAATCAATTCCAGATTGTTGGCGACAGCCAGATACGCGTTGGCAACCGTCTGGGCTTGAACGCCTTGCGTGCTGTCCACAACAAGCACGGCGCCCTCGCAGGCCGTCAAGGCTCGACTGACTTCATACGCAAAGTCAACATGACCCGGCGTGTCAATGAAATTCAGTTGATAGGTCTCGCCTTGAAAGACATGCTGCACGGTGACGGCGCTGGCTTTGATGGTGATGCCTCGCTCCCGTTCAAGGTCCATGCTGTCGAGCAATTGCGCGCGCGCCTCTCGCTGACTCACGGCGTTGGTGGCTTGCAGCAAACGGTCCGCAAGCGTGCTCTTGCCGTGGTCAATGTGAGCAATGATGGAGAAGTTTCGAATGGGCAATGGGTCGTCTCGTGGAGCCCCACACTCTAGCGGAGAGTGGGTTTGGATTCTTGTCGAACTGTAGGGGTTTGTTCCCTGAAGTGGTTCGTTGTCATAGGGCCTAGCGACGGCGTGAAGCCATCGGAAGGGACACTCGCCGATTCACCTCATCCTCGGGTCGTGCAACAAGGTCGTACTCCATGGCCTCGGTGACCACAGCGTCCACCAACTCGCCTGGTGAAATCTCTCGCTTGGAAATCAGTCGTGTCACGCTGTCCACCTGCGGCGCTTGAAATGAAGCGCGAGCCAAGTAGACCCGTTCGCCCTTACCAGCTTCTTGCTCGGGGTCTGGCCCTTCGACTAACAAGGAGAGCTGCTGTTTCGTGCGGGCCATTTTTTCGGCGCGGTCAAACGCAATTTCCTGTTGAGCCAGCATCAAAGCCTCTTCGCGTCGTGCAGCCTCTTCGGCTGGAACATGCAGCGAGGCGTCCTTGTCCATGGTGCCGCTCGGCGTGCCCTCTTCATGGCTGTACTTGAAACAGCCCACCATGTCGAAGCGTTGTTGGCGTACAAAGTCGAGCAACGCCTCGAAATCTTTTTCAGTTTCGCCAGGGTGGCCCACAATAAAGGTGGTTCGGAGCGAAATGGTCGGAATCGCCGCTCGCAGATTCTCAAGCAATTGCTGCGTTCGATCGGCGGTGGTGTGGCGACGCATGCGCGTCAGCATGTGATCGGTGGCATGTTGCAGCGGCATATCGATGTATTTCACGACATGGTTCAAGCGAGCGATGGCGTGAATCATTTCGCTTGAAAATGTGCTTGGATAGGCGTACATCAACCGAATCCATCCGCCACCATGTTCGCGTGCCACGCCATCAAGCCCCTCAAGTAAGCCAACAAGACCGCGAGTGTCTCCAATGTCCATCCCCCAACTGGTGGTGTCCTGCCCGATCACATTCAACTCGAAAGCCCCGTCATCCATCAGGCGACCCGCTTCGGTTAATAACGCGTCCATCGGTTTGCTTCGCATTTTGCCTCGAATGGATGGAATGGTGCAGAAGGCGCAGCGTTGATTGCAGCCTTCGCTCGCTCGCAAATACGCCCAATGACGTGGCGTGAGGCGAAAGCGATTGGCGTCACCCTCAAAGTAGCCAATGCCCTTTCCATCGGCGCCGTTGACGGTGAGGCCGACGGTTGGCAAACCTCGTTCTTGCGCGGCTTGCAGTGCATTGGCGGCAATCCAATAGGGGGGGCGGTCGCCATTCAGGGCTGCTCGCTCAAGTGATTCGCCACGCACAGCATCCACAATGTGATCTCGATCAAAGACGCCGATCATCGCATCGATTCCGGGTGCCCACTCCAGCAACTTGGCCCGATGTCGCTGCACCAAACAGCCAGCGACGACAACACGCTTCAGCTCGCCTCGTTTCTTTCGCTCGATGGCCTCGTGAATGACATCAAGGCTCTCTTGCTTGCTGGCTTCCAGAAATCCACAGGTATTGACCACGATGGCATCCGGGTGATCCGTTTCACTTACAGGTTTCACGCCACCTTCTTGAAGCAGCGCAAGCATTTTTTCGCTATCGACAAGATTCTTCGGGCAGCCAAGGCTGACGAATGCGACGCGTTGCACGGTTTTCTGCGTATCCGACATGGGAGTCATCGTACGCCCTCGGCAGCAAAAACCAGCAGCAGGCGACGCCATTCGTCATAGAGATACGGAATGTCCAATTGGTTATGAAGTGTTTTCATGTTGCCATGCCAGGCTTCAAGCATGGCTTCCTGCCACCCTTGGCCGGCACCATCGCAGAAGTAGGCACGGCACCCCAACGGCCGTGCCCAATGCACCCCGCACGCTCCCTCTTTCAGAAACGGACAATCACCTCGCCGCAGGGATTGTTCCACTTGCTCGACCGATGGGGTACATCCAATCTGGTTCAAGCACCACGCGGTCTCAAGGCCAGTGAGCCATAAGGCGTGGCCTTGGCGTTCAAAGTTGCAGCAGTTTCCATTGGACAAGCAAATCGGTCGGCGCGTTCGCACGGTTTGATCGGCCTCGCGAATCATGGCCTGAATTGCATCGGTCACGCGCGGCGTGCGTGCGGATTGAATCCACGAGGCCACCCACGTTGGGTCCATGCGATTCACTGAGTGGTGCCCGCATCATTGGCCCGGTCGGCAAGCAGCCTCTCAACAATGGAACTCGCCGGAAAAAAAGTTCCGGTGTTCATTCCGGGACAGGGCGTGGCCGATTGGGCCCGCTCCCATGCATCACGGGAAACCAGATTCCGCTGCCAGAAGGGCCAAGTTCGGCATTGGCTGGGGCGAGATGCATACACCCGACACAGTGCTTTACCGGGTTGAGAAGTTCGATCCAACAAGGCGCAGTCATGGCCGGTAGGACCGAATCGTTCTGTCAGCGACCATCGATTCTCAACCCGTCGTGCAAAGGCGGTAAGAAAATCCTCATGGGTCATGCCAAGTTCCAAAGACATGCGAAGGCCTTCGTCGTGACTGAACCAAACCACTCCAGGCGGTCCGCTGCAGCAATTGCCGCACTGCGTGCATGTGAATCGAAGGCCATCGCGCCACCATGGAAGACCGCCACCCGGCGCCGAGGCACCGGGTGGGGAGGTTGTTTCATTGGTCGAAGCGTTTGGATCGATCACGCGTTGTTGGAATCGGGTGCCTCATCGGCATCGATGGCCAGCACCGGTTCGCTCACATGCGTGGTGGCGTGAGCCTGCGATTCGCGAACCTCGCCAACGGTGGCCACCGTGCCTGGTCGATCTGCACCAAGGGCCTCGGCCTCCAACTCGGCATCTTCCATCTCTTGTTCGCTGGTCTCGTCGTCGATGGGTTCTTCCACCAAACGCTGAACGGTGATTGCTCGATAATCCTTGAAACCTGTGCCTGCCGGGATCAGATGGCCCAGCAAAACATTTTCCTTCAGTCCAACAAGGGTGTCGACGGCACTCTTGAGTGCGGCTTCCGTAAGAACCTTGGTGGTCTCTTGGAAACTTGCACCCGAGAGGAAACTTTCGCTCTGAAGACTTGCCTTGGTGATGCCCAACAACAGGGTTCGACCGACCGCCTTCTTGGCCTTTCGGGTTCGAGCCTTGTCGCGACCAGCGGCCTCGGCCGTGGCATTGGCTTCCTTGACTTCGTCACGCGGCTGAAGCGTTCCCTTGGGCAGTGTTGTTTGGCCAGGCTCGTCGACGAACAACATATTGTCGAGCTCACCATTGATGCGACGAAGCATCGCCTTGTCAACGACTTCGTTGATCAAGAGTTTGGTGTCGTTGCTTGCCACCACACGAACCTTGGAAAGCATCTGCTTCAGAATGACTTCAATGTGCTTGTCAGAAATCGGCACGCCCTGCGCGCGATACACATTCTGCACTTCGTCAAGCATGTACACATACAACGAATCTTCACCCTTGATGCGGACGATATCGCTGGGGTCGCGTGGACCCTCCACCAATGGATCGCCTGCGGTCACGGTGTCGCCTGCATGGACCAGCAAGTGCGTTCCCTGCGGAACGTGATGCTCCACGGAGACGGCTTCGGCACCCAACACGCGAATGGTCATCTTGCCCTTGCGCTTGGCAGAATCCAATTCAATCACGCCGCCGATTTCGGCAAGCACGGCAGGCTCCTTGGGCTTGCGGGCTTCGAAGACTTCGGTGACGCGAGGCAGACCACCCACGATGTCGGCACTGCGAGCAGATTCCTTGGGGGTGTGTGCCACCATCTGACCAGCGTGCACCGGATCGCCATCCTTCACTTCGATACGAGCCTTGGCCGGCAAGTGATGGAAGTCCAAGATCTTGCCATCGGCACTTCGCACTTCAATACGTGGGTGACGCTCGCCCTTGTGTTCAATGACAATCGTTTCAAGAACACCCTTGGTCTTTTCTTCGACCTTGATTGTTTCGCCCTGAACGATGTCCTCGAAATGCACGATGCCCGTCTTTTCCGAAAGGATGGGCATCTTGTGAGGATCCCACTCAATGAGAAGTTGCCCCTTCTTGATGACCTCACCGGTCTTCACTTGAAGCATGGAGCCATAAGGCACCTTGTAACTATCGAGTTCGCGGCCCTTGGCATCTCGAACACGCAACAGACCGGTCTTCTTCAGCACGACGAAGTGACCTTGGAATTCAACTTCGTTGCAATCGACCAATTCAACCACGCCAGGATTGACGGCCTTGTACTGACTCTCTGCAGTGGTGGTATAGGCAATGCCTCCCGTATGGAAGGTTCGCATGGTCAACTGAGTTCCGGGCTCACCAATGCTCTGAGCGGCAATGATGCCGACGGCCATGCCTTGTTCCACAGACTTACCTGTTGCCAGATCGAGTCCATAGCACTTTTCACAGATGCCGCGTTCGCTTTCACATGTCAGCGGACTTCGCACTTGGAAGATGCCATCCTCGCCAAGGAAACTCTCGATGTCCCGCGCGATCTTGCTGTCAATGGCTTGACCGGCTTCGACAATGGTCTTGTCCGTGCGGGGATCGATCAGGCTTGCGAGCGCCGAGCGTCCGAAGATCACTTCGCGCAGCGGAACTTCGACATCTTCGCCCTTCATGACGGCATGCTTGGGGATGCCTCGCTTGGTTCCGCAATTGAATTCGGTCACCGTCACGCTTTGAGCCACATCGCACAGCTTGCGGGTGAGGTAACCGGAGTCAGCAGTCTTAAGAGCCGTGTCGGCCAGACCCTTACGAGCACCGTGGGTTGAACTGAAGTATTCCAGAACCGAGAGACCCTCTCGGAAGTTGGCCTTGATGGGGGTTTCAATAATTTCTCCACTCGGCTTGGCCATCAGTCCACGCATACCTGCAAGTTGCTGCATCTGGCTCTTGTTTCCTCGAGCGCCGCTGTCGGCAAAGAGGAACACAGGATTGAGATAACGGCGCAGGCCCGCCAATTCCTTCGCAGAGGCGTCCTTGCTTGGTGACGGT
Organism: Singulisphaera sp. GP187; assembly: GCA_945871915.1. GTDB lineage: Bacteria > Planctomycetota > Phycisphaerae > Phycisphaerales > SM1A02 > SYAC01. The sequence goes on from CAMBXO010000007.1 coordinate 54,745, forward strand.
GCTGGATGACCATCCAAGTCACGCCAATCGTTCTTCAGCGTTTCCATGAGCCGTTCGCTGACCTCGTTGCGGCACTTGGCCCACGCTTCAAGAGCCTGATTGCGCCGCTCTTGATCCGTAATGGCACCGCTCTCGTATTGACGTTGCGCTCGTTGCACGCGCTTCTCGGCATCGTCAAGCAACTTCTGCTTGTCACCAGGAACGCGCAGATCGCTCACACCGAAACTGAGTCCGCTGCGTGTGCTGTAGCGGAATCCGGTTTCCTTCATGTCGTCAAGGAGGCGAATGGTGGCGGCCTTGCCGTTGAGTCGATAGGTGTCATCAATCACCTTTGCGGCACCCTTCTTGCCAAGCGTGCAGTTGTAGTACGGCATGCCCAAAGGAAGAATTTCGTTGAGCAACAATCGACCGACGGTCGTCACTGTTCGTGAACGCTTCAGTTTCTTGCTGGCCTTGCCTGCTTCAAGCACCATCTCACTAAAGCGGTCGAATCGCACTTCGATCCACTGGTGGTAGTCCACCTTGCCTGTTTCCCATGCAAGAATGGCTTCATGAGGATGGGTGAAGCGGGGAAGTGCATGCAACGTCTTGCGCTCTTCGCTGGTGAATTCGGCGGAACCCTCAAGGAATCGGTCAAGTGCCACAGGCGGTTCACTCTGAACAACGGTCAAGAAGTACACACCCATGACGATGTCCTGTGACGGACTGACGATGGGGTTGCCATTGGCCGGGCTAAAGATGTTGTGCGTGCTCATCATCAGCACGTGCGCTTCGGCCTGCGCTTCAAGCGACAGCGGAAGATGCACGGCCATCTGGTCGCCGTCAAAGTCTGCGTTGTAACCGGTGCAGACCAGCGGATGGATCTTGATGGCATTGCCTTCGACCAACACCGGTTCAAAGGCTTGAATGCCCATGCGGTGCAGCGTCGGCGCGCGGTTCAGCATGACTGGATGGTTCTTGATGACTTCTTCAAGGACGTCCCACACTTCAATCTCGCGGCGATCCAGCATTCGCTTCGCACTCTTGATGGTGTCTGCAAGTCCGCGCTCCTTGAGCTTGCGGATAATGAAAGGCTGGAAGAGTTCCAGCGCGATCTTCTTGGGAAGTCCGCACTGGTGCAGTTTCAGTTCCGGTCCGACCACAATGACGGAACGAGCCGAGTAGTCGACGCGCTTGCCAAGCAGGTTTTCTCGGAAGCGGCCCTGTTTGCCCTTAATCATGTCCGTGATGGACTTCAGGGGTCGATTGCTTGAGCCCAGCACGGGTCGGCGGCAGCGTCCGTTGTCAAACAACGCGTCGACGGCCTGCTGCAACATGCGCTTTTCGTTTCGCACAATGACTTCGGGCGCATTCAAATCCATCAACTTCTTCAGTCGGTTGTTGCGGTTGATGATGCGGCGATAGAGATCGTTCAGGTCACTGGTGGCAAAGTTTCCACTCTCCAGCATGACCAACGGACGCAGATCGGGCGGAATCACTGGAACCACGTCAAGCACCATCCACTGAGGATCGTTGCTGCTGCCACGAATCTGCTCGACGAGCTTCAGTCGCTTGGAATAATCCTTTTGCTTCTGCTTGCTCTTGGTCTCACTCAGTTTCACGCGGAGTTCATCGGAGAGTTCGTGCAGATCGAGCTTGAGGGGCGAAAGCAATTCGCGGATCGCCTCGGCGCCCATCATGGCGGTGAAGGCGGCCGGACCATGCTGGTCGACCAACTTATTCTTTTCGTCTTCGGTGAGAACCTGTTTAAATTTCAGGACATCCTCACTCAGGCTTCCTGGATCGATGACCACATAATCCTGGAAGTACACAATCTTCTCCAGATCGCCCGTTTTCATTTCGAGCAGATTGCCAAGGCGGCTTGGCATGGCCTTGAAGAACCAAATGTGGACAACGGGGGCGGCCAAATTGATGTGACCCATGCGCTTGCGGCGCACGCGACTGTGCGTCACTTTCACGCCGCAACGGTCGCAGATAATGCCCTTGTACTTTGTGCCTTTGTACTTGCCGCACGCGCACTCGTAGTCTCGTTCCGGACCGAAAATGCGCTCGCAGAAAAGGCCATCCTTCTCGGGTCGATAGGTTCGATAGTTGATCGTCTCTGGTTTCTTGACTTCCCCAAAGCTCCACGATCGGATGTCGTTTGGGCCTGCAAGGCTGATGCGGACGGCTCCGTAGTCGTTCACGCGGTCGTAGACGTTGTCGCTGGCAATGGTCATGGCGATGGTCTCGTGTGTCGTTCGGTTCAGTGTCTGAACAGAGGGGTTTGATTCAAGGCTGGATCGGATTAGTCAGTGCGTGAAGCGGGTTAGAGCAGTGGGTCGGTGTCAGCGTCCAGTTTTTCAAGCTGGATGTTCATGCCAAGACCCTTGATTTCATGGCACAGAACATCAAACACCACAGGCATGCCTGCCTGCAGAATGTTGGTGCCCTTCACCATGCTGTCATAAATCTTGGTTCGACCTTCCACATCATCGCTCTTAACGGTGAGAAGTTCTTGCAGCACATAGGCGGCGCCGTAGGCCTCCAAGGCCCACACTTCCATTTCTCCAAAGCGCTGTCCACCGGTGCGAGCCTTGCCACCGAGCGGTTGCTGGGTGATCAAGCTGTAGGGGCCAGTGCTTCGGGCATGGATCTTGTCGTCGACAAGGTGATGCAATTTCAACAAGTACATGTATCCAACAGAGGTCTTCTGGTGGAAGGCTTCGCCGGTGCGTCCGTCATGCAACTGCACTTTGCCGCCGAAAGGAATCTCGGCTAGCAGTTCAAGCGAATGCCCCGGGTCCTTTCCGGTGGTTTCAAAATTCTGCACGCGATCGCGGACATGCTGATTGGCTTCGTTGATGGCGTCCAGAATTTCAGCCTCAGTGGCTCCGTCGAAGACCGGGGTGACAAATTGGTAGCCAAGAACCTTGGCGGCCCAACCGAGGTGGGTTTCAAGAATCTGCCCCACATTCATGCGGCTTGGTACGCCCAGTGGATTCAGAAGAACTTCGACCGCCGTACCGTCACACATGAACGGCATGTCCTCTTCAGGCACGATGCGTGCAATCACGCCCTTGTTGCCGTGGCGACCAGCCATCTTGTCGCCAACGCTCAGTTGCCGTTTGGTTGCCAGATACACCTTGACCATTTCAAGGACGCCGCTGGCCAATTCATCGCCTCGCTTCATGTGGCCGAGCTTTCGCTCCTTTTCCTCAAGAAGTGCTTGGACGCGTGGCCAGAACTGGCTGTACACGGTCTCAGCGGTGGCTTTCACATCCGCGGATCCCTTGATCCACTTCGACTGGAAGTGCTGGATCTGTTCCAGAATGACTTCGGGCAACTCGCTGGCGCCGACCTTCTGGCGCGTGCTGGGGTCGACCATTTCTGAACCGGTGACCTTGGCGATTTCACTCACCATCTTCTTGAAGAGCTGGATGGTCCGGCGATCCATCTCGTCTTCGTAAGCAGACATTTCCTTCTTGAGTGCCTTCTTCTGCTCGTCATTCAAGTGCATGCGACGGCTGAATCGTTTGGCACCGATCACGATGCCTTCGGTTCCGGCTGGGACCTCAAGCGAATCGTTTTTCACATCTTCTCCAGCGCGGCCGAAGATGGCATGAAGCAATTTTTCTTCCGGGCTCAGTTCGCTCTTGGACTTCGGGCTGACTTTGCCCACCAAGATGTCGCCAGGCCCCACGCGGGCTCCAACCCGAATCATGCCGCTCTCATCCAGGTTTCGCAGCAATCGCTCGCTGACATTGGGAATATCCCGAGTGAATTCCTCGCGACCCAGTTTGGTCTCGCGAAGTTCCACATCGAAATTTTCAATGTGGATGCTGGTGAAGGCATCGTTCTTGACCAGTTTCTCGCTGATCACGATGGCGTCTTCAAAGTTGTAACCATCAAAGGTGTTGAAAGCCACCAAGACGTTGCGGCCAATGGCCAATTCGCCATTTCGGGTACTCGCACCGTCGGCAATAATTTGACCGGGCTTCACTTTGTCACCCAGCTTCACCAGTGGTCGCTGATTCTGGCAGGTGCGCTCGTTGAGCCCCACAAATTTGCGAAGCACATATTCATCGGCGTTGTCAATGACGATGTGTTGAGCATCGACTTGCGTGACCACGCCGCCTCGCTTGGCCTTGACGATCATGCCGCTGTAGTTGCCGACCACTTTTTCCATGCCAGTGGCCACCACTGGCGGATCCACTTTGATCAACGGCACAGCCTGCCGTTGCATGTTGCTGCCCATGAGGGCGCGGTTGGCGTCGTCATGTTCAAGGAAGGGGATCAGGCTTGCGCTGACGCCGACAATTTGCTTGGGACTGATGTCGACAAATTCAACGTCGGCAGCATTCACGGGGGTGAGATCGCCGTCGCGACGAGCCACCACCACAGAGCCCTGCAATCTGCCGTCCCGATCCATGGTGTCGCTGGGAGCAAGCACCTTGCGCAATTCTTCATCGGCGCGGAGTTTGCGAACCTTGCCAGTGGCCTTGCCATCCTTCACTTCGCGGTAGGCGGTGAGCAGGAATCCATAGGGATCGATTTCGCTGTAGATGCCCAAACTGGCGATCAAACCAATGTTGGTTCCTTCAGGCGTTTCAATCGGGCAAATTCGACCGTAATGGGAAATATGAACGTCGCGAACTTCAAAGGTGGCTCGCTTGCGATTCAAACCGCCTGGCCCAAGGGCCGAAAGGCGTCGCTCATGCACCAGCATGCTCAGCGGATTGGTCTGATCCACCACTTGGCTGAGTTCACTGCGACCAAAGAAGAATTCAATCGCGCTGGAAATGCTCTTGCTGTTCACCAGATCAGCGATCTTGCCCAGTTCATTGGAATCCTTCACGCTCATACGCTCTTGAACTGTGCGTCGCAGTTTCAGGAAGCCCTTGCGGATTTCCTCAACAGCCAATTCGTCCAGTGTGCGCAGGCGACGATTGCCAAGGTGATCAATGTCGTCCACATGAGCACGAGGATTGCGTGAACGCAGATCCAAAATGTATTGAACGACCGCCAAGAAATCTTCCGCTCGCAGGTTTTGAGTGCGGGCATCGGCCTCCGTCCACTTCCAGTTGCGGCCTTCGGTCTTGCCGCTCTCACGGTAAATCTCAAACTTTCGGTTCATACGGAATCGCCCGACGCGTCCAAGGCGATAACGATTCTCGTCGAAGAACTTTTCCTTAAAGAGTGCAACGGCCTTATCCACTTGTGGCGGATTGCCTGGACGCAACTTGCCGTAGATCTTCAGCAGGGCGGCCTGATACTCAGTGATGTCCGCGTAGAAGTTCAGATCTTCGTGAGCGATCGTATTCAATATGAGTGAGTCGCCGGGATTGGTAATCACCTTGGCGGTCTTGATGGACGACCCCTGGAAAATCGCAACGCCCTTTTCGCCAAGTTCTTGGCCGGCATTGCAGATCACTTCGCCCGTGTCGGTATCCACAATGAGTTCAGCGCTGCGGTGCTCAGGCTTGAGCTTTTCAACCTTGACTTCCTCAACTTCGTAAAAGAGTTTGAGCAAGCTTTCCGTGGTACCGAATCGTTCATCGAGGGCTCGCAAGAAGGTGGTTGCGGCCAACTTGGTGCTTTGATCGATGCGCATGGTGAGCACATCTTTCTTGGTCACCTCAAGCTCGATCCAACTGCCTCGCTCTGGGCTCACTCGCGCGCTGTGCAGCGGGCGGTCGCCAATGCTGCTGGCAATGCTGAAGTCCACGCCTGGACTGCGGTGCAACTGACTCACAATGACGCGTTCGGAACCGTTCACAAGGAACTCTCCGCCGCCCATCATGATCGGAATCTCACCGAGATAAATTTCTTCTTCGCTGATGACGCCGCCGCCTTCGCGACTGAGACGAACGCCTACGCGAAAGGGCATGCCGTAGGTCAATCGCAGTTCGCGACATTCATCTGGCGTGTAACGAGGCTGTTCGAGCCGGTAATGCAAATACTCAAGCTTGACCTTGGCGTCGTAACTCTCGATCGGAAAGACTTCGCGCAGCAGAGACTCGATGCCAATCGTTGGATCTCGTTCTGCGTGCTCTTTGTCTTGCTGGAGGAAACGGTCGTAGGCCGCTCGTTGAACTTGCGTTAGGTTTGGGACAGGGGTCGCGTCGCCGCGCTTCGAGAAATCGCGAATCTTCAGGGGCATGTATCCGTGCTCCAGTTGGTGGCGCAACAATCGATGACGCTTTCCCTGCCGAGAGAAAGCTGTTTCAAAGCGAAAAATCGAAGATGGCTGCGCCAACCGCCAAGCCCGGCAGAGTAGCAAGAACCGGACCAACTTCGCAACAACTTCTTGCTCTGGCTTGAATAATATTTTTCGTTTTTATCAGATTTTTAATCGACCGAACTGGCTGGATTGCGACCGATAAAAAAGCATTCCAAAGAAAAAGCCCGGCCTTTGTGAGGCCGGGCCTTGTTTTGGCGAACGAAGGGGTCTGGCAGACGCCAAACCCGTCAAGTCACTTGATCAACACTTTGGCGCCGGCGGCTTCCAGTGCAGCCTTGAGTTTTTCTGAATCGTCCTTCGAGACCTTTTCCTTGACCGCTTTAGGAGCTGCGTCAACAAGGTGCTTGGAGTCAACCAAGCTCAATCCGGTGGCCTCTTTCACGGCCTTGGTCACTTGGATCTTGTTGGGTCCAGCGTTTTCAAGAATCACATCGAACTCGGTCTGCTCGACCTCAGCTGCGGCAGCGCCGCCGCCAGCCGCTGCCACCATTACACCACCACCAGCAGCAGGTTCAATGCCGTACTTGCTCTTCATGTAGTCGGCAAGACTGACTGCCTCTTGAAGAGTGAGGTTGGCAATCTCGTCGCCGATCTTCGTAACTTTTGCTTCAAATGTTTTTGTGTCATCCGTCATGTTGCAAACTCCTGTGCCTGTTCCGAGAGGCGCCGGACGTTCCGGCGTTTGACCCGATGGGGCCAGTCAGAGCATGGCTAAAAAGGTTCTTTGAATGCGGTTCAGGCTTTCGCGGCGATTGTTTCGCCCGCTTCGAGCTTCCGCTGAATTTCCTTCACAATGCCCAGTAGCGTGCTACCGGGGCTTTTGACCGATCCCATGAGAGTGCGGCCTGGCGACAGGACCAAGGTCACGACCTGTGCCTGCGCTTCCTCGCGTGTTGGATACTTACTGAGTGCCTTGACGCCCGCCGGGCCTTCAAAGGTGACGCCATCCAAGATGGCGGCCTTAAAGTGCAGCGATTCCTTGTCTTTGGCCCATTGAACAATTTCACGAGCAACCTCGACCACACTATCGCCGCCATACACCAGTGCACTTGGGCCAGTGAGGTATTTGGAAAGTGATTCCAGCGGTGTTCCGGCAAACGCGGTGCGTGCGAGTGAGTTCTTCACGACCGTAATACGAATTTGCTTTTGGACCAGTGCGGTGCGCAAGCGGTTATTCGTTCCAGCGTCCATTCCGCGGATTTCGACTAACACGCCACCCTCCACGCCGCTAAAGCGTGTCTTGTAGTCGCGAATGATCATTTCCTTGATTGGTTTGCTCATGGATTCGATTCCTTGTTCAAGCGATGACCAACACGCTGGGGCTCATGGCTGCATGGATCGCGCACTTTTTCAGGTAGGTGCCCTTCACGCTTGCAGGCCGTGCCTTGTCAATGACCGCGATGAAATGGTTGAGGTTGGCGATCAACTGATCGTCCTTAAAACTCATCTTGCCGATGACGCAATGCACATTGCCGCCATCGTCGTTGCGATATTCCTGCTTGCCTGCGCCGTATTCCTTCACGGCCGCGGCCACATCCGGCGTAACGGTTCCGGCCTTCGGGCTGGGCATGAGTCCCTTGGGCCCAAGCACCTTTCCGAGTTTGCTGACCACACGCATCATGTCCGGGCTTGCCACGGCAACATCAAATTCCATCCAGCCCTGCTCTATTTTGGCGACCAGTTCGTCGCCACCGGCTTCGATAGCGCCGGCTGCCTTGGCTGCCGCCACCTTATCGCTTTGGCAGAAACACACAACGCGAGCGCTGCGGCCGATTCCAAATGGCATGGAAATAGAGCCTCGAAGAGCCTGGTCTGCAGTCTTTGGATCAATTCCAAGATTGACCACCACATTGACGGTTTGATCAAACTTTGGAGCCTTAAAGGTTCGCAAAGTCTTCACCGCCTCGGCAGGTGCCAACGGTGTCTTGGGTTGGCTCTCCAAGCTGGACCGCATGCGCTTGCCGCCTGAACTGGTGGATACTTTTGCTTTGCTTGAAATTTTTGGTGGTTGACTCATCGGTTTACGCCTCCACCGTTACGCCCATGCTGCGAGCAGTGCCTTCGACCACTCGCATGGCGTTCTCGATGTTGGATGTGTTGAGGTCTTTGAGTTTTTCTTCGGCAATTTTTCGAACTTGAGCTTTGGAGATCTTGCCCACCTTGACAGTGTTGGGTTGGCCCGATCCTTTTTCAATCTTGATCGCCGAGGCAATCATCACGCTCACCGGGCTCGATCGGATTTCCAATTCAAAGGTTCGGTCGGCAAACACCGTGACAACGCAACCGACCACTCGACCATTGAGCTCGCGCGTTTTCTCGTTGAATTGCGTGATGAATTGGCCCGGGTTCACCCCGTTGGCACCGAGCACGGGACCCAGTGGCGGAGCCGGAGTGGCCTTGCCGCCCGGAGCCATGATCTTGAAAACCTTAGAAACTTTCTTGGCCATTGGTCCTTACCTCCTACCGAACGGGCCCCCACAAGGGGCGGGCTGGTTTCGCCAAGATTCCAGCGCCGAATCAGTAGTTCTGACGGTGTGCGAATTCGAGCCGCGAAGAGTAGCGAACACCCGTAGGCGTTGCAAGTCGCTGAAAGAATTTGGAATCGCCAAGTAGAAGCCAAAAACGGCTTCAGTTCGACCGCAGTGACCTTTGGCAAGCCCAAGGCTCAATAGAGGAGCAGGTACGCAACATCTCCAAAGTCAATGGATCCAGATCCATCCAGATCTTCTGGGCACATGCAGGTTGAGTCGATACCAATTCGCTGGACCCCATTTGGCTCACCGTAACAGGGGTTCTCGGTGCATTCGCTTCCAAAGCTCAGCAGCAGAATGGCCATGTCTCCGGCATCGACTGTTGAGGATCCGTCGAGATCAAACACTTGTCCGCCATGGGTCAGCGAGGTCGAAGGAACAACGACGCGCGAAGTGGTCCCCGGCAAGGCCCACTTCAGTGTGAGGCCGCAGGTGCCAACAACTTCAAAGAATGGAATGCGAACGGAGTGCATGCCCGGCGCCATGTAGACGGTTCCCGTTTTCTCGCTATAGGCATGGAGCCCATTGTGATCGACCACTTTCACGCCATCGATATACAACTGCGAGCCAGCATCGCTTGAAAGTGAAAAGGTGTAGGTGCCGAGTGTTGGAGCGTCAACCCAGCCTTCGAACACGGCGCCAAAGCTGTCGCTGCGTCCGCTGCCCGCGCAGACTCCGGATGAACTTCCAAAGACAAGCAACGGAACCAGTCCATATTGATAGGGCGTTGAGCCACTGAAGTCAGGAAGCGTGTTAGGTGTTCCGGTGATGTTGTAATAGCGAACAAAGAGTTGCGGTTCGTTTCCAGCGATGCCGCTGTAGGGCAACAGAGACGGCTGGATGTCAATCGAAACAGTGACGACTGCCGAATTCTGGTTCGACGCATCCCGCACGAAATAGGTAAAGGAATCAATCCCGCTGGTCCCGCGTGGAGGGTCGTAGGCAATGGCCTGTCCACCAGTCGGGCTGCCAGTTGGCAAGATCGAGAGCGGAACGCCGAGGGTGCTCGTGGATGCAAGCCCTTGAAGTGAAATGGATTCGCAATTGCCCGCGAGATCGTTGGCCAGCACATCCAAGACATTGGTCGAGCCTTCCAGCATGCTGTAGGAATCGCCTAGCGCGGCGGGCAGTGCCACGGTTGGATTGGTGCAACTCTTGGATCCAACGTGGCTGATGACCGTGGGTATGTTGACCGAGTCGAAATTCATGTTGATGTTGGAAACACCGCCTGTGCAGGTGTGGCAGTAACTCATAATGGTGCCTTCGAGTCGCAGGGTGCAGTCACCCGAACCGCAGCCATCCACACCGATGTCATGGGTGTGGTGAGCGCCCATGTTGTGACCAATTTCGTGTGCGACCACGATCAGATCCCAGTTGCCGCTGCTGTGACTTACGACTGGATATGGAAAATATCCACCAAGATCAGCCGAAACCGAATAGCCCGTTCCGCTGGAGACGCTGCTGCAAGTAGATGAAAGCCAGGCGCACCCACCACCAAGACCGCGACCACTCAGCAGCGCCGTGAGCGCGCGGGGCGTGGTTCTCATGTTGGTGTTCCAATAGGTACGCAATTCACTGAGTTGGTCTGCACCAGTTCCGCCGCACGTTCCGGTTTGCGTCCACGGATCGGTTGACGCCCACCATCGCAGATAGGTGATGCTTGGACGCACATTAAAGTCGCGAGAATAAATGTCGCTTAAGGCCGCAATCATCGTGGCCACATATGCGGAGCCAGTGGTTGTATTGCCTCCGAATTTTGCGAGCATTTCCTGATCGGTATCAAAGGCGAGTGGCAATTGGCGGCATGCAGCGGCCACCATGGGTGGCGGCGCGTCGAGTTCAAGTTCAAGAGCATCTTCGATCGGACTCGGAATTCCTCCGCCACACACAAATGTGCTCGCGGGCAGTGCCGCGGCGTTTGAAATCATGGGCTGATCACCCTTCGTGACATCGCCAGAAGAAATAATTTCCATGCGATCTGCAAATCGAATCCAGCCGCTCAAGCCGGCGGCTGACCGGCAGATGAAGGCGGAGGATCCCGGGAAGCCCGCGACAGTTCCGCTCCATGCGGAGATTTCCGGTTGTGGCAACTCGCGTTCCACTTGCGTGCCGTGAGGACCATCTTCCACCACCACAATGCGGGCACTTGTTGCGAAGGGATTGATTCGTGAAACTCGCAGATTGACCGTTGCGCCATCTGAAAGTGGAACCTCATTCAGCATGGCTGAGTCGAATCGATTCATGGTTTCCCATGCGGCTGCATCCACGTGAAGCCGGGCCGCGGGAAGGATTGGTCCAGCAACTCCCTCGGGCAACGGCTGCGACAACGGAATCCCTCGAAGGGGTTGCACGATGGGCGGAACCACAGCCTGCATCGGCTCGTCGTGTCGCTGATCGGCAACAACAATCGATCCAATCAATAGAGAGGCAGCCACCGCAACGGCCAGAGGTGATTTCAGCATGGGTTGACAGTACCCCACGCCGTTGTGTCAGCCAAGTGAAATCTGAATATTTATGGGTTGGACCCCGCGTTTATTTCGGATCGATTGCCAGTTGGACCATGGTTTCAACGCCAGTGGCAATCGCCCCATCGTGAAAGTCGAACGTAGGGTCGTGCAACGGGGGGCAGCGACGGGAGGGTTCATCAAGGCCAAGGGCAAAGAAACAAGCCTTTGTGGAGTCTCCATAAAAGGAGAAATCTTCCGCACCCATGACGGGATCTCCAAAGGCCCGAACACGCTCCGCGCCAAGGGACTGGCGGGCCACCCGTTCAAACCGCTCAAAGGCAACAGGGTGATTGGATGTGATCGGCGTGGCGTTGGAAAATTGCACGTCCGCTCGCAAGCCTCGGGCACGGGCGGTGTGTTCGGCGCATTCGCGAATGCGTCGATGAAGCAATTCTTGAACTTCATTTCGGAAACTTCGCGTGGTGCCTCGAAGCTCAGCCATATCGGGAATGACATTAAAGGCGTTGCCAGCATGCATGGCGGCAACGGTGACAACCGCCGCATCCAGCGGAGCAACATCCCGTGCAACAATTGACTGCATCGCCTCCACGATGGCGCATGCGGTCAGAATTGGATCCTTTGCAAGATGCGGCCATGCGGCGTGCCCGCCAGCACCGTGAACAAGAATTTCGAAACCCGTGGACGCCGCAAGCATGGGGCCGGTTCGTGAGGCCACCACGCCAAGGGGCAGTGATGGCCAACCGTGTAATGCATACATCTGTTCAACGACGGGCCCAAGAACGCTTCCATTAAGGCAGCCATCCTTCACCATGCGTGCGGCACCGTTGCCGCCTTCTTCGGCTGGTTGGAAAAGAAGCGTGACCGGATGGGGCAAGCGATGTTCGCGGCCGAGTTGCGCCAGCACGCGAGCAGTTCCGATCAAGATGGCAGTGTGTCCGTCGTGGCCGCAGGCGTGGGAGAAACCGTTCGTTTTACTTTTCCACGGCCGATCGCCTCGTTCCTCGATTGGAAGTGCGTCGATGTCAGCTCGCAATCCAATGGCGGGGGCACCAGGTGGCCCACCTGGAAAGTGTGCAAGAATTCCCGTGCCTCCAGCGAGCCCGCCGCGATGTTGAACGCCGAGCGTTTCAAGTTCGCAACGAATGCGCTCGGCGGTGCGTTGCTCTTGGTAAGCGATTTCGGGAATCTGATGCAATGCACGCCGCAAAGCGATCAGGGAATCAACTTGCCCCTGAATAAGATCGCGAATGTGTTGGTGATCGTGCACACATCAAGGTTAGCCGCGGTGGAAGTGACGAACCGATGGTCATGCCCCAAACCGATAGCCATGCCGCCGCATTACGCGAATTCGCCGCCGGTTTCATTGAGGTCCAGTTGGGTGCGCATCGCTCGTTCGATGGCCACGCGGACGCCGGCCACCATAGTGTCCAATGGCAGGCACGCCTCGCCCGGATGGCGGGCCGTTTGTTGAGGCAGCATTGGAACATGCATGAATCCGCCTCGTGTTTGGAAGTGCGTGGCCAGTCGGTGCATCAATCCATAAAAAACATGGTTGCACACAAAAGTTCCCGCTGATTGCGAGATGGAAACAGGAACCCCACAGGCTCGAAGTTCGGCCGCCATCGCTTTGATGGGAAGTGTTGAGAAGTAGGCCGCCGGGCCATTGGGCATAACGGGTTGATCGATCGGTTGAGCGCCTGCATTGTCCGCAATGCGAGCATCGATCACATTGATGGCCACGCGTTCAAGCGATAGCCCAATGCGACCGCTGCTTTGCCCAAGACAGAGCACCAGTTGCGGATGCACGGAGTCGATGGCGTGATGCAATAGTTCGATGGAATTTGAAAATGTGCAGGGCAGAATGCAACTATGAATTGGCGCACCCAAAATTTGCGCGCCGTGGAGAGCCAGAGCAATGTCGGCACTGGGATTCACTTCATCACCACCGAATGGCTCAAAGCCACTGACAAGAATGGGCAAAGTGGAATTCATGCGAGTGGGTGCCCGTAACCGCCGCCGCCGGGAGTTTCAATAATGAAGAGGTCGCCCGGTTGCATGGCGGATGTTGCAAGGGGGCTTAGGACTTCGGTGGCACCACCGGCCCGTTCGATACGGTTGGTACCACATGCACCCGCCGCGCCGCCCGCCATGCCGAAGGCACCATGCACGCGGCCATTACTCAAGATGGACGCGGTCATTGGTTTGAGAAATCGAATTTTTCGGATTCCGCCATCGCCGCCTTTCCACCGGCCATTTCCACCGGAGCCGCTGCGGATTTCATAGGACTCCAGTCGAACTGGAAAATGATGTTCCAACACTTCCGGATCAGTCAGACGTGAGTTGGTCATATGAGTCTGAACAACGGCGGTACCAGCGAAACCATTCCCGGCACCTGATCCACCTGAAATGGTTTCGTAGTACTGATGAGTTGCATCGCCAAAGGTGAAGTTATTCATGGTGCAGGGCCCCGACGCCATCACTCCAAGCGCACCGTACAGCGCATTGGTGATGCACTGCGAGGTCTCAACATTGCCGGCGACCACGGCGGCTGGGAAACGCGGGTGCAACATGCAGCCCTCCGGAACAATGACATGCAGCGGCTTCAGACATCCCGCGTTCAGCGGGATCTCGTCATCGACCAGTGTGCGAAAGACATACAGCACCGCGGCAATCGTGACGGCCTTGGGCGCATTGAAATTGTTTGAAAGTTGCGGACTGGTTCCAGTGAAGTCGATGGTGGCTTCGCGAAGTGCGCGGTTCACCGTCACTCGCACGCAGATCTGCGCGCCATGATCCAAGGTGAGCGTGAAGGCACCGTCGTGCAGCCGCGTGATCGTTCGTCGCACGGACTCTTCGGCATTGGCTTGCACATCTCGCATCGCTGCAAGCACACCTGCGCGACCATATCTGGCCACCATGTCCTTGAGTTCTTCGACTCCCTTTTCATTGGCGGCGAGTTGGGCCCGCAGATCTCCAAGGTTTTGCACGGGATTTCGAGCCGGATGCAAGGTGCTGGCCAGAAGCGATAGGAGTGCCTTCTCTTGCAGTTCACCCTTGCGAACCACCACAAGGTTGTCGATCAACACACCCTCATCGTGAATGGTGGTGCTCAGAGGCGGCATGGATCCCGGTGTCAGGCCACCGATGTCGGCATGGTGACCACGAGAGGCCACAAAGAATGAAGGCGCACGATCCGTGGGCAGAAGAAAAACAGGTGTGACCACCGTGATGTCCGGCAGATGCGTTCCGCCGTGAAATGGGTCATTGAGCGCAAACGCATCGCCCGCTTGCATGTAAGGATTTCGGTCGATCACGGCGCGGATCGATTCGCTCATGGAACCAAGATGCACGGGCATGTGGGGGGCATTGGCGATCAATTGGCCCTGTTCATCAAAGAGCGCACAGGAGAAGTCCAGCCGTTCCTTGATGTTGACGGAGCACGCGGTGTTCTGAAGGCGAACCCCCATCTGCTCGGCAATGTTCATAAAGAGATTGTTGAATACCTCAAGCATGACAGGGTCTGCGGTTGAAACGATGGACGTGGTCGCTCGAAGTGGCGTGATCCGAGCCAGTTCCATGCAGCCTGACGGAGTGATGCGCGTTTGCCACCCGTGTTCGACAACGGTTGTTGCGTGTGTTTCCACAATCAGCGAGGGGCCGTCAATGACCGCGCCGCACTTCAGCGCATCGCGTTGAAACACCGCTGCTTCGTGCCACGCTCCTTGTCCACCTTCCTGCGGCGCAGAAACAAACATGCGGACATGCTCGATGGGTTTCGGTTGATGCGTTCCAACTTCCGTTGGCAACGCGTGCCGACCGATGGCTTCGCCCGCTGCGGTGACTTCAACAGATACAGCATCAATCACCATGGCCCGCTGTGGCATTAAGAAGGAAAACCGTTGTCGATACAAAGTCTCGAACGCCAATCGAAGGGCGGATTCATCGGCCCATGCCAGCACAAGGGCGGTGTCGGTGCCCTCGTAACGAATGTGAATCCGTGGATGCGTGACAAGGAGTTCAGCCTTCGCGCCTTGCGAAACAAGTTCGGCGGTCGCCTCGGAGGCAAGGGCAGTCATGGTGGTCGCCGCCTGCACATGCCCCCGTTCATTCAACATCGTTTCGATGGAACGCTCTCGCATGGCGGACTGGTCGGCAAGCCCCATTCCATAGGCGCTCAGAACCCCGGCCAGCGGATGAATAAAAATGCGAGTCATGCCGAGAGCGTCCGCGACAGCGCACGCATGTTGACCGCCTGCGCCGCCGAAGCACTGCAGCGTGTAACCCGTGACATCGTGGCCGCGCGCGACAGAAATTTTGCGAATCGCGTTGGCCATACTGGAGACGGTGATCTTGACGGAGCCTGCCGCCACACTGGCAGCGGTTGCGGAGGCGTTGCCTTCGTGCTTGAGTTCATCCGCCAGCCGCTCAAATCCCTGCTGAACCACCTGAGGATCAATCGACTGATCGGCGTGGGAACCAAACACGCGGGGAAACCATTTCGGTTGAATGCGGCCAAGCAAGACATTGGCATCCGTCACCGTGAGCGGACCATGTCGTCGATAGCAGGCCGGGCCAGGATCAGCACCTGCCGATTGTGGACCAACGCGAATACGACCGCCGTCGAATCGAATGATGGAGCCGCCGCCAGCAGCGACGGTGTGCAGCTGCATCATGGGCGCTCGAATTCGGATGCCCGCGACCTGCGCGTCAAAGGTTCGCTCGAAGCGTCCGTCGGCACAATGCGACACATCGGTCGATGTTCCGCCCATGTCGAATCCAATCACGCGTGCATGACCCTCGTCCAGAGCCGTTCGAGCCATGCCCACCACGCCGCCTGCTGGACCTGAAAGAATGGAATCCTTTCCTCTAAATTGATCCGCGGTGGCCAATCCACCCGAGCTTTGCATGAAATACAGAGGCACATCAGGCATGGCTGCTCGCATGGTGGCGACATGGTGGCGCAGCAATGGCGAGAGATACGCGTCGGCCACCGTGGTGTCACCACGCCCAATGAGTTTGATCCACGGGCTTGTTTCGTGCGACACCGACACCTGTGTAAACCCAATCGAGCGAGCCAGCGAGGCCGCCACAATTTCGTGTTCGGCAACCCGCCATCCATGCATAAAGACAATCGCGCACGCTCGAAGACCTCGGTCGAAACTCTTTTTCATGGCCGCATGGAGCGCTGGTTGATCGAGCGGCCGCACGCGGTTTCCCCTTGCATCCATGCGTTCGTCGGCTTCAATCACCTGTGCATACAAAGGTGGCGGCAACACAATGTTGGTATCAAAAATTCGAGGCCGGGCTTGGTAACCAATCCGTAGCGCATCGCGAAATCCCCGCGTGATGACCAGCAGCGTTGGTTCCCCCGCACGTTCGAGCAGGGCATTGGTTGCAACCGTTGTTCCCATTCGAACGCACGCCACACGATCGGGCGTGAGCAGAGCATGGCGATCCACATTCAATAAGCGCCGCATTCCCTCTAACGCAGCATCTTCATAGAGTTCGGGATGGGCCGAAAGCAATTTCAAAGTGTGAAGCGAACCGTCCGGATGGCGTCCCACGATGTCGGTGAATGTTCCGCCGCGATCAATCCAGAATTGCCAGCGCAGATCGCGTGTCATGATCGCAATGGTGCGAGACCTACCTGAACACGCCCCTGATTGACCGCTGCGAAGGCGGCTTTGTCATGGCGAATCAGGCGACTGAGTTGGCTCATGGTGATACCAAGCAATCCGGCGGCGCCAGCCAAATCGAATCGGCGTGCCACCACGAGGTCAAGCGCCTCGGACAGCAAGGCTGGGTAGTCCTCGTGCTCCGGATTCACGCTCATCTTTTCTCCTTGTCGGCGAGAACGCCACAACGCGGAAATGTGTGGGCGATCTCGGCTGACGGCCACACGCAATCGCACGGCCAATTTGCAGCGCAATCGAAATAACGCCTTGCCGCTGTTTTGAGACTGGCTTCGACGCTCCGTCCCCTGCGCGGCGATGCCAGATGACATGTGTTCGATCCACACGGCGGTGTCGCGTCGATTTCTATTTTGTCCACCGGGTCCGCTGACTCGCCCAGTTTCGATTGTGCAGAGTTTCAACAATGCATCCACCTCCAAAGTCGCTGGATGCGGTGGTGCGATCACTTGGAAACGGTCACTGACAAAAGGAGGTCGGTAGGTCATGAGCGTGCCAACAAGGAGAGGGGCTCGGCAGAAAGACTCAGCGGGTCACTATGACCCTCGGCAAACCGCAGCGCCGCCAAGGCTCCGATCATGGCGGCATTGTCGGTGCAATGATGTGGTTCAGCCAGGTGCAAAGCAATCAGATGTTGGTCGGCAACCCGTAGCAGCATGGCTCGCACCTGATTGTTTCGAATCACGCCACCACCAGCGAGCAGCGACTTGGCTTGAAACTTTGGAATCGTTCGCTGAAGTCCAACTTCAAGTGCGTGCACGATGGCGCGTTGAAAGCTGGCGGCGAGGTCTGCAGTTCGCGTTGCATCAAGCGGGGGCGGGGCTGGTCGAGCCGGGCGATTGGGTGCGGTGGGTACTCCACGCACTGCATAGAGCATTGCGGTCTTGACTCCGCTGAAACTGAAATCAGCGCTCCCTGAAAAACCACCAACTTCAAATGAAAATGCTTTCGGATTTCCATTGGCAGCCGCCCGCTCGATCATGGGTCCACCGGGCCAACCAAGACCAAGAATGGAAGCCGCTTTGTCAAAGGCCTCTCCCGCAGCATCGTCACGGCTACGAGCAAGAACACTCGCGTGCAATGCATCCTCCATAGCAAGAATGTGTGTGTGACCGCCACTCACCACCATGCCGATGGCTGGATAGGTTGGCGGGTTCGCACCAAGATGGCATGCGGCGAGATGGGCGTGCACATGATCGACCCCTAGGAATGGCTTTCCGATCGACCATGCAAAGGCCTTGGCGGCGCTGGTGCCAACAAGAAGTGAACCAATCAGCCCGGGTCGATGGCCGGCGGCGACCGCCGAGAGGTGGCAAGGTTGGACGCCTGCAAGTGAGAGCGCCGTACGAATCGCTGGCGTGAGTTTTTCCAAGTGCGCCCGACTGGCAAGTTCCGGAACCACTCCGCCGAATTCGGCGTGCACAACCTCCTGCGTAATCACAGAATCGCCGAGGACTCGAATCCGACCATCGCTCCACTCCACCACCGCGGCAGCGGTTTCGTCGCAACTGGTCTCGAGTGCCAGAATGCAAGTGGGGTGTGTCATCTGGACATCCTAGAATCTTCCGCACATGGAGACCGGCCTTTCTCAATCTCGGATTCTTGCGGAACGGTCCATCTTGGTGCAGGTGCAATTGCCAGCAAGTGAATTCGACGCTCGCGACCCGCTTGGAGAATTGCGGGCCCTTGCAGAAACAGCCGGCGTTCTTGTGGTTGGTGAAATGGTGCAGCGCCTCAAAGTGCCTCGGGGCGCCACCTATTTGGGTAAGGGAAAGGTGCAGGAATTGGCGGTCATGGTGACGGCTCTGAAAGCAAAAGTTGTGATCTTGGATAACGATCTCTCGCCGAGCCAAGTGCAGGGTCTTGAAGAGGGCATTGGGTGCAAAGTGCTTGATCGCAGCGAATTGATTCTGGACATCTTTGCCAATCGAGCCACGACACGGCAGGCTCAATTGCAAGTGGAAATTGCACAACTGCAATACACCGCTCCGCGCCTGCGGGCCATGTGGCAACACCTTGGGCAAGTGACGGGTGGCGCTCCGGTTGGTGTGGGAACGCGAGGTCCCGGTGAGCAGCAGATTGAAATTGACCGACGACTGGTGAAGTCGCGCGTCGATCGATTGAAGGGCGAGTTGATTGAGATTTCGCAGCGCAAGCAGCGTGAAGTTCAGGCTCGTTGCAACGAACACTTTACGGTGGGGCTGGTCGGTTACACCAACGCAGGGAAAAGTTCGTTGTTCAACGCGCTCACGCGAGGTGGAGCCTTTGCAAGTGATCAATTGTTTGCCACGCTTGGAACGCGCGTGGAGCAGTGGAGCCTTGGCGGTGGAAACTCGTGCATGTTGAGTGACACGGTGGGTTTCATTCGCGATTTGCCACATCATCTGGTGGCCAGTTTCCGTAGCACGCTGGAAGATGCCATGCATGCGCACGTGCTGTTATTGGTGGTGGATGTTGCCGATCCGCACGCGGAGCGTCATGTGCAGGTGGTGCAATCCACACTCGATGCCATGGGGGCCGTCGAGCAGCCGAGAATGTTGGTGCTCAACAAAGTGGATCGGCTCGAGCAATTGCCTGCAAGCGAAATGGATCGAGTGCGACCTTTGAGCTGGTGGATGGAGCAGGATGCCGATGCCATCGCGGTGAGCGCATCAATGGGGACTGGACTGCCAGAGCTTGCAGATCGAGTATTGATTCACATGAAGGGGGCGGTGCGAACGCTTCGCGCCACCGTTGGACTGAACGATGCTCGAACCGTGGATTTTCTTGAGAAGCGATGTCCGGTGAGGGATCGTGCGTATCACGATGGCTCGGTCACGCTTACAGTGGAGATTGGCCGTCGGCAAGTTGATCAACTATTATCACGCGGATCCAAATTGCAATTGGAAGGCATGAAAGCCAACGATTTTGTGCGGTTGCACTGGGATCGCGCGGAGGTGGAAGGATGAGCGAGGATTCGATGGCCACACCACACGAAACCCATTCACGAACCATGCACGTGTGGTCATGGAGCAATGCATGGGCACTTACGCGGGCTGGCTATACAAATTCGTGGCAACGACTCTCTGCCACAACGCTTCTGCTTTTTGCTCTCAACGGTGTTGCCATGCTGCCCTCGATGGTGTTCATCATGCGTGCAACCTCACCGGCGGGAATCCCTCTGCCCCCGGGTGAGCCCTCGCAACTTTCACCAATGTTTTGGCTGCTCATCACGCTCTCGACCTTGGCAGTGAGTTTGCCAACATCCATCGGAATTCCCATGTGCGGCCTTGCGGCGATCGATGGAAAACCAATGCTGATGGAGTTGTTCCGCCCGTACCGTCGCCTTGGCATCGTGATTGCGATCTACCTTCTGGGCCAACTTCTCTCGGCGGCGATGCTGGCAGTGATCGGCGGCGGAGTGATGTTGGGCATCGCGCTCACCCTTCCTTTCTTTGGCGCGGCCCACCAAAACTGGATCATCGGCATCCCGCTCGCGTTGATCGTTCTCATCGCCGCCCTGTTTGGCATTGCGTGGTATTTCCGTGTGATTGTGCGATGCATGTTTGTCGCCGTGGTGGCGTGCGATCCAGCGTTTCACGCTCCGGGCATCGTTGACTGTTTCAAGATCTCATGGTTGGCCATGAAAGGGCGTGAAGCTTCCGTGATCGGATTCATGGCCATGATTGCGATCCTGGCGTATCTGTCCATTCTTCTTCTTGGAGTCGGATTTATAGTGATTGGATTCCCACTGGTGATGGTTGCACTTGGAGCCGTCTATCGGCTGTGCGTAGAACCGTTGGCCGCTGCACGTAGCGGTGATCACTTCACGCAGTAAGTGCTGCATGGTTGATGGGCTTCATCCCGCACGGGGTCGCAACAGCGCTGCTCTGGCCAAGGCCGCACTTTCCGGAGTAGGTGCGCGGTCGCTTCGAAGCCAGAATTCGCCGGCAGAAAGCCTTGGAATTCCATCGAGCCCTTGCAGCGTGCACCAGCACGCCAGCCCCGCATCCCGCGCGGAACCCTTGGACCACAGGCCGCTGTTGTCTCGGCCAAAAGCTTGCCGTTCCCCTCGACGCGGAGATTGATCCCACCGTGCAACGAAACGACCCAAGAGCGCTTCGTCCAGCAGATCTGCATCGTGCGGGCACGACCCGACCACCATGATGGCATTGGCCTGTCCCGGCATGCACTGTTGAGCCGCTCGCTGCAGCAGCCGATCGATGCGCTCCAGCACGGCGTGGCGATCTGGTCGATCCACACGAAGTTCAAGTTTTTCTGCTGGCCGATCGATGCGAAGATTTCCAAGTTCGCGTTGCGACGCGTCTCGCACGGAGAGCGATTCACCAACCACTCCCTCCTGCAAAAAGCCGGCGAATGCGCGCGCGAGCCTGCGCAACCCAAGCGTGTTGAGTTGTGGGTCCCATCGAATGCCCACACGCACCGGTTGCTTGTTCCGCAAGGCGCCACGCAGAATCGACGGAATGGTTGGAGGGGTGTGCACTGGCGCATCGAGTCGCTTCACATGCACATGCAACCGCACGCCGTCCCGCCACAATCGGAAATCACAGGTGCGACCCGTTGGCGTTGGGGTTTCGGCTTCCACTGAGCAGCCCGCAAGCATGATCCGCCTTGCCACCAGTGTTTCAGAGATCACCGACGGAAGTCTGTCTGCGGTGGCATGTTCCAATCGTTGCACCAGTCGCACCAGCGTGGCGAGATTCATGTCATCCGTGGTTCGATGGGCCCGCCGCTTGAGATCGTCAATCAATTTTCCTACGGAGGCCGCGTTCATGGCAGTGGGTTCCCGTGCCAAACATAGGCGCCCTGCGTCGACTGCACAGACGGAAGTGGTGCCCGCACTTTCAACACATCCACCTGATGGATGGCACACATCATGCCGATGCGAGGTGTGGAGGAAGAAGCATGACCGAAGTTCACCGAATCGGACGCCGTCAGGCATGGCAATTTGCAGTGGTTCCGTTGCGCCGCGTGGGGGACGAACTTGAAGTCCTCAGCACGGCGGCGCACGCAGCAAGGGCGATGCGTTTTATTGAACGGGTGCTGGGTCTGAAGCCTCGCGTTCGACTGGTGAGCGAAGAAATTCTTGCCGAGGCGTTGATGCAACGATTTCACTTTGATGGCTTGGCACCGAGGGGGCTGCTGCCAGGTCGGGTGGACTTTGGTGCGTTCAAACTTGGCGACAACGGTGAGTGACGGCTGGTGACGGCGAAAGTCCATCGCACGCCAACTGGGACTGGACTGAAGAACACGATGTACAAAGGGAGTGGCAACTCCCGGACTTGAACCGGGGACACCCGCATTTTCAATGCGGTGCTCTACCAACTGAGCTAAGTTGCCGTCGCAGCCATTGCTGCGGGGGCTGCGAGGCTACGCATCGTGTCGGTACTGTCAAGTGTTTCACGTTGCGAACTCTCAAGGCGAGCTTCAATTCCACCAAACAATCGATCGGCAAGCCAGTGGCGAAGAGGGCGAAGGCCCGCATACCACTGAAGTCGTGGGCACGGCACGCGGTTTTCAAGAAGGTGCGAGTCGGCCGCCTCAAGCGTGCCTTGACGAAGTTCGAACCAGAAACGTCTGGTTGCAAGACCGCCTTCCGCACCATGCTGTTCCATGGCCGCCCGCTCAAGGCACCATCCATGCAGTGTGGCCAAATCCGCCCACGCACGCGAATTGCCTCGAATGCACGCAACGGCGTGTGCAACACCGTCCAGATGCTCAACCACGCGTTCGGCCCGATTGGCCGCCGCAAGCCCCGCGTGAATCAAGTGGTCAATGATGTCATTGGGGTGCACGCCGTAGGACGCAAGCGAAGACGAGGCCACCGTAAAACAGGCTCGGCGCACAAGGTCTTCGATCTTGGGTTCAAGGCGAACCCGAGGTCGTACCACCGCACAACGATTTGTCTGAATGGGATAACCCACGTGCGTTCCTGTGGGCGGAGTCTAAACCGTGTTTTGGTCCGGTCAATCAAATCGTGAAGAATCGGCTGAAGTATGCGTAGGAATCTCTCCCAATAACTCTCGATGGAGATCCCGTAGGGCCGGGAACTTTTCACGCCACGCCTTCACCCGCTGTGGATCCACCTCCGCCACCAGCGACATGGCGGCTGAACCGCCCTCGGCAAGCACCTCTCCATCCGGTGCAACCACAAGGCTTCCGCCCACGCAGGTGCTGGTGGGCTCGTCGCCAACTCGGTTACAGGCAAGCACATACGCCTGATTCTCAACAGCGCGTGCAATCACCATAGCTCGCCAATGACTCTGCCGGATCTGGGGCCAGCAAGCAGAGACCGTCATGATTTCAGCACCGGCAAGAGCCGCATGCCGCCACAGTTCTGGAAAACGGAGGTCGTAACAGATAAACGGAGAGATTTTCATTTCCCCAACCGTGGCGATCGAAATGGAACTGCCCCCTTGAAAGACTTTGTGTTCGCCCGCTGGGGAGAAATGGTGGTGCTTGATATATCGCAGCATCACTTCGCCATCAGGTGCCACGAGCGCCACCATGTTGTGAAAACCGCGTTGGGACTTGTGCACAAAACCATGCAGCATGAAGCACTCGTGCTTCCGAGCTTGGTCGATGGCGAACGACTCACTCTGATTGTCGCACGCGTGGTGCGGATGCATGGTGAATCCGCTCTCCGCCATTTCTGGCGTCATCACCAATGCACCCCGCAAGTCGCCGGCCGCGTCCATCATGCTGGCCAAATGTTTGCGGCTTGCTGAGAGATCTTGCCAAACGGGTTGACATTGAAGAAGAACGCAGCGCATCGAAAGGGCGACCGACGGGGCTCGAACCCGCGACCACCAGGATCACAACCCGGTGCTCTACCAACTGAGCTACGGTCGCCGTAAGAGAGCCAACTCTACGGGTGTTGTCGGCAACGGTCAAAGCCTTGGTTCACCAATGGGTTGGCGATGACTTCGGGCGGTGGTACGATTGTCCCTTCCGCATTCCATTAGGAGAGATCATGTTGACGGCCACACTTCGAGCAAGCGATTTCGGAACTGCAACCGTTCACGCCAATCTTCCTGTGGCCAGACTTGTGGAACTTGCGTTGGCTCGAGGCGAAGGGATTCTGGCCAGCAATGGTGCTCTGGCGTGCGACACCGGCGACCGAACCGGTCGAAGCCCCAACGATAAATTTCTGGAAGACACCGCATCGATTCACGGCAACATCGACTGGGGCAAAGTCAATCAACCGATTTCTCCAGAGAATTTTGACGCCTTGGAGGCGTTGGCGATGGATCACTTGCGTCAGCGACGAGACCTTTTTCGCTTTGATGGATTTGCCGGTGCGGACCCTGCGTATCGCTGTAAGGTGAGTGTTTTCGCTGAAGAAGCGTGGCACTCGCTCTTTGCCAAGACTCTGTTTATCAATGCTGAGGCCAAGGATCTTGCCAATTGGAGTCCCGATTGGACGATTGTGAATGCCGGATCGCTGCGTCTGACGGATCCGGCGAAATACGGAGTCAAGGGTCCCGTGGCGATCATTCAAAGCCTTGATCGCAAGAAAGTGATCATTCTTGGCACTCGCTATGCCGGTGAAATCAAGAAGAGCATTTTCTATGCGATGAATTACGACCTTCCGGATCGCGGTGTGTTTCCGATGCATTGCTCATGCAATGTCGATCGTGCTGACCCCAAGAATGTTGCGATCTTTTTTGGGCTTTCAGGAACGGGCAAGACGACCCTGAGTGCCGATGCGAGCCGCGATCTGGTTGGTGATGACGAACATGGATGGAGTGACAAGGGCGTCTTCAATATTGAGGGCGGGTGTTATGCCAAGTGCATCAAACTCTCCAAGGCGGGAGAGCCTGAAATTTGGGATGCCATTCGTTTTGGAAGCGTGCTGGAAAACACGGAAGTAAGCCCGGTGACGCGTGTGCCTGATTATGACAGCACGAAGCGCACAGAAAATACGCGTGCCACCTATCCGTTGCATCACATTGCCAATGCGCGGACACCCAGCATGGCGGGACATCCTTCCAATGTCATCTTTCTTTCGGCGGATGCGTATGGCGTGCTGCCGCCGCTGTCGAAGTTGACGCCGGAGCAGGCGCAGTATTACTTCTTGAATGGATATACCTCCAAGCTTGCTGGTACTGAAGCAGGTGTCACCGAGCCGCAGCCAAATTTCAGCGTGTGCTTTGGGTCGCCGTTTATGCCCAGGCCGCCGATGGTGTACGCAAGCATGCTTGCGGATCGCATCCAGAAACATCGCAGCCATGTGTGGCTGTTGAATACCGGTTGGACGGGCGGTCCCTATGGTGTGGGCCATCGGTTTAAGTTGGCCTACACGCGAGCGATGGTGACCGCCATTCTGAATGGAACGCTGCAGAGTGTGCAAACGATTCCACACGCCATCTTTGGACTTCATATGCCGGTGGCGGTACCCGGCGTTCCTGCCGAAGTGCTGGATCCACGCAAGACATGGGCAGACACGAGTGCCTATGACGCGAAGGCCACGGCGCTTGCTGCAAAATTCCGTGAGAACGATCGCAAGTTTGCGATCACCGATGCGGTTCGTGCGGCCGGTCCAAAGGGCTGATTGCGTGACGATGCAATCCGCCGAAACCGATGTGACCTTTGATGATGTGAAGAAGGCCATGACGCGGATTGCAGGCGGCATTGTGCGGACGCCGTGTCACGAGAGCCATGCACTTTCGGAATTGTGCTCCGCACATATTTTCACCAAGTCGGAATACCTGCAGCGCACCGGAAGTTTTAAGGAACGCGGCGCACGCAACGCGCTGTTGCAGTTGAGCGCTTCCGCAAAGGCAAAGGGCGTGGTGGCGGCGAGTGCAGGGAATCATGCATTGGCTTTGGCATTCCATGGAAATGAACTTGGCATTCCAGTGACGGTGGTGATGCCGCGTGGTGCGCCATTGGTGAAACAGGTTCGATGCGCACACTACGGCGCGACCGTGCTCCTGCACGGCGACCACATTGGTGATGCCAAGGTCAAGGCAGATGAACTTGCTGCAAGCGAGGGCTTGACCTATGTCCACGGGTTTAATGACCCAGCGATCATTGCCGGTGCAGGCACCGTTGGTCTGGAAATCATGGATCAGGTGCCCGATCTTGAAGCCGTCATTGTTCCGGTGGGTGGTGGGGGACTGATTGCAGGGGTGGCCGTTGCCATCAAGCATCTAAATCCTTCGGTGCAAGTGATCGGTGTGGAACCAGAACGGTGTTCCAGCCTGCTTCGTTCTCTTGAGCAGGGCCATCCGGTGCATGCGTTTGATGGACCAACGCTTGCAGATGGTTTAGCGGTTCCGCAAGTGGGCGATCGCGCATTTTCAATTGCGAAGGATCTTGTGGATCGGGTTGTCACCGTGAGCGAAGCGGATATTTCGCTTGCGATCTTGAGACTGCTTGAACTTGAAAAAGGTGTGGTGGAGGGAGCGGGGGCGGTTCCACTTGCTGCATTCCTTGCAGGCAAACTTTCGTTTCTGAAAGGCAAGCGTGTGGTGCTGCTCTTATGCGGCGGAAACATTGATCCCATGATGCTGGGCCGTGTGATCGAGCGAGGTGTTGCGGTAGATGGGCGGCTGGCTCAATTCACGGCGGTGATCTCCGATCGACCTGGTGGCCTTGCTGATCTCGCCGCAACGATTGCCGTGACCGGCGCAAGCATTCAGCAGATTGAGCATGAACGAGCCTTTGGAGATGCTGATGTGAATCGAGTGGTGGTGCGGTGCCGCGTGGAGGTGCGTGATTCGGCTCACTTGCGGGCGTTGCAATCCGCACTCTTTACCAAGGGCATTCAGGTTCTCTCCACTCACTCTCCCGTCCAATAACCAGGGACGGGGGTTGTTATCAGTCAGGTGTTTTGTGGGGTGAACCAGTGCGTCAGAGCCGCAGCCGAGATTTCCAAGCCAATTTCGCGATGGATGGAGTGCAAGTTTGACTCGTGCGCCGCAGCCCAAAGCACGCTTCGAAAAATTGCCGCGAAGTTTTGTTCTGAATGGTCTTCAGTCGGACTTTGGAATGGCCGATGTCGCATGAGCCATGCATCACGCCCACAACAAAGAGGTTCTCACCACAGGAGAAGTCGCCGCCGTTTGTCGGGTTGCGGCTCGCACGGTGAGCAAGTGGATTGATTCCGGTCGGCTGGATGGATACCGGATTCCGGGCAGTCGTGATCGCCGCGTGACTCGCGTTGCGCTTGAGGAATTTGTCCGCAAACATGCGTTGCCGCTGCCAACCAGCCAGTCCACAACGGCCCAACGAATTCTTCTGGTGGATGCCGACTTGACTGCCGCCGGCGCCTTTGAACAAGCACTTCACGAGAAGTCCAATCGTGAAATTCGCGTTGCAAAAAGCGCGTTTGAAGCAGGGGTGGTCTGTGAACGACTCACGCCGCACTGGATGATTGTGGATGTATCGATCGGCATGGCCGAAGTTCGCGGGTTGCTTTCGTGGATGCGATCCGAGGGCTCAACATGCAAGGTTGCGGTGATGGGTCATGCCTTCACCTCACAAGACGAGGCGACCCTTCGTCAGGCTGGTGCACGAACCATTCTTCGAAAGCCATTTACGCTTCGCGTGGTGGTGGACATGATCGACAATCGTTACTCCGCCGCGGGATAAAGCGGTCTGGAAAAACGAGTCACGCAGAAACCGTAGCATCGCACTATGCGAATTGCGGCAGTCCAATGTGATCCCACCATCGGTGACATTGCCGGGAATCTGGAACGCCTCGATCGTGCCGCCTCGGAGGCCAAGGGACTTGGAGCCGACGTGGTGTTCACTTCGGAAATGGCAGTGCTTGGTTACCCACCCAGAGACCTTGTTCTGCGAGCTGGCGTTGTCGAGCGTTGCGAAGCAGCAGTTGCGGAACTGGCCAAGCGACATCCCGACCTCTTGATGGTGATTGGAACACCGCGGCGCGTGCAGCGCAACGGGCGCAGGCTCGCGAATTCCCTGGCCATTTGTCGGGATGGACGAGTGGAAGGTTTTTATGACAAGCGCCTTCTTCCAACCTATGACGTGTTTGACGAGGATCGATGGTTTGCACCTGGCGATCGAACTGCGGTGATTGATTACAAAGGCGAGCGATTTGGTCTGCTGGTGTGCGAGGACCTGTGGGGCGCGACCGATGTGCATGCTCGCCGCGACTATTCGATCGACCCTGTTGCCGAAACGATTGCTGCGGGAGCCACTGCACTTTTGCTGGCGAACGCCACGCCATTTGTTCTTGGAAAGCGAGCTCGCCAGTCACAACGTCTGACTGAAATCGCTCGACACCATCGCATTCCTGTGTTGAGTTGCAACCAAACTGGCGCCAACGACGACTTGATTTTTGATGGCGGCTCCACGCTGGTCGATGCGACAGGCCGAATTGTGGAGTCATGGCCACTCTTTGAAAGTTGCTCACGGGTGGTCGATCTGCGAGGCACATCTTCGCCCACTCCCGCCGCCGCTCGCGAACCAGAACGAGATGTGATTGACGCGTTGGTCTGCGGAATTCGCGGGTATTTCCGCAAGACTGGGCATACCCGCGCCACGATTGGTTTGTCAGGCGGAATCGATAGTGCACTGGTGGCAACTCTTGCAGCGATGGCGCTCGGACCGTCTGCTGTCACTGGAGTGATGATGCCCTCTCGATACTCCAGTGACGGAAGCGTGTCGGATGCGAAGGCTCTTGCCGCCAATCTTTCGCTCGGCCGTTTGCTCACGCTGTCCATCTCTGATTTGCATGATCGCTTTCAGGCGCACTTAACGGGTGCTCTCGGCGCCTTCGCGGGACTTCCGGATGAAAATCTTCAAAGCCGATTGCGAGGGGTCACCGTGATGGCCGTCAGTAATGCGGATGGCTCACTGGTTCTTTCAACTGGCAATAAGAGCGAATTCGCTGTTGGCTATGCAACGTTGTACGGCGACATGGTGGGTGGAATGGCGCCCATCGGCGATGTGCTCAAGACGCAGGTGTACGACCTGAGCCGTTTTCTGAATGCGCACTTTGCAAGTTTCGGCCTTCGCGTGCCGCCCATTCCGCCCGCGAGTCTGTCCAAGCCGCCAAGCGCCGAACTGCGTCCGGACCAGACCGATCAGGATTCACTTCCTGCCTATGAGGATCTTGATCGCGTGGTCACAGGATGGATCGAGCACGAAGGCGATCCGAACGCGATTTCGCAGGCAACCGGGTTGAGCGTTGCCATGGTTGCACGTTGGTGCCAATCCATCGACCGCGCACAATTCAAACGGGATCAGGCTCCGCTCGTTCTTAAGATCGCTGCGAGAACATTCGGAAGGGGCCGGCCGATGCCCATTGCGGCGCAGTGGCAACCGCTTCCGAAGTGAATCCTTCACGCTCAGGTTGCTGCGAAGCCACTTGAAGAAATCGCTCGTCTTCGATGCAGTAACCCGTCAGTGAGCCACCGTAGGCGCACCCGGTGTCCACATTCACAACCATGGGCCGACCATTTCGCCGCACAACCAACGGTTCATGCAGCGGTTTGTGTCCCACAATCAGCAGGCCATCGCTTCCGTCGTATTGCTCCCACCACGGTGTCTCGCCCGGCTCGGCCTTGAGATGAATCTTGTCATGATCGCTCGTTGCATCGAGACCGAGTTCTGGAATCACACCACCGTGGAGCACGCTCCATCCATTCCCTCGCAGACAGACACATTGCGCCGCTTCATTCAGCAATCGCCTTGCTGCAACCAGTCGATCGGCTCGCTGCAGCAGTCGAATTGCAATCGCCTCGCTGACCGGCAGGGCATCCAGCGGAGCACCCGCATCGCGACGGCGCAGAACTTCAAGCAGCCGAAGATCATGATTGCCGCACACCAATTGCATGCGGCGGCCTTGGGCCCGGTGATCCAAAATCAGATCCACCACCAGTTCCGGCTTTGGCCCCTTGGTGAAAAGGTCGCCCACCAAAATCACTCTCGCGTCGGCGCGTTCACGGCGGGCACGCGTGAGCAGATCGCCCAACTCGTCGCCGCATCCATGCAGATCGCCGATGACCAACGTGCTCATGCCAATAGAAACCATACTCGATCATCGGCAGAAAATCCCTGCGAACCGCAACTTCGGATGATGAAGACATGGTGAATTGCTTCGTAGAATCCCTGCGTGCCCATTCAGCTGCTTCCCCAAAACCTTGTGAATCAGATTGCCGCGGGCGAGGTGGTGGATCGGCCAGCCAGTGTGGTGAAGGAGTTGGTTGAGAATGCTCTCGATGGAGGGGCCACGCGGATCGAGATTCGGTTGCGGGGGGGTGGTCGAGACGGAATCGAAGTCAGCGACGATGGATCGGGCATTGCCGCCGCCGAATTGCCTTTGGCCGTGGCCGCTCATGCCACCAGCAAGATTGGCACCCTGAATGATTTGATCTCGATCGCCAGTTTTGGGTTTCGAGGTGAGGCCCTTGCAAGCATTGGTTCGGTCTCCAACCTCACTCTGACCAGTCGCATGGTCACCGACCAACACGCCTCCGCCATTGAGGTGGACCATGGTCGCACATCGGCGGTTCGACCAGCCGCAAGCAATGTGGGAACCCGGGTCGAAGTCAAACAACTCTTTGGGCAAGTTCCTGCTCGGAGAAAGTTTTTGCGAAGCGAACCAACCGAGGCCGGACGGGTGGTAGAAGTTGTGGAGTCGATCGCGCTCGGTCGCCCGCAAGTTGCATTTACCCTCTGGCAAGACGATCGCCAGACCATCGAACTTGCTCCCGAGCAGGATCCGATCCGGCGTGTCTTGGCCATTCTTGGGGATGCCATCCACGGCGAGCCGCTTGTTGTAAATCAAAATTCTGCTCTTTCGGCGGATTCACCGTTGTCTGTGTGGGGAGTGATGGCACGGCCAAGCGATGCAAAAGTCTCCGCCAAGGGACTGCGAATCACACTCAATGGACGACCCATTTCGGATCGCAGTCTGCTCCACGCCGTTCGCGAGGCCTATCGAGGTCTGATCGAACCGGGTCGCACGCCCGTTGGGTTTCTTGCCATCGAAATGGATCCGCGTGAGGTGGATGTGAATGTGCATCCAGCCAAGAGCGAAGTTCGATTCAGGCAGCCAGCGGCGATCCATTCGCTGGTGCATCGCGCGGTGAAGACTGCCTTGCGTTCCGCCAACTTGATGCCAGAACTTCCATTGGGCGAACAAGTGTCGATGCAGGGCGGTTGGCGTGGTGATTCGATCGCCGCATCACAAAGTGGATTCGCAGGGTTTGATGTGGCCACCATGCGTCACGCACTTGGTGCAGCAGGAACCGAAACCATAGTGGCGGGAATGCAGTCGCCTCACTTGCTTCCCATTCCGATTGCCGCCAAGCGATTCTTGCAAGCAGGAAAATTGTGGTTGATCACCAGTGACGAAGAAGGTTTGGTGATTGTGGATCAGCATGCGCTCCACGAACGAGTGATGTTCGAGCGATTGCGTGCGCAGATTCTTTCGGCACCACTGGCTTCACAATCGCTGCTGGTTCCTCGCATCGAGCCGGCGTCTGCGCAGCAAGTCGAACGGCTGGACGAGGCGCAACCGCTGCTTGAAAAGCTTGGTTTTGATGCACGGCCAGCTGGCCCGCGAAGTATTGCCCTGCACGGAGAACCCGTTTTTCTGATCGAACGAAATGTGGACTCAATGGATGTGTTGTGTGCGTGGCTGGGTCGCGACACATTTCAGGCATCAGGTGATGGCGAAGCGGTGCTGGCCGACGCGCTGGACATGATGGCGTGCAAAGCAGCCGTGAAGGCGGGCGATGGATTGAGTGATCGCGAGATCGCCGAACTCCTTGGGCAACTTGATTCGGTCGAGCGAGCCACCAACTGTCCACACGGCCGTCCGACGGCCATGCGAATTCCGTGGCGCGAAATTGAGCGTCGATTTGGTCGCGGGTAATCGCGGGTCATCAGCGAGGGTCGTAGGCGCTGTCGTCGTTTGAAAGAAAACCGTTATTGGGCCAGTCCATCAATGCCTTCAGCAATCCGGGTTGTGCGCGGATGCCTTGAAAAGGTTCACCCACACTCTCGACGTGCGCATCGAGCCATGCGACATGGCATTGTTCGCGGTGGCGAAACGCACTTCCACCCGCATAGACCATGCCAAGATCGTTCTCCACCGTCGCACTTGGAGCTCGCATGAATTTGTTAGCGCCTCGCGCCCATCCGCCATCTGCAAACATGGCGGTCTCTGCAGTACGCCGCCATTGGCCCGGCGAAACTCCCGCACGCACTCGCTTCCATCCGTCCTTTACAAAACCGTCGGCGGTGGTTTCCGGCAGCAAACCCTCCGCAGCCAGATACGACGTGTTGTAGTGATAGCCAGTAAAGGGTTCGGTCTCGGAAACGTCGGGCTGCGGACAATCCGGACACTGCTGAACTTCCTGTGGCCGATCGGTGAATTTCCATAGCGATCCCGGCTTCGCCTGACCGTTTTGAATTTCAAAATCCCATGCCACCGTGCGCGACACACCTTGACGCTGGTAATACAAGATCGCCGGCGGCACATGTCCCTGACTGCACGCTCCATAGTGATGCGAGGCAAGGACCATCTGCCTTAAATTATTCTTGCACTTGACCGAGCGCGACGCCTGCTGTGCACCTCGCACGCCTGTGAGTGAGAGTGCAATAAGAACGCTGGTCACGCCAGCGACCACCAGAACTTCCACCATGGTGAAGGCACGTCGTTTCATCCGAATACCAGCATGAGGAGTGCAATGTCGCCAAAGTCCACAACGCCACTTCCATCCACATCCGCTGGGCCGCCCTCTTCGCCAAGACTCAGGAGCGCCAAGGCAACATCCCCAAAGTCGACGGTGCCACTTTGGTCTAGATCAAAGGGATTCGGCTGGGGCGGAACCACGGCAACGCCATCAATCTCAGGACTTCCAACAGCGCCAACACGATGGCGAATGCGCACTAATCGAGCCGAAGTCATGTTGACGGATGCAAGATCAATGCCCGTACCGCCGGCTCCACCGTTGTAGGCAAGAATCAATTCCACATACGAAAGTCCGAATGCGGTCTCCTCAGTCAGCAATGGGTCAACCGCCTGAAGAAAGTTCGTCGGAAGCGTTCCGGGCTCTTGGTCGTAGGGCCCCGCATCCGTCCACGCCATGGTTGGAAGAGGACCATCCGCGACACAATTTGGAATGTTGACCCACACCAATCCGTCGGTGCTGACATCCACTTCGCCGCCCTCGGTTGCACAATACGAAGGCACACCAGTCGGTGAAACCATGTCCGCAAAGAATGCGTTGCCATACACAATGAGGTCGATCCCAAACGGATGCAATGGATCATCTGTTGCGTCTTCGCCCAACTCCAGCACCAATGAACCGCCGGCACCAATCGACACAATTTGATTTGGCATGAAGGCAGGCTGAAACGGCGTGATGGTTTCGAGTGAGCCCGCGAGGCCTGTCATGCGATCTGGTTCGCCCAGCGCAGCTTCGGGCACACGGTGCCCAGGTGCGGCACCGGTTCCAGGTGTGTAACTGACAACACGGGATGCAAACCAATTTGATGAAACGGCGGCTGCGGGGAATTGAAATGCAGCAACCTGTGATTGGTCTTGTGCAACCAAGTGGGATTGGTCGCGAGCAACAAGAGTTGTCACCAGCACGGCAAGAATTGAAGCAATCGATCCAACCATCGAACGGCCTCCGAAGTTGGTGCGGAGGTGTGCCAGAAGCCCCATGTCGCGGGAGCCAAGGCCGAAGGTCGAGGTAGGTCTTCCGGCTTCGGGTCCACGCTGCCTGCCTTCCCAACCTGTTTGGCAGGTCAGTGGCTTTCAGGCAGCGCTTCGCGGAGTGTTTGCTCCGCGCCCGTTACGGCGGCGCGTCCACGGCGGATTTGAACCGCCTTCCCTCATCCAGAAAACGGCTGATGGCTGCCTCTGGACGGTGCTTGGGATCCTCCCCCAAGACACCTCGACGCGACCAGCATACCTACGTTCCTCTTCACGCAATTGGATTGAATTCGGTAGATTGTCGAGTCCGCGGCGCACGACCGCGCAAACTCTGGAGACCCCACGGATGCCATCTGTTCTTGCGATCATTGTGACTTCTTCGCTTGCTTTCCTTTCGACTGCCTACGCGCAGCAGGATCCACCCATGGATCCGCCAGCCGCCACGGCGCCCGATGCAGATCTTGAAGCCTTGCCCGAAGCTTTGCGAGCGCAGGCGAGTCAAGCACTGGCGATGATGAAACTGGATGCCATCACCGATCCCAATATGTTGCAGCAGGCCTTGACTGCCTTGCAGGCGCAAGCCGCGCAGGTGCCCGAGCAGGCGAAGCCGCTGATTGAATTCCTTGCCAAAAAATTACAGGCTCGAATTGCGGCGTTGCAGGCGAGTGGTGGTGCCACCGATGCACCGGCTGCTTCTGATGCACCGGCGGATTCCAACGCTCCCGCGCGGCCCGATGCCGCAGCGCAGCCAGACTCTAACGCCACCAAGTCCACTGCCGACACTGAGTCAGCGGATCAGGCCGAGGCTGCCGCGATGCAAGAAGTCGCCGCTTCCCCTGAGGCGAAAGAGGCCCTCGACACATTCATGCATGGAATTCTCATCGGCCGCGCCGACATTTCTAAGGCATCTGCAGAAATTTTGCTTGCAGACTCTGTGACGCCGCAGCAGTTGGCGGATCTTGTGGATCGTGCGGAACTTGGCGAGCGTTTCGATCGGGCCATGGGTGCAAGCAGCCAAATGCAGGGTATTGCACAACTGGCTCAAGCGGTGAATGCCAAACTCTTTCAAGGCCGGCTGCTGCTGGCGCGTGATTCCAGTCGCGTCATTAGGGCGGTGGCCATGCTCACGGGCACGCTGCGTCAACAGTCCATGGGTCTAAAGATCTTGGAGAGTGCCGGCGCGTATGCATCGCGGTACCTCTTAAAGGCGCTCACCGAGAGCAATGATTCGCAAATGGAACTGATGGCCGCGCGAGCCTTGACCACGATCGGTCGAGTGGTGGTGGTGCCGCTCTGCACGGCGTTACCTCAACTGCCGCCGGGTCAGCAGGTGCGCGTGTGTCAGGTTCTTGCGGATATTGGCTCCAAAGTTGCCGCGCCATCGCTGGCCACCTTGGTTGCACAGGCGGGTGTAACACAGGATGTCAAAGAAGCCGCCACCTCGGCGCTGCGTCGCATTGGTGTGGCTGAACTGGACCCCGCGGTCTTGTGGACGGCCCTTGCAAGACTTTCATTCGTCGGTGGAGATGGATTACTTCCGTATCCAGAAGATCCTCAGCAATTGATCTGGTCGTTTGATCCAAGTCAGGGACTCATGCCAACGGCGGTGGCCACGATTGGATATCTCGACCTGATGGCGCAGCGTTACGCCACGCATTCCATGCAAATGGATTCCAGTGGCGGGGCAGCCTTGTCCATCTATCTTGCTGCCGGGCTGCGTTTGCAAGCGATGGAATTGGGCATTGGAGATGATGGAGGTTTGACACCATCGGAGTTGACGCTGGCCGCGGGGTCGACCATTGCACAGCAAGTGCTCTCGCTTGGAATTGAAATCCGAGATCCGGGTTTGCAGCGGAGTGCCATTCAAGCGTTGTCGATGACGGCAGGAACTTCTCTGTTGACTCAGGGCGGCGAACGCAATCCGTTGGTGATGTGCCTTGATAGCGGCAATCGCCGAGTGCGGGCCGAAGCCGCGTTGGCGTTGGCACGAGCCATGCCTTCCGCAAGTTTTTCAAGGTCTGATGCCGTGGTGCCCATCTTGGCTGGAGCGTTGCGAGCGGGTGGAAAACCTGCAGCAGCCATTGTTTCTGCGCACGATGAGGATCGCCGGAATTTTGAGGCGTGGCTCACGGCTGCAGGCTTTGAGGTCTTGGGGTCGGATGCCTCGGTTTCAGCCATGCGAGGAACCATCGCCGGTCGCGGTTCTCCGGATCTGGTGGTGATTGCTGGAAGTGCTTCCGAAGTCAGCAATGGTGCGAGCGAACTTCGCGGGAATGCCGTGACCAGTGGTTCATTGCTGCTTGCTGGTGTTTCCGAAATTGAAGTGACTCGCGTGGACCGTTCCGTGCGTGATGATCCATCAGCCAATATTTGGTTTCTCGGAAATACGCCTGAGTCATTTGCCGGCGCGGTGGGTGTGCTCATGAATCGCAGCGGTGGCGGTGCCATGACTGGTGACGACATGCTGACGCTTTCCATGCAGGCGGCCGACGCATTGATCGCATTGGGGCGGGCGGGCGGCGGAGTGTTCCGAATGGCCGATGGAGAGGCCGCGCTGCTTTCAGGACTCTCATCGCAGCAAGGCGAATTGCGTATCAAGATTGCCGAAGTTCTCTCTCTGATTCCTTCTGAATCTGCGCAGCGAGCGCTCCTGTCCAACGGTCTTTCCGTTCAAAGTCCCGATCGAAGCATCATGCTTCGCTTTGCAGCAGCCAGCGCGAGACGCTTTGGTGACAAGGCCGAGCCTGCACAAGTGGATCGACTTCGAGCCTTGCTTGTTGAAAGCAAGGGAGCCAATGCTGCAGCGGCAGCGGAGTGCTATGGCGCTCTGAATTTGGGTCCGAACGAATCGGTGAAACTTATTTTGAAGTAATCGAATCGAGTTGGTGAGACTTCTTGTGAAGGAATCGCGTTAGCGATTTCGAATTTCCCGAATCGAGCCGTTGCAGCGATTGAAAGCCACCTACGGGATTTGAACCCGTGACCTGAGCTTTACGAAAGCTCCGCTCTACCACTGAGCTAAGGTGGCGACGCGCACAGCACTTCCCGCGGCGCAGGGGGAGAGTGTAACGCCTTCAAAGTGTGCAGGCAGCTTCGAACACTCTGGAGTGAACGAATCTTTATTCGTACACTTTTTTGATGCGAGGAACCTTTGCAATGCGTGCGGCTCACGATGGTGCATTCAACGAGTGCGTGCGCCTGCCACCAACGCCGCTGCTTCCGGTGCAACTTGGAGTTGGGCAATCCACCATCTGGTGCAAAGCGGAATACATGCATCCCTCTGGCAGCACCAAGGATCGCATCGCTGCACACATCTTGAGTCAAGCCTTGCGAGCCGGACAACTCAAGATCGGCGGAGAAGTGGCAGAGGCCAGCAGTGGTTCGACCAGCATTGCCATGAGCATGATGTGTTCGCGCCTTGGCCTGCACTTCACGGCGTTCATGCCAGAAGGTGTGAGTCGCGAGCGATCACTCATGATTCGGGCCTACGGTGGGCATGTGATTCTGACGCCGAAGGAGCAGGGCATGGCGGGTTCGTTGCAGGCGTGCAGGGAATGGGCAAAGAGTCGAGGGGCATTTGAGCCGCGTCAATTTGAGAACATGGACAACGCACAAGCACACAGGCTTGGAACGGCGGTGGAGATTCTTCAGCAAGTGCCCGGTGGACGAGTGGATGCGTATGTGTCCGGCGTTGGAACTGGCGGAACGATTGTTGGATTGAGATTAGGTTTTCAGGATGCGGGGCAACACCCCAAGGCGATTGCCGCGAGGCCGATTGCGGGCGCCGGCGGTACCCGATGCGATTGCTTTGCTGCGATGGAGCAATGCAGTTTTTCCGCAAGTATTCCAGGTGTCTTGGATGACATGAGTCACCTCTACCACGCGGAGGATTTTGTGGAGCATCAAGTGGTTCAGATTTCCGATGAAGTTGCCATGCAGACCACGCGGGAATTGATCGGCGCGGGTCATCCAGTGGGACCAAGTAGCGGACTCAATGTTGCAGCGGCGTTACACATTGCACACACACTTCCGCCAGACGCGGTGATCGTGACAGTGCTATGCGATCGCATGGAACGCTACTTCAGCACCGAACTCTTTACGCAGTGGCCCAAGGTGAACGGGTAGACTTTCGCAATGAGCCATTCGCATCCGCAACATGATCGCCCTTCCCATCGTTCGATGGGTGGTCGGCATGCCATTCGTCTTTTTCTTCTCAATGCCGTGCTGTATGGAGCGTGCTCCGCATTTGCCGGTGTGATTATTGGTGACGACCTTCCAACGGCCGCACAAGGCAAGGTAATTCTTGCATTTCTTGTCGTTCCATTGGTGCTTGCAATCATCAGTACGGTGGCGCATGTCAAAGCGCATCAATGGTCCAATGTGGATGACATGGCTGAACGGTTGATGCACCCACACCAACCGCCGAGCAAAGGCGATCGCTGAATTGGCCATGCGGGTTTCACGCAGACAGTTGCTCTGTGCATTTGGGTTTGGCGCGGTGTCGTGGTGCGCCAACGGACAAGTCTCTGCGCCCGCGACCGCATCGGCGGTGGACGCTGAGGAGCGGGCGAAATTGCTGGCCGAACCCAATCCGCTTGGAGTGACGCAAGCCAGTTTCCGCAGGCGTTTTGAAGCAGGAATGAAGGTGACTGCATTTCCGGCATTGGCCAAGCGACAGATTGGTGTCTCGCGGGTGAGCTGGAGTGGGGACCTTCTTGGTGGCAGTTCACGCGAAACTCTTGGCAGTGTTCGAGCGGCCTGTGATGATGCCAATGTCCGAAGCGTCCTTCTGGATCCAGTGGTTGGTGTTGGCCTCTCGGCGAGCGATGCGTCTATTCGTCAAGCGACCATTGAGCGATTGAAACCCTGGCTGGATGGTGCCAGACAATTGTCGTGCATTGGTGTGTCGCTTGATGTTCGAGGCGAAGGAACTTTTGATGAGCAATTTTCCCGTTCGCTTGATGGACTGCAAGCGGTGATTCCCATGCTGAAGGCGGCTGGTTTGCAGGGAGTGATCAAGTGCCTCGGTGGGGTGTCGAGCAATGGGCAGTTTCTTGCCGGGCTCATGAATCAATTGAAGGATGCGACCATTCGGCTGGAACCAACTTTTGATAGTTGGCGAGTGAGTGACACTGAGGAATATCACCGAATTCGCGGGTTGGAATTGCTTATGCCGTTTGCCGCGTGCGTGCTTGCGGACTATCTGGCGTTGAATGCCAGCGGCACCGACTCTGCAACTTTTCCCACCAGTTATTGTGCGCAGCGTGTGCGCGATGATGGTTTCCGTGGCCCCGTGATGATGCAGTACAAGGGCGAAGGCGATGAACTGGAAGGCACCTTGAAGATCAAGAAGATTTTGAGTAGGTATAAGTTCCGACCATGAGCCCAGGCAAATCAGGAATGTTTCCCGCTGTGCACGACCGCCCAGTCTCGGGTTTGCGTCGCAGTCGCGCCGTGCTGGTGACTGGCGCGGGTGGGGAAATGGGTCACTCGCTTATTGCGGAACTCTCCGCGCGACCCGGAACCGCCGTAGTGGCTATGGATATTCGTGAATTGGATCCGGCGGTGCGAAGTCAATGCGAGAACGCATTCGTTGGAGATGTGTGCGATGCTCAATTGTTGGAGCGATTGTTGGCCATGTACGAGGTGGATGAGGTGTTTCATCTGGCCGCGCTGTTGAGTACGCGAGGCGAATTTGCGCCCGAGACGGCGCACCAAGTGAATGTGGTGGGAACCATGAATCTGCTCAAACTTTCGGCAGAACAAGCTCGCAGTCACGGTCGAAGCGTGCGATTTCACTTTCCAAGTTCGATTGCGGTGTATGGGATTCCAAACTTGAAGACCAAGCAGCAGGCCGGTGCTGTGCGGGAGGATCAATTCCTGGAACCTCACACGATGTACGGCGTGAACAAACTTGCGGGCGAGCACTTGGGTCGGTACTACGAGCGTCATTACCGCAAATTGGCGAAGGATCGCATGGATCGGCCGATTGATTTTCGGTGCATTCGTTTTCCTGGAATTATTAGTGCGGACACGCTGCCCAGTGGAGGCACGAGTGACTACGGGCCTGAAATGATTCACGCCGCGGCGCAGGGGCATGCCTATTCATGTTTTGTGCGACGGGATTCTTGCATTCCATTTATGACCATGCCGGATGCGGTGCATGCCATGTTGAAGTTGGCCAGCGCACCCAAAGAGCAACTGACGCAATGTGTCTACAACGTTGCGGGATTTGCGCCGACGGCCGAAGATTTTGAGCGGTTGGTGATGGAGCGATTTCCCAAGGCGAATGTTTCGTTTGTTGCCGATCCCGGTCGGCAGGCGATTGTGGACAGTTGGCCAGAGAATGTGAATGATGCCGCGGCACGCCAAGACTGGGGATGGAATGCCTCGCACGATTTGCAGCAAGCATTCGACGACTATCTCATGCCACTCATCACCGCCCGCTACGGATAACCAGGGACGGGGGTCGTTATAAGCCACAACGTCGGAGAGAAGTCTCGTGTGATGCTGTGCAGTTGATTTGAATGACCGCAATCCGTTTTGTGAGGGAATCAAGTTCCAACATGAGCGTGGAATGGATTGCACCCGAAAAAGTATGTCCACAGTAGGTTCGGGTGTATTTCTTACACTCATCCTGTGAACCATGTCGACGGTCAAACGAGCACTGTGCGTGCCTCGCGGCAACTCCGGATCGTGCGAGCAACGCGTGCCGATGTCTTGGCAAGCGATTTGTCCGAGCAGTTTCTATGTGAGAACAGCCCCGGGCCACTCGATCGTTGCACGGTTGCGATTCAGGGTCCTGGTTTGGGAAGGTGGCTGCGCACCACCATGGCGAAGGCTCTTGGATCGTGGGGTGGTGTGGACACGCCGTTTCTTCGCAGCATGCTTCTGGACCTTGCATCGCATCCATCAGATGCCGACGCACCGCGTGGTCGCCACGATGTGCAGCAACTCGCATTTCGAATTGCAGCGGCGTTGCACAGTTCGGATCGGGGGCGAGGTCCCGTACCCAAGGCTTCCATCACGCCCGTCCTCGCCATGTCACGCAATCAGCAGGGCGAATTGAATATGGGGCTGCTTCTTCGGGTGTCACACGCCGTGGCTGAGGCGTTCGATCGATATGAAGTGGATCGCCCGGAGGTCATCGATGCGTGGTTGGATGATCGCGCGGTCTTCACTCATGGCGATCATGTGGAATTGGCCACCCTTGAACAGTGGCAACGCCCGCTCTGGGTTGCGACGGCGAAACCGTGGCCCACTCACCTGGCATGGCGGCGAGTCCGTCAACTCATCGAGTCGCTCGAGCGAGGCCATGTGCCACCTCATGTCCACCTTCCAAAACTGTTGTCTGTGTTTGGAGTCTCGTTGTTGCCTCCATTGATGGTGCGTGCGCTGCAGGCCATTGGTCGCCATACCGAGGTGACCCTTCACTGGCTTGAGCCCTCTCACTCATTTCTGGCCGAACGGGTATCTCGAAGGCATGTGCTCTGGCAAGCTGCGGAGCGAGGACTTGATGAGGCCTCGTTACGAGAGGCCGAAACTTTTCCGCGCGGGCATCCGCTGATGGACGTCATGGGTCGCCAAGCTGTGGAAGCGCAGCGTGTGCTGCTGGATGCCGAAGTCGATCTGGGCGGAGACGATTCGCTCACGGCGCCGCTGGCCACCGCCAGTCTCTTGCAGCGGATTCAGGCGGGATTGCACGCGGATCTTCCTCCTGAATCCATCGCTTTGCATCCATTGGATCGATCGCTTCAAGTGCATGCGGTGGCCACGCCTCGACGCATGGCAGATGTTGTCCACGAAGTCATTCTTGCAGCTCTGGCCGACGATTCTTCGTTGAAACTCGAAGACATTGCCGTGCTCACGCCGGACTTGGCCACTGTCGGTCGTGCGATCCAATCCGTTTTTGCGGAGCGAGCCATTGTGCCACTCGCGTTGGCGGATCCTGGCCTGTCGATTCCGTCATCACTGCAAGCGGTGATCAAGAGTTGTTTCTCCGCAGCGATGGCCGGATTGCCCTTGGCCTTGATCGTGGAGGTGTTCAGTCAGCCGACTGTGCACGCAGCCTTGCGGGTGAGTGCCGAAGAGGCGTCGGCGTGGCTGCTTCGTTTGGAGAACGCGGGGGCTCGGCGATTTACCAATGCCAAAGAGCGAGCGGCTTGGCTCGAACGCAACGAATCCACGGATGATCGTCTTCACACCTTGCAATGGGCCGTCGATCGGTTGGTGCTAGGCATGGTGGTGGACGAACCCGACGCCGAACGAACGATTCCCTCGCCAATCCAAGGAATCGATGCGGAGGTTTTGCCCGCATGGTCCGGCGGAAGTTCCGATCTGGCGGGCCTGCATCGCATCGTGACCGGTGTCGAGTCTCTCATGCGGTTTGCCAATGCAATTGGGACGAAACGATCCATTCAAGCGTGGTGTGAAGACATGGACATCCTCATGGACTCGCTGCTTCCAAGTGCGGCGCACTCGGAATATGGAGACGAACGCCAGCGGATCGATCGCGCGGTGGCTTCGCTGCGAGAAGCTGCGACGGCTGGTGGATTTACTGAACCCGTGGACGGTCCGACGGCGCGCGAACACATTCTTGAGGCCATCAGACCTGTGGTCGAAGGCACGCATAGCGCGGCTGGTGGCATCACGCTTGCTCGTCTTGCGCCGATGCGAAGTGTTCCCATGAAGGTGTTGGTGATTGCGGGGCTGGATGCTGGAGCATTTCCGCGCCCGGTGCAGCCGGGTGGGCTTGACCTTGCGGCCGCAGCACCTCGCGCGGGCGACCGATCGCCGCGGCTGGAGGACTTTCAATTGTTCCTTGAGTGCGTGCATGCAGCACAGCATCGCCTCATTGTGGTGTATCAAGGACGGGATCCACGCACGGGGAAATCTCGGCCACCTTCCTCAGTGGTGGACCATCTCTTGGATGCGTGTGCCGCCCACAGTGGATTGTCCGCCATGCAGATCCGTACCCGCTTGGTGCAGGAGCATCCTCTCCGCAGCGACCAGCCCGAAGCGTGGCAGGCGCCGGCCCAACCAGGGTTTGAATCTGGCGCCATGATTCGCGCACAAGCGGCCGAGCGTGGGCGACTTCACCCACAGGTTCGGCCTCTGATGGACACCACTGACATTTCAATGGTGGTGCCCCCAACCATGCAGGCATGGCGAAAATCTCTCAAGGCGCCTGGCGAAGCTTTCAATCGAAGGATCGGTATTCGTGTTCCGAATCTTGAAGATGCATTCGTGCAGGGTGGTGAGCAGATTGATCCAAACAATCTCGACCTGTGGATTCTGCGCGAATCCTGCACCGTGTTTCTATTGCGAGGAGGCACCACGGAAGCGTGGATGAAACAAGTGCGGCTTGAAGGACGCCTTCCGCACGGCCCTCTCGGTCTACGCATTGCAGCGGGAATCGCATCTGAGGTGATGGCAGTCCGCACCAGTTTGAGCACACGGCTGCAAGCAAACGGATGGGGCACCGCAGACTGGCGCACCGAACCCATGGATGGCAGCGTGACGGTGCATGGGCACACCTATGTTGAAGCGTTCGAGTCCGTGGTCGATGTACCGCTGTTGGTGCTGTGGAGCCACGGCAGTCGTCGCGATCCATTCTCGCTTTGGTTCAGCCATCTACTGTGGAGCGTGGCTGTGCCGAATGCTCCCGCCGTGTTGTTGAAGCGGAATGGTTCGTGCACGGTCTTGCAGAAATTCGCCGTGCAACACGCTCAAGCACGGTTGGAACGGCTGCATGACATTGCCACGGCTGGATCACGGTCTCCCTTGCCGATCGATCCAGCCATGCTCGTTGAATGGAAGCCAGATCCCATCGATTCCGCTGAAGCGGTGCAAAACGTTCTGCATGGTTCTTGGAATGCTTCGCACTCTCGAATGAGCGATCCAGAATTTGCTCTCGCTTATCGTGATGAGACGTGGGATGATCGAGGTGGCGTGGTAGAGGTCGACCCTTCACGCCCAGCAGTTTCGCTGGCCTTTCATTCGCTGGCTCCAGAAATTCACACGGCGATGAAGGAGGACGGATGGTGAACCAGTTCGATCCTTCCACGTCGAATCTCGATGGCCTGACCATCATTGAGGCCAGCGCGGGGACAGGCAAAACCTACGCGATTCAGAAAATTGTGGCGAGGCTCATGATGGAGGGGGTTCCGATTTCACGGATCGCGTTGATGAGTTACACCCACGCGGCGGTTGACGAACTGGCAGAGAGGGTTCGAAGTGAACTTCAGTCGGCGTATGCCCATGAGTCGTCATCGAGTGGTGTGAGGCGTGGCCGTCTCGAACGAGCCATTGGCGACTTTGATCTTGCCCACATCAGCACCATTCATGGATTCTGTCAGCGCATGTTGAAGGAGCATCCGGTCGAGGCTGGAGTGAACGGCCTTCAGGGGTGGACGCTCGAAACGGACGAGTCCGATGCGATCGCTGTCGCCAGCTCCGATGCGTGGTCAGCCATTGTGGAAGTGAATCCAATGATGGATGCCGCCATGATCAGCATGAAATCTGTTGTGAGTGCGATTCGTCTATCGCTCGATGTCGAGCCGCATGAATTGCAGTTACAGTCGGCCAATGTGAGTCGTGAACACGGTTTGCTTGAGCAAGCCTTGGAGGCAGTTCGAACGTATCCGTCCGCGGCGATGTTGGAGGGCATTGTGTCCAGTTTCAACAAAGCGGCGAAGGATCCCGCCGAGAGACTCTTGGAATTGCTCGCGGCGGTGCCACCTGTCGGATCCTCCAGTCTCGAAGCGTTGCAGTGGAGGGGGCGATGTGTCGAAGCATGTCAAGCCCTCGCGAGCGGCGCTTCGGCTCGCGGAGCCATTCCCGCCGATCGATTTCAGAACAAAAGAAAAGCGGCCCTTCAGATTATTCACAGCAACGCATGGCAGGCGTTTCAACAGTTACTCGTCACCGTAGAGCATGCATATGAACGATGCAAGACATCGGCCACAAACACGGTGGCACGAGAGGCCATTCGGCGAATCAAGGCGAGGCGTGAAGCAGAGCGCAAAGTGAATTTTCATGGATTGATTGTGAGATTGCGAAATGCGGTTCGGCCGCCGAATGCGCCACTGTGCCGTGCGCTCAGGCAGCGATTTGATGTGGTGATTGTCGACGAAGTTCAGGACACCGATCCAATGCAAGCCGAAATTGTGCGAAGGGTTTTTATCGACTCGCCGGCTCATCGCGTCATTCTTGTTGGAGATCCCAAACAATCCATTTACAGTTTTCGAAATGCCGATGTGAACAGCTACCTTCAGCTTCGAGATCTTTCAACCAAACCGCCGATGCGTCTGGAGTGGAGCCACCGCAGTGACCCGGCGGTGGTTCAGGCGGTAGGAAATTTGTTTCGTGATCCTGATTCGTTCCTCCATGGGGGCATCCCCACGAT
This sequence comes from Singulisphaera sp. GP187, assembly GCA_945871915.1. Classification (GTDB taxonomy): domain Bacteria; phylum Planctomycetota; class Phycisphaerae; order Phycisphaerales; family SM1A02; genus SYAC01. The sequence goes on from CAMBXO010000007.1 coordinate 99,712, forward strand.
GGATGTGACCAGCGTTCACCCGACATCGCGCATGCACTGTGGTGACCTTCCATCGCCGGGAATAACATTTCACCACGCCGCGAACGCCAGCGTGGTCAAACCGGATGACATGCTGAAGACCTCTGCGGAGTGCATAGCGCAACAGCTCAACGCGGGGTGGAAAGTTTCGGCAGATGGCACGCCACGATCGATAAGGCCCCGTGATTTGGCGGTGCTCTGTCACCAACACTGGCAGAATCGCCTGATGGCCGATGCGCTTCGAGGCCTCGGCATTCCGGTGGTGGTCATCAACCGCAGCAGCGTGTATGCCTCCGAAGTTGCGAAGGACATTGCCCGAGTGCTTCTGGCGGCTTCGCAGCCTCGCAGCCGCTCGCTTGCTCTTGGTGCGATGACCAGTCCGTTGATGGGATTGCGTGTGAACGATGCGCTGCATCGGCCGTCCGTGTGGCTGGAGAAAATGGACCGGTTCTCAGCCGATCTTGCCGCCTTGGGCATTGGTTTGGCCTTGCGGAGACTGGTCGATCAAGCGCCGGATGGGGGCGGCCGCTGTGGCATGCTGACCGAAGCTGGTGGTGAGCGTTCGGCGGTTGATTTTGATCACCTTGTGGAGCAACTCGAGCGAGCCGAAGCCGATGGAGTCCGTGGAGCACCCGCCTTGGCGGCATGGATGCTGCCAAAAATTCTGCATGAGCGTGGAGACGACGAGACATACTGCCGCGCGATGGGGGACTCTGATGCGGTCACGCTGATGACGATTCACGGAAGCAAGGGACTTGAATTCGGTGTGACATGGCTTCCCACATTTTTTATTCCGATGAGTCAAGGACATGACGAGGCGCGAGAAGAACTTCGGCGACTGCTCTATGTAGCGATGACGCGGGCAAAGTTTGCCACGCATGTCATGTGGCAACCCGAACCATCCGCCGCGGAGTCTCCCTTAGCGGCCTTACTCCATGGAAGCGGCTGCACGGATCCGCAGCAACTGGTTGAATATGTCCAGAGTCGATTTGCGAACGGGCTGGCCAAGCAGGACTTGCAAGATCGGGTCGATCATCATCCCGAGTGGTTCGCAATCGAGTCCGTGAAGAACGCGGCACCATTGCCTTGGGTGACCACCGCTGATCCAAAGTGGCTCCAGCCCCGCCTCCTTCCGCCGTGCCCGGATCGAGCCTATGTGCTGAGCTTTACATCATTGAGTCGCGGAAAGGCCGCACACGAATTGGCACCGATGGAGCGAGAAGTTGCCGGCCCTGACGAGTCTCAAACGCCCGACGGAAACGGATTCGCAGGTCCGTTTGATCGATGGGCTCGAAGGTCGGGACTTCGTGGCACCTCGCTTGGAAATCTGGTGCATGATGCGCTGGCTCACGCTTCAGCGTTTGCGTCGCTTGCACACGGCAGCGACCGAAGTCCGCTTGAAAATGCGCTGAGGGAGGAAAGCGTTGGCATTCGGTTGAATGCCGCATCCACCGTAGAAGATCTTGCTTCATCGCTCTCGGATGCGTTGGCCTCGCCTACGGGACCGGCGGAGATTCCAAGCGTTGGGCAGATTGCCAGCCATCCGGCCAACACCCTTCGTGAACTGAATCTCGCTGCGCCGTGGGCGGCTTGCCCTGCGGATCTTGCGCAGATTTTGCGGAGCTCGCACCAACCATGGAGCGACGAAGTCGCGGAGGCGGTTACGCGAACTGGTTCACGCTCGCTCCAGGGATTGCTGGTGGGTCAAGTGGATCTGGTCGCGTTGCACGATCGGCAATGGTTTATTTATGACTACAAGTCCAATGACCTTGGGCGTTCGGTCGAGGACTATCGGCTTGGCTCGCTGCACCGCGCAATGGCCAATGCGCTCTATCCCCTTCAAGCCGCGATCTATGCCGCGATGTTGGCTCGTTGGATATGGGTGCGAGGTGGTCGTCGTGGCAAGTTTGGTGCGTGCATCGGTGGTGTTGCCTACTTGTTTCTCCGGGGGATGCACTCAGCAAACGATGCGGTTGGAACATGGACATGGGTTCCGGAGGCTTCACTCTTGCAGGACTTGGATGATGTTCTCGAGTCGCGGCGCCTTGCAGCGGGGGTGTCTGGATGACCAGTCGTACGCGCGAACCCATTTCGAAACTTCAAGTGGAGTCTGCAGCTGCATGGCTGAGTCGCCGATTGTGTGGCCTGATTGACGGCAACGCGCCATCCATCGAGGCACCCGTCTCGTGGTGCTTGCACCAGTGGATGCAGGGACACACCTGTCTAGATTTCAGCAAGTCGATCAAGGCGAGACCGGTCGACGCAGGTTCTGCAGAAGAATTGGAAGCCAATATTCCTCGCGAATGGTTGCCGATCCTTCGTGAGTCCCCATGTGTAGGAAGTGCCTCGGTTGGTTCGATGGGGGCTATGACCCCTCCGCTGGTTCTTGAGGGAGAGAAATTATTTCTCCGTCGATGTCGCGATCACGAGGTTGCCGTGGCCCACATGCTTGCCGATCGCGCCAAACACAACGCAGCATCCTGTTCCGGCGCAGACCGAGCGTCCGACCCCGTGGACGACAAAAGTGAGGGCAGGGCCGGTTTGCATGCAACGCAGCGGAAGGCCATTCATGTGGCGTGCACGCATCGCATTTCGCTAATCACCGGTGGTCCGGGCACCGGAAAAACAACGGTGGCCGCACGGGTGATCGAGGCGATGTATTCGCGAGGCGTGCGGTCCGTGCTGCTCGTTGCGCCCACTGGCAAAGCCGCGGCTCGCTTGCAGGAAACGATTCGATTGTTGGCGCGTGACGCCGGAGTCGCAGAAAGCGCTCGAGAGACCTTGGCATCCCTTGAGGCACAAACACTTGCAGGCGCCATCGTGCGGCAGCGCGGCGAGGCCATTCGCCGTGCGGATCTGGTGATTGTGGATGAGACCTCAATGATTGATTTGGAGAGCATGCATGAATTGTTGAAACTCGCCAAGCCGAATGCCTCAGTGGTGATGCTCGGTGATGCGCATCAACTCGTTAGTGTCGAAGCGGGATCGGTTCTGACGGATATCGTGCCTCGCGACACGGACACCAATCACCCATTGCACGCCGTCCATGTCGCATTGACCCACAACTTTCGCTTTGGCGACACGAGCGACGTCGGGCGACTTGCGTCGGCTGTTGCACGCGGCGCCGTGTCGGAAGTCATTGAACTTCTGGAGTCTGGCACCCAGAGCGTCACGTGGACGCAGGTCAATTCGTCGGCCGATGTGGTGGATCAATCTGAACGCAAGCGACGCGCGTTCGGCGATCATGCCCGAATTCTCTGCGGTCATCGCCATGGCCCGGACGGTTCCATTCGAATGAATCAAGTCATTGTCGGGCGCGTGGCTGGCGGTTCCACCGGCCACTTTGAGGGGCGACCCATCTTGGTCACGGTGAATGATCCCAACACTGGACTGAACAATGGTGACACCGGAGTGATGCATCGCGAGGTTCACGGTTGGGTGGCAAGTTTTCCAGGTCATCCGAATCCCATCCGTGCCGAACAATTACCCGCCCATGAAACTGCCTACGCAATGACGATTCACAAGACGCAAGGGTCGGAGTATCCAGATGTCATCATCGCGCTGCCAGCGGCGGCTTCGCCGGTTCTGACTCGGGAACTTCTCTACACCGGCATCACGCGAACGAAAAAGAATCTGACGATTGTCAGCAGCCGGGACTCTCTCGTGGCATGTATTACGCAATCGCTCGATCGGGCCAGTGGTCTACGCGAGCGACTGGTCGCGGCCGCCCTCGAGCGATCGCTCCAAAGCTGAAACACCATGGTGCGCCTCGGCGGCGTTTCCGCTCTCATAGGCGGTACATTCTCCGCCATGCCCACCGCTGTTGAGAGTTCGTTTGCCAGTCGCACGCACGCCATGTTGGAATCGCTCAAGCAGAGCGGCCAGTTGAAGCATTTGCAAACAATCGAAGGCCCCATGGACGCAACTGTTTGCGTGCGTGGGTTTGGTGAAGTGGCGTGCTTCTGCAGCAATAACTATCTCGGTCTTGCCAATCACCCCGAAGTCGTGCAGGCTGGGATCGATGGGCTTCGAAAGTACGGCGCGGGCACGGCGAGTGTCCGATTCATCTGCGGAACCTTTGCGTGCCACGAGTCGCTCGAAGCAACGATCGCCAAGTTCTACGGAGTGGACGCGTCGTACACCTTCACCAGTTGCTGGAACGCAAACGAAGCGATTTTCCCCACGCTCTGCGAGCCGGGCGACATGCTTGTAAGCGACGAATTGAATCATGCAAGCATCATCGATGGCATTCGATTAGCGGTCAGTATTAAAAAGGGATTGCATCGAACCGTTTACAAGAACGGTGATATGGAGATGCTCGACGCCAAACTTGCTGAGGCGCGGCGCAACCCCGAGGTGACTGGAACGCTGTGGGTTGTTACCGACGGCGTGTTCAGCATGGAAGGCTCGGTGGCCAACCTTCCAAAAATTCGAGATGTGTGCGATCGGCATGGCGCGCTGCTGGTGGTGGATGACAGCCACGGCACTGGTGTGATGGGTCCAACAGGTCGAGGAACCCACGAACACTGGAACATGCCGGCGTCCAAAGTCGATTACTTCACTGGCACTCTTGGCAAAGCACTTGGTGGCGGTGCGGGCGGGTACATCGCGGGGAGCCGGCAGGCAATGGATTTGTTGGTTCAACGGGGGCGGCCCACTCTGTTTAGCAACGCCTTGCCGTGCACCGTGGCGTGTAGTGCGCAGAAGGCCATCGAAATTCTGATGCGTGAGCCGCAGCGTGTGTCCACACTTCGCAACAATGTCGCGGCAGCACGCGCGGGAATCCGTTCCGTTGGGTTTGAAGTTCTCGACAGCACAACTGCCATTTGTCCCATCATGGTGCATGACACCGCCAAGGCCATCGCCATGAGCAAACGACTGCTTGAATTGGGTGTCTTTGTGATTGGATTTGGATTTCCAGTTGTGCCCGAAGGTCACGCTCGCCTTCGCGTTCAGATCAGTGCCGTGCACACGGCTGAGCACATTCAAAAACTGGTGGATGGACTCACGCAGGTGCGGCGCGAATTTTCCTGAAGCCCGAATCCATAAGGGGCAGACGAGTGCCGCGGGAGCAGCCCACGAATCGCCGAGGTCACGAACCCCGATAGGTTGTGTAACCAAATGGACTCAACAGCAGCGGCACATGGTGATGCCGTCCCGCATCCAACACCTTGAATTCGATGGTGACGCACGGGAAAAACGCAACCGTTCCACTTCGGGCAAACCACGCTTCCGTCTCAAAGAGAAGGCGATACACGCCCAATTCCATCGCGGTGCCTTGAAGCATCGCCTTCACACGACCTTCGTCATCGGTCACCGCGGCATGCACATCGATCCACACATTCTGCTGCATGCGTTGGCACTTCACATGAAGTCCAACGGCTGGAAGACCACTCGAAGTGTTCAACACATGCGTAGAGATTCCAAGATCGGTGCGGGCTGGCACCATGTCAGCCTAAATGGAATCCGCATGGGGGTCAACCTTCCGTTCAACTCCGCATGACGGGTATCTTGCAAGGTGATGACCCGTTGTGGAGTGGCGCGCCAACTCAATTGCCCGATGTATCAGGAGTTTGTTTCCCCAGCGTTGATCCAACACCTTCGCCGGTTCATGCAGCCTGTTCGTGGGGTTGAGGGATTGGAGCACATTGGTGCACAAGGTGGACTTGAAACCAACGAGGCGTTGCAGTTTCTTTGCGACCTGCACGATGAAGTGGTGGGGGAACTTTGCACGGTGCTTCAGCAGCGTGTGCAGGATCGAGCCTTCATGGATCAACGAACGCTTGCCTGTTTTCACATGAATCGAGCGTTGCACATCGACTTTCGAGATCCCGACTACCGCACCATTCTTGGCGAAACCGATGCGAGCGGTCGCGTGGTCATGGGCCCTTTGTGTGAGGGTTATTTCCGCAAGGGCGGTGGGCCGATGGTCGCCCCGATTCCTGAATTTTTGCAAGGCCACCATGTCACACTCTTTGGCCCACCGGATGACGCGAAGTTGTCTCTCAATGCGATGAACGCATTTCATCGCAAGTTGAAAGGCGAACCGGAGATCGTTGAGGCATTGCTTCGGGGCACGAATCATTCGCCCATGTGGGGGGCGGATGACGAGGATTCCAAAACGCCGTTACGCCGTGATCTGATTCAAGCAGGTGAAAATCTTGCAGGGTGTCTTCGCGGCACGCTTGCGTACGCCGATCCACACAGCGGGAAACAGTATTCGTTGGCATCGGATCATCGATCGCTTCCCATCAAGCGGTTTCCAGGATTGGCCATGCCGTGTCCATTCCTGTTTCGCCATGGAGTGCCGATGCCGCTGCACCTGTATGACTTTGCTCTGCATGTGTTTGCGCACTGGCACGACGCGAAATCGCTGGTGATGTATGTGCCCAAGCTCGAAAATGAAGAGGAAGCGGCGTATGTCCACCTGATGGTGCAGCATGCGGAGCGGTTGTTACAGAAACGGTTTCCAACATATGTCGCCGGTTCGATCCGCCTTCTGATTGTGTTGGAAAACCCTCGCGCGATCTTTCGACTAAATGAAATGATGGACGCACTTCATCCATATTTTGCAGGGGCGTCCCTTGGATGGCATGACTTTCTTGCCTCCACGGCGCGCGTGATGAAGCACGATTCCAATTATCGAATTCCGGTGAAGGCCGATCCCAACATTGTGATCAAGCACATCAAAGCATCGCACGATCTCTTGGCAACGGTCGTTGGATCGCGAGGCGGAATCAAAATTGGCGGCATGTATGGCGTTCTCCCAATGGACAATTCCATGGAGAGTGCCTCATTTCAAGTTGCCATGGTTGGGTTCATCAAGGATGTCGTCATCCAATTGAAACGTGATCTCAGCGGATTCTGGGTGGCTCATCCAGATTTTGTTCGCATCGGTCTCGCACTGGTCGAGGCTTGGAAGCGATTGCTCGCAGGCGAAGCAGCACCGATGGATAGTTTGGTGAAATCCCTGCTGCTCCCGCAGCATCACGCTTCTGTCCTTGCTTTCATTCATGGAAAGGATGTCGATGGACTTAAGGTGCAGGATCCTTTGTATGCACGGGCACTGATTGCTGCAGACGCCAAGGCGTCAGACTTCAGGGCCAATAATGATCCAGAAGAAATTCGCTACAACATCTTCCAGACTCTGCAGTATCTCGCCGATTGGCTGAGTGGCCATGGCTGTGTCGCGCTTCCGACAGCCATCGATGGTGTTCCGGTGCGTGTGATGGATGATCTGGCCACTGCGGAGCGTTCGCGTTGGGAAGTGTGGCATGAACTGCATCATGGGCGCATCAGCGTTCAAGACTTTGTTCGCATGGCGCACGAGGAAATGCATTTCATTCAGAAAGATGTGGCGTCAGATCACAAGATCGTTCAGGTGAAATGGAATGAGCAATCGCGTCGCTGGTATCCGATTGCATTCCATCTCATGCTTCAGCTGATGAGTCGCGACACGCCAGTCGAATTTGCATCAGAATTGCTGCTTCCGTTCACGCTGGATTCGATTCGGGACCACGCGGATCCATTGCAATGCATCATGGCAATCGAGCCAGAGAAGTACGCCTTGCCCGACAAAGTCGCGAGATGCCATGCCTATTTCTCAGCGTGCGGAAGCCGTGCCTTTGTTGAAGCCATGGCCGACTGTGCCGTGATGGATCTTGCCGCCGTGGAGCGAGCGATCATGGGCTTGACGGAGTCCGATGTGGTGGAAGCCGCGAGGTTTCATGGTGACATCGGGGAGCGATCGGAATCGCTTGATAACACGGCAACTCAGGAGCAATCACGCCTTGCGGCGGATGGCGAGAGGACTCGCGAGGAATTGATGGTGCTGGGGCAGGAGTACTGTAAGAAATTCAAAGTGAAGTTTCTGACGTCAGCACATGGAAAGACAGGATCGGAGTTGTTGTCGGCCCTCCGCAGTCGGCTTTCCAATTCTTCGACGGAAGAACTCCAGCACGCTCGCGAAGCACTCTGGCAGATTGCCAAACGACGACTGCAGGCGAACCCCTTGGACACTGTGGCAGAGCGAATGGAGGCGGCACGGAAGCGGCATGGCATTTGCGGCGCATCGATATGCATTCTTGAGCCACACGGCGGCAATCAATCGCTGGTCCTCGGCGATCGCGGAGATGGACAAGCCGTGACACCCACCACACGATTTCAGATTGCATCGTTGAGCAAAAGTGTTGCGACGTGTATGGCTATGGAACACTTCCAAAAGACAGGGGCGCCGTTGTCATCGAAGGTGAATCACCTGTTGTCGCAGACTTCATCACAGTTTCGCATCCGCTCCCTTCAGGATGGAAAGCCAGAATGGGCCGATCAGGTCACCGTTGAGCACCTCATGCGTCATCAGGCCATGAACATGCATTATGTGCAGGGTGTTGCTGCGAGCAAGGCGATTCCAGCTCTCGCGGACCTGCTTCAAGGGAATGCGGAGTGTGGCTACGAGGCCACAGCGGTTCTGCATGAACCCGGAACCAAGTTTCAGTATTCCGGTGGCGGATTTATGGTGTTGGAACATCTGTTGGTGTCTCGAGAAAAATCGCCGATCGAAGCGATGGTGAAAGACTTTGTGCAGGCGATGGGCGTGCATCACACCGTGTGTACCCAGCGTGATCCGCAGGACTCCGATTGTTCACTAGGCATGATCGAATCCAAGCCAGCGTGTGGATCGTTGCGCAAAGTGTTCCCCGCATGCGCGGCAGGTTTGGAAGCAACCGCATGCGATGTCGGACGATTTCTTTCAACGCTCACGCGAGCGTTCCATGATTCAGCGGGTGCTGGTCCGATTTCGCATGACACCGCGGTTCGCATGCTGCATGCAAGCGATTTTGGCAGTCAGGAATTCATGGGATGCAACATGGGTCTTGGCATCTTCACGGCCGAGGCTGGTGCAAATCGCCTGTGCATCCATCAGGGGGCCAATGATGGGTTCCGCGCATTGTGTATTCATTGCTATGCAGGGCCTGACTGCGGCAAGGGAATGGTGGTGTTGTGCAATGCCGAACAAAACGGTGTGGCCTTTATTTCAGAAGTTGCGCAGGTCCTGCTTGGTCATTTCCGAATGCAGGGGATTGACGCGTCTCAATTCCGAAGCACCATGTCGACAGAGAGCGTGCCACTTCACGAGCGTGTCAATGCCGGCTACCGGGATTTGATCTTTGGCGCGTTTCAAGCCGACGCGCCCGAAGCCATCTTGCAGCGAGGGCCGCTGGACCCGCACTCGGAATTCAATCTCGTTTCTGGTGCTCGCATTGTTGCGGTGTCGAATCAACGGTTTGCACGGGCCGAAAATCTGCTGTCTTCATTTCAACCGATGTTTGATCCTTTGCTGTATGGAAGGCAAGGCAAGATCATGGATAGTTGGGAATCGGTTCGTCACAATCCCAGCGCATGCGACTGGATGATTTTTGAAATGCAGGCGGCAAGCGACATCGATTGCGTAACGGTGTCCACACAATTTCATCAGGGCAATCACGCGCCAGCCATTCGAGTGGAGGGTTGGTGCCAACAACAGAACGCGTGGCTGGACATTCTTCCAACATCAAAACTCATGGGTCACGCCATTCACACCTTTCAAGCAGTCTCCGGCACGACTTCGTTCCAGCGCATCCGTGTCTCCAACATTCCGGATGGCGGCATCACGCGACTTGGGCTCTATGGTCGAAGACTTCCCGCAAAGGACAAGGCTTCGATGACCGCCCGCCACATGCAAGAATTCCCACCCATGGACACTGCACAACACAAGCCCATGACTCCGCACTTCTCACCTACGAGTCAGCAGATTCAATGGAACTTCGCCCGATGCCAAAGCAAACCGGTCGATGTGGCGTGCGCGGCATTTGGCGGACGAATTGTTTCGGTGACCAATCAGCACTATGGTCCGGCGGCTCAGGTGATTTCGCCATTTCCGCCGATACACATGTTTGACGGGCTTGAATCTGCAAGAAGTCGTGCGCCGGATCATCACGAGCATGTGGTGATCGCCTTGGGTCAACCAGTGCAGATTGGACGGATCGAGATTGATTTCACCTATTTCGTCAACAACAATCCGAGAGAACTCCGCATCGACGGGTTCAGCGATGGAGCATGGGTGCCATTGATGCCTCAGACCCAAGTCAAGGCCTATGCAGGCAATGTGCTGGTGGTTCCGGTGCATGCGCCATGCGTCTGCTCGCAGGTTCGGGTCACCTGCATTCCAGATGGTGGCATGAATCGAATTCGTGTCTACGATTCAACCGCAAGGGATAGACCATGAACGATGAGTTGCACCAGAAATTTATGCAGCGAGCGATTGAACTCTCGCGTGACAATGTCACGCGATGCAATGGTGGGCCATTCGGGGCAGTGATTGTGAAAGATGGCCACGTGATTGGCGAGGGATGGAATCAGGTCACGGCATCCAACGATCCAACGGCTCATGCCGAGGTCGAGGCCATTCGAAACGCATGTACCAATCTTCAGGTCTTCGATCTCTCAGGAGCGGACATTTACACCAGTTGCGAGCCCTGTCCCATGTGCCTCGCGGCGATTTACTGGGCACGCCTTCGAACGATTTATTACTGCAACACCAAAGAAGATGCGGCCTCCATCGAATTTGATGACGACTTTATCTATAAGGAATTCGCCAAGGAGCCATCGCACCGAGCGATTCCGATGCAACGGATCCACAACCATGAGGGCATGCAAGTGTTTGCTCAATGGAAAGCGCAGGATGGGAGAATTCGTTATTGAATTCTTGAATACAACTTCTGTGCTGGTCGGTGGCGACTCCCTTGGCAACCCAATTGGCTGGCACACCAGTGATAAACTGAGTTCCCATGCGTGACTACGCACTTGTGCATGTCAATGGTGTAAGGCACGAAGTTCGAGGGCGTGAAGCCTTGATGATGTTGGCGGATTGGTTGCGCCGAGAGGCTGGATTGACCGGCACCAAGACGGTGTGTTCAGAAGGGGACTGTGGTTCATGCACCGTCTTGCGAGCCATGCCACAACCGGGATGCACAACGGATTTCTTGGAGGCACCTCCGCTAGAGTTTGAGGCGGTCAATTCGTGCATTGCAACGGTCGCGCAGATGGATGGGTCACACATCGTGACTGTGGAAGGCATGCAGTGTGGCGCCGAATTGTCGCCCGCACAAGAGGCGATGAAAACGTGTCACGCATCGCAATGCGGCTATTGCACCCCCGGATTTGTGATGGCCATGAGTGCCATGCTTGAACGGCATAACGGAATTGCACAGCCGATCGGGCCGCAATTGGCGGCCAACTATCTCACCGGAAATCTCTGCCGTTGCACCGGCTATGTGACCATTCTCGAAGCGGCACTTGCTGTGAAGGCAACCAAACAGCACTCCGTTGCACGGCGATATTCCAATCCTGCGGCCGTGCAAGCAGGCATCGCGGCGGCCGAGCAATCGCTCTTGATCGAACATGATGGGGTGTGCGTTTGTGCTCCAGTGACTGTGCGCGAAGCGTGTTCATTTGCGGCGACACATCCCGGGTTCCGAGTGCTTGGTGCGGCCACCGACCTTGGCGTGCAGATCAACAAGGGTAAACCGCTCCCGCGAGCGATCTTGAGTTTGCACTTGATTCCAGACTTATATGAAATGAAACAGACGCGAAATCGCTGGCGCGTTGGCGCGAGAGTTTCATTGGCGACCATTCGGCGCATGTGCGAAGAGTCCTCCCCAGAATTGTCGCGGTTCTTAAATTTGTTTGCCTCGCCACAGATCAAGAATGTTGCAACGCTGGTTGGCAATGTGGCCAATGCTTCGCCGATTGGCGACACACTTCCCTTTCTTCTGATTTCAGATGGGCAGGTGCATGTTGCAAGTCGCCCGGGTGGAAAGGGGCCCCTGCGTCAGCGCACGATTGCAATGACTGACCTGTACACCGGCTACAAAACCCTTGCACTGGAGCCGGGCGAAATTATCACGCATGTGTCCTTTGCCAACCCCGAAGCAAAGGAGATGGTGCGGTTGTCTAAGGTGTCCATGCGGAAAGACCTCGACATCAGCGCCGTGAGCGCTGCGTTTTCCTGCACCCTTCAAAAGCGGGGGCGGTCTCGCAAGCCGCCCGTCATTGAGTCGGCTCGCATTGCCTATGGTGGTGTCGCCGCAACTCCCATTCGACTTCCAGAAATTGAAGAGGCTCTTGAGGGTGAAGTGACTGCGGAAAAAATTGAGTCCTTGGCCAACAGGATTGCCGATCGAGTGAAGCCGCTCTCAGATGTGCGAGGCAGTGCGGCGTATCGACGGGTCCTTGCCGCCAATCTCTTTCGCCGGTTTGGTGCCGAGGTTCTCCTTGCCTGACCATTCACCACCTCCCGCATCGACCGCCGTCCAAAAGGCCGTGACCATTCTGCGCGATGCAGGTTCGCCTCCGCATGATTCTGCCAACACACATGTCACCGGTGCGTCGGAGTTCATTGATGATCGCTCAATGCTCAAAGGCGAATTGCACTGCGGGGTGATCTACAGCCCCTTTGCACACGCTCGAGTGCGGCGACTGGACACATCACTGGCTTGCCAAGTTCCCGGGGTGGTTGGCGTCGTCACGGCTCGCGATGTCGTTCACAATGTGTGGGGAACAATCTTTCAGGATCAGCCCATCCTTGTCGAAACGGAAGCACAGTATGTCGGCGAAGTGGTGGTGGTGGTTGGCGCAGAAACGAAGGAGGCGCTTGTCAAAGGAATTGCGGCCGTTGAAATCGAATGGGAACGGCTCGAAGACATTCGCTCCATTGACGAGGCGGTGGCCAAGGGCAGTTTCATTGGACACGAACGAACGATCAGTTGTGGCGATGCACAGGCGGCCATGCTCGAGGCTCCGTGCAAAATTTCCGGAACGCTGGTGATTGAAGGTGCCGAGCACTTTTACCTCGAGAGTCAGGCGGTGGTCGTGTATCCGAAAGAAGATGGGCAATTGGAGGTTCATTCATCCACGCAGCATCCAACGGAGGTGCAGCATGTGGTTGCCAAGGCGTGCGGCTTGCGGTTCAGTGATGTGGTGTGTGTGGCCAAACGCCTCGGCGGCGGATTTGGTGGCAAAGAGTCGCAGGCGGCTCCGATTGCGGCGTATGCAGCGTTGATGGCCAAAAAGACCGGGCGCCCGTGCAGGCTTGTGCTCACCAAAGATGACGACATGATCATCACCGGAAAGCGAAATCCATTTCAGATTACGTACGAATGCGGATGTGATCGAGCCGGTCGCATCGTTGCACTTGATGCCATGTTGTATTCAGACGGTGGCGCCTACGCTGATCTCTCAACCTCCATCATGGAGCGTGCGCTGCTGCATTGCGACAATGCCTACTCGATTCCAAATGCCCGCCTCAGGGGTCGAGTGTGCCGCACCAATTTTCACCCGCACACCGCGTTTCGTGGTTTCGGCGGACCCAAGGGCGTTGCACTGATCGAGTCCATCATGGAAGACATCGCACACACCACGGGACGCGATGCCTTGGATGTGCGAATGTTGAACTGCTATGGCCCCGGACATGACATGACGCCGTACGGTCAAAAGGTTGAAAATAATTGTTTGCCGGCACTCTTTGGAAAACTCGAAGCGACATCTGAATATCGAAAGCGTCGCGATTCCATTCGTGCGTGGAATTCGGATCGCAGTCTCAACCCGGATGCGCATGTCCGCGGTCTGTCGCTCACCGCAGTGAAGTTTGGCATTTCTTTCACCACGCGGTTTCTGAATCAAGCCAATGCAATGGTGAATGTTCATGTGGACGGAACGGTGCAGGTCTCGACCGGGGCTGTCGAAATGGGTCAAGGGGTCAATGGTCGTATCGCGTGCATCGTTGCCGAGCAATTTGGCATTTCTCTTGAATCCGTTCGGATCATGGCAACGTCGACCGAGAAAAACGCAAACACCTCTCCGACGGCCGCATCGGTGGGTACCGATCTGAATGGGGCAGCCGCCAAAGTTGCGTGCATCAAAGTGAAGCGGCGGCTTGCGGCGCTTGCCATTCGACTGAAGACGATTCCTCCTGAATTTTGGGCAACCAAGACCGCTGGCCTTGGAACTCGCCCCGAGATCGACGTGGGCGATGGTGTCGATGTTGACGGCGATGCCCACCATCGCGTCGTGTTTCACCATGGTGTGGTCACCGTGACTCACCGTGACGGTTCAGAATTTCAAATTGGGTTTGCACAGTTGGTCCGAGACGCGCATCTCAATCGGATTGCGGTGAGCGCCTATGGTCACTTCTCGATTCCCGAATTGCAATTCGACAAGGTCAAGGGCCAAGGTCGCGCGTTTCTGTATTTCACACAGGGTGTTGCCGCGAGCGAGGTCGAACTGGACCGGTGGACAGGCGAAGTCAAGGTGCGGCGCGTGGACATGCTGATGGACTTGGGTCGGCCCATCAATCATGGATTGGATATGGGGCAGGTGATTGGCGGATTTGTGCAGGGCATGGGCTGGATGACCACCGAACATCTCTACTACAACAACGACGGATTGCTGGTCTCCCACTCACCAAGCACCTACAAGATTCCCAACGTTCAGGACACACCTCGCATCTTCAATGCCGACCTCATTTTCAACGAAGGCAATGTGGTCAATCTTGAAAGGACCAAGGCATCAGGAGAGCCGCCGTTGCTGCTTGCCATTTCCGTTTGGACGGCGATCCGGGACGCCATCACGTCTGCACGCAGTCTTCACACCGCTGACTCGAGTCAACCGATTGTCCCGATCGCCATTCCGGCAACTCCTGAGCGTGTGCTTCGTGCGCTGTCGCCTGAAAACTTTGAAGCGGCTGAAAACGTCCAATGATCACGCAGCTGGTCCGCATCCTGTTTGCAAGGAACGCATGAGCCGTACTTTGCGGGCCTATCTCGAACGAGCGACCGAACTCTCTGAAGAGCGTGTTGTGTTTGCAACGATCACGCTTGTTGAAACGGAAGGGCATGTTCCGCAGGACCCCGGTGCGAAGGCCATTGTCACGGCCAAGGGTCTGGCGTGGGGAACGATCGGTGGCGGCCGACTGGAAGCCACGGCGATTGAGAACGCAATCACAATGATTGCTCGAGCCACGCAGGGGCAGGGGCAAACGATTCCGCCATGCCTGGTTCGATATGAATTGAAAAGAGATCTCGGAATGGTGTGTGGCGGAGCCGCCAGTGTGTTGTATGAGGTCTCCCCCGGTCATCACTGGAACATTGTGGTTTTTGGTGCAGGTCATGTGGCGCAGGCAACGGTTCCGCTGCTCGCATCGTTTCACTGCACGATCACCTGTATCGACCCTCGCCAAGAATGGCTGGATCGTTTTGCGGAGCGAGCAAATGTGACCAGAATTCTGACTGCAGACGTGGCGGCACAGGTGTGGAAACTTCCTGCCGAGGCGTTTTGTCTTTGCATGACGCAGGGACATGCAACGGATTTGCCAATCGTGCGCGAATTGCTCAAACGAAATCAGGCAGCCTTCATTGGCGTCATCGGCAGCGTGCGAAAAGCACAAACCATGCGCAGCACTCTGATCGAGGAAGGATTCCCGATGGATCGTGTGTCAGCGATTCAATGTCCGCTCGGACTTCCCATCGGAGGGAATGACCCCGCAGAGATTGCCGTCAGCATCGCGGCTCAACTCCTGCAAATTCGGGATCGCATCACGACGCCGTCAGTCACGGAGTGATCGTGGCTTACTTGATCTTGCTCGCCAGCGGATCGTTTGGAACTTTGTAAAGATGGGTGGCATGGATGTTGAACGAATGGTCGCTCGTGGGTTGAAGGGTGCCCTCAACCACCAGCAGCATGAGCGGCTTGATGGATCCCTCTGCTTCCAAGGAAATCGCTAGCGGAACGCCGTTGGCATCGACCAGCGAAACCGAAGCCATCGCATTCGCCAGCGAACCACGCTCTTCACAACAATAATCCGCTGGCGTGGGACAGTGATCTTCTCCCATTTCGGCACATGATTTGAGGGAGGCATCGACCATGGTGAATACGGCTCGCTGGCTAACAATCGGCGATGTCGATCCGCCCACACGCCCAATGATCGCAACGCGTTGGCCTGCCGATGCCGTGCGCTTGGCCTCCAGAATGCTGCGTGCTTCCATTGGTTGAACTTCTACAAAGGTGTCCGCCGGCAGCGTGACGGGTTTGACCTTGGGCGGCGGTGTCGTTCCATCGCATGCAATGATCGCCATGACCAAAGCACATGCGACGAGAAATGGGAGTGAATGAAGTTGAGTCAAGCGCATAGGGAGATCTCCAAAAAGGTTTATCCGAGGTCAGATTTCAAAGCCGATGGAATGTCCGTTCGCAAACATCGAATCGTGGGCGGCAAACTTCCGATGAGTCCAAGAATCAGCCACGCGCTGAAGCCACTGGCGATGCAAGCAGCGTCGACCGAGAGAGAAAAGACGCCCATGGAATATCGAACGCCAAGGCCATCGAGCAGGAGGATGGCGAGAAGAATGGATGGGATGGCGCCGGTGGCAACGGTGATCAAGGACTCCTGCACCAACGTGATCACTACGGCAGTCCGAGAGAATCCAAGCACTTGCAGCATGGCAATTTCGCGCGACCGTGCAGCAAAGGCGGCATCGAGTGCGTTCAGTCCACCCAGCATGGCGCCCAGCGCAACAATGAGAGCGCTTACGCCAATAAGAATTTGAACCGGGCGGAAGAATTTGGCAAGGCTGGCGTAGTACGCAGGCTCATCCAGCGCGGCGAGTTCCAGATCAGAGCGGCGGGCGGCAAAGATTTCAACATCGGACACCTCTGCGCCATCCAGCGACGCCACCGCAACCGAAATGGTCTGTCGTTTCGTGAGCACCAAGAGATCGCCGATGGGAACCCACGCTTCGCCGTCAATCGAAACGCCAGGGGCATCAATGATTCCAGTCACATGGAACGCCACCTTGTCAAGCAGAATGGCGGGGGCCTTGCTTGAGTCCGCAAGATCCCCGTTGGAAATCTGAAGTCGTTCAGCCAACGATCGACCCACGAGGGCCTCGCTCTTCCCGGGTTCCGGCAATCGTCCAATGGCCAGTCGCGCCTGTGGATGAACCATAAACGCACTGGGTTCCATGCCGCGAACCAGAACAAGGTCTCGAGCATTGTCAGCCGGTGCGGCTTGATCCGCCCGTCGAAGTGGAAGGGGCACATGCAATTCCGGAGAGACAAAGAAGGCACCTGCAGCAGACTTGATCCCTCGAATGCTTGCGGCGAGAAAGATTGGAGTGGCCGCGGAGATTTCGCTTCGCTCAACGCTCTCCTCGCTTCCGGCTCCGATCAACATGACATTTCCAACGGTGCCGCTTGCACGGATCCCCTGATCCAATGCTCGCACGCTTGCAGAAGCAGTGACCACCAGAAAAACAACCAAGGCGCTTCCGCCTGCGGTGAGGACCAGTCGGAGTCGACTGCGACCAATGTTGCGAGTCGCGTAATGCAAAGGAAGCAATTTCACGATCGGAATCCCATCACAATGGTTTGTCGCGATGCAAGGATCGCAGGAATGACCCCGGCGAGCAGACTCAGCACATTGGCAATCGCCACGCCTGTCAGGGCAATGGCAATCGATGGCGGAATGGCAATGGAAACACCTTCCATCGTCATGGCAGTCCTCGCAAGGGCGATCGCTCCATAGGAAAAAGCTGCACCGATCCCACCGCCAATGCTTCCCAGCAGGAAAGCTTCGAAGAGCACCAGCATGCCAATGTGCATTCCACGGAATCCAAGCGTTTGCAGAACACTGATTTCCATCTCTCGATTTCGCATCGACAACACAATCGCGTTGGCCACCAGCGCAAAGACCGCCACCAACGCTGCAATCCCTAGCACTTCGGCAAATTGCACTAAGACAATGACATCCGTTGCCGCCCGTGCCACATGCGCGGTTTCGGCGCGAGTGGTGGTGGGGGATTCGTCATTGGCAAAATGCTTGTCGATCGCTCGAGCGACTTCGTCCAGTTTCAACGGATCCGTAACGCGAACATCAAATTGTGTCACTACGCCACCGGTTCCACCTCGCTTGGCTTGTTCCTGAAGGAACGAAAGGTGAACAAACGCGCTGCTCTGGTCTTGCGGTGTCTCACTCTCCAAAATGCCTGCGACATAGGCATCCACACCGGCTGCGGTGAACCGATCGCCGGGTTTCAATTTGCGACGTTCCGCAAGTTCGCGGCCAATCAGCGCACTATCGCTCCGCTGAAGCCAACGCGACATCGTCTCCGGTGAGGTCTCGGCGGCATGGCTCGTCGCAAAATCTTTCGCGGGCACACCGCGGAACGTCACCACATCCAGTGATGCGCGACAATTGGAAACCACGATCTTGACCGGTACAACACTGGCAACGCCTGGGATTCGGGCAATCGCCCGTTCATAGGACTGTGGAAGTTGGCTTGTAAAAGGGCAGAAGCGATTTTGGCGATAGACAATCAATGCGGTCTCGGACGAAGCACTACGCGTTGCCCGTTCAACACCACTCCGCATGGCATCGGCCGTGCAATAGAGAAAGACGGCGACGGCAACGCCCGCTAAAACGAGAACGCTGCGGATGGGTCGTCGGCGTAAGCCGCGACACGCCAACGAAGCCATTCCACGAACACTCCGTAGGATCGTCATGATCGCACCATGCTGCTTTCGACGAGGCGTCCCTTGTCAAGCTGCACCAGGCGCTGCGCGTGCGTGGCGGTGGCTGGATCATGCGTGACCATGACGATCGTTTGGCCCTTCTCCGAATGAAGGCGCCCCAACAACTCCATGATGCTTGCCGCGGCCGTGCGATCCAAATCTCCGGTGGGTTCATCGGCGAGCAAGATGGCTGGGCGAGTCACGATGGCCCGTGCGATGGCCACTCGCTGCTCCTGCCCTCCAGAGAGTTGTCGCGGATAGTGCGCATGCCGATCGGTAATACCGACCGCATCAAGCGCTTCGGACACTCGAAGATGCCTTTCACTTCGACTCATGTCGTGAAGGAACAGCGGCAACTCGACATTCTCGTATGCAGTGAGCACGGGGACGAGGTGATAGAGCTGAAAGACATAGCCAATACTGACGGCCCGCCACTGTGCCAATTGGGAACGGGAAAGGTGCGTCAAGTCCTGCCCATCCACCATCAATGACCCCGCCGTCGGTCGATCGATGCCCGCAAAAAGATTGAGCAGCGTTGTCTTACCAGAGCCTGACGGACCCATGAGCGCGACAAATCCTCCGCGAGCCAGCGAAAGATCAATGGATTCAAGCACATGCACGATTTCGCCGCCGCGCTCGTAATGCTTTTCAAGGTTGTGACAGGCAATGATGGTGTCAGGGTTGTGCATGGTCAGCCTCCGTGGTCGATGTTGGGTCTCCAAGTTTCACTCGAACTCGCTCGCGATTGGCCGTTGGAGGAGCGTCCGGCCAGACGACAAAATCACCTGGCTGCAATCCGGAATACACCGGCGTCCATCCACTCGACGAAGGGCCACACGTTACGTCGCGAGACTCGATGCGCCCGACGCCGTCGCGTATATCCACCACCACTCGAATGGTTCCCTTGCGGAGTTCGTTCATACCGCCGGTGGCGCTGGCAACCACCACGTCAGGCACCACAAGTTCCGTGCGACTCGATGCACCGTGTGCGCCCGCTGTCGATGAAGAAGATTCGGACGACTCCGTGGTGAGAAGGATTCGAACTCTGGCCAACATGTCGGGCACAATGCCCGCAGGGGGGTCATCAAGAATGACCTTGGCCTGCAAGGTGTTCTTGGCAATATCTGCCTGTTGCACAAGGCGAGCCACACGGCCCATGACGGTCTGTCCTGGAAGGGCGTCAAACTGCACCTGCGCCCGCTGACCGACCCGCAGGCGACCGGCATCCATCAGCGGTACATCGGTGCGTATTTGCAGGTTTTTCGGATCAAACAATTCAATGACTGCGGCGCCTTGCGCATCCATTCCGACCAGCGATCCAGGTGCGGCGAGTCGCGCCATCACATTCCCTGATGCAGGAGCACGGATTTCCGTTCGCTGCAACGCGAGTGCGGCCTGATCACGAGCGGCCGAGACCTGTGCAAGCGCGGCTTCAGCTCCCGCGACCTTGAATCCAAGTCGTGCCACTTCGCCAGCACTGACACCGCCGCCTTGGACGAGCGGCTGCTTTCGCCGAAACTCATCTTGCAGCATCGCCACGTCAGCGGCCTTCACCAGCACTTCGGCTTCGGCGCTTCGAAGGGCCAGTTTTTCTTGATCATCAATCAGGGTCGCCACAACCTGATTCTTTTCAACACGGTCGCCTTCAAGCACCAGCACCTCTCGAACAACTCCACTGATGAGGGCGCTGGCCGCAATCGGAAATGGCGAGGGCTCCACCCATCCCGGCGCTTGAACCATGGGTGCCGACTCAGGCGAGGGATCGATCGACATGTTCAACATGGGTGAGGCGGCGCTTTGTGCCGCGCGAAGAATGACTGGCGTGGCTCGGACGACTGTTAACGGCACCCACACACGCCAAGAACTCCATGCCAGAATGATGGCCGCCGAGAAAGAGATCGCCAATGGAAGCACGAGGCGAGTGCCGAGCCGTCGACCCGGCATAGGAATGGTCGGGGTCATGGCGATACCTCCGTTGGAAGAATCCCCGCCGCTTTCGCAAGGGCCAATCGCGAGCCACGCCGTTCTCGTTCTAATTCGTTCATGTCAAGCATGATGTGGTTCAATGCATGTTCGGCATCGAGCACTTCGCGTCGGGAACTTTCGCCAACGTCATGCGAGGCTCGCGCCCTTGAAACCGTGTGGATGGATGGGGTGAGCAGGCGTTCTGCACTGACATCATGCATGGCTTGTGCAGCAATGGCCTTGGCCATAGCACTTCTCAATTCGGTGATGGCCGCTTGGCGAACCCGTTCGGATTCGATCGCCGCTGTTTCAAATTCCGCCTCAGCTTTCGCAATGCGAGCCGTCCCATCATTGAAGATTGGCAGCTCGATGTTCGCAGCGATACTGACGGCTTCGGCACCCTCCATGTCGCGCTCATAACCCGCGCCGCCCTGAATGGAATTGGAACGGCTCTTGCGTGCAAGTTCTAATGTGGCCGCAGCTGCGTTGACACGGGACTCCGCTGCACGAACATCCAGTCGCGAGGAAGCCAAGAGTTCCAAGAGTTTTTGTTCACCCGTGAGTGGTGCGTGGATGGCAACATGTGCGGAGGGATCCGGTTCACCCAATTGCCATTGATTCGGCGACTCGGCTCGACCAAGGAGCGACATGCAGACCAGCCTCGCTGCAATGCGAGATTCTTCGGCGCGTGCGAGTCGATGGTGCGCATCCACCAGTTCGGCGTGCGCTTCCGCCACCGCATCTGCAGTCGACTCACCGGCCTCGAACCGGCTCTGGGCTACCGAAAACAGTCGCTCGGTGAGATCCAGATCGTGTGCCGCCAATTCAGTTTCCTTGGTCCGCAAGGCAATGTCATGCCACGCAACTCTTGTTTCGGTTGCAAGTGCAATGGCCCCAGCACCCAGCGACAGCAAAGCGGCTTGATAGTTCTCTCTGGCGGCCTCGCTGCGAATGGGTTGCTTCCACAATTCGTCAATCTGCACCATGAGCATCGCGAATAACGGAACCGCACTCATGGAATCAAGCGGTACGCCAGTGGTCAGATTCACGATCGGATTCTGCGGCAAAGAAAGATCGATCGCCTCGGCTCGCATGGCGTTGGTCTCCGAAATCATTTTCGCCATGACAGGGCTTGCGTTGAGCGCCATGGTTACGGCCTCGACTTCGCTCAAGGGGTCAGGAATCGGAAGGGCGACCGCGTTGCGCAGAGCCACGGCATCCGGAGCGGGCACACCCTCGGTGGTCCATGCAGGCGAAATGCCTGTTTGGCGAGCAATGTCCGGGCCTATCGAAGCAGGCTGTTGAAAGGTTGGTGTGGCACATCCAGAAACAAGCGTAAGAGCGAGCGCTCCTGCGCCCAGCGAACCCAAGTAAGAATTGTTCATTGTCAAACTCCAATCATCACGAGGAAAATGCGCAGGAACGTCCTGTGCAATTCAATCGGGATTGAAGTTCAAACGAGCCAAATCGAAAGTCGCGAGCACCGGTCCAGTGCGGAGCGTGGCGGTCCCGGCGGATCACCTTCTCGTAAAGAGAGTGTGGGTTGTTCCTTTGCGGGAATCCATGTCGATGCTGCAGCGATCGTGGGCGGAAGGATGCAGGGTGCAGTGCACCACGCAATGGCGATTTGCGTTGGAAGGGGTCCCTTGGTGACGCAGCAGCCACAATCGTCACAAGGTGATGGTGACAGCGGACGGTCATCGTCGCAGGATTGACTGGCCTCGTTGCAGGTGAGTTGAATGTCTTGCTCGCAGCAGCCGCGCTGTTCTGTCTCGTTGGTCGCGACACTTGCACACTTGTCTTCACAGCATGTCATGCGCGCAAGCAACATGAGGGACAACTGGCATTGGCAGATGGGCATCCACACGGCGGCCATCAAGGTGATCAAGAATCGTGAATTCCGAGTCATCGTGGTTCGTCGAGAGTACCATTCGATCACGCCTCTGCCAATGCGTGTTTGAAAAACAGGGAGAATCGATTGGATCGTTCGCTCATCGATGAGAATGAACGATGTTTTCGGACCCTTCACCGCCTACGAATCCGGCTGCTCGAGCGCACACACGGGTGCGATCACGGGCGACCCTTCGTCACACGCGACGATTTGGCTTTGCGATTGACGCTCCGTCTGGAGTCCGATGCAGGTGGTCCATCGCTCGCATGTTCATCGGCAAGAAAGTGCCCGCTGCGTCCGCCAGATTTTTCAAGGAGGCGCACACCGTGAATGGTCATGGTCTTGTCGATTGACTTTCCCATGTCGATGACGGTGAGTGCCGCAATCGACACCGCAAGCAAAGCTTCCATCTCGACGCCAGTTCGCGCTGTGACATGGACCTCGGCTCGCACATACACATACCCCGGTCGAAGTTCAGCGTGCACATGGACTGAGTCCAACGGGAGCGAATGACATAACGGAATGAGTTCGTCGGTGCGCTTGGCTGCTTGAATTCCTGCAAGCCGAGCGACTTCAAGAATGTTGCCTTTGTGAAGCGAGTTGTCAGCGATGCGTTGCGCCAGTGCTGGTGAAACGGAGATTCGGCCTTCAGCAACTGCTCGACGCGCAGTGATCGGCTTGGAACCAACATCCACCATCGTCGCTCGCCCTCGTGAATCCATGTGAGTCAAGGTGCCAGGTCGTGCTGTATGGCGTGGTGTCGTGCGGGGATTCCGTGGCATGGTGAGAGGTTTGGAATACGAGGTGGATACAGGCAGTCTTGCGGTACCGTGGAAACTGCAAGTTGCAGAGGTCAGATGATACGCTCGAAGAAATGGTGATTCGAATTCGAATCTTCGGCGCCTTGGCCAAACAACTTGACGCTCGAGACATTCAGGTCGATGTTGCAGAGCCGGTGTCCGTCCGGGCGGTCAATCAGGCCCTTGCAGCTAAATACCCATCACAGAGTGCTTTTTTTTCTGGAGCTCGCCTCGCAGTCAACCATGCCTTCGGGCGAGCAGACACGCCCATTGGATGCACAGATGAGGTCGCTCTGATTGAATTGGTTGGTGGCGGGTGAATGTTGCGGTGTGCATCGTTTCCGGTGCAGTGGCCGACACCAATTCCGTGCGGCCGCAATCCATGCAGCAAGGTGCCACGCTTGTGTTCGAAGGCATGGTTCGCGATGAGGAGGGCGGTCGACCCATTCGAGCATTGAACTATGAGGTCTACGATCCAATGGCTTCGCGCATGCTGACAGAATTGGCCCAGCAAACACTCGTTCGGCATGAACTCCTTGCACTCACTGTTGAACACAGCCAGGGAGAAGTCGCTGTGGGGAGGCGATCGTTTCGTCTTACCGTGCATGCCAAGCATCGGAAAGAGTCGCTCGCTGCAGCAACGGAATTCATCGATCGGATGAAACAGGATGTCCCGATCTGGAAAACGCCACTCTATGGGTGAATGCATCGTGCGGTCGCGCGCGCATCGGACGTCCGCTTCGATTGGCGAAGCGACTTCGAACCCAGCCTTCTACCGCCCATGAGCGATTCCACAAATGTTTTCCTTTTGCTGCTCCTTGGGCTGACGGCCATGCTGTACGCCAGCGTTGGACATGGTGGAGCATCCGGCTACCTAGCCATCATGGCATTTCTTGGAGTGAGTGCGTCGGTTATGCGGCCGACCTCGCTCATGTTGAACGTTCTTGTTTCAACCCTTGCAACGATCGCCTTCATTCAGGCGAAATGTTTCCGATGGAATCTCTTGTGGCCATTCATTCTCTTGTCGATCCCTGGAGCGTTTCTTGGCGGTCGATGGTCGCTTGCACAAACCAGTTTTATGGCCATGGTTGGGCTCACATTGCTTGTCGCCGCTGTGAGAATGTTTCTGCCACAGCGTGACGAACCCACACGAAAACCACCGATTGTTTGCGCCATTCTCTCCGGCGGATTGATCGGAGTGTTCTCCGGCCTTGTTGGTGTTGGCGGCGGCATCATCTTGACACCGCTGATCATTCTCTTTCGATGGGCCACTCCAAGCCAAGCCGCAGCCGTTTCAGCGCCATTCATCTTGTTGAATTCACTAGCGGCAATAGGTGGCCTTGCCACACAGGGGTTTGGCGTTCCACCATGGTTGCCAGCAGCGTGTCTTTCGGTTGTCATCGGTGGATGGATTGGAGCCAAGTGGAGTACGCGACATGCAACACCGGAAAGCCTTCGCAGAATTCTTGGCGTCATTCTGATCATCGCGTCCGTGAAGTGTTTCGTGTTGTAATGCCAGGTGCCATGGCTTACCGCACACGGGCGAGCAGGGATTATGATGATTTGCAAGGCGTTCGTTGCATGGCGGCGATCACCACAGCACGCAGAGCATGATGAATTCTCCCTTGCATTCCAACGAAAGTCCGCGTGATGTGTGGGCACTTCTGAAGTCGGACTTATTGCCGAGTGGCGAACGCTGGCATCAGGCAATCAAAATTTCCGTCGCAGGCATGCTGATCGTGGCAGTGCAGATGACCCTGCGTTACGAAATTCTGTACCCAGCCATGACAACACTGCTCATTGTGACTGAGGCAAGGGGATTCAGCACCTTCACGCGATTCGTGCTCAATTTCGTCGGGGCCACGTTTGGATGTGCCGCGGCAGTGGCTTTGACCGCGTTGTTTATTCAACAGCCCATGCTGCTGCTACCCGTGATGTGGGGGTACATCATCGCCGTCATGTATTTCATGGGTTCGAGTCGTTATCGCAGTTCACTCTTCATGGCGGGGTATCCATTTATTGTGATCACGTTCATGTCGTTCTTTGACAAGGAAAGTGCCGAGCACATCGCGATCATGGTTTACAAATCTGTGATCACAGGTCTGGCGTGTGCCGCGCTTGTGATGGTTTTTCTCTGGCCCCTTACTCCATTGCAGGCCATTCGCAAACGGCTGCGCCGGGGGTTGTTGAGATCGCAGAAACTCCTGCGGCAGATCATCGACGACCTCTCTGGTGGCGCGCGCATGGATGTCCGAACGATCATTCCGACATACGACCGAATGAGCACGCCAGAGTTGCTTCGTCTGCTGGATCAAGCCCAGACTGACTTCTCATTTGATGATTGCGTGCGGGAACACTTAGAGTCCGTGATCCTCTTTGAGAGTCGGTGGTCCGCACGAATGGCCATCACGGCTGCCTCGATTTCAGAGCATCGAAATCAACCACCGCAAAACGCCTTGAACACACTGCAGGCATGTGTGCAAGGCATCGATCGCTTGATCGAGCAGCTTGAGAGTCCGGATCCTAAGGCGCGTCTCCAACCACCGTCCGTTGCGCCTGCCGATTGCCCTGAGTGGCTTCTCCCATTGCTTGAAATTGCAGACGAGGAACCGCGGATCCTTTCGGCGATTGGAGCATGTGCGGCGATCAATGAACAACCGGATGTTGTGACGAAAACTTTGCGCAACCTGAAGGCATCGCTCCCAACCCTGTTTCGCCAACCATTCTGGCCACTCAATATTGTCGCCTTGAAACATGCAACCAAGTGCTCGAGTGCCATCATGATCTGCGCCTTGTTTTGCATTACTTTGAACTGGGACAAAGGCATCGGCTGTGTCGAAACGGTGATGCTGGTTGCGCAAGCAACATTTGGCGGCACGCTGCTGATCGGTGGTTTGCGATTGGTGGGGCTTGTGACGGGCTTTCTCCTTTCGATTGCCGCGGTCATCTTTGTAATCCCGACGATCTCCACGCTGCCTGGCATCATGGGTCTCTTTGGTGTGCTTCTGCTCGTCGCGGGTTATGGCATGCACGGCTCGCCAAGGGTGAGCACCCCAGCGCTGCAAACCATGATTGTGTTCGACTTTGCTTTGCTTCAGTGGACGCGACCGGACATCAGTCTGTATCCCACGATGAACTTTTCACTTGCGGTCGGTATGGGCGTGTTTGTGACCTTTATGGTCTATCGATTTCTCTGGCCTGTGCGTGCGGGTGACCAATTGGCACCGTGCCTTGCGAGCATGCTTGCAGTGGTGGCAAAGGTGATTGACTCCGCAACACGTCAACCCGTGTCAAAGCGAACCATGGACGAAGCTCAACTACGGGTCACCAACCTTAATGCAGAGTTCATGGACTATCACAACAATCTTCCGTTGGAGTCGCATGTGCCGCTTGAAGTCTTCGAAACACAAGTGCAGGCAGTCACGATTATTGGAGAGTTCTGCGACAACACGCTGCGCACGCTTCAATCAAGAGTTGCCGGCATCTCGATGGCACCCGAAGCAATCGCTGCGAGTGAAGTGCATGCCAAAAATATTGATCAATGCATATGCATGCTTCGGGGAGAGCCCCAACAACAGTGGTTGCCACTCCCGCATGCGGGTCGTTCTCCGTGGGGCGAGTGGCTTCAGAGCAACAGCGAGAATCAACTACGCGAAGTGCAACGTGTTATTCGTGATTTCAAGGACGTGCCGCAAGGTGTTCCGACGCTGCTTGGATTGGCGTAAGGCTCTCATCATGCTTCGCCACCGCGCCCGGGAGAGGGCGGGGTGGCAGCAGGTGGAATTGCCAGCGTGTCGAGCCAAAGTTCAAGCGCATCAGGCAGAAGCGGTTTCAGCAAATCCGGAACGGCTCTGCGCCGGCGAGATTCCACAATGGCGGTCGCCGTCGCACCCATTCGGTAGGGCAAGTTCACTTCATCTGGTGTTGCATCCATCACAATGCGCACAGGAAAGCGTTGCGCCAATCGCACCCAATCCAAGGTTGGTGAAACGGTCGGCAAGACTCCCATGCTTCCCTGATTCGGGTCGTACAGAGCCCATCCAATGCCTTGCACCACACCGTGAAATCGCGCACGCGGGTACGCCATCAGATACACCTCGACCGCCATGCCGGGCTCAATGATTCGCAAATCCGTTTCCTGATAATTGGCCAGCAAATACCAATGGGAAGTGTCGACAAGGGCAAAGACTTCCGCGCCAATTTGTGCAAACTGCCCGACGGAAATATTGAAGTTGGTGACATACCCACCAACGGGCGACCGAACTTCGCAGTATCCGACATTGAGTTGCTTCTCCACAACTGTCGCGCGAGCCTTTTCTCGCCGCACATTCACATTACCCAGCTGTCCAAGATTGGCTCTCGCCTGAGAAGCCGCCGCCTTGGACTGTTGCACCACGGCTTCAGACGCTTTGACATTTCGCTGCGCGGCGTCGATTTGATCCGGTGTGACAAACTGCTTCTTCAGCAGCGGCTCGATGCGAGCCAAGTACTGCACGTTGTACAAAGCCACGGCCTCTGCATTTTTCACATCTGCATCTCGCTGCCGAATGGCATCTTCGAGCCCCAGGATTTCAAGGTCGACGTATCCAAGGTTGGCCACGGCCACATCGAGCTCGGCTTGATACGGGCGAACATCGACTCGAAAAAGTAAATCGCCAACCTGCACCTTTTGATTGTCGACCACGGCAAGTTCCGTGATGTATCCAGAAACATTGGCGGCAATGCCAACGATGTTGGCTCGCAGATAGGCATCATCCGTGCGTGGCCGAATGTCGAGTTCCCACCATGTGAGAAACGAAAGACCGAGAGCTGAAACGATCATCGAGATTCCAAAGACTCGTCCGGCGATCCGCTGCAGTACGGGCGAGGCGGTTGTGGGTGGGATCATCGGTGGTAAAACCCAAGCCAAAGGCCAAGTGTGCACGTGAGGTACACGCAGAAGTACACAAGGACCCGCGGGCCGATGAAGGGTTCGAGGCCCAAGCGGTACACGGTCCAGCGAATTCCGCCCAGCATGAAGCCACCGCCCAGCATGCACAGAAGCCATGCCGGGAAAAACGCACCGTCTATTGAAAAAATCGGGTCGCATCCGGTCAGCAATGGAGTGAAGGCAAGAGCCGTAACGGCGAGGTGCCTCAGGCTTGATCGTGGTGCGGGTGGCATGCGGGGGAGGGCGACTTGGATTCAGGCTACAACCACTGGGTTCTTAGATTGGCGGGTGTTGGCCGGCACAAATCGGCAATGAAGGCCCATTTCTTTGATGCGTGGGTGAAACAAAAAAGTTGCTCAATTCCAAAAAATGAATTTGCGTTCCTGTTTCTGAATCATAACGATGGTTTCAGGTCGACGTAGGCGACCCTGTGTTCCACTTCACGGTCTCACGATGGCGACCGAAGGTGCCTGAGACCACAAACATTTCTTGGAGATCAGAAAAATGAAAACGATGGATGAAGGTCGCCCAATTGGGCGATTCGCTGTTGCCCTGGCTGGATGGACGAGCCTGGCCTGTCTCTCACTTGCACTCGCGATGCCGGGTGAAGCACGAGGAACGAATCCGGTACTCATAGGTGTGGAAGATGTTCCACTGGCCATCGAAGCTGTTGACACAGAAGGGGTGGATGCGACGGAGAGTTCGTGGATTGAGGTCAACGAACTCACTGCCCAAGCCCTCTTTGATGCAAGATTGATTGAATTCATTGAAGTGGATGAACGTGGCAATGTGATGTATGCCATGGCAGTTGAAGATCAGGGCTCCGATGTCGTGATCGTTGTGGTGAGCGGCGGTGGCGGGCCAGTCATTACACCGATTGGGCAAAGAATTCCTGGCATTGCACCGGTGTATCCAGGCGGTTGCCCGGCCGGATGGGTTCGCGGGCCCGGACGAACATGCATCAACCGAGGCTGGCAGATTTATGACTACCCGCCAAAGTGGACCGTCACCAGCTGCACCGGGCCAGATTGGGCCGGGTATGTCACATGCGTGTACCAATTTCAGTTTGAGTTCATTCGACTCTCAGCAACGCCATGCAATCCACTTTGTGGGGCGCCACAAGTCTGTGTCGAATATGTGAATTACACGG
Organism: Singulisphaera sp. GP187; assembly: GCA_945871915.1. Lineage (GTDB taxonomy): Bacteria > Planctomycetota > Phycisphaerae > Phycisphaerales > SM1A02 > SYAC01. The sequence goes on from CAMBXO010000007.1 coordinate 129,069, forward strand.
CAACATGCACAAACCGGCGTGTACCGATCGGGGAATGCGGAGACGATTGCAGTTGCTGCCCATCCACACCACTCGGACCGGGTTCGGGTGGTTGCGTTACACCGACCGTCCTTCCGCAGCATCCAGGAATCTCTCCGGGATCACCTCTACCGGGGTTTACGGTGACGAAAGGCACCAGGTGCTACACCCCAGGAGCCGCATGGTGATGTTGCGATCGATCGATACGAAAATTTGAAACAACAAGATCCCCCCCTGTCACCCGTCCCACGAGCGCCCGCGCTGGTGGGATGGGTTTTATTTTTTCAATTGGATTACACGGTTCATGGGCGCGCGCGAGCGAATGAAATCGTCGTGAGTCAAATTGAAAACCACAATCGATGCAAAAACAAAAATAGAATTTGCGTCGTCCATTTCAGATCATAACGATGAGGTAAGTCGTCGTAGTACGGCCTTGTGTTCCACTTCACGGTCTCACGTGCACGGCGAGGTGCATGGGACCAACAAATTTCTTGGAGACCAGAATGAAACAAGCGATGGATGTTTGCCGCCCCATTGGGCGGCTGGCGATGAAATTGTCAATCAGTGCAAGTTGGGTGATTGCGGCTCTGGCGATGGGCGCGGCGGGTGGAGATCGCGTTCATCGACAGGACACGATGGTGGAAATCATCGCAATTGAGCAGCCAGTGGATGGGGAGGTTGCCCTTGCAGAAATCGACCGACAGACGGCCGAGTTGCTGGAATTGCATGGCGTGATTGAATTGATTGAGGTCGATGAACAGGGAACGATGTACTACGCCTCGGGTTCAGGCGGCAGAGTGGATGTTGTGGTGGGGGGAACTGGTAGTGCACCGGGAGACGACGGCTCCAATTTGCGGTGGATTCCGACGCGAGTCACTCCCGGCGGAACTCTCGAAGTTCCGTGGCAACCTCCAGTGGTTGAACCGTGTGTCGACGGACGAAAAAGGGTCACCTACACACGATGGGTCCGCGTGTCGGCAAAGTGCGAGAACGGTCAAACGGTTTATGCTTGGGTCATTGAGACCTTTACTTGCGTCATGGATTGCAACATGCGACACGGCATTCGGCCGCCCACAAATTTTGGCGAGCCGCAGTACGACGAACGTCAAGCGTGGCCGCGTGGGATGCCGCAGTCGTTTCCGAATAATTATGGAGGTTCAACCAAACGGATCGCTCCGCACTCCTTTGGAGGATGTGACGGGATTGTGATTGGGAAAGGTTGATTGCCACTCCGATCGAATGCGTGAACGATTCCCGCCCCATCAGCCACGCGGCTGGTGGGGCGGTTCATTCAATCGTTGAGTACGTTCCCCGTGAAGGCATCCATCAGACTGAAAGAATCAATCAGACCCGGTCTTAAACCGCCCAAGTTCCGTGTTCAGCGATCCAATCGATTCACGGAGTTGATCCGCAGCCTGCGTAAATTCTGAAAGCGAGTGAACCGAGTTGGTGACATTGGCCGAGAGATTGACCATGGCCTCGCTGATCTGCTGAGCGCCCAGATTCTGGCTGGTCATTCCCTGTGTGACTTCTTCGAAACGTCCTTGGATCACATCAACACCGTCGATCACTTGCGTGAGGCGCTGTCCGATCGATTCCACTTCCTGCACGCTTTGATTGACCTGTGCGGAGAATCGATCCATTTCCATCACTCCAGCTGAGACCGCCGAGCGCATTTGCGTCACGGTTCGCTCGATGTCAAGCGTGGAGCCAGCAGTCTGATCGGCAAGGCGCCGAATTTCTCTGGCAACCACAAGAAAGCCACGGCCATTTTCGCCTGCTTTTTCAGCTTCAATCGCAGCGTTCACCGAAAGCAGATTGGTTTGGTCAGCCACTTTGGTGATCGCAAGCACAATGCCGGAAATGTCGCGAGTCTTGGTGTGAATCGCTTCCAGTTTTTCAGAAATGGAGCTACTGCTGGCAACCAGCAACTGCATGGCCGACCGCATGTCAGTGAGCCCGGTGCGACCGAGCGAGGCGGTCGTCGCTGAATTGGTTGCCGCAAGTTCCACTTCGCCCATGGTGGAAAGAAGTTCCTTGCCAGTCGTGCTGATCTGGCGCACGGCGGCCGCAATTTCAGTTGTGGATGCTCCGAATTGGCTAAACGCGGATTCTTGCTGCTGGCTGGTGGTGTGCATCTTGATCGCCGTGTTGGTCAGCGATCGCGTAGCGAGCGTGGAGGCTCGAACCATGACGGATATTTTTTCAAAGAAACTATCGACATACCGAGCCAGAGTGCCAACTTCGTCTTGCGTCGTAATGCCAAGCCGAGCGGTGAGGTCCGCATCGCCCTCTGCCATGATGCGCAATCGATCAGTGACCGACCGTAAGGAAGTCAGGACCGATCGGAGCATGATCGCGGCGCCACCGGCAACAATGCCAAGCACAATCAGGCTGACTGTCATCGTGACCCACTTCCCCTGTGCAACCGATGCCGCCGCGTTGAGTTCATGTGCCTGCACCGTTCGGTTCGCCGCCGCCACAGACTTATCGATGGAAGCCCGATGACGCTCGAACGCCGGCGTGAGCTTGTCATGCAAAATCGATTCGGCAAGAACACGGTCGCCGCGAGTGAGCGCAGGCATCAAGTCCGAATTGACAATCTTAAAAAACTGCAATGCAGGATCGCGTGACTCATCCAGAAGGTCGTTTAACATTTTTCCGTCGCCGCCATTCGCGACTGCTTTTAATTCGCGCGTCCAGAAAAGATTTCGTTCTTTGTATTCGCTTTCGCACTTCTGCATTCTCGCACTGAATTGGTTCAGTGCCTCAGGGGACTTGGCAGCCGTCATTTGGTAGGCAAGCAGATAGGGTTCCAATACGAAATAACTGGGAGGCAGAATGTCAGCAATCAAATCCTTGTTGCGGGCAACCGCCACATACAGCGGACCATTGATCATCACCCGTTGCAAAGTCGATCGATTGACCCAAATGATGAGTCCATATCCAATCAGGAACAGGATGCCAATGATCGTGAACTTTCGTCGAAATGTCATGGGCGGAATGCTATCAATTCACTCGATCAAGCCGCCGAATTCGCTCCACGGACTGCGCGGTGGCCAAGCCAATCCGCGATCCACAGCGAGAGGGCTGCTGCAATCAGAAACCAAAGACCGTGCTTGATGTCGGCCTTGATGAATCGCTGTCCTTCAAGCAGAAACAGTCCAAGCGCAAGCGACATGACATCAAGCATGCACCACTCATTGGCATAGGTCAGCCACCTCCGTCGCCGAAGATGCACGTGCGGAAACGCTGGGACCACCCAAGCCCACAGTTCCGCAACGAGCACACATGTCGGAATCACGATGAGACATACCAGCGACAACAGAGCCAATGCCCAGTTGTTCTGGTGCAACATGGTGAGGGCGGTACTGGTGATGCCATAACTCTCACCGCTCAGAAGAAACTGATTGATCTTTAGAAATGGAAGTTGAAAGGTTGTTTCGAAACACCCGGCGGCAAGTGCCACGGCTGCAAGTGCGGCCCATCCCTTCCACCCTGACATGGTGACAAGGCATTGCCGCCGTGGTGAACTGGTGGAACGCCCTTGAGTCAAGCGTTCGTCCACGGCACTTGCAATGACCGAAAGCACCATATTCAGAGTGACGGCTGAAAGGAAGGCGTACACACCGAGATAGGTTGATGCACGCACCACCCATTGATCGCTTGCAAGCATGACGAGAACCAAAACAGAAAATGGATCGAGCATCGACCATTTTCCTAGGCGGCCCATCCAACCAAGCAGTTGTGTGCGTTGCGGGCTCTTGGGCATTCGGATCCATGCGTAGGCAAGCAACGCAATCTTGACAAAGGGAAAGACCACACTGAATCCGGCGATCAGGAACGCAATCAGCCACAGTCCTTCAGCCCACATCAGCCGAACCGTATGAAGCAGTGAATAGGTTTCCCCGCCTTGAATAAAGATGTCAATTCGCATGAATGGCAGGAACAACGCTGCGATTTGCAATGACAGAGCAGCGACAAGCAGGATGATCCAAAGCATCCCTCCAAAACCTGCAGAACGCATCAAGGAGGTGTCAGGGCTTGCCAATCTGATGTGCATGCCTTGGCAGCCTAGCCGTTGGTTCCCTCCATAGATCGCTCGATGGATTTCGGCTAACTTTGCCCGCTCATGTCTTCCTTGAACTTCCAGAATTCGCTTGCCGGGCACACCTAATGCAATGTGCGTCTCGGATCAGTTGGCGTCTTCGGAGCTCCGCAACGGTCGGGTTGCTGGCATTGGTATGCGGCTGCATGGTGGGGCCTGATTACAAGCGTCCTGAGCCATTGCTCCCAGAGGCATTTCGAACGCCATCGGCAGCGCAGGTGAAGCCACAGATGGATGCTCAATTGGATTTCTGGTGGAGAGAATTCAAGGATTCAAAGCTTGATGAACTGATGGTTCGCGCGCAGCGGGGAAATCTCACCTTGATGCAGACGGCCACCAATATCGCCACCTATCGAAGTAACTATGGAATCAGTTATAGCCAACTCTTTCCCAGTTTGACTGCGGGTGGTGGATACAGTTACAGCCTTTTTAACTTTGCCGAATTGGGTGCGGACACCAGTTCGAGTGCCTTTAGCCAATGGAATTACGGGGTTCGGGTGGCCAGCTGGGAGATCGACCTGTTTGGAAAAATTCATCGAGGCATGGAGGCCGCACAGGCTCGATTGCAACAGAGTGTGGAAGGTTGGCGTCTTGCCCTTGTTGCCTTGCGGGCCGAAGTGGCCAACTCCTACCTGACCATTCGCACATTGCAAGTGCAAAGAGACTTGGCCCTTCGCAATCTTGATTTCATGCAGCAGATGTATGACGCAACGAAAGCGAAATTTGATGCACAAAAAGATTCGCAAATCGAATTGAGCGAGGCGGGGGCAAGGCTTTCAGTCGCCAAGGCCACCATTCCAAAATTGACGGCGGCCATTCAACAGCAATGCAATGGGTTGAGTGTCTTGCTTGGTGAAGTCCCCGGTCCTATGCAGGACGAACTGGCGGCGTCATCAACCATTCCGCTGGTGAACGGCGAGACGGCAATCGGGATTCCGACCGACCTTCTCAGGCGGCGTGCCGATGTGCTGCAAGCTGAGCGGGCTCTGGCTGCTGCAACGGCCGACATTGGGGTGGCCGAAGCGGGGTACTACCCGGAATTGAAACTCAACGGAACCTTTGGAATTGCCGCGACCACGTTTAGTGGTCTTGGCGAAATCGGCAATCAGACCTATTCGTTTGGCCCATCGCTCAGTTGGAATTTTTTCAACGGCGGATTGGTGACCAGTCATGTGCAAATGAAGCAGGCGATCGCGTTGGGGCTCGCCATTGCGTGGCGTCAGACCGTGCTGCAAGCTGCAAGTGAAGTGCAGACAGCCATCGACAATTATGCCGGAGCGCGGGAGCAATTGACCGACTACACCACAACACTCGACGACATGACCGTTGTCTATGGCTTAGCGATTTCACGTTATCAAGCCGGCACCATCAACATTACGCAGTTGCTGCAGTTGGCGACGGCGCTCTTGGATGCTGAAAATAGTTACACGCAGGCTCGCGGACTGACCGCACAGAATCTTGTTGAGCTCTACCGAAGCCTTGGTGGTGGATGGGAGAGCCATCAAGTTCCCAGCGCAGGCCAGGATGCATTTGAGAAAGATGGTCCTGACATGTGGGGCAAGCAGCCAGCGCTCCCGGACGAGAATTCGGAAGTACCAGCAGAAGCACAAGGAACAAACGGATGAGAAACGATACGCCTGTCCGCTTCACAATCGCCATCATTTCTCTCGTGCTGGTCGCACGATGCGGCGAAGGCCCCGCATCCTCGCCCAAGGCACCCGGCGTACCCGTGGTCACAGCGATGGTTGCCAAGCGTGACATTCCGCAGCAGAAGTCGTATCCGGGAATCGTTGCGTCGCCTCGCACCATTGAGTTGGCGGCACGCGTTGAGGGTTTTCTCATGAAGCAAGAGGTGCCGGATGGTGCGGTGACCACACCTGGGCAAGTGATCTATCGGATTGATCCTCGCCCGTTTGAAGCTGCCGTGCTTGCAGCCGAGGGGCAGTTGGCCGAGGCCGTTGCACAGCGCAACTATGCCAAGACGGAGCGGGATCGCAACGAGCCGCTTGTCAAGGTGAATGCGATCAGCCAACAGGTCTTTGACGGATTGGTCACCAAGGACGAAACAGCCGAAGCGCAAGTGCTGGTTGCACAGGCAAACTTAACGGAAGCCAAAATCAATTTGTCGTACTGCACGATGAGCAGTCCATTCAACGGGCTGCTGGGCGCGAGTCAATACTTTGAAGGCGCGGTGGTAGGAACGTTGCCCACCGTCAACCTGAATTCGCTTGTGCAGATTGATCCGCTGTGGGTGCAGTTCAGTCCATCGTCCGTGGAATGGCCGCAGTATCAAGCGTTGTTGTCCAAAGGGTCGGTGCAGGTTTCGATTGACACCGACGGTGCCTCGCCAGCACACGCCGACGGGCAAATTGTTTTCGCTGACAATACCGTTTCCACTTCAACCAGCACGCTGATGATGCGAGCCGAGTTTAAGAATCCAACTGGAGTCTTTCGTCCTGGTGCGTATGCACAAGTCCGTGTTGTGCTTGGTCAACTTATTGGTGCAACCGTTTTTCCGGAGCGTGCAGCATTTGCTCGTGAAGCGGACCTTTTTGTATGGCGCGTCAAGAGTGACGGCACAGTGGAATCCGTGTTGATCAAACCGATCCTGGTTCATGAGGGCGACCTTGTCTTTACGGGACAACTGAACGTGGGGGACCGCGTTGTGGTTGACGGAATGCAACGGCTGAAAACAGGCACTCCTGTCGTTGAGGCACCAAGTCAACCCACCGTCGTGCCACCGGCTCCAGCCGCGGCAGAAGAGAAATCACACTAGGCGTTTCGCCTTTTAGCACACCCATGGTTCGCTTTTTCATCCATCGACCAATCTTCGCGAGCGTGATCGCGATCATTACGGCGCTCGCAGGCTCCATTGCTCTGGTGGTGCTGCCCATTTCCCAGTTTCCAAATGTGGTCCCGCCCACGGTTCAAGTTGCGGCAACGTACAACGGAGCAGACGCGCTCAGTGTTGCCAATTCCGTCACCATGCCGCTTGAGACGCAGATCAACGGTGTGGAGGGAATGCTGTATCTCTCATCGAACAGCACGAATAATGGTGCCAGCACGATCACGGTGACCTTTCAGGTTGGCTACGACTTGAACATTGGAGCCGTGGATGTTCTGAACCGCGTTCAATCTGCGATTCCGCAATTGCCAAGCCAGGTACAGGACTTGGGCGTGACCATTAATAAGCAATCGACCAACTTGACTGTGGTGGTCTCGTTGCTCTCGCCAACGGGTGAATACGACAGTGCGTTTCTTTCGAATTACGCCGCCAACATTGTGCAGCCTGTGCTGTCACGCGTGGATGGCGTGGGCACGATCACGGTGTTTGGTTTGCTTCAGTATTCGATGCGTGTCTGGCTCAATCCAGATCGGATGACCGCCATGAGTCTGTCGCCACAAGATGTGGTGGATGCCATTCGGGATCAAAATCAGCAGGCCGCGATCGGAAGTGTTGGTGCCGCGCCCACCGCTGGTCGCTCGGATTTTGACCTGACACTTGTGACCAAGGGGCGGCTGCAGAAACCAGAAGAGTTTGAGCAGATCATTGTGCGTACTGGGCCAAACGGTGCGGTGGTACGCATTGCCGATATTGGGCGAGTGGAACTTGGTGCGTACCAATACGACTCCACATCCACACTCAATGGCGGAAGTACGGGAACGATCGGCGTGTATCAATTGCCATCGGCCAACGCTTACTCCGTGGTCGAGAGTGTTACCAGCCAAATGAAACGGCTCGAGCCGCTGTTGCCACCGGGGATCACTTGGCAGGTCACCTACGACAGCACGCGATTTGTTTCCGCGTCCATTGAAGAGCTCATCAAGACGCTCGTCGAAGCCGGTCTTCTTGTGCTTGCGGTCATCTTCATCTTCTTGCAAAGCGGTCGAGCCACGCTGATCCCGATGATCGCAATTCCAGTCTCCATTGTTGGCACCTTCGCCATCATGTTTGCTGCAGGCTTCAGCATTAACACGCTCACCCTTCTTGGGTTGGTGCTTGCCATTGGTCTTGTTGTGGATGACTCGATCATTGTGGTCGAAAATGTGTACCGGCAGCTGGAAATGGGGGCGCCCAATGGAATCGTGGCAGCCGAACGCGCTATGGAGGAAGTGGCTGGCCCCATTGTTGCCACAAGTTCGGTGCTGCTTGCGGTCTTTATCCCGGCCGCACTCATGCCCGGCATTACTGGACAGCTGTACAACCAGTTTGCCTTGACCATCGCATTCAGTATCGCGTTGAGCATGGTGAATTCTCTCACGCTCTCACCGGCACTCTGCGCCGTGTTTCTGCAAAAGCCACACAAGACAACCTTTCGGCCATTCGTCATCTTCAATGAGGGCTTTGAGTGGGCGACCGGCAAGTACTCATCGTTCGTTCGTTGGCTGGCGCATCGGTGGTACATCGTTGCAGTCACCTTTTTGCTCGGCGCCCTCGCTGTGGTGTTGTTACTCGAACGCACGCCGACTGCGTTTATCCCCAATGAGGATCAAGGCTATTACTTTGTCGGCGTCCAACTTCCACCGGGTTGCAGTTTAGAACGCACGGAAGCAGTCAGCCAGAAAGTGCTCGACATTGTGCGGCAGGATTCAGCGGTGGTTGATGTCATTCAGATCAACGGCTACAACCTGATGACCAGTGTTCCGACCACCAATGCTGGATTCATCATTGTGGTGCTCAAGCAGTGGGCACAGCGGGATCCATTTACGGAAAACGCGCGTGAGATCATCACTCGTGCGGCACCCAAACTTCTCTCGATTCCTGAGGGGATTGCGATGCCATTTCCACCGCCACCAATTCCAGGACTCGGTGCGGTCGCTGGATGGCAACTTCAGTTAGAAGACATGAACGGGCAGGGATTCAACTTCCTGGCGGGTGCAGCCAATGAATTGATTGTCGCGCTGGAGAAACGCCCCGAGGTGGCAAGGGTGACCACGCCGTTCCAGTCGCAGGTTCCGATGGTGCGGATCAAGATTGACCGCACCAAGGCCATGAATTACGGGGTCAGCATGGCGGCGGTCTTTGCGGGAATGGGTCAGACGCTGGGGCAATCGTATGTCAACAACTTTAATGAATTCAATCAGATCTACAACGTGATGGTGCAGGCAGATGCCGCGAGCCGCATGCGCATTCGAGATGTGTTCAAGTTGTATATCCGCAACGACAAGGGCGAAATGGTTCCGTTGAGTTCATTTGCAAACTATGAATTTGAAATCGGTACAGACAACGCCACGCGATACAACTTGTACAACACGATTCAACTCAATGGTTCGACTGGTGCAGGTTTTGGATCGGGTGATTCCATCAAGGCCGTCGAGGAGGTCGCAGAGGAACTGCTGCCAGATGGTGTGAGTTATGAATGGACCGGCACCACCTACCAGCAGATTGAGTCGGGTTCGTACGCCCCGTTTGTCTTTGCCCTGGCGATTATTGCGGTGTATCTGCTGCTTGCAGCGCTCTACGAGAGTTGGATTCTTCCTCTCAATGTGTTGCTGGCCGTTACCTTTGCCGTTCTTGGTGCGTTGACATTTATGCATCTGCGAGGCCGACCCTTGGATGTGTACGCCCAGATTGGAATGGTGATGTTGGTGGGTCTGGCGGCCAAGAACGCGATTCTGATTGTGGAGTTTGCCAAGGTGCGTTACGACAAGGGGGAATCCATCATCGACGCGGCCGTGAACGCATCTCACCAGCGATTGCGACCCATCATGATGACGGCCATTGCGTTTATGTTGGGAATTGCTCCGCTGGTCATTGCGGTTGGTGCGGGGGCCAACAGTCGTCAATCCATTGGAACCACAGTCCTGGGAGGCATGATCGGCTCAGCGACCATGGACCAATTGGTGGTGCCAGTGTTCTTTGTGATGATTATGGGAATTTCGTCGCGATTGGGCCTAGGCAAGCGGACTGTCAACTGATCGTGAGCGTTGGTCGATGAGCTTTGCCTGCAATCGCCGCGATGGAAAGTTGTGACACCACCTGTTGGCACATGGCATCCAAAGAAGTTGCCATGGACGGCACCTCCCAGTTTTTCAGAGGCGTGCCCTGATCACAATTGCGGCGAAGGTCCATGTGAATCGGAAGTGAAGAAAGAAAGGGAAGTCCCATGGTTTGCGCCATGATCTCGGCGCCGCCCTTGCCAAAGAGGTCGTATTCCTTTCCATCCGGTGCAGCAAAGAAACTCATGTTCTCCACGACCCCAAGCACCTCGACACCTAGGTTTTGAAACATGCGAACGGCTCGGCGGGCGTCATCTTGCGCCACACGCTGCGGAGTGCACACCACCACCGCGCCCGCAACCGGAAGCAGCTGCGACATGGTGAGCGCCACGTCACCGGTTCCCGGCGGAAGATCAATGATCAAGTAATCCAGATCGCCCCATTCAGTCTGTGTTGCAAGTTGCTTGAAGGCACCGTGGGCCATGGGCCCTCGCCACACCAGTGCCTTGTCGGGGTCCACAAGTTTTCCGATCGTCATCGCCTTCAATCCATGCACTTCAAATGGCATCAGCATGTTGCCCTTCGCCTTGGTGCCGACATGGTCCAATCCAAGCATGGTGGGGGCGCTGGGGCCATAAATGTCCGCATCAAGCAACCCAACCTTGGCGCCCATGCGAGCAAGACCCACGGCAAGACACACCGCAACGGTGCTCTTACCAACGCCGCCCTTGCCTGCACCCACCGCAATGATCTGCTTCACATTGGGAAGTGGATTGCTTTGGTCGGCAGGCTTGGTGGGGGTCTCAACGATCGGCGAAGTGAATTCGATTTCAAGAACTTCAAGCGTCACGCCCTGTTTTGCCGCCATCGCATGCACCGCCGTTTCGACGTCACTTCGGATTTTCTCCTTCATCGGGCTCGCGGATGTTGTGAGTTCGATGACCAGACGGACCGCGTCACCCGCCACGGCAATGTGCTTGACCATGCCGAGCGTCATCAGGTCCTTATGAATGTCTGGGTCCTGGACGGTGCGAAGGGCCGATTCAATCATGGGGCGATCAAGAGTCATAGAGCCGAATCCTAGAACCGTTTGCGGAGAAAGAGCAGGTCAAATTGACTTCAATTTAGAAGGAGCATCGCAATAGCGTCCCACAAGGCGGCGTTTGTGGGATAGTGCCGCCAACGAAGAGGTCAGAGGTCTGACCCCGGCACACACTGAAAGGAAGGACCCATGCGTCCAATACAGCTTCACGAATTGTTTCGAAAGACTTGCTCCGCGGCGGCAATTGCTGGCATCGGAGTTGCGCTCTCGGCCGCTCCCAGCTTTGCACAGGATGGTGACAAGGCACCGCCTCCAGCAGGCGAGAAACCGACTGGTGGAGATGGAGTTGGCGGACCAACGGTTCCGCCGGATGCGAAAGAGGGTGATGGAGACTTTGGTGGTGCAGGCAAGCCCGGTCGACGGCCGGGTGGTCCAGGCGGCGAGCGAGGTATGGACGGTGCACAGGGTGGCGCTCGAGCGTGGATTCGCACCTTTGAAGAAATGAAGCCATCGCTTTCCGAAGAACAGCGGACCAAAGCGGAAGGCGTGCAAAAAGAATTTAAGGACAAGGCAGATGCATGGAAGGAGACCAACGGCGAACAAGTGAAACAACTCGCCGATCAAATGAGATCGACGGCGCAGTCAGGCGGCAAACCGGATAAGGCCTTGTTGGAGCAGATGCAGAAACTCAATTCCACTCGCCCCAAGATGGAAGCCATGCAGCCAATTCTCTTTGCCATGCTCACTCCAGAGCAACAGGGAGAATTCAAAACGCGATTTGAAGAAATGAAAAAGAAGATGGCCGAGCAAGGGGCCATGAGGCAGGGCGGCAAAGGTGGCGGGCCCGGAAGTCAGAAGCCTGGAAGCGAAGGTGGTCAGGGTGATCGCAAGCGTGGCAAGGGAGGCAAGGGTGGCGACGCACCATCACCGCCTCCACCACCGGCCGATGGTGATGGCAATGCACCGCCGCCACCAATGGATGAGTGATCCAACATCATGAAGTTGTCCTGATGTTGTCGTGATCAACGACACAGGCCGCCCGAGAAGTACCGGGCGGCCTGTTTCATGTGGTGGATTGAGACGATCGCTCAGCCGCTGCCGTCGCCGAAGTCAGCCGCCGCCGAAGACTCGCACATCGTTGTAGTTGTCCAAGATCGAGAGGCCGCCTATTTTTTGCAATGCCGTCTTATCGAGAAGCTCGTCAAAATCCACGGGCTTGCTCTTGGTGCCGGGGCCATCCTGCGTGCTGAAAAAGATTCCGTCCTTCCCGCTTGAGATAATCAAGTACTTGCCACGAGGTGAGCTCTGGAGTGGTTTGTCAGCATCGCCAAAGCCCGGATGTCGAATGAATTGCGCATAGATGCGAGCTCGTTTCGTTGCGTCGGTATTGGCATCCAGAACCGAATACGCACCACCGGTTCCAGCCATGGCCTTGGTCTGTTGCGTAAAAAGAATCCCAAGACCAGGACTTGCTAAATATGGATTCAGCCCCGCAAAGTTGTTGCCTTGATCGTTCACCACAATGAACTGTGCTCGATCGCTGTTCTTGCCGGCAAGCGGTCCTGTTGTGCGGATGGCGCGCAAGTAGAGAATTGGATTTCCCCATGCATCCGTCAGACCGGGTAACGGATACAAAGGATCACTCTCCTTCATCGCTGTACCGGAGGCATCAACCTTTCCAATAATTGGTTGCAGGTCGCTGGCTTTGGGGGCAAAGAATGGTGCGTACTGCTTGCCATTGACGCGTGGTCCTTCTCCGACTTTGCCCGGGTTGACCAGAATTTTGTAATCGGTCGCAGCACCAGCTGGCGGGTTTCGTAATTTGAAACTGAGTTCCGTCCACCCCGTTGTTCCTTTGAGTGCCGTGTACGCGGCGGTATCCATATCCACTTCACGCACGCCGCCACCCATCAATTCCAGAATTGCGTTTTCGGTGCTACTGAACTGGGGGTCGTTGGCAAGAATGTCCTCAGGCACAAGTCCCGGATAGCGCCCGAATTCCTGCTGGAAACTGTCGCACGCCTTGGCAAATTCCTGCATCAGTGCCATGGATTGCGTTGCCTTGGATCGCTCCTGCACCTTGCCAAGAGCGGGCAACAGAATGCCCACCAGCAATGCAATGATTCCAATGGTGACAAGCAATTCGACAAGTGTGAATCCGCTGCGGGCTCGATTGGGCATTGGCTGAAATCTCAAGGGGGTGGAGGTATAGAACTTTCCGATACAACCATGCTACGGGTTCCCGACTTCTGGAAGCGAATCGACATGTTGGCCTACACAGAGTTGGCGAACTCCCTCGTAGACCCCAATGGCCACGGCGGTTGCCAGATTCAGACTCCTGCAATCCGGGTGGTTTCGCATGGGAAGGTTCAGGCAATGGTCTGCACCGTTGCTGCGTGTGATCCATGCATGAACTTCCGCGGGCGCACCGTGCGTTTCACTTCCAAAGAGAAGGTGATCGCCACGCTGAAAGTCCGCTTTCCAATGGGGCTGGGACGCTTGCGTGGTGTAAAGCCACGCACGAGGCGGTTGTTCGCTTTCAAGGTAGGCCTGCCAACTGGCGTGCTCGCGGCAGTCGACCAGATGCCAGTAGTCAAGGCCCGCTCGTCGCCTTGCTTTCTCACTCATATCAAAAGCAATTGGGTGAATCACATGTAAGCGACAACCCGTCACCGCCACCGTGCGGCCGACATTGCCAGTGTTGTTAGGAATCTGCGGGCAGAGCAGCACCACGTTGAAAAGTGGATCGGTCATGGAGTTGGGATTTGTCCGGGCGGAGGAACTGAACTTGGGTTGGGTGGCGGAGGAAGGTGAATTGGAACTTCCACACGATCCGCTAAGGCATTGCGCGAAGACGAGGCCATGATCATGGCGTACTCCGCATCGGGTTCAACCACAATCCATGCAGGCTTAGTGCGATCCAGCGCGGCTGGAATGGCGGAGGGTGTTAGAGCAATCGTCGGAACGAATTCATCAATCCAGATGCGGCCGACATCGAGCGAAAGTTCTCCCTGTACAAGTTTGACGCGCGAAGCAATCGCGACTTTGGCACGCATAAGCGGTCGAAGGTCGCCGGGTAACGAGACCGTGATTCGCTGCGTGGGCTCGTCAATGGTGCAAGTTGAAACGGCAAGCCACGACCGTGCCATTGCCGCGACCGCTGCATCGGTCTTGAATTGAATCTGGATCGACGACGGATCAAGTACTTGTAGAACGAAGTCTTTTGTAGCGCCCTCCTGAAACAACCCAGGGTCACTTCCAGGTTGCTGGAGCGAGACGCTCATGACGCAGTCGATCGTTCCCGGTGTCGCCGGTGCGCGAAAAACCGTTCCATCAAACTCCCGGCTTGGCGGAGATTCATCAAACCCGCTGGGTACGCGCTCCAATGGAACAACCGAGCCATCGCTCAGCGTGGCCTTGACTGAAAGAATGGCGAGGCGGATTTCATGGTGTGTGATCCACGAGAGAACGGGCGTTGCTGGAAGCACGGCCGTTGCGACAAAAACACCCCCGGGTTTCACGGGTCGCGGTGAACCGGCGATCAATTGCACGCCGTGGAGACAACCGCTCAGCAGACGGGCGACCTGTTCCGAATCAAGCGTGTACGCCGTGCGAAGCGACGAGAGAATCTTTCCAGTTTCTCGAAGCGGCTGGCGTGGGTGCTGTCTGACATCGTTTGCAAGCATGTCGACCACATCGTCCAACATGGTTGTGGGCAATCGTTGTGCATCAATCCGCGCCTCGAGTGGTGCACCAGCAATTTGAGGCACCCATGGAAAGACAGCAACCAGTTGGCGATCCGGCAAGATGGAGCAGAAAGAACGGCCCGTTTGAAGAAGGCGCCCCGGTTGCCCAAGCCAAATCATTCCCAACCCAAGTGTGGCAACGACGATGGCCGAAATCCAATGCAACGGATTCGATTGCCGCGTCGAAGGCAGGATGTCAGCCTTCGCTCCAAGATGTTGTCCACACTCCGGGCACACGCGGGTGGTTGGATTCAATCCACGCAATTCGAATCCGCAGTGGCGGCAACCAGTCGTCCATCCTGTGACGCGCCCCAATCGAGCTCGCAGAAAGAGTGCGCCAGCCACCAGGGTCAGCATCATGCCGGACACAGAAAGAACGGAAGCAACCACGCTGGGGTTCATGGCCGCGGCATGGTATGCCGCCGCCGAGTGGGTTACACTTCGCTCCATGCTTCAAGTTCTTCTTGTCAATCTTGCGTGGGTTCTGCTGCTGGCTTCGTGGTGCGTCGCCTATTTCATTCAGGAGAAATCCGATCGCGCCAAGGGTGGCCGATATGTGGCCAATCTTGAGCCAGAGCCGAAGGACTGAGTGGGCGTGCTTTTCGTTGGCCGCCAACGGCCGATCGCCATGCCAAGACGAAAGAATTCAAGGGCCATGTGGCAGTGTGTGGCCGCGCTGATCGGATGCATGGCCTCCGTATCGATCGTTCAGGCAGCGGATTCAACTGAAGCGGAACCGGTTGCTGAAGTTCGGGGGTTTGCCTCGCCGAAATCGCTTCTGAATCACTTTATGAAATCGATGCATGAGGGGGACCTTGATGCGGCGATGACCTGCATGGATCTGGAAACCATTCCGCCCGGTGTTCGATCGGAGATTGGTGAGCGATTTACGCTGGAATTAGCGCTGGTGCTTGAACGACTCCAATGTGCTGAGATGCCAGACGCAACGAAAGAGGACCTGTTTACCGTGGCTTCCACAGGTGCGGGGGAGATTGTTTTGCGATGCAGGACTGGTCGGGGCAATGAAAGGCTGTGGCAGTTCTCCAGCGAAACGATTGAATTGATGCCGCGCATCTTTCGAAGCGTGATGGTGCTTCCGCCGATGGCCGGCTCGCTCATGATGCAAGAAGGGGGACCGATTGTGAACGCGGTCCAGTGGAGAGCTCCAGAGATCGCAGTGTGGCTTGAGATGCCAATGTGGCTCAAGCACCATATTGGGGGCTTTGAGATGTACCAGTGGATTGGTCTGGCCATGATTGCGATGGTCAGTTGGGTGGTCTCTCAAATCGTTGGAATTCCGCTTAGAAAAATCCTTCATCGCATCGCCGGTCGAAGCGGAATGGGCAACGACAATTTGTGGCAGATGCCGATTCATAAGAGCGCAAGGGCGGCATCATGGATGGTGGCCCTCAAGGCAGCGGAGTGGATGGTCTTACTCTTGGCGCTTCCACTTGCCACACTGGACAATGTTTTAGTGGGCATCAAGATCGTCAATCTGGTGCTGTTCACGATCTTGGGACTGACCCTCATCGATTTCGCTGGCACATGGATTCGGCAGGCGGACCGCGCAGCCGCGGGTCAGCGAGCGATGGACGACTTGTTGGTGGCGAGCGGTGTGCGCATCGCCAAGATCATTCTGGTGATCGTGGTGGTGATTTGGGTGGTCAGCATCTTGGGTGCGCAGAGTTCGGTCAATCGATTGCTGGCAGGGCTTGGCATTGGCGGCATTGCCTTTGCGTTGGCGTTGCAGGAGCCACTGAAAAATTTCTTCAGCTCGCTCGTGCTTGCGGCGGATCGCCCGTTTGGTGTCGGGGACACGCTTTCATTTGAAGGCGTCAAGGGCAAAGTTGAGCATGTTGGATTTCGAACCACCATCCTTCGAACCAAATTGAATACGCGGTTAGTGGTTCCGAATACCACGCTGGTATCCACGAAGTTAGATACACATGGAGGCAACGCATTGAAAGAGTTCAATGTGGTGTTGCCGATTGCATTTCAGGCTGACGACTCGGCGCTTCAGACTCTCCGCGTGCGAGTGGTTGACCTGTTGAACAAGGAGCCCGGTGTTCAACAGGACAGTATTGAAGTTGGGATTGTCACATTGGGAGTGCACGGCATTGAATTTGGCGCAAAGGCCAGATTTGCCAAAGGCGCCAAGCCTTTATGGAGCGTTTTTGGAGAGTTGAACATGCAGGTGCTGGCCATTGCGAAACAACTTGGCCTTCCGCTGCAGACCTTCGCTTTGCGATCGGACGGCGTGGGCCACACAGGTCCGTGACTTCAAACGCCCCGCGCGCGACTTGAACGCGCGACCTCCAGTTTAGGAAACCGGTGCTCTATCCATCTGAGCTAGCGGGGCCAACGAGATGAGTTTAGCGGGGGAGCGACCCACGATCCCACATGGCTTGCGCCGGGTGCTGGATGTATAGTCCCGAACATCACTCGAATCACCGTCATCCTCTTGGCATCCGCCCTCTTTGTTGGTTGTCGCTCGCGATCGGAATTATGGGAGAGCGAGTTGTCTGAGTTGGAGCAGAAGATCGACGATCAGGTTGCCAAGGGACCGGG
>CAMBXO010000008.1 GCA_945871915.1 Singulisphaera sp. GP187
TCGCTCCAGACTGGTGCAAACATCGCCTTGAGGTGGCGATTGTCGACGAGCCGCTGCCAATACACGTAGTACTGGTCGATGTACTGCTCAAAGTTCTGACAGTTGGCTGCGCGGTAGTACCGCCACGGGTAGCCGCCGAAGAGTTCGTCCCCGCCGCTGCCTGATAGCACGACCTTCACAAACTTGCTTGAAAGTTTTGCGGCGTAGTAGTTCGGGTAACTCTGCCCGACACGTGGCTCTTCCAGATGCATCGCCACGGCAGGCAGTGATCTCTCCATGTCGCCGGCTTTGAGCACCATCTCGTAGTGTTCGGTCTTGAATTTCGCTGACATCGCCTCGGCCTTCGCGCGTTCGTCGAAGGCGAGCTCGATGCCCGAGGCCGAGCTCAAGTCGAATCCGCAAGTAAAGGTCTTCAAGTTCGGGAAGCTTTGTGCGGCGATGGCGGTAATCGACCCGGAGTCCATTCCGCCAGAGAGGTATGCGCCCAGTTCCACGTCGCTCACCAATTGCCGATTGACTGCCTGCCGGAATAGCCTGTCCAGTTCCTCGATGTACTCCTCCCGTCGCGCGGGTCGCTCCGGTTCGCGGAAGCGGTAGTCCCAATAGCGATGCAGGGACGGTCGCGCGCCCTCTTCGGCTTTCAGTGTGAGGTAGTGTCCGGCTGGGAGAATCCGGATGTCTTGGAGCAGCGTTTGGTCGGTGAAGATGTTCTGGAAGGTGAAGTACTCAAGCAGCGCCGGCTTATTGAGCACGCGGCGAAATTCAGGCTGCGCCGTAATTGCCTTCTGCTCTGATCCGAATGCGAATCGACCAACCTGTTCGCCGTAGTAGATCGGCTTGATGCCGTATCGGTCGCGTGCCAGCAACAGCGTGTGCTCGCGCCGGTCCCACAGCGCGAGCGCGAACATTCCATTGAACTTGAGCAGTGCATCGGTGCCCCAACGCGCCAGTGCGTACAGCACGACCTCGCTGTCCGTCTTGCTCCGAAACTGGACCCCCTCAGCCTCGAGCTCGCCCCGAAGTTCGCGGTAGTTGTAGATTTCTCCGTTGTAGCTGAGCACCCAACGGTCGTCCGCGGTCACCATCGGTTGCTGTCCAGCGGGAGAGAGATCAAGGATCGCCAGCCGCCGATGTCCGAGTCCCACATTTCTCTCAATCCATTGGCCCTCGCCGTCGGGACCGCGGTGTGCAATGGCATCAGTCATGCGTTTGAGCACGACGGGTGACACCGGTTCACCGCTTAGGTGGACGACTCCGGCAACACCACACATGAGCTCAGCCGATCGCCTTCAGGCACGCAACCACATGCCGGTAGTCGACCTCATCCATTCGATTATGGAGTGGGATGGCCATCGTGTTAAGGTCGCAGGCCATTGCGCCAGGAAAATCGGTCGGCTTATGACCGTTGCGTTTCGCGTAATACCCCAACATGTGAACCGCGTGCGTGCCTGGGCGGGTGGCCACTCCAGCTGACTGCAGTAACTCCATGATCTGGTTGCGAGTGGTCGGTGCCTTCTCAGGATCCACAAAAGTCACGAAGGCCTGCCATGCATGGCCGCCATCGTTAGGTCGCTGCGGCATACGCAGCCACGGGATGTCCGAGAGTTCCTTCATGTACCAACGAGCCCACTTGTCACGCTCAGCGATGAATCGATCCAGTTTTGCCAACTGCACGAGACCGACAGCTCCCTGCAGATCGGTCATCCGGTAGTTGAACCCAAGCAAGTTGAATTCGGGCAGCAAGTAAGGCGTCGGTCCTCGATGGCGATGTTCTTCCGAGACTGATGCGCCGTGATTTCGCAGGGAATTGGCGATTTCCGCAACGCGATCGTTGTTCGTTGTAAGCATTCCCCCTTCGCCGGTCGTGATCGACTTCCGTGGGTGGAACGAGAAAACGCCGCAGGTACCGAGTCCACCGGCGGGCCTTCCACTGTACGAAGCGCCGGCCGCGCAAGCGCAATCCTCGACGATGTGCACGTGACCGGGAACCGCGTGTCGAATCGCGTCCATGTTGGCACACAGACCAAACAAGTGAACGGGAATCACAGCCTTCGTTCGAGAGGTGACTCGCTTCGCAAGGTCGCGTGGGCAAATGTTGTTCGTCACAGGGTCAACGTCCGCCAACACCGGAGTGGCTCCGCAGTACACGACTACATTTGCCGTGGCCACCCAAGTAAACGCTGGAACAATGACCTCATCACCTGGACCAATTCCAAGGGCCGCAAGCGCAAGATGCAAACCAGTGGTGCAACTCGTCACAGCCAGCGCATGCTTGACCTCGTGTCGGTTGGCAAATTTCCGCTCGAACTCGGCGACCTTCGGTCCCTGAGTGAGCCACCCGTTCATCAAGGGTGCGCGCACTGCCTGCCACTCCTCCTCCCCAGTCGACGGAAGCGATATCTGGACAGGCCGATGTGCTGGCATTGCGAATGGGCGATCAGTGGCCACTCTGTTCGTGCTCATGCGGGCAACCCTACAGCCCGTCGGCGCGCATCCACCTCCGCCTTATGCCGATTGCGCCAATCAATAAGTCGCTGCAGGCCATCCTCAAGACCGATCTCTGAAGTAAAGCCGATGTCCTTTGTTGCAAGTTTGGGACAGCCGATTCGATTGCGCACAAGCGTTGCCTGACTCTTCGGCGCATATTGGATGGGCTTGTCGCTGCCTGTGAGTTCCACCAACATTTCAGCGAGCTGTTTGAGCGATGTGCGCTTCCCTGTGCCGACGTTGTAGAAACGGTCGGTCGCCTCGCCTTTCATGGCGCACACATTGGCCTTCGCGCAATCTTCAACCGCCACGAAATCGAACGCCTCCGAGCCGTCCCCCATGATCGTCGGACTCTCGCCGCGGTCGATCGCATCGAGCATCTTCATGATCACGGCGATATAGGCCCCGTGATAATCCTGCCTCGGGCCGTAGACATTCATGTAGCGCAGTCCGACATAGTCGAGCTTGTAGCGATGGTGGTATGCCCGGAGCATCGCCTCGCCACAGATTTTTGTGGCACCGTAGAAGTTCTTGTTGTTGAAGGGATGTTCCTCGTCCATCGGCTCACGAACCGCGTCGCCATACACCGATGCCGAGGAAGAGTAGACAAGCCGTTTAATCCCCTTCCGCACGCACGCCTCCATTACATGAAAGGTGCCCTTCACATTGACTTCAAACGCGGAGCGCGGGAACTCATGGCATTGAAGCAACCACAGGGCTGCAAAGTGGAATACTCCGTCCGCACCCTCAAGCGCGGCCTCCAGAATGTCCGGCTGGGTGATGTCGCCGCCGATGTCGAAGACTCGCACGCGCGGATCCTGCAGCGCCTCGGCAAGATTCTCCATACGGCCCCGTACGAAGTTGTCGTAAACGACGATCTCACGAACTGGCTCGTTCAGCAGCTGGTCTACAGTGTGCGAGCCGATGAGGCCGGCCCCGCCAATGACCACGAGTTTGGTGTCGTTGAGATTCATTCACTCGTCCTTTCGGGATTCTATTGACTTGGATAGCCACTGAGCGATCTCCTCGCGAGGAAAGGCGTGTCCGCCGTTATGGATCACGACTGTTGCCAGCTTGTTACTTTCAAGCAGGCGCTTGGTTGGGCCGTCGTTGGCTTCAATTCGGTATGTGGCGGTCTCGCCCCGGCCCCAAGAGAAGAGCCACTCTGTCGGCGAATCCCTGAGTGCCTCAATCAGCCCCGGACCCTCGTTGAGCCGAGAAAACTGCGCGACCCCAATGAGCTGATTGTGCTCTGACCAATCTGCATCGCCAATGAGCACAGAGCAACCCGACGCAACAATGGCTCGATCCGGTCGGCTTTGAAGCGCATTGAGCATTGCGGCAGCTCCACCTTGGCTCAAGCCAGCGACGAGTGTTGAGCTGAAGCAGCCCCGCATCCACTTCATAAAGGCCAGACTCTGAACGAGGTAGCTAACCGAATATGAGCCATCCCGATTGAGGTGCCAGTTCCAGATAAAATTGCCATGAAGCTTCTTGCCATGACCATCGTGCAATGCAAGCAAGTCCTCATTGGGCTTGATCAGTGTGAAGACTCTTCCGTTGATTGGAATCAGCGCCGGCAGAATGCCGTAGTGGTAGTTTTCTGGGTCTCCCGACGCAATCGGCAGCGACTGATTGACTCCCGACCCAGGGACAATCAGGGTCGCCCAGTTCCTCGCGGGGCAGATCTCGGGTATGCGTCCATATGCGAACGCCTCATGTTCGTTGCCTTGGTGGTGGAACCGCACGCGGACCACTGGTTGCGAACCCGCTTCCCGCGTGAGTTGCGTTGCATCGATCACAGTTAGGTCTGCGTAGGCGGTCTCGAACCCATCCTGATGCATGAAGATCCGCTGATTTGCCTCGCGAATTCCCTCAAGAGACTTGATCGGTGGGTAGTAGAGACCGATCTCGTTCACCGGATCCATGAACGCAAGGTCGAGGAGTTCCCGCTCGCCGCGGTACTCCGGCTGACGTGATGCAGGCAACCAGGTTTGCAGAGACCGCTTTAGGGTCTGAATCGCGTGGAGCGGTGGCCACTTGTAGAACACGACTCCGACACCCAGAAGAAAGGCTCCGATCAGCAGAACGCTAGAAGCGGCAAGCAGCCTCAGGATGGCAGCCGAGCGGAAGATCGTTGCTCGTGTTGGCGGGTGCAAATTCTCGGTGTCTCGCGGGTACGGAACAGTAAAGAAAACTCACGTCTCAATGTAGCTGTCACACACAAACTTGGCGAACGGCATGGAGCAGGTCCATGCGGGGCTAATGGTGTTCAGAACATGGACCGAGGCCGGTCCCTTTTCCACGAGAAAGTCATTTACCAATCGACCGGACGCAGAATCGTACAACTGCGCACGCATTCCAATCTTGTTGCAAGGCAGCAGGTGTTCTGGGCGCACTGCGGGGACCAGCCGCTGCACCGCCGTTGCAAATCGCCGCTTGAAAAGCTTGCCGGTTTCAACCATTGCCAGTCGCCTGAAACCATTGGTGTTTCTCACGAACTGGGACGCGGACGCGCCGAGGATGCGGATCGCATCACTCGCCCGCACCCCGGCTAGGCCTTTGTAGTTCTCCCGCCCGAACGCCGGAATCGCCGTAGGACCGAGATACACCGCGCCGTCCGTTGCGGTCGTGGTATGCACGCCCAAAAACGGCATGCGTAGATCTGGCACGGGGTACACCAAGTGGTTCAGTCGAATACCCGCGACTGGATCAAGCTTCCAGTAGAGGCCCTTGAAGGGCAGGATGTGCAGATTTTTCGCAATGCCAAAAGCGTGCGCCACGGTGTCCGCGTGCAGCCCCGCTGCGTTGATCAGCAATCGGTACTTGGCAATAACGCCAGCGTTGTTCGTGACACGCCGTTCCGCGGGCTCGAATCGGACGGCACGCCAGCCCATGCAGAGCTCAATTTGCTGCGCCGTGCAGTCTTGTGCGAGCGATCGCATGACTGCGTGCGGACTGCAGACCGCGGTGACTGGCACCAGCAACGCGCGGCCCGAGGCGGAGCGAGCCGCAGGTTCCTCGGCAGCCAACTCCTCGGCGGTCAACATTCGGGCGTCAACGCCATTCTGACCCGCGCGCGATGCGAGCAGGTCAAGTTGCAGATCGTCCTCTGTGCGAGTGGGAACCAGCACCTTGCCCAGCGGCAGCAGAGGAAGATTCCGCGATCGGCAGTAGTCGCGCATGGCCGCTGCGCCAGATGCGCACATCCGTGCCTTGAGCGACTCGGGTGGGTAGTAGATCCCGCTATGCAGCACGCCACTATTGCGCCCGCTGCCATGCGCCCCAAGAACTGGTTCCGCTTCAACAACAGTGATCGTTGCGGACGGTAGCCGTGTGCGTAGTGCAAGCGCCAGCGTGAGTCCGATCACTCCACCCCCGATGATGAGGTAGTCGACCTTCACAACCCTGCGCCCGCCCACGATTCCGATCGCTGTTGCATACCTCCCCGCTATCCTAGGGTCGATGACTCTGCACGATCGCCGAGCTAGGACCTTTGCCCTCACCGGTGTCGCCGGTTTCATTGCCCCGCGCCACCTGAAGGCGATCAAAGAGACTGGGAATGCTTTGGTTGCCGCAGCGGACCCGAACGACTCGGTCGGCGTGATGGATTCGTACTTCCCAGAGGCTGATTTCTTCACGGAAGTCGAACGTTTTGACCGCCATCTCGACAAGCTGCGCCGCGACGGTCGAGGCGTTGACTTCGTCTCAATCTGCTCGCCCAATTACCTGCACGACGCGCACATTCGCATGGCTTTGCGCAATGGCGCGCACGCGATCTGCGAGAAGCCGATCGTCCTGAACCCCTGGAATGTCGACGCACTCTCGGAGATCGAGTCGGAAACGGGTCGCCGCGTCTACACAATTCTCCAGCTTCGCCATCACCCAGCAATCATTGCCCTCCGCGACCGCTACTCGCGCGGAGTGATGGGCGCTGCCGGAACCGCAACGGTGGCCTCCCCCATCGACATCGACGTGACCTACATCACCTCACGCGGCAAGTGGTACCACCGCAGTTGGAAGGGCAATCTTGAAAAGTCAGGCGGCATCGCCACCAACATCGGCATTCACTTCTTCGACATGCTCGGATGGATTTTCGGCGGGGTGCGCGCGTCAATCGTTCATCGTCGCCAAGACGATTGCGCTGCTGGCGTCCTTGAACTCGAACGCGCGCGAGTGCGCTGGTTCCTCTCAGTCAACAACGACCACCTTCCCGAGGCTCAACGTGTGAAGGGGCAGCGCACCTATCGCTCGATCACAATTGCTGGGGAAGAACTGGAGTTCAGCGACGGATTCACAGACCTTCACACTGTCAGTTACCGCGAAATCCTTGAAAGTCGCGGCTACGGACTTCTTGACGCGAAACCATCCGTCGAAATGGTGCAAGCGATCCGCCAAGCTCCACTCTCCCCTCTCACCGGCGACTACCACCCGCTGTGTCAGCAGGTCGAGGCGGTGACACGATGACTCACGCATCACCCACGACTCTCGCCCCCGCCGTCATCCACCCATCCGCCATCGTCGACGCCGGCGCGCAGATCGGCGTGGGTTCACGAGTGTGGCACTTCGTGCATGTCTGCAGCGGCGCGAGAATTGGTGAACGCTGCTCGCTCGGGCAAAATGTGTTTGTCGGAAACCGCGTCACGATTGGAAACAATGTCAAGATCCAGAACAATGTGAGCGTCTACGACAATGTAACGCTTGAAGACGATGTGTTCTGCGGACCGAGCATGGTGTTCACCAATGTTTACAACCCGCGTTCTGCCGTCACTCGCAAGGATGAGTATCGCGACACGCTTGTCAGGCGAGGCGCCACGCTTGGTGCCAATTGCACCGTTGTCTGCGGAATCACTATTGGCGAGCATGCGTTCGTCGCCGCCGGCGCCGTTGTCAACCGTGATGTCAAGCCATTTGCGTTGATGGCTGGCGTTCCGGCAAAACAGATCGGTTGGATGAGTTCGTTTGGAGAGCGGGTTGCACTACCGCTGACAGGAAGTGGCCAGTGGAAGTGTCCGAACACGGGAGCGATTTACTCGTTGTCAAGCGGGCAATTAAGCCGAAGTTGACCGCCGCCGGGAAATCACGTTGGGCCGCAATGGTGTGGATGACATCCGAGTGCATCGCACAGGGCAATTTTCACGGGACAGGTTTCGTCGCGTTCGAGATTGGCCTGAGCCCCGACTGCTTCCAGAACTTGCCCTGCGCTCGGCTAGCCGCCGCGAAGAAACCATACTTGCCGTCGAGGAAGCCCAATCGAAGCACATAGAAATTGAGAAAGGTGATCCAACTGGCAACGAGCGACCGAATCATGGACGGCCGCTCTCCGACGCGCGATGACGCCTCCCGTGCCATCACCGCATAACGCCCCTGCTTTTCCAAGACATCCTGAAGTGACGCCCTCGCGTGATGAAACATCGGCTCGTGAATGCTGCCGACCCTGCCGGACACCAGAAGTTGTTCGTGCACTCGGTCCGGGCTGAATCGGCAATGAGTTCGCCGAGCAAGTCGAACGACCTCATCGCCGCCCCATCCGCCAAATCGAAGTTCGACACCGAGGAAAAAATTGAGTCGGCGGATTCTGTAGCCGACAAACCCGTTGGGGTCGTCGCCGGCAATGGTTTTTTGAATGGCCGCTCGAAGTTCGCCGCTGATGACCTCGTCCGCATCAATCGACAAGATCCAGTCGTGCGTTGCCAAGTCAAGAGATCGCTGCTTTTGCACACCGAATCCGGGCCACTCAGCGGCGATCGAAACCCTGCAACCGTGCCGCTGTGCCAGCTCAACCGTGCCGTCCGTACTCCCGCTGTCGACCACAATTATCTCATTACAAAATGCAACACTCTCAAGGCACGGACCGAGTCGGTGCGCCTCGTTCTTGGTGATGATGACTGCAGAAAGTCCGGGCTTCACCTACGCCTCACTTCCTCGGTAGCAAACCCAACCAATACTTTCGATTGAATTCAAATCGCGCCCTCTATGAGAGAATGAAGCGTTCGCTCTTCCGCACACACCAACTTCTGAAACTCGTCCTCAGAATGAGAGTGTATCCGGCACGCGCCATGCCCTTGGGCACCTCGGGTTTCTTCACCGCCGCCGTTTGCGACTCGCGAAGATCCCAGCGAGAGCCGTCAGCACCGCGCCGCCTGGACCCGGAACCACATACACCGAACCGCTTCCGCTGAAGTCGCCTGAAGCTGTCTTGAATTCGTATTGCGTGGTGATGGTGTAGTCAGTCAACTGCTTCTTTAATTCAAGTGCTTCCAAAGTCTTGGGGTCCCACGCGTTTCCGATTCCGCGACCAAAGATCGCGTCGACCAACTGCGTGCCCGCGCCGGAGTTGATGACAATATCGTCCGCGGTGTTCAGCAAATGGTCATCACCAAAAAGCACGCCGATGCGATGGACGCTGTATTCCTCCACCGGATCCGCATAATTGCCTGCAAAAACTAATTCGCTCGCCCACGCTGGACCAGTCGGGATCATGTTGTAATTCAATTGACTCAGGGAAAACTGGGTCCCCTCAGTGCCGATCGCGCGAATTCCAAAATGAAGTCGATTGCCAAACTCACCAGCGAACGCTCCGGTCGGATTCGTCTCTCCAAGCCATGAGTTAAAAGGCGTGTCACACATGTCACCGCTCTTAATCACGCTGCCAGCGCGAACATACGCCGTGGGAGTGAGTGCCGGATCACCTCCGTACGACGAGAGGTCGTAGCGCAATGCGTGGACAGCATTGTCCACATACGAAGCCCAACTGTTCGATACAAGTCCGTTGGGGGCGATGGCTGCATGAACTGAAACATTGATGCCGGCTTCTGCAATCGATGAACAAACGATCGCGGCGACAACACCTGAAACGGAAAGTGATCGACTCATTTTGAATGCTCCAATTCTTTTGACTTCTCGTGATCCACTGCTTGACAACCCACCAAACAAGAACTGCCGATGGGGCCAGTCGCGTGGGAACTGCGGGAACATGCCACCGAACTGCGTTCGGCCAATACATAGCCGTAATAAATAACATGAAAGCCCTCTTTTTTATGAGAATCAAGAGGAAACCGGCCTGCATGGCTCCACCATAAGAGTCCGCGACCCCTGTCAGCTACCGGTACCGCCACACCCGCTACCCCCCACCCACTACCCCACCGGAATCGTGAGCACCGGCGTCTGCTGCGCATCGTTCTTGACTTGCAGATCAAAGAGGTCTCGCATCAGCGCAAAAACTTGCTTTGAGGTCTGGTCGTTCGTGTCGATCCAGTACCACTCGCCTCGGTAGAACACCTTCACGCACGCAGTCGACGGCACCGACTCGCCGCGATGCACGCGAAACACACCATTGACATGCGAACTCAGATCCGCGCCAGCATTGGCCCCCGACGCAAGTCGACTCCACAGTTCTCGCGGCGAATCCATGTCAGGATCTGGTCCCGGATCGTGCGCCGTCCGATCCACGCCGAAACTCATGAGCCGCAACAGCGCGGAAAGCGATCGCGTGCGAACCCCCACGCGATTCCCAGGAACCGGACTCTCCACACTCACCATTCGCGAGCTCCCCGCAACCATCGGCAACTCAAGCATGGTGAGCAGTTCCGTTCCAGCGGGGTCCGTCTCGATTCCGGGATACCCCGTGAGCACGGGCGTGTGTTCGATCGAAACATAGTCATACGTGCCATCAGCCAACGGTCGCAGCGTGGCACGGTCTGCCTTGGCATCCACGATGGCATCGAGTGTGACTTGACTTGCCGCGATAGGTGTCAGATTCCATGTGACGGGCATCGATGAAAGACTGAGCGAGACAAGTTCTTTTGCCTGCAATTCGTCGAGCAACTGCATCAGCCGTCCGAATCGTGCATCACGCACCGTAACGCCGAAACCGCGCGTGACATCGAACGACGAGACCCCCTGCACTTGCTCGCATGTAAGGAACATCACCCAACTAATGGGCCAACTCGACGAGACTAGGCTCTCGATGCTTGCCACCGGAATTGGTGACATGAGTTCGCGAGCAAGTTGTTCTCCCTGACGAGGGATGTAAGTAATGTTTGGCGTGTAGACAAAATTGCTGGCGCCACCGACCGCTCCCGAGACGATGCCTGAACTTGGAATCGTGGCGGCGCCGTTCACGCCAACACTCACGCTGGTATTCACATTGATGGCACTCACCGTCATCCATTGCGTGGGCGCGTCGTGCGAGAGCCGCACAACATTGAGCAGCATCTGGCTGTCCATCGAATCTGACACAGCGGTATTGAATGCCGTGTGATTGTCTTCAAGAACGCGACCGCCCCACTGAGCGCATCCGGAGCAAGCAAGAAGAGTGATGGCAAAACAAGCGGCGCGGTAATGCATTTGTGAAATGTAGTGGGAGCCGGGAGATCGGGTTGAACGGTCGCCATGGGCGATCTTGTGTAATCCCTCTCGGAGCATGTGTTGAACTCACGGAGATAGATGGCGGCGATTCAACAGAGGAATCCTCGGCAGGTCACCTACAGTGCACTCGCAGATTGCTGCCAAATTGAAGGAATTGGGCTTGGACAGTCCCGATTCCGTTGGCAATCGTTACATAGACTGAGCCACTATGAACGCCAACAAGAACAAAACTGGGGTCTAGTACCCCCGAAATCCGGTTGGACGGCTTCAAAACGGCAAAATTCGGCTGCAGCAGCTTTATTTTGTTCCGCGCATTCGTTGACTTGCCCCCAGGGCAATTGTTACGCTCGGTCTTGTGAACTTCCATTCCGAGGGTTCCGTTCCGGGAGAAATTCGATGACTCAATCAACCGTTCGTACCGTGGGCCCCATTGTCGCTGTGGTTTTTAGTTGCGTTGCATCCGCGCAATCAACGCCAGCCGTTGAGTGGAAGGTGAGCGATGGTGGGAATGGGCATTGGTACGAGGCGGTTCACGCGACGCCATCGCTTTCACCAGAAGCGTGGTTCACTTGGGCTGGCGGACACGGCGGCGTAATGGCCTCCATAACATCGGCTGCAGAACAGGCGATTATAATGACGATCGCTACGCAGAACGGCGATTTCACCCAGGCGGTGATCGGGGGCAAGCGGAACAGCTCGAACCAGTTCCAGTGGGTCTCGGGCGAACCATGGTCGTTCGTTGCATGGTCGCAGGGTGAACCGAGTTGCACTTGCGAGAAGTACTTGATGCTCTATGCGTCCGGATGGAACGACACCAACTCGACGGCACGGCCGTGGGGAATCGCCGAGTACTCGGCGGACTGCAACAACGACGGCTTGGTCGACTTCGGGCAGATTCGGGCTGGAACGCTAATCGATCAGAACGCAAACAATGTGCCCGACTGCTGCGAGGGCGGCCCCCCTTGCCCCCAACCCCTTTTGGTGCCAGAGCAGTATTCGACGATTCAGGCCGCAGTTGACGCCGCGTTGGCTGGTGACACGGTCTTGGTCGCTGCTGGCGTGTATGTCGAGAGCGTGAATTTGCGAGGGAAGGCGATCACGGTGACGAGCGCAGTGCCCGGCGGTGCAACGGTCTCTGCACCGGAGGGGGAACGATCGTTTGTTGCTACAAGCGGCGAGACGGAGAGCACGAAACTCGTGGGGTTCCGCGTTACGCGAAGTGGCGCCACGGGCGGCGGTGTATTGACATCCGGTGCATCACCCAGAATTGAGGATTGCGTGTTCGATCGGTGTCTCAACGGCCACGGCGGCGGACTGCACGTCACAGGTGGATCGGTGGCCGTGGATGGCTGCAGATTCCTGCAGTGCACGAGCACACACACGCCACCACTGACCTACGGCGGGGGTGGCGCGATCCGCTGCGTTGGCGGAACGACCACGATCGATGACACTTCGTTCACGAACTGCGTGAGCGGGCAGGCGCGATACCTGATGGTCGAATTGGGCGGCAGTGCACTTCTGCGAAACTGCGCGATCGACGGCAGCGAGGATGTTGGGTTCTCATTTGGCGGTCTGTACAACGCGTACTCCACGCTGACAGTTGAGGACTGCGACTTTGAAGGCCCAGGACCCATGCTATTCGGGTGGTCGCCATACACCGTTCGCCGCTGCGCCTTCCGCCACAACAACAGTCGAAGCGTAATGGAAATGCGATACGGCACCTCCGTTGTGCAGGACTGTCGCTTCGAGCACTGTGAATCGACCACCGCGACCTTTGCAGTGACATATTCCGGCGTGTATGCGCTTAGCGGCAACCACTTCTGCGATGTCTCGACACCGTATTTCCAAGGCCCTTGGCAAGATTTAGGCGGCAATGTGTTCGAGACCAACTGCGGCGAGATCACCGTCCCTGGCGACTACCAGACAATCCAAGCCGCAATCGATGCTGCAACAGCAGGCAAGACAATCGAAGTCTCCGCCGGCACCTACAACGAAGCCATCGACTTTAAGGGCAAGGCAGTCACTGTAACGGCGGTCGGCACTCGCGCGAACACCATCATCGACGGCACAGGCCAGACGACCTCGGTGGTTCGCGCGGTAACTGGAGAGACCTCGGCCACTGTGCTGCAGGGATTCACCATTCGGGATGGACCGATTGGCTCGCCGTTGAACACCTATCGCCTTGGTGGTGGCATGTACATCGACCGTGCAAGTCCCACAGTCCGCGACTGCGCGTTCGTGAACAACATGGCGGGATACGGCGGCGGTCTCTACGCCCTGTATAGCGATTCGCTGGTGGAGAACTGCACCTTCAGTCAGAACGACGCCAGCGCTAACGGTGGTGGCGTGCAATTCTTCGGAGGTAGCCCGGTGATGCGAGGCTGCACCATTTCGGACAATGTCAGCAACAATCGCGGAGGCGGCGTACATCTGGTGCAATACACAACTGTGGGATTCCCCACCATGGATAGTTGCACAATCACCGGGAACCGCTGCACTGTGAGCGAGGGTGGCGGTGTTTCGGTGGCGCCAGTGAGCGGTACAACACAGAATCCGCTGCTTGTCAATTGCACCATTCAGGGCAACACGTCGCAGGGGCGTGGCGGCGGCCTGTTTGCAACCGTGGATTCCGTTTCACCGCAGCCAAATGTGACGCTGACAGGCAACACCATTTGCGGCAATGTGAGTGCTGTGAGCAAGCGCGAGAACACATGGGCGCTGTTTGAGGATGGTGGCAACGATATCTGTGACTGCTTCAGCGATGTGGATGGCAACGGCACCGCGGACACTGGCGACATTGCGTTCACGCTTTTGTTTGCAGGTGAACTCACGGACCCCGATTTCATCCAACCCGATCAGGACATGAACGGCTTAGTGGATATGGGCGATCTGGCGATACTGCTGCTGAACTTTGGCCCTTGCGGCACCAGTGTGGCGCCGGATGCAGGCGATGAATTCGGAGAGCTTCTTGAGGCCAGCAGCGCGCCGATGAGGCGGTGACGGGCTCGCCAGTGCTTGACGGATTCGCCCTCGCTTGACGGACTCACCATTGCTATTTGAAAGGCGATTGCCTATCAATAAGCGAGACCCACATGGCCCCGAGCAAGCCAGCGATCCTGCATGCCCTTGAGAACAGTCTGTTTGAATTCCCGGCGGTGCCTGGACAATGGGAAACCCCGCCCTTTCCCGGCGTTCGAGCGCATGCCACACCTGGCATTTCTCATCCGTTTGGCAACATGGTCGGCGTATCGACGCTCACGGAGGCGAATGCCGACGCCGTCATCGCACAGGTGCAAGACTTCTATGGCAGCCGCCAGCACACGGTCGGCTGGTGGCTCAATCCGTCATCCACACCGATCGATCTGGTAAGCCGCCTCGAAGCTGCCGGATTCCGCATGGCCATCCAACAAGCCGGACTGGTGCTGACCGACCTACACCGCGACATCAGATGCAATCCGTCGGTGACCGTGCGGCCGGCGACCAGTGCGGATCGAGATGATGTCATTCGCCTGTACACCGCCGCCTATCCAATGCCCGAACAGTTGTCCGCCGTCTTCTGCGACTTGTTCCCGCTGATCGAGTGCGGAAGTCACTACCTTGCGTTTCTGGACGGTGTCGAGGGTCCGGTGTCTGTCTCCAGCATGTTCTCGCGTAAGGGAAGCTCGATCGCGATTCTGCAAGGTGCGGCCACGCTAAGCGAACACCGTGGCCGCGGGATCTACACGTCGATGGTGGCTGCGCGGGTGGCGGCTGCCCGTGCCATGGGTAAGGACACCGCAGTGATGCAGGGCGACCGGAAGACGTCCGCACCGATCGCCGCCAAGATTGGATTTAAAGAAGTGTGCAGCATCGACTTCTACGTGTGGGGGAACGCCTGAAGTTCAATGATCGGCGCGTCGTCTACTCGGCGCGTCGCGTCGTGCATGAACATGAATTGGATGCGTGAATTAGTTGTGTCGCCTTCGGCCAGTCACAAGACCAACAAGACCAAGCAACGCGGCGGCGCCGGGGGCTGGAACCGCGAAACTTCCATATGAAATGCCGTCAACATAGGCATGGTCGCCGGTGTAGCCACCCCACCCGCGGCTATCAAATCCCAACTTGTCGATACCGAAAATCTCGCCGCCGTTGTAGCCATCCAATCGAGCGCCAACCTCCCACGAAGTGCAGGTCAGTGATCCAAGGAGCGCACCTGTGGAATCAGAAATCGTATGAGTCACAATGTCATTGGTAAGGCCGGGGGCCCCGTCAACAAATGTAACGGTCACACCAACTCGATACCACGAACCAAAGTCGAGCCTCAGTAGGTTGCTGCCCGACTGATCAAATCCGCCATCAGCGGTGAAGTACCCGCCCGTGTCATTGACGCCATCGCCAAGATCGCCAATACCCCAAGCCGATGCCAGCATGCTGTTGTCATCTGCATTGGATTCAAAGCGAATCCAGGTTGTCCGATCGGTTCCCCAGGCCTCACTCTTAAAGTTAAAATCATCGACATACGTGCTCGAAGCCGTTCGGAACCAATAGCTGGCTTCGAAGTACCTGTTGGGTGCAACGGTTGATTCGCCAGCCGCGTCAATCAGGCGGCCGGTTGCGCAGTTATTCACAACGCCGTTATTGCCGCTGCCGTTATTGCCGATGACCAAAGCGGTGCCGCCGGTGCGCCCCAATCCACTTTGATAGCGTGCACTCACCGAACCATTGCTCGGATTCCACCACTGACCGCCACCTGCGGTTTGATTGTTGAGAGTCGAAACCGATGAGCCGCTCTCAAAGGCGTTGAGATCAACATGGATCACATCGGCAGCGAGTGGCGTGGTGGAAAGAGCCGCGAGTGTGAGGGCACACGAGTGAACGATTGCATGTCGCATTGTCATTCTCCTGAAGTCCGAGGACTTGGGTAGGGGCCACTCCCGGTGGCCGCTTTTACGGGAATCGATTTTTTGTACGGGCGTAATTGAAAATGCCTCAACACATGCAAGTTCAACCCAGTCCCCATTGTTGTGGTCTGTAACCCCAAAGGAATTACAAACTCGCAGGAAGGAATTGTTGGATGCAGTTCAAACTGCGACCAACAACACTGCTCGCCTAGTGTGGCACGAAGAGCCCGGGAACCAATTCAAGACATGCCAGATTTTGAATATCGTCGGAAGTACCCCGTTTGCGCAATAAAAACGCGTATGGACCAATGGTATTTATTTAGATTTAGTGGCCGGCCAAGCGAGGTGATTCCGCTGCCGACCGCGGTTCTCGCACTGAATGAGGTTGCCCTATTTGGCTTGTGCCGACCTGCGGCTGCCAGAATATGCATATTCGTTATGTCATGTCGAATTTGCATGGTATGCTAAACCCGCATGCTTCATCGGCAGCACCACATCGACACCGTCCGCCGATTGTTGCGCTCGTTCCAATCGGTCGCGATCCTTGGTCCGCGGCAGGTCGGTAAGACCACGCTCGCACGAGCAATCACCACAGAATTCGGTAGCCGCACACGGGTGTTTGACCTTGAGACAGATCGGGATTTCCGCCTCTTACAGGATCCGGAACCTGTGCTCTCGCCACTTCGCGGACTGATTGTGATCGACGAGGTCCAGCGACTGCCATCCCTGTTCCCTCCACTACGACCACTTCTCGATCGACGCCCCTTGCCAGCACGGTTTCTCCTATTGGGAAGCGCGTCGCCCGATGTCATCGCTCACGGAAGCGAAAGCCTTGCTGGTCGCCTTGCCTATCACGAGCTCGACGGTTTCGGACTTGATGAAGTGGGCGCGCACCGATGGCGACAACTATGGCTGCGAGGCGGATTCCCCCGCTCATTCATGGCGAGATCCGACGCGGCAAGTCTTGAATGGCGAGTGGCATTCGTGCAGACATATCTCGAACGAGACATTCTCGATAGTGGGCTGCGCATGCCGCCGACAGAACTTCGCAGATTTTGGCAAATGTTGGCGCATTGGCACGGCCAACGTTGGAATGCCTCCGAATTCGCCCGTGCCTTTGGAACCTCCGAGGCCACTGTGCGACGCTGGCTCGAGACGCTTGAGGGCTTCTACGCAATTCGCACGCTGCGGCCGTGGCACGCCTCAATCGCCAAACGCCAAGTGAAGGCACCAAAGGTGTACATCCGCGACACAGGCATGCTTCATGCGCTTTTGGGGATCACCGGCCCCGCCAGCCTTCGGGAACGGCCGCAAGTTGGCGCATCGTTCGAAGGATTCGTGGTGGAGCAGGTCATTCACGCAACGGGTGCCCGCCCTGGCGAGTCCTATCACTGGGCAACACCACAAGGGGCAGAACTCGACCTGTTCTTAGTGCGCGGTAACCACCGAATCGGCATCGAGGTGAAGTGCAATGAAGCACCAACTGTCACGCGTTCTATGGAGATCGCGATGAAGGATCTTCGGCTCACAAAACTTTGGGTGGTGCATCAGGGCTCGCTGCGATTCGAGATGCGCCCGGGAATTGAGGCCCTGCCTGTTGCGGAACTTGGCGCACTTCGCCGCGAACTTGGTGGCCGCGGAACAAGATGATCTATCGCAAATGGACCTGATCGGGGTTGAACCGACGACCTCTTCCATGCCATGGAAGCGCTCTCCCAATTGAGCTACAGGCCCGAGTATCTGAGTAAACCCATCCGCCAATCAATCGCTTAAAGGCTTCGGGGCGTGACAGTGTAACGCAACGGCCCATTCCCCAAAGCCACGTGTGAACTTATTCGGAACACCAACCAACGCTGCACCGATCCGTCATGGAGCAGCCAAGGCTTCGGTCAGCGTGCCCTTCTGCACAACGCCCACCCACTTCTTGACCATCTGACCATTCTTAAACATCAAAACAGTTGGAATGCTTTGAATGCCGTATTTCACCGCGACACTCTGGTGCTGATCCACATTCAATTTGCCCACCTTGGCCTTGCCGGTGGACTCAGTTGCAATCGCGTCAATGGTGGGCGTCAGCATGCGGCACGGGGCACACCACTCTGCCCAGAAATCAACAAGCACCGGAATGGAACTCTGTAACACCTGCGACTCGAAATTTTCTTCTGTGAACTCAAGTGTGCTTGCACTGGCCATGACATACCTCGCGTGAATGGATGTGGAGCGAACGACCAACCCGTTCGCAAGTGAATGATCCTAGCAACCACGATTCGCCCGGAATTTGGCACGAACTTGTGCATGTTCCGAAACATCATGCACACGCAGAATCGCCGCACTCGCCTGCATGGCCACCAGTCCAGAGGCGAGTGTGGCTGGGAGTCGGTCTGCAGGGTCTTGTGGGCCGGTGTTCGAAGCAAGAAAACTTTTCCGACTCAACCCGACCACCACCGCGTTCCCTGTTGCTGTGAACTCGCAAAGTCGCTGGAGCATTTCACGATTCTGCTCCACACTCTTGCCAAATCCAAAGCCAGGGTCAACGGCAATTCGCTCCGGCGCAACACCTGCCTTGATCGCGGCACCAACGCACTGGCCAAGATGCGCCACAACCTCCGCCACCACATCGCCGTAGGTCGGAGGGGTCTCGTATTGATTGCTGTATTGATCCTGTTCAGGTGTTCGAAGCCGATGCATCAGAATCACTCCCGCTGCGTGGCGAGCCACCGCGCCAAGAAGTGCAGCGTCCTCTAAGCCACCACTCACATCATTCACAATGTCTGCGCCAGCCAACAGGGCCGCATCCGCAACCGCCGCACGCGTGGTGTCAACGCTGATCGCAACTGGCGACCGCCGCCGAATGCCCTCGATCACCGGCATCACTCGGTTCAGTTGCTCATTGGCTTCCACGGTAAAAGCGCCGGGCCGCGTGCTTTCGCCACCAACATCAATGATGTCTGCGCCATCCGCCACAAGCTGTAAGGCGTGCTCGATCGCAGCGGACGAATCCATGGTTCGTCCACCAGAGAAAAAGGAATCAGGAGTGCAATTGACAATCCCCATCAAGAGCGGCCACTCCTGCGGCGGACGCAACCATGGAATAAGACCCTGCGCACACTGGCGTGCAACACGGCTCATGGTTTGGGTGGGCTCTCTGCATCACCGGACTTCGCAGTGCGGTCTCCCACTTGATTTCCATTTGGAACGGCTGCGTCCGACTCGTCCTCTTCTCCACGGTCATCCGTTGTGTCGGTGCGCAAGTGGTAGAGCTGAATGAAAACCTCAAGCACCGCGGATGGAATAAACGCCGTCGACTCCACATGTCCATCTTGAATCTCGATGGACATGGCAATGGGTGCAAGGCTTGGCGGCGCGTACGGAAGTTCGATACCCATGCCAGGAAAACTTCTCGCAGCCTGTCCAACCACTTTCAGAACTGATGCCACACCGATGTAGGCCACGATGTCGGGTTGCGGCGTGAGGTGTGAACGAAGTGCTTGCACGGCGGGATCCCCCTGCAATGCCTCGCCACCCTGCGCTGCATCCATTCCACGGCGAAGCACATCAGGCCGTTGACTGAAGGTCACCAGCATTCCATCTTTGAAAGTTTTGACAAATCCCATGGCTCCGCGAGGACCAAACACCAGTGATCGAGCGATGCGCTCCATGGGGTCCTGGCGCACCCGCCGCGTTGCAGCGTTTGGCTTGGTGTTGCCATCAGGTTTTTCTGCTGTGTTCGTTTCGCCCCCTTCATTCGGCACCTTCTTGACAACCGAATCGGTCACTGCGAACGCATCGGCGGTCAATTCATCCTTGATCACCCGGTTGTCTTCCCACGCAATCGTTCGATCCATTCCATTGTGCACACCAGCAAGCCCGTGCATCCAATCTCGAAGACACTGCTTGGCCTTCGCTGAATCATCCGTGCCGCACCAGAAGTAGGCCTCATTCAATAGCCCGCCACCCATCACGCCGAGTTTGCTGGGGTAGATGGAAAATTGAGCGCCGTTCATGAGTGATTTGTTTTCACGCACCCATTCCGGAATCTGAATTTCGCCCGGAAGCAGCGCAAGCAGCTGAAGGAAGGCGTCGCCACCACCCAACCCGGCAACATCTGCCGCGGCGGCCATGATGAATGGACCACGTGGAAGGCGAGAGAGTTGTGCGGGTTCGCCGGGCGGACCGCCTTGCAGCACCGTCGCCAGCGGGCTGGTTGGATTGGACACAACAAAGGTATGCACCGCCACGCCCGCTGATTCAAAGTCGGCACAGAGAACGACATCAGTCACTCCATGCGATTTCGCTTCCGCTGTGTCCACAGATTCACCGGTCGAATCCGTAGCCATGTCCTTCAAGATTTCTGGTCCAACCCATGCGGCGGCGTCGCCGGAAATCATGACAGAAAACCCTTGTTTACCCAGCCTCTTTTGCAGAGTCGCCGCGAGTCCGGACATGGGTGCATAGGCATTCACCAACTCTTGGCTGTAACTCACCAGCACAGAGTGGTCGAGCGTGCGCACAAATAAATCAGTTTCTTCTCGATGCGTGTACACAAGACCGTTGGCTCGCTGCTCGCATGTGAAGTTGGCGTCCAGAAACACTTTCGCATCAGTCACCGGAACCAGAAAGACTGGCATGGAAGTCTCACCACTTTTCTCCAGCCAGAAGATCAAGCTGCGAGAGTCATCGAATCCGTCTCCGAGGCCTGCCTGCGACTTGAAGAATTCCATCGGGCTCATCCGATCTTCATTCGCCCCTGAATTGAGTGAAGCAAGACACTTTGCAAAATCATCCGCAGTGAGTTTGGGAGAGGGAATCACCGCAACAGCCAAGGCCGCCGGCGACGCACGATCAAGAGCCGCGACAAACGCACTCTCGTCTGGGCGATTGCCGTCAGCGCTGGCCGACGACCCGGTGGCGCCAACCACGATTGCGAACACAATCCAAGTGAATCGGTCATGCAACTTGTTTGGCATAGGTCTCTCGTGGTAACACATTCTGCGTGTGCGCTAAGGCAACAGGAACCGCCGCTTGCCACTACTGTACGACCTTCACATGGCTACCGCGTTTCCTACAGAATCCTTGATCGGGTGCCTTGTTGCCGCAACGCTGGCGGCCCTGTTTGGTCTTTTGTTGCGAGCCTGCGGTGTACGCCGAGCATGGATTTTCTCCGGTGTCTGCATCGGCTCACTCTTGGGAGTCCAGGGTTTGGGCCGTTTTCACTCGGCGTGGTACGAACAGTTTTTTATGGGCGCTGGTTCCCAGCACAGAGAAGTCTTTATTGCCGAGCGATCACTGGAGCTCGCGGAAAGCACGGCGCTTGTACACCGAGCCACGGTGGACCCATCCGATCAAGCGGTACTCGAGGCCGAGATTCATGCTGCGAACAATCGACTTCACCAGGCGCGAGCGGCGTTTGACCTGCCGGCCGAGTGGCTTGTGGCGTGCATGGCCGCGTGTGCCGTGATCGGTTGCTCTCCATTGATTGGCCGCAATATCTGGTGGAGTCATGGAGGGCTGGCGATCGGTGTTTGGAGCGTTGCGGCCTCCGCTTCGGCGGTCGCCATCACGCTTTCGATGACCGAAAACCCGTCGAATCAAGCGTGGTGGTTAGTTGCGATTTCGTTTGTCTGTCTGGGCGCACCACCCATGCGGGCTCGCGATCACTGGCTGGCGGTGAGATTGCTGGGATCGCCCGCCGCAACATTGGATGGCGCTCGCGGAACCGCAGGCATGATTTCGCTGCTGCTGGTGCTGTTGGTCGCCGTGAGTCGTGGCGGCGATCACCCTGCATGGCTGCTTCCGTGGGGCGCGCTGGTGGCAGCGTGGGGACTTGTGGGAATGCCTCCGCAAAGTTTTTTGCGGTGGACCGGACCCGCCATTGCTGCATGTGTGGCAATTGCCATGTCGAGGCTCGACCCGATTTCGGATTGGAAACCGCTTGTTGCATTTGGTTTTTTTCTGGCGGCCGAAGACATGCGATGGCTCGGTGCCAGTGCAGGCCTTGCTATTTGGGGCCGATGTCCATGGAGAGCGTCGGTGCGTTCGACCATGCCGCTTGCGGATGCAAGTTCGGCGCAAGCAGCACTTGCCGCAGCAGCTGGAATGTCTGGAGTTATTCCGGCGTGGATGGTGTGGTCACTTCTAGCCTCGGCAGCAACCGTGGCACTCTTTGAACCTCTCCGCCGCACGACTGCCTTACGGTTGGATCAGTCCAATCGCCCATCACCCGGAACGTGATCGGAACCATTACTTGCCAAGAGCCTGATCGATGGCCTGATGCAAAGCGGCATCGCTTGGCTTCACGCTACTTGCATACATCGCAATGGGCTGTCCGTCTCGACCAATCAGGTACTTGCCAAAATTCCATCCTGGCAGCACGCCAGTCTTGGTGCCAAGAAATTCATACACCGCACACTGATCTGGCCCAGCCTTCACATGCACCTTTTCCATGATCGGAAATGAAACCGGGTAACGAGTTGTGCAGAACTCGCGAATCTCTTTGGCTGTTCCCGGCTCTTGTCCGCCAAAGTCATTCGATGGAAAGCCGATGACCACCAAACCGCGATCCTTGAACTGCACATAGAGATTCTCAAGTTCGGTGTACTGCCCGGCAAGCCCACACTGACTTGCGACATTCACCACCAAGACCACCTTGCCAGTGAATTGGCCCAGCGGCACTGGGCTCCCCTCAAGTGAACGCGTCTCAATATCGTAGATCGATCGATCTTTCCACTTCTGGAGGAGTTCCCATTGAGGTGATCGAGGCTGAGAACAGCCGGCACCCATGACCACAGCAAGACTGGCGGCACTTCCAAGAAGAAACAGGTGAAAACCTCGACGCATCTGATTGATGGCGAAGACTATCCACACACGATTCGGCATTGCATGGACTGACGATTACCATGCTCGGCGGTGACAGAACTCGCAAGTGCAATCGGAACTGAGGTCAGCGTCGATGACGCCGCGCCGCCGCCAGGACCGTTGGCCCGAGTGGACATGAGCGATCCTCGAGCAGCGGCCGTTGTGCAAGCCATCAGAAATCGCATCGCGGCCTACGGAGATGTTGGTGTTGCACTTCGACGAGCGGCACACTTGGCAAAGGCTGCATTGGATGTGCTTGCAAGCGACCAGGGCTCGCCGGCTACTGCATGGGGAGCCACGGGTCGAGATGTGGTTCAACTGAACTCGCTTCCACCTGATCGACCACTCTGGATCATTGGCGATGTTCGGGGCGATGTCACGGCACTCACCGCGGCGCTGGCCTTCATTGATGAAGCCGATGCCAAAAGTGATCTTGCCTTTGTTGCATTTCTTGGAGATTGGACCGGCGGTGTGGTGGGTGACGCCGCGTGCACCGCCATGGTGTGCGACCGATTTGTTCACGCACCAGATCGAACGCTGCTTCTTCGCGGTGATCGTGAGTGGTTGCTTACGGCGGAGGCCGAATCGTTTCGAGATGGATTCGGGCAGTCCAACGGACTCGGAACCATGCCGGTGGATGCGGGGCATGCGCCGTTGCATTTGGAACTGATGCAGAGTCTTGCAAAGATTGCGCACAGCATTCCATCATTGGCGTGCCTTCCGAATGGTGTTGTTCTTGCTCACGGATCGTTGCCACGGCCCGATCGAATTCGCAACATTCAGAACATGGATGACTTGCGTGGCTCAGAGGCCGCACTTCGGGATTGCGTGCTGGGTCGATTGC
This sequence comes from Singulisphaera sp. GP187, assembly GCA_945871915.1. GTDB lineage: Bacteria > Planctomycetota > Phycisphaerae > Phycisphaerales > SM1A02 > SYAC01. Next base: position 23,437 of record CAMBXO010000008.1, read on the forward strand.
ATCCTCGCGACGCTCGCATTTCTGCTGGAAATCACGACGGTGGGGTGTTGCTTGGCGTGGATGATTTCCGCGAGTCTCTCCACTTTCTTTCCGCACTTGATGGTCGCCCGCTGAATCGGCTGGTGCGGGGGCAGGACGCTGCGCCTGAAGGATTTCGATGGTTCAAGAACTATGGCGAAGGAAGCGTTCTCACACTCACCACCATGGCCGATGCACTTCCGGAAGCGGCAGGTGGCGGCCGCAGAAAGCCGTGTATTGGGCGTCTAAAGGGCGGCCGTATTCGAGTGGTTCGCCTTGAATTGCCAGAAGAAGTGGTCAGGCTTGGCGACCAACTCTTTCCACGTAGTGTGGTGCCAGCGGTGTCAACATCACGCGTAGAGCACGCATCACCACGCGTTGACCACGCGCTACCACGAGTGGACCGCGAGCCACCGCGCGTAGAACACACGCCACCACCTGTTGCAACGCAACCTCGCGACGAGAACCCAGCCGCAACACTCAGGAGTGAGCCATCGGCTGCGTACATTCACTTTGATCGTGGCATTCGCCTGTTGCAGGCTCGCTCATGGGCGGGAGCCCGCGATGCATTTCGTGCAGCAAGTATTAAGGACGACATGATGCTGGCGTGCGCCATGAATGAAGCTGTGGCATGCATGGGACTTGGTACGGCTGGCCATCAGGATGCCTTGTCGCGATTACGAGAATTGCGTCTTCATGATCCACGAGACGCCGCTACGCACTTCAATCTGGGTGTTGCATTTCTTTGTGGCGAACGAAACCCAAGTGAGGCCACGCGATCACTCAAGGCTGCAGTGGATGCGGCGCCCGACATGTCCGATGCGTGGTGGGCACTGGGACTTGCTGCCGCCATGCGGTCTGATTCGGCAGCGGCCGCGTCAGCGTTTGCACGCGCCGCAGACGGCGGATGCACCCTCACTGCGCCGGGTTCACTGCATGGTGTGATTCCTGCACGCGAACTTGGGCCTGCACTTGATGCGCTTCGATCGCTGGCTCGCTATCGGCCAACGCCGACTGCTCCGCCCGTTCCACTGGCTGATTGACTTATCGCCAAAAAGCGAAGCCCCCGGTTATGGTCATACGCAGACCATCCGAGGGACTTCGAAACCTCAATTGTTTGGTTTGGTCTTAGAGAACCAGACGAATGCCTGCGCAGCGTCGAAGTTTCTCAAAGAACTCCTGTCGTTGTTCATTGTTGTCCACAGTGGTATCCACGCTCACGCTGCACCAGCGTCCTCCAGAACTGCGACGCACTTCTCCCATGCGAACGCTGTGACCACCGAAGGCCTGATGCACGGCAAGACGAATATGACTTTCCTGTCCAGCAATCACTCGATACCCCCACTCACAGGGGTATTCCAATTGCGGCCGTCCATCGCTTGATTCATGATCCATGGCATTGCCTCCTACCCCCTCACCTTCATAAATGAGTGGGGCAAAGGCAAGAAACACCGCACAATTTAGGAAATCAACCGCTTTAGGGCACCGCAAAGTGGCCTTTTCAGGCTTGAAGCGGCAGGCTTCAAAGGCTTGAAGCGGCCGGCGACTTCAGGCTTGGAGCGGTAGCCGCCGAGCCAAGTCCATAGTGGCGGCGTGACTTGCACGCAGTTGCACCATGGAGTCGCCACCGAATTTTTCTAGGAAGGCACTCGCGATTTCAAAGGCAACAACATTTTCCATGACCACCGACGCGGCAGCGATGGCGCTGATGTCTGATCGCTCGTAAGCACTGGTGACCGCGGCCTTGGTGTTGAGATCCACACTGGGTAATCCGCGAAGGAGCGTGCTGATTGGTTTCATGGTGCCAGTAACAACCACCGGCATGCCGTTGGTCATGCCGCCTTCGAGTCCACCAGCATTGTTGGTGGAACGCACAAACCCAAGATGCGATTCGCCGCGCTTCGAAGCGTCAAACACAATTGGGTCATGCACGTTGCTGCCGGTTCGAAAGGCGCACTCGCGACCAAGCCCAATCTCAACTGCCTTGAATGCTTGAATGCCCATCACCGCCGCGGCGATGCGGGAATCCAACCGCTGATTCCATTGCACGCAGGTGCCTAGCCCAATCGGTACGCCAAACACATGAGTCTCCACAAGCCCGCCAACGGTGTCCTTATCCATCTTGGCTTGATGAATGTGATCGATGAGCTGCTGAGAGGATTTCTCGCACAACATGCCCACATCACTTGCGTCTCGGACTGCACGAAGGTTGTGCCAGTTGTCGCACGTCACCTCAACCGTGCAGCGAACATCCAGACTTGCTCGCACAAACCCAAAGCACTCGATGCCAAATTCTCGCAGCAGACACCTCGCCAACGCACCTGCCGCCACACGCGCCGCCGTTTCGCGAGCACTGGCTCGTTCAAGCGTTGCTCGACAATCCGTTGTGAGCCACTTCACGCTGCCAGCAAGATCGGCGTGACCGGGACGCGGCTGATGCACAGATGGTGTCTTGACCGCGTCATCCAGTCGGCTGTCCTTGTTCAGAATTCGCAGCGTCACCGGGCCACCCATGGTGGTGCCACGCATCACACCCGAGAGAATTTCGGCAGCGTCCGTCTCCATGCGCTGCCGACCGCCGCGGCCATAACCAGCTTGACGCCGCTGCAATTCCCGATCAATGAATGCCGTGTCAACAGTCAGGCCCGCAGGCAAACCCTCGATGACAGCGATCATGCCTGGTCCGTGACTCTCGCCGGCCGTTATGTATCGAAGCGTCATGCGGGGTCATCATACGGCTCATGCATGGCCGCGTACCACCACACACATCCGCTGAGCAGGCTAAACAACGCGAGCAACGCGAAGGCGGCGTTGAAGGAAAATGTTTCTGCCATCCATCCCACCAGCGGAACCGCCGGGACATCTCCAAGAAGATGCAGCACCAAGATGGCCATGGCCATTCCGGTTGCACGCTCGGAAGGGTGAAGCACATTCACAAGGTGCGCGTTGACCGGTCCAACACTCATCACCAGCAACAGGGCCGCCGTTGCAATGGCGCCCCACAACAACCACGGTTGTTCGGCCAGCACAACGACTAGCAACGCCGGCGCGGCCAGCATGCTGGTGATGGCACACACTCGAAGATGCGCCGCACGATCCGTGCGGAACCAGCGGTCACTCCACCACCCTCCACAAAGACTTCCAACAATTCCGGTGATCACAATCACGCAACCGAAGATGGTTCCGCTGCTCTCAAGACCAATTCCTTTGGACGAGTCGAGATAGGTTGGCGTCCAGAATCCAAGACTTCCAAAGCACGCGGTCTGCAACGCATACCCAAATGCGCAGCGGCGCCAGCGAACATTGGCCAGCATGGTGATCACACGACTGAATGCTGGAGGCTTGCCAATCGGCTCGCCTGAATCCATGCCGCCTCGTGGTGGGTCACGAAGCATCAACAGACATCCGGCGAGCAACATCCCGGGAATGCCCGCCACCAAGAAGGCATGTCGCCAGCCCCATGCAACGCCAACGGTGCTTCCGATGATGAATCCGATTGCTGCACCAATTGGAATGGCTGAGTTAAAGACGGCCATCACACGACTTCGCATGGATGGTGCAAATTCGTCGGCCAGCACGGCCGGTGCAACACTGGAATACGCGGCTTCGCCAATGCCGGTGAGCGCGCGAAAGAACAGAAGGCTCCAGAAGCCCGCGGCCCATCCGCCGAGAGCGGTGAGAAGGCTCCACAACGCAACGGCAACTGCCAGAACAACAATGCGACGCGATCGATCGGCGAGCACTCCAAAAAGCGGCGCGGCCAATGTGTAGACAAGAATGAATGATGAATAGAGCCATCCGCTTTCGCTTGCGGTCAGGGCAAGGCCGCCGTCCGCCACCGACTTTTGCAGGAGTGGCACCAAACTGCTCACCACAAAGCGGTCGGCGTAATTCAGCAGGTTTAGAAAACTAAGTGTGGCCAGTGCAATCCATGCGGGTCGACTGATGAGACCCGTCCCGTGAATCGCGCGAGTGTGCGGTACGACATCCATCATCGGACCCGGAGCGATCCATCCACAAGTCGACGAAACAAACCTGCGGGTGCTGCGTGGCCGGTGAACAATTCAAATTGCATGTGAGCCTGTCGTATAAACATGTCGGAGCCGTCGACGACCGTCGCGCCTTGCTCCGCTGCCATGCGAAGCAGTGGTGTTTGTAGTGGGCGGTACACCGTGTCCAGCACAACCATCTTTTGATGAAGGGCTACATCCGGCGGAAGCATGCATCCCTCTGGATCTGACCCGCCCTCCATTCCAACGCTTGTGGCATGAACAATGGCTTGAAATGTTTCGCCAGAAAATTGATCCATGCGGCTTGCAGTCACCTGCGCCTCCCCGCCGCCGGGCAATGCTCGCCCATGCAGTGAGTGTGCGATGGCCTCGGCGCGAGCGTGTGTGCGATTGAACAACGTGACTCGCGCACCAGCCAATGCAAGCCCCGCTGCAATCGCGCGAGCCGCGCCGCCTGCTCCAAGAATTGCAACGTGTATGTTTCGCCACGCGGATCGCATTTCATTACCACCGGGAACCGTATGGGGGTCTTGTCCACACGCGAGCGATGCCGAAGTGTCTCCATGAAGTGCCAGCGCGACCGCCAAAGAAGCCACCGCCGCCGGTGCATCGGTGTTCAGTGCTTTTAGGGAACCGTCGGGTCGAAACAGAATCGTGTTGGCCGCGCCGCACCAATCGGAAATGGCATCCAATTCTCCGCCACACTCACGGATAAATCGAACGGCGTGTTCCTTGTGTGGAATCGTCACGCTGAGTCCACGCACATCAAGTTGCCTGAACTCACGCAGTGCGTGCATGCCTGCTTTGAAATGTTCCCATTCAGTTGGAATGGGAAATGGAACATAGCAACCGTCGAATCCGATCGCTCCAAATCCTGCGTTGTGAATAAGCGGACTCAGCGATTGATCGAGTGGCCATCCAACAATTCCAAACACTTGCGTGGTGCGCGAAATGGAATCAAAGCGAAAGAGTTTGCGAAGTTGTGCCACGGTTGGTTGCCCCGGCGCCGTGCCTGGATCGCCTTCGGCGCGGGCGTAGGTAAGAAACGCTCCAAACTTTGCGGCCAGCACTCGAGAGGCCATTCCAAACGGACCCATGCATAGTGCAATGGTTGGCTTGGGTGCTTGGTGCAGCAACTCGAAAGCCTCCACACAATCTCGCACACTTCGGGCTCGCCACGCAAGTTTGGCCACTGCACATGCAGGATCGTTCCACATGGCCACAGCGCGGCGAGTGAGATCGGACGGTCGCCCCTGAAAATCGTGGCTACTCAATATGAGTTGTGGTTTCTTCGCGGCGGGTTGCGGCGGGTGAGCAACAGCCAGAAGAATCTTCTGCCGAATATTGGCACTGCAACCAAGACTGGCAAGTTCAAAGTCGATAAATCGGGGAGCAGGATCGGCCGTTCCGATGGCTTCCAACAGACTCACGCGATCCATTTCATTGCCTCGAAAGGCACCGCCCTCCGCAACACCTCGAATGGTGACCACACACGGAGCCTTGCACTCACGAACCAAGCGAAGCACGGAAGCAAGCCCGTCCGCTTCTTCTGCCAAAGAATCCACTCGCCATTCCACCAGCGTTGCACCGGCTGCAATTTCCGCTGCAGCCATGGCCAGTGCAGAGTCAACTTCGTCAGCACTCTCAACCGGAATGGCCACAACAATCTGTGTGCGTGATGCACTGGCAGTGGGCACAGAAGCAGCGTTCACAAGCGGCACAAGGTGAGTGTAGATGGCGTCATGCGCCGTAACATGGGGTGATGGCGGACGAAACCGTTGACATGACACTTGAGACTTTGCATGCCAACCTCAAGGGATTCATTCGATTTGATGGAGATCGGATTCCTATTCGAGTGATTGTGGCACCCGATGGCTGGCTGGTGGCCCCCGTGATGGAAGCAATGCTTGGCGCCGTGGAGACGGTGCTTGAATTGCCAGACGATGGTGAGACTTCGCTCCAGTTGATGGTGTCGCTTGAACGCATGGACGCCGATGGAGAGCACGCGGGCCTCTGCGATCGTTGGCGTGCGTACCACGGAGAGCCCGACGATGTGCGATGGGCGCGCATGCAGATTGATGCTTCACGATATTTGCAATGGTTTGTGGATGGCGAAGCCCTGATCATTGCCAATCCGCTTGCGAGCGATGAGGCGTCGCTGTTGAAGATGATCAACGCCAAGCCCCGAACTTTTCTGAAAGCCTTTTGCACCGCCGTAAAAGTTTCGTGCGAAGACCCTGTGGCGGTCGGGCTCGACCCCGGCGGTATTGATATTCGGCGAGCCCACGATGTTGCACGTCTGGCGTTCCCTATGCGGTTTATGGAATCCGGACAAGTTCGCAGTTTTATTGAAGGCAGTTCATCGCCATTCATTCCGGGAATGGCGTGATTCCGCGTACGATGCCTGCACACAAAGGAGTGCCTGCCCATGGTTGATGGATCGCATCACAAAAGCGTTCAGAAGTTTGCCGGAAGTTTGAATCATGCCATGCTTGAAAGCAACGAAGCCTTGGCGGCGCAGACGTATGTCAACGATTTTGGCAAGCCCGGGTTTCAAGATGTCACACGCTGCTACATCCAGCAACGCTACGAGGGTTACACCCCGGAAAACCAAGAGACATGGCAGACCCTCTTTGATCGGCAGATGGAGTTTCTTTCTAAGAACGCAAGCCAAACGTATTTGAGCGGTGCGAAGAAGATCAATCTCTCGCGTGACCGTGTTCCACCGTTGTCCGACATCAATGCTCGTCTGAAACCGATGACCGGATGGCAAAGCCGCGCGGTCGCTGGCTACCTGCCCTCCAAAGTTTTCTTTGCATGCTTAGCGCGGCGAGATTTTCCGACCACCGTTGTGATCCGACCGAAGGAGTCCATTGACTACCTACCGGAACCTGACATTTTTCACGATGTCTTCGGCCATGTGCCGCTGCATGCTGACCCAACTTTTGCTGACTTTCTGCAGACGTACGGCCAAGCTGCCTTGACCACAGATGATCCAGCGGAGACCGAGCGACTGGCTCGCCTGTTTTGGTTCACGGTGGAATTTGGATTGATTCGCGAAGGCGGAACCGTGAAGGTGTATGGAAGCGGTCTCATCAGCAGTCCCGGCGAGAGTCGCCATTCGCTCAGCAGCGACTCGGTCGACCGGCGTCCATTCAATCTTGAACAGGTTTGTGACACGGCCTTTGAGATCGATCACTTTCAACCCATTTTGTATGTGCTTGACAGTTTCGATCAATTGCGAGATGCCATGAACACCTATTCCAAGAGGCTGCTTTCGAAAAAGGGTTCGCCGGTTCCTGCTTAATTCAGTAGCTGAGTGCGGCGTGCGAGCACTACAGGGACGGGCTCGCTTACTCTGCACCCATGTCCACAACCTCGATTCGCGCCCGCGCCACAACATCTCGACGCATAGCATCGCCCAGTCGCGTTTCTAAGAGTCCCACGATTGCACTTTCGGAATTTGCCTCGCGGCGAGAGAAACTCCTGAAGGCTCTCGACGGATCCGTTGGGCTTGTTGTGGCTGGCGATGGCGATGCGAATGGGCACCACCCTTTTGAAGCTTCGGCGCACTTTCTCTACTTGACCGGCATTCGCGATGAGGCCGGCGCTTCGCTTCTCTTTGATCCTCGAAATCCCAATCCGAAGCGACGCATGCAACTTTTTCTGCGGCCGCTCAATCCAGAGCGAGAGAAATGGGATGGGTTTCGTCCGGAAATCGGAGCAGAACTCCGCGCGCGGGCTGGCTTCGAAACGATTTTCCGAAGCAACATGCTTCCCATGCAAGTGCTGGATGCAGCCAGGCGAAGTCGACAGTTGTCATTGTTGATGCCCCTTTCGCAGCACACGATGCCGATCAGTTCGGATTTGGAGATCTTCCGGCGAGTGATGGAACGCGTTCCCGGTTGCACCATGGTGGATCGTTCGCAAGTGTTGCTAGCCATGCGTGCCCGCAAGAGCGCGGCCGAAGTCGCCTGCATCGAGCATGCCGGGCACATCACGGGCCTTGGATTTCGTGCGGCCATGTCCACGCTGCGTCCGGGCATGAACGAATCTCAGTTGCAGCGAGCCGTCGAAGATGCCTACCACCATGGTGGCGCCCGCGACCTTGCGTTTCCAACGATTGCCGGTGGCGGTTTCAACAGCACGGTGCTTCACTATCGAGCCAATGATCAGGAACTTGCGGCGGGCGACCTTGTGTGTCTAGACAGTGGTGCAAAGTGGCAGGGCTATTCAGCCGATGTCACCCGCACGCTGCCTGTGAGTGGCCAATTCTCGCGGCGACAAAAAGAGGTGTACGAAGTGGTGCTCGCAGCACAATCAGCGGCAATCAAAGCGTGCAAACCTGGCCGACGAATTCATCAAGTGGACGACGCGGCGCGAGCGGTCATTCACAAGGCTGGATTCGGTGACTGGTTTATTCATGGCATTGGTCACCACCTCGGGCTCGAAACGCACGACGCCAATCCGGACGAGCCACTTGCGGATGGTGCGGTGATCACCTTGGAGCCCGGCATTTACATTCCGAGTGAACGCATCGGCATTCGCATTGAGGATGATGTCTTGGTTACACGCCGAGGCCCGCGCACACTTACGAGTCACATCGCAAAATCTGTTGCTGATATCGAGCGGTTGATGCGCCGACGCGCCTAATTCTGCGGCAGCGGTCGAACCAAGAATCCGTGCATGGCCATCAGAAAAAGGCTCCATGTCACCGGAAGGGCGGCAATGACGATGGCGATCAGAATGAGCGATCGGCCCAGCGGATCTCGCTTGCGACCAACAATTTCGCACGAAACGATTACAAACAGGACCAGTGCAAACTTAAACGCAACGGCGCCGGGCAATTCCCAGTGCTCGATGATGAGCTTGGCCAGTGGATTGAGTTCGTTGCCGCCACGCCGAAGAATGTGCCAGGTAAACATGCAGTCCATTGCGGAGAGCAAGAGCAACCACGCGTAGCCATTTTGGTAACGCATGGGCGGTGAACTCAGCCATGCAACATCCACCGCTTCTTGTGCTTCCGATTTCGTGCCATGATCGTGATCGGTCACCACGGCAGTATCGCATGGCGACGGCGTTTGTGGCGGCCCGCAGACCGCGGCTTTCGTTCAAGACTAAAGAATGGAATCGTGCGAAGCCACATTGTGCGCCGGCGCGGTATTCAGTTGAACCAGTTGTGTGCCCTGAATGTCTTTGGCACTCTGTGGATCGACCCAATCTGAATGGCACGACGCCTTGCCCTTGTCCGCTTGAACTGCTTTGGCGGTCTTGGCAGCAAGACGATGGATCTCATCGGGACTGAGGACGCCTCGTTTGGCAAGGATTTCCTGCTGCTCTGGTGTCAACGCACCACTGATCGAGGGTTTGCCCCGGTCAAATCCCTCAGCCTTGCCACTGGCAAACTCCTGAATTTCCTTACTGATGCGAACGCTGCACCAATCGTGTCCACACATGGCACAGAAGTCGGTGTCCACATCAAGGTCCTCATCGTGGTACGCCCGCGCCGTGTCTGGATCGAAACTCAATGCAAAATGTTTTTCCCAGTTCAACGCCGCCCGTGCCTTGGTGAGTTCATCGTCGCGATCCCGCGAACCCGGAATGCCCAGCGCAACATCCGCTGCGTGCGCTGCAATTTTGTACGCGATGCACCCCTGCTTCACATCATCTTTCTTTGGAAGACCAAGATGCTCCTTGGGTGTCACATAGCACAGCATGCTGGCGCCGTGGTAACCGGCAGCCGTAGCGCCAATACAACTGGTGATGTGGTCATAGCCCGGAAAGATGTCCGTCACCAGCGGGCCAAGCACATAAAACGGTGCGCCGTGACAAATGCGGCGTTGCAACTTCATGTTGAATTCGATCTGATCAAACGGCACATGACCCGGGCCCTCGATCATCACCTGCACTCCGTGCCGCCATGCACGCTCGGTCAATTCGCCAAGCGTTGTGAGTTCTGCAAGTTGCGCCGCATCGGTTGCATCTGCAAGCCCACCCGGCCGCAATCCATCACCAATGGAAAAGGTGACATCGTGTCGGCGCATCAACTGACAGATCTGATCCCACCCTTCGTACATCGGGTTTTGCCGATTGTGCACCAGCATCCACTTGGCAAGCAGACTTCCGCCACGACTCACAATCCCAATGAGTCGGTCCTTGATCAGCGGCAAGTGTTCTCGCAATACGCCTGCATGAATGGTGAAGTAATCGACGCCTTGCTTGGCCTGATGCTCGAGTGTTTCGAGAATGATTTCAATGTTGAGGTCTTCCAGTTTTCTCCCAATGATCATGGAATAAATTGGAACTGTTCCAATGGGCACGGTGCTGTGACGCAGGATCGCTTCGCGGCACGCATCAAGGTCTCCGCCCGTTGAAAGATCCATCACGGTGTCGGCACCCCATCGCTCCGCCCACTTCAGTTTCTCCACTTCCTCATCCGTGCCACTGGACACAGGACTTGCTCCCATGTTGGCATTGATCTTGGTCTTGCTGGCACGCCCGATGGCCATCGGGTCAAGGTGATGTTTCAGATGGTTCACATTGGCTGGAATCACCATGCGACCAGCCGCCACTTCGTCGCGAACTTGCAGTGCTGTCAGGTGCGGCTCACGTTGTGCCACGCGACGCATGTGCCGCGTGACCACACCCATCCGCGCACACTCCAGTTGCGTGATTGGCTGAAACCCATTTGGTGGCACCGCGCGAATGAACGGTGCAATCTCTAGATGGTTGTGGCCGCCGCATCCAGTTTCCTGATCGGTCGCCTTGACGAGTTGCCAGGTCTCCGGCAAGAAGTCCCACGCGGTCAAGGCGCTTGCGGCGGGCATTCCCGGCGTGTCAGGACTTGCAAAGGCAAGTGGACCGCCCAGATTGGACTTGAGCGCAAACGAGCCAGGTGTGGTACCGGAGGCCTTGCTGGATGGATTGAATGCACCGTGCATGGGAAGGGCGTCGACAAATGGGTGAGGTGTGTTAGGCATGTGAGTCTTTATGAGCCGTTGCAGCCGTATCCAACAAAACTGTGCCTGAATCAAATTCTTTGAAGGATGAGAGCCGCTGCGATTATTTGGAACAAGAGGGTTCAAAACACCAGCAAAACATGCTGGAATCGCTTTCCTACGCCGGTTTGAGCCGGATCAGGTTCAACGGGTGCTTCTCAGCGAGTGCCCCGTATGGCACACGCGCCCCGAGCGATCTGAAGGCATAATACCCCATCGGCGGCTCTGCATCTGGTTTGTATGCAGCACATCGCCCGCATGTGGGTTCCGGGGTTTGTCACTGAACCTTGGTCAAGAATCCAACCTCGCCCCTTTCCAGAAACCACCTCCGTGCCTGTCATCAACCAACCTCAGTCGCCGTCAGCACCACCAGCACCCAAACTCGATGACGCAGATCGAAAGATGATCGAACTGCTTCTCAAAGACGGCCGCATGAGCGGACGAGAGATTGCACAGGGAACCGGTCTATCGGAGGCGAATGTCAGCCGGCGACTCGCGAGATTGATCGAAGACGGCGCAGTCCGAATCATTGGATTGGTCGAACCATATCTGCTCGGCTTGAAAACCCGCAGCATCGTGTTGCTGAAGTGCAACGGCGACTGCTTTGCGATTGCTGAACGACTCGCCAAACTGCCCTCCGTGTATTGGTGCGGTGTGACCTTTGGTGAATATGACCTTGTGCTGTTTGTGGTTGCCAAGGATGACCACGATCTGCTTGCCTGCTGCGACAGCATTCTGGAATCAGAGCGTGGCATCTCGGTGTTTGTGAACTGCCACATGCTCGAAACGATCCATTCAAACGGTGAGAAGACTATTTCGATCGACCAAAACTCTACAAAGGGTCTCACCCGCCATGCGGCGAAATTGGATGAGGTCGATCACGCCCTCATTCGAATGCTTCAGGTGGATGGCAGGACCAGTTTTGCAGACCTTGCTGCTGCCGCCGATATCTCGGCAACGAGTGCCGCCGACCGTTATCGCCAGTTGAGTCAAAGCGGCATTGTCCAGTTGATCACGCTTCCAAATCCAATCAGCATGGGAACTCCGGTTCGATTCACCGCGTGCATAACGGTCAACGGACCTATTCGCCAGGCCATGCGAGCCATTGCAAACCTTCCTAACTGCGTGTGGAGTTGCGGCGTTGGTGGGGTCTACGCCATCATCACCGAGTTTCACTGTGAAGATGAGACCTGCATGAATCACATTCGAGCCAAGCTCGCGAATATTCCTGGCGTTACCTCCGTTGGAATCTCCCTTCATCGGAGGGTCGTCTTGGACAGTTTCTGCTGGGGCCATCCAGAACAATCGCATTCCCTTTGATTGATGACTGCGGCATAGCACGATCATGCGCCATGCACGCTACTTTGGTTGCGGCATGACGATTTCGCTCCAACAGATTCAGAGTGCGGCGGTGCGCATCCGCCACTTGGTTCGAAACACACCGCTGATCAGTGACGACATCCTGTCAAAGCATGTGGGTATGAGTGTCCGGTTGAAACTGGAATCCATGCAACACACCGGGAGTTTCAAAATTCGAGGCGCAAGCAACGCCGTTGCATTGTTGACTGATGCAGAAGGAGCCCGCGGTGTCGCGACCCACTCCAGTGGAAACCATGCATTGGCGCTTACAACCGCGGCGAAACTGCGTTCGATGTCCTGCACGGTGGTAATGCCCAAGGACGCCCCAGCCTCCAAGCGCGCGGCCGTTCTGGCTGCGGGCGCCACCATCATTCCGTGCGAGCCCACGATGGCTTCACGCGAAGCAACGCTGGCGGAATGTGTTGCTCGCTCTGGTGCAACGGTCATTCCCCCGTTTGATCATGCTGATGTTGTGTGTGGACAAGGAACCCTCGGCCTAGAAATTGTGGAGGCGTGGCCTGACGTCGATGTCATTGTTGCTCCGATCGGTGGTGGTGGAATGATTGGTGGCATCGCTGTTGCGAGTAAGGGCCTCAAGCCATCGGTTGCGGTGCTTGCAGCCGAGCCAACGGCTGTCGACGATGCTGCACGCAGCAAAGCCTTCGGCGTGCGTCAGCCACCAACCAATCGCCCCACTCTCGCCGATGGATTACGTGCCGGCATCGGTGCCCTGACATTTCCATTGCTACAAGACCATGTTGATGGCGTTGTTACGGTATCGGAGGAACGAATCGTGCATTGGATGCGATTCGCCTTTGAGCAATTGAAACTGGTCGTTGAGCCCAGCGCTGCAGTTGGCATTGCCGCCATTGCCTCCGACGAGTTTCGAAGTTTGGCTGAGAAAGCCAAGTGGAAGCGGGTCGCACTGGTGATTTGTGGCGGGAATGTTGATCTCGATCGACTTCCGTGGATTGGCTAATTCGAACTCATCCCGCTTGCCGGAATCGATTCACCTAGGGCCAGTTGTCACCACGGCTTGCACGTTGGCGACAGTGCTTTCATCCAAGATGGTGGCAATCCAAGCGAGAAACAGCAGTACATGCACAAACCCGTGAATCGCATTCACTCGGCCACTCAGAAGTGAGACGCATGAGATAAGGAATGTGGATGCAAGCAAGACGATATACGGTGCTTCGAGTCCAAATTCTAAATCCACCGCAAACACCCATCGGAGTGCCAGCAACGCGGGAACGGTCAGCCCAATCGTTGCCAGCGCGCTTCCAAGCAAGACATTAATGCTTCGCTGCATGTTTCCACGCTTGCTCGCACGAAGAGCCGCAAATCCCTCCGGCGTTAGGACCATGGCCGCGATCCACACACCGACCAATGCATTGGGCAGATGCATGGCATCCAGCAGCGCGGGAACGCGTCCACCCACTCCCTCTGCACACAGAACGACAATGATGAGCGACACCGCCAGAATGGCAATCGTTCCATACAAAGAAGACCGGCCGACATGATCGGGCAATTCGTGCTTGTGAGGTTCATCCGATACGAACATTCCTCGATAAGTCGAACCCTGCAGCCACAGAAATCCCATGTAGATGGCCAGTGACCCACCGCCGACAAAGACCTCCATGGAGTCGCTCATCCATCCGCCCACTTCCGATCGTGTAAAGCGCGGCAGGACAAGCGTGATCGCTGCCAACACAAAGATCATGGAGAGATACGCGGATGCCGAGCGTGGATTGAATGCTTGCTCGCCGGATTTCCAGCATCCAACCAACATGCATCCACCGATCAGACCGTTCAAGATCAGCATGAGCACCGCAAACATGCTGTCGCGAGCGATCGTTGTCGCCCCGCCATCCTTAAGCACCACCGCACACACAGCGGCGATTTCAATGGTGATGGCTGCAACTGTCAGAATGATCGTCCCCATCGGCTCGCCAGCACGCTCGGCAAGCCGATCGGCATGCGCCATGGCTCGAAAGGCGCACACAAGAACACAGAGGGTGAGCCAGCCGGTCCAACAAAGACCCTGCAACGAGGTCGCGTCACCACTTGGACCTAGGTGTGCAATGGCGGCCACTCCCGTGAGTCCACCAATCACAAGTGGAATGTCACTCTTCCATGTGGGCTGCGGAAGTCGAAGTCGAAGGTGCATAGGGTAGTACCGTACGCGATTACTGCGGTGGGCTGACTGGCGGTGATTGTTGCACGCTGGTGGAGCCCATGATTTCCTGAAGTCGCCTTACACGCTGTGCATGTCGCGGCTGGTCAGGTTCCAATCGTTCAAGAGCCCGCAGGTGACGAAGTGCCGATTCCATTTGCTTGGCTTCAATCGCAATGGCCGCGGCAAGTTCTCGCGTGTCGGCGTCGTAACTATTGATCCGAACCGCCTTCTCAACACACACAAGAGCCCCCGCCAAATCCCCCTGTTCTCGCAGCAAACGAGCAATTTCCAACGCATATGCAGGATCCGAATCCTCAAGTGCGTCAAGACGCTGCAAGTGCGGCAGCGCCACACTGTTCTTGCCTTCGGCTCGCGCCGCAGCCGCCAGAACCCGATCCGGAAACGAATCGACCGGACGCGCCGTGCCGTAAGCCTCCAGCAGCACGCGCGTGGTCTCATTGATTTCCGGCTGCTCCTTCAGGCGACGATGCACCTTCAACTCCAGCAAGTCTGGGTGCGTGGGGTATTCGCTCAACCAACCATTCAATCGCTCGTCGGTCACTTCCACTTCTGGCAGTGCCGGCTGCGGCCACCGAGTCTCAAGCAGCGGTGGCTCACCCGCGCGCGCCGGTTTGCCTGAACGCTTCGCTATTTCTTCGGCCACCACATCGAGTCGCTCCAACCTCGCTTCACCAGCGGCTTCTTGAAGCGCGGCATCCGCATGGCGAACGCGATCCAACAACATGTCTATCGAGGGCACGGCCTCAAGGCCCCACGCCTTCACCTGTTGGTGTGCCCACACCAAGAACTCGGCGAAGAATTGTTCGGCACTCATGTGAAGCGTGGCTCGCATCGCCGCATCCTCGTCATCGCCCTGGCGATAACGCTCAAGCAGTTTGGGAATTACATCTTTTCCCCACCGATCTTCGATGAATTGCACCATCCAATGTCCCTGTGCATATCCAAGTGGTCGATCTTCAGGCGTTTCCGGCCGGACGAATGCCCACTTGATTCGATCTAACGGAAACAGTCTTCCAGTTGCAAGCGATCTGGCAAGCAATTCGCAGGTGTGCAACGACCGTGGTTTGGTCTCCATGCTTACGGCGAGCGCTTCGGTGAGCCAGTGCGGAATGCGATTGGCTGTTTGGCTTAGTGTGACGGTGTGTGTGTATTCGTGTCGCAACACTGCCAGCCAATCAAACGTCCCAAGGTGTTTGCGCGGATTGCCCTTGCGTGGAACTTCCATCGCAATCACGGGGCCAGTCGAGGCGGCCATGGTGTGGATGCCGGGCATGCCTGTGATCCGCACTGCAAAAAATTCGTGGTCGGGAAGCACCTCAATTGTGGTCGGCTCCGACGGCTCGTGACCGAATCGTGCCGTCACCTCCGAGTGCATGCGCTCGAGCGCTTCACCCATTCCATCGGTCACCACTTCGTCCATGCCAGGCTTTACGCGAATGCGAAAGTGTGGAGTCTGAATGGTTCGATAGCCATCCATCGTGTTCAGAAGCCACAATCCAAATGCGCTTCGTTGATCGAATGGGTCAAGCGCTGCGGCGTCTTGGAGGGCTTGCCTTGCCGCTTCGTCTCGCCCAACTTGCATCAAAAGTTGCCCCAATTCACTATGAGGCACGCTCCAATTCGGCCGCCGCTCAATCGCACTCCGCAGCACGCGTTCGGCCCACGCATATTGGCGATGCAGTGCAAGCAGCCGACCAATCGTGGCCGCACCAATCGCCTGATTTGGAAATTTGGAATCCAGTAGCGCGAGTCGCTCTTCGACTGCCTTCTCGTCCCATCGGCGAGCCGCGGCGGCGGCCCACAACGACAAGGCTTGCGGCATATCGGGTTCCCGTTGCAGCAGCCCCTCAAGAATCTGCTCGGCGCGATCCGCATCTTCAAGCAAAAGAAATCGCTCCGCATCAAGCAGATCGGCAAGCGGATGAAATGGATTCAAAAGCCGCAACTGTTCACTTGCCCTTGCAGCAGATTGAAAGTCAAAACCGTTCAGCGCGGCGCGCCCGAGGGCCCACCATGCTTCACTCGACCTCGGATCAAGCGTGAGCGCCTGCTGCAACGCCGGTACACCCTCCTGCGGATTGTGCCGAGCAATCAGCAATTGCCCCTCAATGCACGGCACATCCGGATCGAGTCGATCCCGCATACGGGCATCGCCAAGCCATTGCGCAGCTTGTTGCCATCTCTCTGCCGAAACCGGCTGGTGGTCACCAAGAAGAATCACGGCTCGTGCGCGCCGACAGAGCGTGTCGGCATCTGCATTCTCCGCACCGGCGGCCGCTTCAAGCGGGGCAAGTTGTTCAATCACCTGTTCCGTTTGACCGATCGCATCACAACACATTCCGCGGATCATGGCCCCCTCTCTCGAATCGCATCCGGCCAAGAGTGATATTGCCTCGCCGATTCGACCTCGACGGCGCAGGGCTTCCGCCCGCAATTCAACTGGAGCCGCCGGATTCACCAGCGACGGATCATCAAGTTTCCACGTACGCAACGCCGCCTCTGCACGGTGAGCGGGTGTGGTGAGATCTTCTTCCATCCATTGTCCGTGGCGAATCCGTAAATCTCTCCGCTCGTCTTCACGAAGCGAAGGCGCCTCCAACGCTGACTTCACCGCATTGGACACTTGAACATTGTCCGGAATGAACTGTGCGGCGCGCGCACCGGAGACCATGAACCACACCGCCATGGTCCAACGCATCGAGCGAGTGATCATCATGGGGTGCTTGACTTCCACGGCCGCACATCGCGGCGCCATGTTTGAGGGACGGAAGTCTGCAATAGATTTCGTGTGGCCTCATCAAGCCCGGCGTTTACCTGCACATCCCGCAGCAACACCGTCTTGATGTCGCCGCCCTTGATCGTTGCAATCACTCCCATCGGTGCAAAGTTCGTCAGGTCGTACCACACTCGCACCTGTTCAAAGTCTTCGTCAACGCCACTCCCAACTTTGGGCGTAAGGATCAATCCTTGCACATCCTTGAGTCGCCCAAGCAACGGGGCATCCGGCGGCGGCGACAACGACACCTGAAATCGCCGACGCACATCCGCCGCATTTTGCCCTACCGGTAGCGGAATGGGTCCCTCTCCAAGTCGAAGTGGATCCAAGTCCGCGCCCTGTGGAACCAACTGACGCTCAATACTCTGCTTTCGCTCGTCGTCAAATTCAACAAGCCATCCATCAGCAAACGTGTATCGCTGCGCATCAGCCGACGCGTGGCCCGCGGCATCAATGAACTGATCGAAGGCAATCGCAAATCGCCGACTGGACGGTTGGCTAGGTGTCTGCTCCAGAACAATGCGGCCAACGCGACGCTCACGATCCTGAGTCACAGCATCTAGGCGGTCATAGATCACACCCGCGCGAAAATTTCGAAGATCGCCTGTCGATCGCTGCAGGGCGTCAAGCAATTCATCGGCAGTCAAAAACGGCTGACCCATCTGCCTGCTGTTCTTAGTTTCTGTTTGCGTTGCTGGCGGTGGTTCGATCGGAATCACTCGTTGGGATGCGCACCCCACCAACCATCCAATCGTCACAACTGCCGCTGCACACTTCATCGAAGTGGAACCTGTTCCACAATGTCCAGACCAAATCCGTGCAAGCCGGGCAACGTCGTCTTTGGATGGTTCGTGAGCAATTTCAGTTTGGACAACCCAAGGTCGCGAAGAATCTGTCCGCCTAGACCAAACTCACGAAGATCCATCGGGTGAGCCTTCCCGCCAATGCCATCGGGTCGCGTGAGATCCGGTGCATTCACATCTGCAACCGCTGGTCGTTGAATGCGTTGAAGCCGGCTCGGTGTGTCAAACCCACTTCCCTCGGATCGCAAATACACCAACGCGCCCCGCCCCTCTTGTGCAATCGCTTGCAAGGCAAGGCGAACCTCGGCCTGACCATTTCCTGAACCCTCAATTCGCTCCATCGAAAACACATCACGAAAAATGTCGCGACGGTGCATTCGCACCAGCGTTGGGCGAGTCTCTGCTCGAACAATTCCATGTTCATTCACACGCCCAATCTCTCCCATGGTCAGTGCAAGATGGGGCAACGCATCCACTGCAGTTCGCCATGCAAAAAGCCGAAACACACCTTCGGGGGTTCGAATTTCTTCGCCATCACATGGATCAAGTCGATGCACCATGGCTTCGCGTTGCAATCGGTACTCAATCACTTGCTCGACACTGGCCATGCGAAGACCGTGTTCACGGCACAACACTTCAAGGTCTGGCATGCGAGCCATTTCACCGTCCGATTTCACAATCTCGATAATCGCCGCCGCAGGCTGCAGCCCAGCAAGGCGACACAAATCCACACTGCCCTCCGTCTGACCGGTGCGCACCAGCACGCCGCCCTCGCGAGCCCGCAAGGGATTCACATGCCCGGGTCGAGTGAAATCTTCTGGCGACGCCGTTGGGGATGCAAGCAATCGGATGGTGGTCGCTCGATCTTTTGCACTCACGCCGGTTCCAACGCCAAACTTTGGGTGCGCCTCCACACTCACCGTAAACGCGGTGGCTCGCACGCTTGTGTTGCGAACCACGGCCGGTTCAAGGTGCAGACGATCGCAAATGTCGCCGTGCAGAGCCACGCACAGATATCCGCCCCCTATGCGTGTCAGAAAATTCACCGTCTCGGCTGTG
The DNA here is from genome assembly GCA_945871915.1 of Singulisphaera sp. GP187. Classification (GTDB taxonomy): domain Bacteria; phylum Planctomycetota; class Phycisphaerae; order Phycisphaerales; family SM1A02; genus SYAC01. The sequence goes on from CAMBXO010000008.1 coordinate 42,657, forward strand.
ACATGCTCGGCCGCCACCACAAAATCGCCCTCATTCTCTCGATGCTCATCATCAATAAGCACAATCGCCTTTCCCGCTTGCAGGTCTTGCAAAATCTCAGGGATAGGCGAGAGAGGCATATGGCAAAGTGTAGATGCGGAACTGGCTTGGGTACTCTCTCCGCCCGCATGAAACTTTCACCCATGAAACTATCGCCCGTGGAACGCTCGCTTGCCGTCACGATGACGGGAATTCCCACCGCAGCTGGAATGGAGGATCGGGTGATCGCATTTCTGGAGGGATGGTTTTTTGCCAGATCCCAGCGTGTTCGCATTCAACGCGACGATGGTGGAAATATGCTGGTTTCACAGAGAAACGCTCCGCGTGGTGTTCGTCCGCTACTCATCACGGCTCATCTGGACCACCCCGCATTTGTGGTGCGTCGAGTGGTGAGTCAGCGAATAGTGGAACTGGAGTTTCGTGGCGGTGTCCACGATCCATATTTTGTTGGATCGCGTCTGCAGGTGATCGATTCCGATGACTGCATTCATGCGGCCACCATTCAATCCCTTAACGCCAAGACCAAGCCGTACAAGCGTGTTCAAGCCAGACTCACCCATCCATCCCAGGCGATTGCACGCGGCGACATTGCACGATGGCATCTTCCAGAACCCCGCATCACCAAGGGGTTGCTGCACACGCACGCCTGTGACGACTTGGCCGCAGTGGCCGCGGCGCTCATTGCGTTCGATCGCATTCTTGCAACCAAGTCTGCGCGGCATGTCAGTTTGTTATTCACGCGCGCCGAGGAAGTCGGCTTTGTTGGCGCTATCCATTCGGTAAGGTCGGGGTTGATTCCACGCAAGGCTCGACTGGTATGCCTTGAAAACTCTCGAAGTTTTCCTCACGACAGTCCCATGGGCGCCGGCGCCATCCTTCGGGTTGGTGATCGACTCAGCGTGTTTTCTCCAGAACTCACCAACACGCTCGGCGACCTATTTGCCGCCACACGTGCCAGGGACTCCACCTTTCAGTTTCAGCGAAAATTGATGGCTGGCGGCGCATGTGAAGCCACTGCCTTCGCGGCACATGGGCTCGAGAGCACGTGCCTTTGCCTACCGCTTGGCAATTACCACAACATGGTCAACATCGACGGTGTGCTTCGCAAGAAAGTCAGGGCTCGAGTTGGAAGCGAATCGATCAGCATGAACGACTTTGAATCCCTTGTTCGCATGCTGCAGATCGCCGCATCGCAACTCGATTCCGTTCCAAACTCTCAACGCGCCACGATGAAGATTATGAATCGCTTGCACCGACAGGGCCGAGCATTGCTCAAGCCCAAGAAAGCATCCCGCTAGACTCGGAATATGAAGTCGTGCGACCCACTTGCGCAATTGATTGCCGCATTCCGTGCAGGAATTGCCAAGGCGACCGGTTGCGATAGCGGCTCGATCGATCCGCAGGTGAAAGTCAGCGGCGATCCAAAGCACGGAGACTTTCAATGCAATGCTGCCCTTGTTCTCGCACGAGCCGCCAAAGTGAATCCTCGCGATCTGGCGGGGTCCATCCTGCAGGCGACTGAGTTGGGCGACTTGGTGGATCGAACAGAAATTGCCGGCCCCGGATTCATCAATGTGTGGCTCTCAGCCACAGCGATCGCGCGCATGCTGCGTGAACTTTCTGGTCCGTCACTTGGGATTGAACCCGCTCCGCTGCCACATGCTGTCGTCATTGATCTCTGTGGAGTGAATGTGGCCAAACAAATGCATGTGGGACACCTGCGAGCCACCATCATCGGTGATGTCATCGCACGACTTCACGAACGATTGGGTCGCAAAGTTTGGCGAGAGAATCATCTTGGTGACTGGGGACTTCCGATCGCCATGACGCTTGCATCCTTGCGACGTCAGCGCCGCGATTTTCGATCCCTCACTCTTGATGATCTCAACGCTGCCTATCGATCTGCGCAGTTAGAGGCCACAAGTGATCAGGCTGGACTGCAGGCGGCTCAAGTCGCTGGAGCCGGCCCCCACCGCCTTGCAGAACTTGAGCTGCAGAATCAATTGGCGTGCGCAGCCGAGCAGGATGCAAAGTCGACGCTGCTCAAACTTCAAGGCGGAGACGCTGCAACGGTCGCCGATTGGAAACAATTGATCGAAGTCACGATGACGGAAGTGCTTGAGACAGCTCGCGTTCTCGGTGTCCACCTCACGGACCAGCACTCTCGTGGCGAGAGCTTTTTCCGCGACCGCCTTGCACCCACCGTTGATGCCTTTGTCAGTTCCGGCCTCGCCAAAGAGGACGCGGGAGCCATTGTGGTCACCTTTGCGGACCGCGAACGCCCGATGCTCATTCGTAAAGCCGATGGTGGTTTTCTCTATGCAACCACCGATCTTGCGGCCGTCCGCTTTCGGGTTCAGGAGTTAGATGGTGGACATGTCATCTATGTTGTCGATGCAAGGCAGCGCGATCACTTTAAGGATGTCTTTGACGGCGTTCGCATGATCGGCTGGGACACACTGTCCGATGGAACACACGCAACCCTTTCTCACCTTGCATTCGGTAGCGTGCTTGGCACCGACAAACGCCCGCTCAAAACTCGAAGTGGCGAAAACTTTACGCTGCGTGCATTACTTGATGAGGCCATCGAGCGCGGGGTGCAGCAGGTTATGCGTCGAGCGACGGATCCCACTTCAACAACCCACGGCATGGCTGAATCTGAACTTCGAAGCATTGGTGCCGCAGTTGGAATTGGAGCGGTGAAATACGCGGATCTTGCGTGCGATCCGGTGAGGGATTATGTGTTTGATCTCGATCGAATGATCGCCTTTGAAGGCGACACCGGACCCTACATCCAATATGCACATGCTCGCATTGCATCGCTGCTGAATCGATCTGGACAATCTGCTGAGGCGATCGCCGCGGCAGACTTTGCCATCACCGAACCAGCCGAACGACATCTGTCACTTTGTCTTTTACAGTTTCCACACGTCGTCCTCAACGCTGCCGAAACCCTCTCTCCGCAGCGGCTCTGCGCGGCTCTGCACGAAATTGCAATTGCCTATTCAGGCTTCTATCAGAGTTGCCCTGTGCTCAAGGCTCCGGACCAGGCGGTGTGTCGTGCGCGACTGGCCCTCTCTCGCCTCACTCAACGCGTCCTCGCGGAGGGGTTGTCCCTGCTGGGCATTCATGCTCCGTTGCGCATGTAACGCTCGCCGAACAACTGCCTCACGGATCGCCAGAGACTTTCTAATCCACATCCGCGAGGCATGAACACGCCCAAGTCTTGGCGATCGATCAAGGGTGCTGTCTTTCTTCGCTTTCGACGCGGCTTTGCCTTCATCACTTGCAGTTGTGAAAATACCTCGGGCGAGACACTTCGAACATAAGTGATTTCATTCCTGGTGGTTTCAACTTCGCTCATACAGCGTGATGGCATGACGCCAAGCCCATCCTGCACCGCATGAGTCAATTCATGAATCAAGACAGCCGTGGCAAATAGCCGTATGGGAACTTGAATCCCCTGCGGCGGAGGCGAGAGCCCGATGCGCCGCCGTGAATACACCGTCCATGAAGCGGTTTTTCCGGTGGGCACGCACAATCGAATGCGAGGTCCAATCAACCGATGCGATCCGCCTCGTTCGAAACGGCTTGCTCGTCGACATCGCTTCCACTGAATTGGAACAGTGGCCAATGTTTCACGCTGGTAAGGAGTCAAGTTGTAGGTTGCGGTAATGAAGGCCATCGCTTCATTCACGATCGTTCGGCGCAACGCCAAAGTCAGTCTTGTGGGCGATGGGTGAACGCGAGCGAGATCCATTTGAATTGCATTCAGCGCCATCTCATCCACATGAAAGCAATCTCTGCGCGTTAGGGTGCGACTTTCGAAATTCGGTTGAGGTGATGCAATTGCACGCCAGCTTCCTCGAGCACCACTCGCGCCTTTTCAAGACTCTCAAGCCAGTGCGCATCCAATCCCTGAAGATCGGGTACCCAAGTGACTACGCGCACCAAACCTGCCTGAACCACCGCGAGCGAGCACTGCACACATGGCGCAAAGCTGGTGTACAGCGTGCATCCAATTGGGCTCACTCCATTGCGGGCGCACTGAATGATTGCGTTGAGTTCCGCATGCACAATCAAATCATATTTTTCTGGCCGCTGCAGTCGCTCGGGCTTGTCCTCGAACCCGCGAGGCAATCCATTAAACCCCGTTGCAACCACCTGACGCATTCCGGAAACAATGACCGCACCAACCCCGCGATTGGGATCCTTGCTCCAGGCTGCAATCTGATCCGACAACTGTAGAAATCGCCGGTCCCACTTTTCAGATGGGGACGACGCAATCGTCACTTGGCTGCCCGTACAAACGACTCCAACTTTGAATTACCACTCCCCTGCAAGGTGGCCGCCAGCAAATCGAGTCTGCTAGCTACCAAAGACATGCTGGAGACACGATCCGCTGGATCCAATTGAACACACTCAAGAATCAAGTCGCTCAAGGCCTGTGGTATGGATTTGTTTCGTTCAATCGGTGCAACTGGTTTTCGAATCTGTCCACGGGGTACCGTTTCAAGGTCTCCGTTACTCCGAGGAATAACGGCCGTCGGAATAAGTTCTCCAATCAAAACGAAATACATGGTGGCGCCAAGGTTGTACACATCTGTGGCCCCCGTAATCGCCTCGGTATATGCCTGCTCTGGCGCGATGTAACCAGGTGTCCCCTGAATACGTTTCTTCTTGGCGCCGATAGCGCAGGCCTGTCCAAGATCGATGATCTTCACATGGCCGGTGTCGCTCACCATTGCGTTGATCGGCTTCATGTCCGCATGCACAAATCCACGCTCGTGCATGTACGCCAATCCCTGTGCAATTTGCGAGAACTGTTGCACGGCCTCCAGCATGGTGCGAGGAAGTCGCCCATCAAGCGAGTCAGCATCGACAAGTTCCAGCAACAACCCAATCTCGGTGACGGTAAAGAGCTTTCGCTTGCGCTCCACCTTCCCAATTCCGCGAATGTTTGGGTGCTTCAACTTTGAGCCAATCGAATACTCCGATTCCACCTGCTCAATAAACCGGTGATCCTTGTCCGTCTTGCGAACGACATGCTTCAAGGCCCACACCTGCCTTGTCTTGGGATCCTGAACGGCATACAGCTCGCTCGCTGCGCCGGTACCAATTTTGGCAATGATCGGGTAACCAAAAATCTCTTGAATGAAAGCTGTCATTGAAATCTCTTGAACCAACGAACCCAGCCAAACACTCCAAATTCACCCGGGAATACGCTGTCTGATTGCGGGAAGCGAACTGTGTGATCCACAGCCGTGCATCGCCCCACGCGATCGCCCCAATTCGGAATGACGCGAAAGTTTAGTTGCCGCACGACACCGCTGCAAGCCCAGAGTTAGGGAGTGCTCAAGACCAATTGCGATTCAAACTCGCTCACGGGAAAAAACTTTCCTGGACTGGCAACGCGTGCAACATCGCTATGCAGAAACACCCGATCTGCTGAGATTCCAAGTTCTCGCTGCAACCGCCTCACCAAGGCCGCAAGCTCATGAACCTGCTGCTCAGTAAACGGGCGGCGATCGCCGTTTCCCACCAAGCAAATACCGACTGCATTGCGGTTGAGTTCGTCGGGCGATGTTCCGGGCACACGCGACGCGATCAACATGGCCCCCTCCGCCGCAGGCCTTGAAGCGACATGCGCTCCGGGCAATTGTTGATTCCAGCGAGGCCCCACTTCCACCATTCCATCTGCTAATCCCTGCCCGTTTCCAATAATGAAGTGGTATCCAAGCCCTGCCAACCCCGCAGATCCGTGCATGCGTGCAATGCTTGCGGCATCGCCACCGGGCGAACCCGAGTGGTGAATCACAATGGAATTCCACCGATTTCGATCCAGCGGTACTTCGCGTGGCATCACTCCGGCGTCAACTTGCCCTAGCACAATCGGCGTCATGGCCACGATGGGTCGCGGCCCCTCGGAATCACCTAGCACCAGCACCGCACATGCCATCGCCATCGCGGCTCCAAAGGCTCCCCAGACCAAGCCGGTCCGGCGAGACATTCGCGAAGGCTGCGACAGCGGGCGAAGAATTGGAAGTCGGTCGGTCATGGGTGGAGAAGTGTTCCGAAATATCGGATTCAAGTCGCTTTGGTCTTTCGTGAATTTTCAGAAAGTTCAGGACTGCGGCGCGAGCCGTGCTCGGAGAGCCGGCTTGGGATTGCCAAAGACATCTGGCTCCTGTAACGGTGTAAAGCGGTCTCGCAGATTGTCGGTCCTCTCAAACTGATTGCGCGGTTCACTCGCAGGAAAGAGAACTTTTTGGCAACCAGTCACCATGGAAAGGATCAGGGCAACGCCAAGCCACCACGAATGGTGGTTCGCATGACAACCGGATGACCGTCGCATTGGGCAATCCACGCAACAATCGTACGAAGTCGGGTGGTTCATCTTCAATGTGCTGGCGGCTCCGGGTTGGTCCAATACAAACTGGTGGCTGCTTCGAGCTTTCTACCGGACCATCCATCCATGTAGGTCACCAGGACCTGCACAGGCACATCCTGTGGTTCTGCAGGTACTTGCAGCGGAACAACCACGGTGTAATGACTCCCAGTCATCCCAGATCTGTAGAGGTTGGACACCTGCATGGGTGACCAAGAATGGCTTGAGAGCAACACCTTTTTACCACCCTCTGGCTCCAAAGATGCCACAACGGAAATGCTTCCGGTGAGTTGTGTGGCTCGCCCATGGCCATCGACCACCTGAAGAAAGAGACGAAGCTGGGGAAGAGCACCGGCCCCGCCCTCACCCCGTTCTGCCCGCGAAAGTTTCTCAATCAAAATTTCCGCGGGCCGTGGCGTGGCCTCCCGAAGTTCAGCCGAAGGTGGCGTCGAGGACGACCCTTCCGTGGTGGCCCCGGCGGTGAGTTGCGCCTGCAATTGTTCGTTGGCAAGCCGCATCGCCTGATTGCGATCCTGCAATTCCTGAATTTCGGATCGAAGGGCATCGTTTGGATTCGGGCCAAGTGCTCTCGCATGGCAACCACAATGCACAAGACAGATTGACGCAAGAAGAATCCATTTCATATTCATGCTCCCGTTGTTCTCTTTGACCGACTGGATTGATTGGTTGTTTCAAACGCAAGCCGCTGAAAGGCCTCTGTAAAGTCCACATTCACAGAGGCAACATGGGCCGGCAGTTGCAATGCACGAGGGGCAAAGTTGAGAAGGCCTCGAATGCCTGATGCAACAAGGATTTCAGCCACATTTTGAGCATCACTCGGTGGCACGGCCACAATGCCAAAGTGTGCTCCACTGCGACGCACTGTGGCTGGAATGGCCTTCATCGGTTGAACTGCAAGGCCCGCCACTCGCTTGCCAACCACAGATGGAGCGTGATCAAACACGGCGACCAGTTCAAACCCCTCGGTGTGGAATCTCGGATAGGCCAAGAGCGCTCGCCCGATGTTGCCTGCGCCAACCAGCACCGCACGCCAGGACTTTTGCAAGCCGATCGCCCGTCGCATCGTTTCATGAAGTTCCCTTGTTCGATAGCCCACACCAGATTGTCCGCGCCCACCAATACTGGCAAGATCCTTACGCACCTGTGCATCCGCTACGCCGGCTGCAGCCCCTAACTGGTGACTGCTGATGCACTCCATTCCACCAGTTTCCACCACCGACTGCAGCACACGCAGATACATCGTGAGTCGGCGCGCCGTCGGTTTTGAGATGCGAATGGTTTGGGGCATGCGGGCTTCGGTTCGTAGACTGTACCCATGCACATGACGGATATTCTGGCTCGCGATTCGCGAACAGCCAGTTTCGAGTTTTTCCCGCCGCACAATGAGGCTGGATGGGATGCTCTGTTTTCGTCCATCACGGAACTCGAGCGGCTGGCGCCAAGTTTTGTCAGTGTGACCTCAGGTGCCGGCGGCAGCACGCGAACTCGCACCCACGAGCTGGTTGTTCGGCTCAAGCGGCAGTCGACCTTGGACCCGGTGCCACATCTCACATGCATCAATCACTCTCGTGCCGAAGTTCAAGCGCTGCTTGAGCAATACGCTTCTGAGGGCATCTCCAACATTCTCGCGTTACGAGGTGACATGCCCCGCGGGACCACGGTCTGCACCAATGACTTTTCGCACGCCGTCGATTTGGTGCGGTTCATTCGCGAGTTCAATGCCCGCGGAATTCATCCCGACCCACGCGGCTTTGGCATTGGTGTGGCCGGGTTTCCGGAAGGCCACCCAGAGACACCTAACACGTTGCGACTCATGGACCACCTGAAGGCAAAGGTGGATGCGGGTGCAGACTGGATTTGCACCCAACTCTTCTTTGAGAACAATTCATTCTTAGATTGGCGTGAGCGATGCGAACTTGCGGGAATCCACACGCCCGTTTTGGCGGGCATCATGCCGGTGCTCAGTTTGGCCAACCTGCATCGCATGGCGGAATTAGCTGGATGCACGCATGTTCCCGCGAAGTTTTTGCGAGCCATCCAGCGGTGCGGCAATGATGCAGAAAGCGTGCAACGCATCGGCATTCATTGGGCAACCGAACAATGCCTCGCATTGCTCGATCGAAATGTTCGCGGAATTCACTTTTACACACTCAATCGCAGCGCGGCGACACAAGAAATTTTTAAGAATCTCGGTTTGAAGAGCGCTGCGGGAATCCGCTGATTTTCACCCGTTTATGGCGCAGCAGGCTTAGGGGAATCCGGTGAGGCAGGCGGTGAGTCAATCCATAACTTAGAAAGTAACGCGGCGCGCGACTCGTGCTGCGGTGAACCCTGCATTGCCTGCAGGCCTTCGCGGATCGCGGCCGAGTCTCCAGTCAGGTGCCCGATGTACGCCAGGAGCAAACCCTGGCTCGGCTCATCATTTTTGGCTTGAATAGATGCGCGGCATGAGGCCATGGCTTTCGCCAAACGATCCGGAGTTGGAATGGCTTCGGGTGCCCATTTGACATCCATCATTTCTGGATGATCCACCAGCAACGCCTCAAGCGTTGTTGCTGCGGAGCCGATTAAGTTTCCGGCAATCTGGCAATGAAGCAATCCAGCCGTCGCCCGAGGATCTCCTGGACTGATGGCCAGTGCGACTTCAAATTGCTTCTCCGCAAGAAAACTATTTCCAAGATGCATTGACCGCTGCCCATCGAGCAGCAACTCATCCAGCCGCCCACGCATTCCATCGCCATATGCATTCATCTGAGTGCCATGCTTCAGAAGAAGGGCGTAGTCATCAAGCGTTAGGCGAACATCTCCAACGCTCACCTTTCCATCATCCGTTGGCTTCAGGTCCGACGGTGAAACGCCGCGATTGGACTGCACCACCGTGGTGCCAGCCAACCCAGCCGGTTCGACACCTCGGTCGAGCTGAACTCGAAGCGCGTCGTAAGCAGACGAAAGGCCTCGTTGAGCGGATTCTTTTTCGGTCTGGTCGCCGGATTCTGGCTGTGTTTTTCCTTGGTCAGTTGAAGGTCGCACCGCCACCTGCTCAATCCATTTCGTTCGAATTCCCCGCAGCATCGTGTCGTAGGCCGAAAGACCTGTGCCCGCAGATTGGCTAGCGATATCGCCCTGTGTGGGCAGTTTCATTTCTCGCGTGCCTGAAACATTCACCGAGTCCGTTGGAGCGGCTTCTAAAAAGGGATTCGCTTTGGCCGACACCACCGCGTCGTGCTGAATGCGTCCAAACCGAAGATCGTCCCGCAACCGCGACGCTTCGTACAGGCTGAGTCTGTCGGACCCTACGCGATCCTTGTTTCGTTCCTTCTTGACACCGCGAAGCGTGCTCGCCGTCAACACGCCTGTGTCACCTTCGCGATCCTTGTAGGTCGCCATCACAGTGCTCTCCACTTCGGCACTTCGCTGGCGGCTTCCGCTTAGTTGAGTGCTCATGCGATCCAACCGTTGGCTGGTCTCCGCGGAAGATGTCGCCGCACCTGTTTGCCCGGTGCTACTTGCACCAACAAAATCGCGGCGATATTCCAATGCGGTCGAATCGCGGGCCATGGAGAATGCGTCACCCGTGCTGGTGGTGCGAGCGATCGCCGCGCTGCTCAACGCTGAGTTTCGACGGAAGCCAATCGATGAGTCACCGCCCGTCGCCCCGCGAAAGTCGCCCTCGGCGCTGTATCCAACACTTCCTCGAAACCCACGACCAGCCGCCACATCGCCTGTCACCACTAAATTGCGGGATCGATAATCCTCTTGTTGTTTTCCAGCGTTTTTCCCACTGCTTCCAACCTGCAACGAAGCGTCCAGCGCCCCCTGTGGCCATGCGGCAACCGTGATGCAAAACGATAAACCGATGCCAAGCGATTGAAGCACATGCGATCGCATGACATCATCCTATCCGCTTCGTCGTAGCATCTGATTATGTCGCCCCAGAATCCTGGCGAAGCTCAGAGTTTCCATTTTCATCCCAAGCCATCTGCACTGGCCATCGTTCTCACAATGATTCTTGTGGCTGGCGCGATCTTGTTTGGGATTTACGGACCACATGTGGCTGGACGACTCACCACATCCGGTGGAATTCCGCTCGTTGATGCGATCGATGCCGCGGCTGAACTTCGCGCCGCCGCCATTCAAAAGTGCTGGCAGGACAATTGCGAAGAAAATATTCACCGTGAAGAGGCTCGCGGTCGCGTGCAACAATGGGTGGGGCGATCTGCGGACATTCCGGACTTGGCTCCGCTTGGCTATCACCTTCGGCGAATCACCCCGGCAAGCCTTCCTGGTGCTGCCTTTCGAGGTGCCGTAGCGTTGTATCGTGGCACGGATAGCCACGATGGCCGCTGGATTGCACTCTTTTTTGCGGCCGATGATGGGCAGTATCTCTCGTTTGATGAGTTGGGCCGACCACAGCCACTCGACCCACGGACATCCATTCGAGCAGAACTTGGGTCGTTTTCAGAAGATGAAGCCATCGCGATGATTTGGAGTGATGGACAAGTGCTGCGCATCGCATGCATGGATGATGAACATGAAGCAGATCGCGTGCGCGAGGCGCTCGGCACCCCCTGAGTTGCTCTTGCAATTCTCTTAGACTGGCCGCATCCATGAAGTCGACCGCAAGCATCACCACTCCGATTTACTACGTCAATGACAAACCGCACATTGGGCATGTGTTCACAACCACCGTGTGTGATGTGTGGGCGCGCGCCATGCGAATGCAGGGCCGCGATACTTTTTTTCTGACCGGCACCGACGAACATGGCGTCAAGGTTGAAAAGAGCGCGTTGGCACATGGGGTCACGCCTCAGGAATGGGCTGACAGAAACGCCGCAGAATTTAGGCGTGTTCTGCAACTGTTCGATCTGACCAATGATGACTTCATCCGAACGACCGAGCCGAGGCATGAGGCGCAGGTCCAGGCCTTGGTTGAGCGACTCAAGGCTGCGGGCGTGTTGTACAAGGGTGCATTCGAGGGTTGGTACGACGAAGGAGAGGAAAACTATCTCACAGAAACTCGAGCTAAGGAGTCTGGATATAAAAGCCCCGTCAATGGGCGGCCACTGGTCCGCGCCAAAGAGGAGAACTGGTATTTCAGACTCAGCGCGTTTGCACCGCGCCTGATGGAACTCTTCACAAGCCGGCCCGACTTTGTTCGACCAGAGGCTCGCCGCAACGAAGTTCTTGGCAGGCTTCGCGAGGGCCTTCAGGATGTTCCTATGACCCGGACCAACTTCTCGTGGGGCATTCCCATGCCCGGCGATCAGGGCCACGTGATTTATGTTTGGATTGATGCGCTCTTCAATTACATCACCGCACTCGGCCTTGGCAATGACAGCACACCGAAGCGACACCCGTATTGGCCCGCGGATTTCCATGTGATCGGAAAAGAAATTCTCTGGTTTCATGCAGTCATTTGGCCTGCGTTGCTTATGGCGCTTGAAATGCCGCTTCCACAGTGTGTCTTTGCGCACAGCTTCTGGATTCATGAAGGTCAGAAAATGAGTAAGAGCCTTGGCAACTTCATCGATCTTCCCGCCATGGAGGGCTACGTGTCCAAGTACGGTCTTGATGCGTTTCGCTGGTTCATGGTCACGCGTGGCCCGCTTGATTCAACCGACACCGACTTTCGCGCCTTGGCCTTTCACGAGACTTATGTGGCCGATCTGGTGAACACCGTTGGCAACTGCTCAAGCCGTGTCACCGCCATGATTGCCAAAACATTTGACGGCGTCATGCCGGCGGACTCCTTTGCCGGAGGCGAGTGGCCCGCACGGTGCGCCACAGTGGTCCAAGCATGGCAACGGCACATGCAGCAATTCGAACTTGGGCCGGCCGCCGCGGCGGCCATTGGTTTGTTGCGTGAGGTGGATGGATTTATCAATCGCACGGAACCATTCAAGCTGGCCAAGGACCCTTCGCGGCGCGACGAGGTTTCCAGCATCTTGGCGCAGTGCGCCGAAGCAGTCCGCATCGCCGGAATTTTGCTTGAACCATTTCTTCCGCATCGCATGAAAGATCTTCAGTCCGCGATTGGCGACCAAGCACCAACCATGGACTGGGAAAGTCGCGTCCGGTGGGGTGGACTGAAACCTGGAACTCGCATCACAAAAGTTGCGCTGTACCCCCGTTTGGAAGCTGCGGTGGCCGGTTAGGGGTCGCGGCCCTGTGAAGGCAAATGATTTCGAGCACGATTGCTGGGGGATCGTGCATACTGTGGCTCCGGATCAATCTTCAAAAGGTCGCCCATGCAGCCAAAGAAAATTATCGTTGGGATCACTGGTGCAAGTGGTGCACCGTATGCGCTGCGATTGATCGAACGGTTGGCGGAGGCCGAGTGTGAAATTCATCTCGTTGTTTCGCCGCTTGGTCGCCGCCTCCTTTCGGACGAGTGCGGCCTGTCACGACTGGATGCCAACGAGCTGACGGGTGGTCGGGCTCCACAATTACAGGTTCACAATGAGAACGATCTTGGCGGACCGCTTGCCAGCGGAAGTTTTCAACATGATGGAATGGTGGTGGTTCCGTGTTCTGGAAACACTCTGAGCAAGATCGCCTATGGATTGACGGACAATCAATTGCAGCGTGCTGCGCTCGTTGCGTTGAAAGAGCGGCGAAGGCTTATTTTGGCGCATCGCGAGACGCCGTTGAGTCGGGTGGATATCGAGGCCATGCGTGCTGCCACCCTTGCGGGGGCCATTGTTTTGCCGCTCTCTCCGGGTTTCTATCTCAATCCAACAGAGCTCCATCACCTTGTGGACTTTATGGTGGCTCGAATCATGGATCTGCTGCAGGTGCCCCACGCAATTCTTCCAACATGGGAAGAGCATCAGCTCACTCAGCGAGCCGAACGACGATCGGGTGATTCTAAAAATCAAGCGAGCGGGCACGGCGAACCGTACCCGCCCGCTCAAAAAAGGGCGTGAGCGAGTGACAGGGAATTAGATTCCTTGTCGCCTCCCACGTGTTGTTCCGCCCTGCACCGTAGCCAGCACGGCCAACGATCCAGAAGCAGAAACGAGGTTCGTGACCATCGATGAGGCACCGAGCGTGCAGCATCCTTCGATGGCGTCTTTCAATTCGAGATTTGTCATGTCCTTTTCCCTCAACCTCAATGCAGTTCAGTGTGTGTATATCCGCGTTGAATGCAAGAACTGTTGCTTGGAATTTGGTGGATCTGGGTTGTAACTAGGGACGGGGGTAGGGTCGGTAACTAGGGACGGGGGTCGTTATTAGGCACCGCTCTGCGGTGCCTAATAACGACCCCCGTCCCTAGTTACCGACCCTACCCCCGTCCCTAGTTACCGACCCGACCCGCGTCCCTGGTTATCACAACCATCCAGATTCAATACGCCTTCGCAAACACCACGCGCCGCTTCGCAGGCTTTCCGCTCAAGATGCATTGTCCCGGATCGTCTTGACCGTCGAGCGGAATGCATCGAACAGTCACCCCAAGTTCGTCTTTCAATTTGGACTCCTCCATCGGATCCATTGCAAATCGGCTGAGGGCAAAGCCGCCATGAATCTCCGTCGGCACGCCTTCGCTCTCAGGTTTCAATGCCGTAAAGAACGCTCGAAATTCCTTTGGATCATCAATGGAACGGGTGTTCGCCACTTCATGCGCCTTGGCCTTAGCAAACATGCTTTGCTGCATCTCGTCAAGCAGTGACACCACGCCCGCCACCAGCGCGTCCGCACTCATAGCTGTTCGTTCCTTCACGCCACGATCTCGCCGCGAAACACTCACAACACCTTGCTCTAAATCGCGTGGACCAATCTCGACTCGAAGCGGCGCACCCTTCTTTACCCAACTCCACATTTTGTCTCCACCACGCAAGTCTCGCCGGTCCACTTCAACTTCTAAAGTTCCACCCACATACGACACCTCGCGAAGACGAGCAGCCAACTTCTCGCACGCCTCCATGACAACCGCCGCACACTCTGGTTTGGGAAGAATCGGCAGAATCACCACATGCGTGGGAGCCAAACGAGGAGGCACGACCATGCCATCATCATCGGCGTGTGTCATGAGCAGTGCCCCGATCAGTCGTGTGCTCACCCCCCAACTCGTCGTCCAGGCATGCTGCAAAATTCCAGCCTGATCCAAAAATTTGATCTCGCTCGCCTTGGCAAAGTTCTGCCCAAGAAAATGGCTCGTGCCGCCCTGCAGCGCCTTGCGATCCTGCATCATGGCTTCGATCGAAAGAGTTTCCACCGCTCCCGGAAATCGCTCGCCCTCGGTCTTTCGCCCCTTCACAACTGGCATCGCCATCCAATTCTCCGCAAAATCCGCGTAGACATCCAACATCTTGCGGGTCTCCTCCTGCGCTTCTGCCTCGGTTGCGTGGGCGGTATGCCCTTCTTGCCACAAGAATTCTGTGGTTCGAAGAAACAATCGCGTCCGCATTTCCCAGCGAACCACATTGGCCCATTGATTGATAAGCAGTGGAAGATCGCGGTAACTCTGCACCCACTTTGCAAAGCTTGCACCAATGATTGTTTCAGATGTCGGCCGCACAACAAGCGGCTCGTCCAATTCACCAGCCGGTATCAATCCTGGCTTGCCATCCCGCTTAATGCCAGCTTGCAACCGGTGATGCGTTACCACGGCGCACTCTTTGGCAAACCCCTCAACATGCTGCGCTTCTTTTTCCAGAAACGAGAGCGGAATGAACAGTGGGAAGTACGCGTTCTTATGACCCGTCTGCTTAAACATTCGATCAAGCACTCGCTGCATGTTTTCCCAAAGGGAATAACCCCACGGCTTGATCACCATGCATCCTCGCACCGGACTGTTTTCCGCAAGATCCGCCGCTCGCACCACCTGCTGATACCACTCCGCATAATTCTGGGCGCGCGTGGGTTGGATAGCGGTCTGCGGTGCGTTCTGTGATTTGGTGGGTTGACTCATAAGCGATCCGTGGTGGATGGCGAAGGTAGCACGCCCGATCCGCACAATGCTTCCCCGTCACACTCTGATGGCATACACCTTACGAACTCCCCGCTGGCTAATCCTTGGCTGCACCACCGACCAACTGCTTTTTGCAGGCACTTCGCCCTTGTTTCAACGCGCGAAGTCCCTCGCGTTGGGCGGCTCGCAACCGCGCCGCGTAGTGGCGATTGGCCGCAATTCGCAATGTGTGAACGACTTCATACAGAGGAGAACCCGCGATCTGCTCTGGAATGCGGTCAAGCATCAGCTTTGCATCACGGGCCTCGCCAAGCGCTCCAGCCGCCAGCCGCAATCTGCGTTCGGAATTCTTCACCCATGCGCCACCCCACGACTGCACCATCACAAGCACATTGGCCACGCGTTGCGTTCGCTTACGCACTCCATGCAACCATGCCTCGTCCCGCCCCTTCCAACTTGATTGATATCTGTTTCGCGCGCGGCCCCAAGCCTTCACTACGGCATTCGCAACAACCTTCGCATCAACCTCTCGAAAGTCCAATGCCATCGCGCGGTCACGAATCGCCTCCATCTCGCGACGACTCGCCTCGACAAGTTCTTGAATTCCCTGAACCGACAAACCCGCTGCGGCTTCACTGACCGACCCGCCGCTCATTCGCCACGCATCCATCGCAAGGGCTCGCAACTGTCTTGGAAGAAGCATGGCCACACGCTCCGCCGCAATTCGGCGTGCATGTGCATCGCGTAGTGATCCGAGCCGACGCGCCGCCTCGCTGAGTGCCCGATCCATGGCACGACACTCACGAATGGACACGCCATCGCCCATCAACGCAATCGTTGCCCGCAATCGCTTGACCGATCGACGAAATTCATGAACCCCTTCGACACAATCTCGCGGTTTACCTTGACATGTTTGGTCGAGCCTACGCAGCGACTGCTCGAATTCTCGTGAGAGGAGCCTTCGGAGCGAGCCTGCGAGCGGCTGTCGTACATCGAGTGACAACGACATTTCAAAAGGCTACCGCCCAATCCCGGCGAGACCGGCAATTCCTGAGGCTCCTAACACAACACTTACACAACCGTTGATGGTGAAAAATGTCAGCGCCATGCGCGTTGTGCCCCATGTGCGAACCGTCGCGTGTTCGATCAGCAACAACACCCCAGTCGCAACAATCGCCCATTGAAAGATGGCGCCAAGTCGTGGCTCACTGATCCATGCCATCACAAGGCATCCCATCGCCGCGGCATGCACCCCTGCACTCACCCACATGGCTCCAGATTCGCCAAGAGCCACCGGCAAACTGGACAGCCCGTCGCGGCGATCTACTTGGACATCCTGCAGGGCGTAGATCACATCAAACCCGCTCACCCACAGAAGCACCATGGCGGCAAGCCACAGCACAACCGGTTCCGCAACCGCGTCGGGCCGAACGGCGAGTGCCGCCGCCGGAACGCTGATTGCAAGACTTGCTCCAAGCCACCCGTGGCACATCCATGTCCATCGCTTGAGAAGTGGATACACCGCCATCCACGCAAGCACGGGCACGGCCAGCCAAAGCGGCCACCAGTTTTGGTGCAGCACTCCAAACAAAACGCAGAACAGAATAAAAAGCATCGCCATACCGAGAGCCATTGCTCCTGCGGCTCGTTTCGAAATCGCCCCAGATGGAATGGCGCGTTGCGCTGTTCGCTGATTGCGAGCATCGATCGACGCATCAAGAATGCGGTTGCAAAGCATGGCGACCGTTCGTCCTGTGATCATGCAGCCGATGATCAGCGCCCACGGAATCACAGACCACTTCACAGAGATCGAATCCATTGCTGCAAGACATGCCCCAAGCAATGCGAATGGCAACGCAAAGATGCTGTGATGCAACTTGATGTCAACGGCCGCGGCTCGCAGGCTTCCGGCAAGATTCATGCACGATCCACGGACGAATCAGTGGCCGGTGTTTGCCGGTGGTTTTGCAGCGACTGGAACAGCCACCGGGTTTTCAATTTCCGTCGGAGCAGATTCCGAAGGCGTATCGGCGAACGGACCGCTGACGGGTGCATTGAACGCTCGTTGCTTTGCCGGAATCAACCATCGCTGCACATACATGGGTCGATAGTCGGCCCCAAGTGCGCCTTCCAAATACACCGTAAGAATCTGATAGACGCCTTCGGGTGACGGATACACGATGTCCACTTCAGCTTGACCTCCGTTGAGGCGAACTTGTTGAACAGTGAATGCATCCTTGTCATTGGCAGTCATAGGTCTTGCACCGTCTCCCAGCCTGCGACCAACATCATCCCACGCTGTTCCGAGTGTTTCAGGAGGAAGATTGAACACCATGGGTGCGTTGGGGTTGCCTCGCTGCTGCGCGTAACGAAGTGAACTGGCCATTAACTGTGGAAGTGGCGGCGTGTTGCCAGTCACGGAAGCTCGACCGCTTGTCGGTGGATAGGTTGCAGTGGAAGCACAGGCCGCAAGCACCAAGAGTGCGCTTGCAAGCAGAAGTGTTCGAGTCATGCGAAAGCCTCCTAAGGTCACTTCTCTGCCTTACCGATCTGCCAGTACTCCAATTCCACAGGAGCCTGACGACCGAAGATGGTAACCAACACTCGCACAAGACCCTTGTCTGGAAGTGTTTCGTCGACGGTGCCTTCGTAACTCTGGAAAGGTCCTTCGTTGATGGTGACCGCGTCGCCCTTGGCGAATTCCATTCGCACAGTCGGCATCTCCTCGGGCTTGCGACTGTCAAAGAGCATCTTCTCAACTTCGGGCGTCGTCATGGGCGTTGGTCGACCGGCGGTACCCACAAAATCACCAACACCCGTTGTCTCTTTGATCAGAAAGAACACATCCTGCGGAATGCGTCCGTCCGGTTCAAGTTTCATTTCCACGAACACATAGCCGGGGTACAGCTTGGTTTCTGTCACCTTCTGTTTGCCAGCCTTCATGGTCTTCGTCTTCTCAGTTGGAACCATGATTCGCCCAACAAGGTGCAGCATGGCCTCAATCTGCACCTTGCGAAGAAGCGTGTCACGCACAGGGTTTTCTTTGTTGCTGGCAACTCGCAACACAAACCAATCCATGCCATCTCGATACATCGGAAGCTCAACATTGGGATCGTTTGGATCCACCACGGTTGCCGATGGATTACTTACGGTGTTGGCGCGAGCGGCCTGCTCCTTGTCCTTGCTGCTGCTGGTTGTCTCGAGCGCACGACTGGTGGCCACACCGCCTGTCAATGAACTACTGGTGTTTCGAAACGCTGCGGGGCCAATGGCCAAATTCTTAGGCTTCGCCGTTGCTTCGGCTTTTCCCTTTGAATGTTGTTCGCCCTCGGTGGCGTGCGATTCGTTTTCAAACTCGTTGGAAACCATCGATTCAGCTCCTCATGTCCAGTACGCGCATCCAGACAAACATGCTGGAAAACACGAAATCCCACATCCAACAGAACAGCGAGATGACCAGCATGATGGCAATGACCACCACTGTGCTGCCCACAAGCTCCCGCTGTGTCGACCAGTTGACTTTCTTCATCTCGCCTTCTGTCAGCACCAGAAAGTCCACAGACTTTGCATTGAATCCCGCAAACCACCACAACAGGAGACCGACCCCAGTGAGAAACGCTGCGGCCACACCGCTGGCGACATACACCTGCGGAATCCCAAAATCAAATGTTTCGAAGATGCGCCACAACCAAACCGCGCCCAGCACGCCCAGCATGCCGAAACCGATCACGGTCATTAGGCGAGTCCAGTATCCCTGGCCAATCTTTCGAATCGCGGTGGACACGAGGTTCTCCGAAAAAGGTGCGAGTGCGTTCAAACGAATTCCGAGCCACGAGGCTCAACACGCCGGGGGGGGATCGAACCCACGACCTGCGGATTTGGAATCCGCTGCTCTACCAGCTGAGCTACCGGCGTAGCGACGGAAGTGCCAATACGAATCACTTCCTCTTGATCTTGTGCAGCGTGTGCTTGCGAAGGCGGGGAGAAAACTTTCGGAAACCCTCTTTGACCTTTTCCGCAATGCCGCCCTTGACGCGGATTTCGGTTCGGTAATTCAGGTCGCCGCACTCCGAGCATTGCAGCCAAACATATTCACGATCCAAGGACTTCTTTGCCATGACAATCTCCAGCCTCTTTGGGCCTTGGTTCCGTCCGCCCCTCCCAAGGCCAAGTGGCCTTGAAAGGGAACGGACCGAACCTCACATTCAATGCGGCGAGACAAACTCGCCACGAAAAGTCAGGTAACAATCTTTGTAACAACTCCGGAACCCACCGTGCGACCGCCCTCACGAACGGCGAACCGTGTGCCCGCTTCCATTGCAACGCCCTTGCCTTCAAGGTCAACCTTCAGGTTCACGTTGTCGCCGGGCATGCACATTTCGGCACCAATCAATTCCAGCTTGCCGGTGATGTCCGAGGTGCGGAAATAGAACTGCGGCTTGTAACCATTGAAGAACGGCGTGTGACGGCCACCTTCATCCTTGGTCAGCACATACACCTGCGCCTCAAAATTCGTGTGAGGCTTAATGGTGCCTGGCTTGCAAAGAACTTGGCCACGCTCAATGTCCGCTTTCTCAACACCACGGAGCAGGCAGCCAACATTGTCGCCAGCCTGTCCCTGATCCAGAGTCTTCTGGAACATTTCGACGCCGGTGACTGTGGTCTTGCTCGACTGAGGACGAAGTCCGACGATTTCAACTTCTTCGCCGACCTTCACAACGCCTCGCTCGATGCGACCCGTGGCAACCGTGCCGCGACCCTTGATGCTGAACACGTCTTCAACGCTCATCAAGAAAGGCTTGTCTGTTTCGCGAACAGGCTCTGGAACATGCGTGTCAATCGCTTCCATCAGATCAGCGATGCACTTGTTCTTAGCAGCGTTTCCTGGATCCTGAAGTGCCGGGAAAGCCGCTCCACGGACGATCGGCACTGTGGTGCCGTCGAAACCGTACTTGGTGAGCAGTTCGCGAACTTCCATTTCAACCAGGTCGAGCAATTCTGGGTCATCCACCAGATCGCACTTGTTCAGGAACACCACGATGCACGGCACGCCAACCTGACGGGCAAGCAGAATGTGCTCTCGCGTCTGCGGCATGGGTCCATCGGAAGCACTCACCACCAGAATGGCGCCATCCATTTGGGCGGCACCGGTAATCATGTTCTTCACATAGTCGGCGTGGCCGGGGCAATCGACGTGGGCGTAGTGCCGCTTGACCGTCTCGTATTCCACGTGACTCGTAGCGATGGTGACGATCTTGGTGGGGTCACGACGGCCTTCGCTTTCGCTGGCCTTGGCAACCTGATCGTAGGGAACCGCCTTGCCGAAACCGCGGGCAGCCTGCACCGCGGTGATCGCAGCGGTAAGTGTTGTCTTGCCGTGATCAACGTGGCCAATGGTGCCAACATTGACGTGCGGCTTGTTGCGAACGAAGTTTTCCTTTGCCATGTGTGTGCTCCTAAGTGAGTGACGCCGGGACGGACGCTGAACGTTCCGCGAACCCGTCGAAGCGCCCGACGGGAGGCTCGGCTGTCGAGTTCCGAACGCCGGAACTCGCTGAAGCCACCGAAGGGGATTGAACCCTCGACCTCACCCTTACCAAGGGTGTGCTCTACCACTGAGCTACGGTGGCAACCGACCGATGAAAAACCGCCCGATGTTCGGGCGGTCAAGGCGAAATGGTACCGAGTGTCACAAAACGGTCAAGTGCAGCGGAACACGCGACTGGCCGGTTGATTGACAGAAGCAAGGGGATGGCCAACCCATAACACACCAAAAACCGCCAGATTTTACGCGTTTTAACGCATATCTAGATGCCGGAATCGAAGCCGCCGGCCTTGGTCAGAAGTTTCGTCTGAGGTATTGGCCGTTGGTTTTCCATCCAGATCAAGTTCCCGCGAGGCCCCCTCGAGGTCAATCAGGTCCTCCCACCGACTCTCTGCCTGAACATGCCCATCCAGCAACAGCATGGAACATTGGTCGTTGGATGAACCAAAGTTCACTTGTGTCAAATCTGCGTTTCCAAAGAGCGGCGCGAACGAGGCCGTACCGGAAAGTGGATCGACCACCGTGTCAATGGTTTGACAGGCAGCACTCTCAATCAAATAGACGCTGGTGTCTGGTTGAGCAATCTGGCCTGTTGTAAATAGCGCGCAATACTGCCCCGTGGTGGTCACACCTGTTGCCAAATTTTGCGAGGCTCGACAAAGTTCCGCGCGAGCATCGTAAGGGTGATTGGTCTTGATCCGTTTGGAATGCGGCGTACCGCCCGCCACAGTGCCAGGCCTTCCATCAAAGAAATTGTTGGCCGCAAGAAAAACAGGCTCGTCAACATTCAGAGTTCGGGAACCAAACTTGTTCTCGTCAATATCGGGATCCTCACTGATCTTTTCGCTGCCCGAACCGCTATACAGAAAGAGCGTGTCCCGCGAGATCGGGGAGTTGCTTCGAAAGGGACTCTTGTCGTAATTCGTAATCACCTCGTACAACATCCCGTCAGGTTCGTCGGTGCGGTACGCCAAATCTGCTGCGGCATCTGGATTGGCTGTCGTGGCCATTGAAACAGCGATCGGCCCAAAATTATTGTCGTTCCACAGAATGTCCGCCCATGTCCCCATGAGCCGCTCACCCAGAAGTCCCCATTGCTGCGTTTTTTTCGGCCCGCTGCGAGGATGCCCGCTGACGGCAGCTTCGCGATGATCAAAAAGGCTTGGAACAATAATGTCGCGGTTGGCACCTGAGTACGCCTGAATCAACGAGAACACCTGTCTCATATTGGCCTGCGTCTTGGCCCGCACGGCATTGCCACGCACCGCCGTGATGGCTGGCAGCAAGATGGCCGCCAGCACTCCAATGATGCCCAGCGTGGCAAGAATCTCAACAATCGTAAAGCCAGTTCGTGAACGCATGGGGGGTCTCCTGTGAGTCGCTGTCGCACCGTGGCATACGCGGCGGTGAGGGTCTGGGATGCCCGAATCAACCCATGTTCATGGTCATCAGGAATTCGGCGTTGCTCTTGGTTTTGCTCACGCGGCTCTTCAAAAGTTCCATGGCTTCCACCACATTCATGTCGCTCACCACTTTACGAAGGCGCACAATAAGTTCGTGTTCCTTCGGATCGAGCAACAGTTCCTCGCGCCGCGTACCGCTGGCTGCAACATCAATTGCCGGGAAAATGCGCTTCTCAATCAACTTGCGGTCAAGGTGCAATTCCGAATTACCCGTTCCCTTGAACTCTTCAAAGATCACCTCGTCGGCTCGACTGCCCGTGTCCACAAGTGCGGTTCCCAAAATAGTGAGTGAACCGCCGTTCTCAATGTTGCGAGCACTTCCAAAGAACTTCTTCGGTCGAATCAGCGCCGTGGTGTCCACACCGCCAGAGCCAATCTTGCCTCCGCCCTGCATGCCGTTGTTATAAGCACGAGCAAGGCGTGTAATTGAATCCAGCAGAATGACAACATGCTGCCCGCACTCCACCATGCGACGGGCCTTTTCCATCACCATCTCGGTCACCTGAATGTGGCGAGTCACTTCTTCGTCAAAGGTGCTTGCAATCACTTCCACGCGGTCAGGCGTGTTGCGGCGGAAGTCGGTGACTTCTTCAGGCCGTTCATCGATCAACAGAACAATCACATGCACATCGGGATGGTTCTTGCAAATGGCATTCGTGATCTGTTGCAGAATCACGGTCTTTCCAGTTCGCGGCGGCGCCACAATAAGTGCTCGCTGACCGAAACCAAGCGGCGTGACCATGTCAATGATGCGAGTCTCAATTTTTGTCGGCTGATCGATCATCTCTAAATGGATGCGCTTATCGGGGTGCAGCGGCGTGAGGGCCTCAAAGGTTGGCAAGTCCCGAAGTCGCTTGGGGTCACCGCCATTCACCTGATCCACCCGCAGCAAGGCGAAGAAAATCTCGGTGTCCTTGGGTGGTCGCACCACGCCAGTCACAACCTGCCCCTTGCGAAGCCCAAGTCGATGCACGATCGACGGGCTGACATAAATGTCATCGGGGCTTGGCAGGTAACTGTATTCACTGCTGCGAAGAAAACCGTAGCCCTCTGGCATCAGGTCCAGCGTTCCTGTTGCAATCATCAGGCCGTGCTGTGTGGCGCGGTGTCTGAGAATCTCAAACACCAAACGCTGCTTGCTCATGTTGTCCTGATTCTCAATCCCCTCCTTGCGGGACAACTTCACAAGTTCGTCGCCATTCATGCGCTGCAGACCCACCAGATCAAGGTCTTCTTTCTTGGCAATCTTCATCTTGCCGCCGGACTCCGCCTCAAGCTGGCGCAAGTCCATTTCCAATTGCTCATCGCTTGGCATGCTGCCCGGTGCAAAAGTGATTGAGGGCATGTACGGCTGCCCGGTTGGCTGACCCGGTCCACCACCACCCTTACGACGACGACGACGCTTGCTCATATGAAGATTCTCTGGAATGCTGGCGAATGGCGCAATGCCGATCGCCGTTGGTGAAGTCCTTGTGCCGGGACTCCCGCAGGAGCCTCGCGTGGTGGACATGTGACTGAAACCGGAGGTAGGCCGTGGCGGGAACCGTGACCTACATGTGAAGGAGTTCTATTGGAAACGGGAAATCTTTCCGAGTTCCGCTAGAACCTGCACCCGCAACGATGCCGGATCGCCATCGTTACGAAGGACATGATGTGCCGCCGATCGCTTTCGGTCAAGTGACCATTGAGCGGATTCGCGTCTGGCAAGGTTTGCGGCGTCCCAGCCGCGTGTGGTCATTACGCGGGTTTGCCGGATGGATTCCGGGGTCTCAATAAACCAAATGTGGCTGCATTGGGTTGCCAAGCCAGCTTCAAGCAGTAGTGGTGCGTCGATCACCAGAGCTGGAGTTCCGGCCGGAGCACTTGAAAAAAGAGCCCTTCGAGCATGTTCAACGCGTGGATGGATCAAGGCTTCAAGCCGCTTTCGTTCAACTGGATCACGAAACACAATGGCCGCAACCGACTCACGATCCACTTCGCCACCCTCACCAATCACACCTGAACCCCACCACTTCTGTAATTCACCCTGAACAACGGGGTCTTGCAGGCACTTGTGGCTCAGGGCGTCCGAATCACACACAACACACCCCGTCGAAACAAGGATCCTGGCGACCTCGGACTTGCCGCTGCCAATGCCCCCAACAAGGCCAATGACTGGTTTGGGCTGTTTGGTGGTCACTCTTTGAACAAGTTACAGGAGGATGGGACCCTCTTTACCTATCGTCTGATTGGTCGACAATTTGTCTCGAAACGAAATTTTCCCACTATTGCGAGTGCGGTTTTGGCGTTTTTGGACTGATTTCGACGGTGTTCCATGATTTTTCTCGATTCTTTGAAAACAAAATTTGCCTCTCCATGGAACCGGGGTAAGGGCGAGCACTTCAACTCTGGAAAAGGCTTCTGTCCTCATGAAATGCGGATCGAAGAAGAGAAGAAGTTTCGAGGTATCTCGAATCACTGTTTCGGAGGGACACATGGAACGAAAAAGAACTCCTGGGTGAAAATGAAAAGTCGGTCGTTCGTTCGTCGCGCTAAGCGTTGAACCTCGCCGACTGGTCTGCACACGACTGGGGCTCACTCGTCCGTACTCCCAATGCAAGGGTTTCGCAACGACGCGAAGTTTTTGCATGGCGCTTGCTCACTTTCACTCTCATCTCACTTTCCAACATTTCGAAGGGAAAAGCTATGAAACTCTCAGTTGTTGCAATGTCTTCCGTTCTCGTTGCTTCGTCATCGTTCGCCAATTTCGTCCCGGGTGCGCCCCAAGTCCTTTTAGCGACTGGGATCACTGGGAGCGGCGTCTACGCCCAACCAGGCATTACATGGAACTTGTCGTTCTCATTTTCCGGTGACCTTTCACAGTCGTCTCTGAATGGTGACTTTGGTAACTGGGTGCTTACGGTCTCCGGATCAGATGGCACCAGTTGGAGTAGCTCACGATCGGAAACCGATGGCGGCTCCTACAGCAATGTTACCAGTGGCCGAATCTTTTCAGTCTTGCTCAGTGATGGATCGGGTGGGACACAAGGGACTCCTCCATTACTCCCAGCGCCAACAGAGCTGCGTCTGAAATACACCGCCATTAAGGTCAACAATTCGTGGGTGGATCTTGACTCTGCTCTCAATTACTCCGCGAATCCTTCGACCGTGGTGGCTCGCAGGGGCCTTCTCAGCGTGAGTTACTCGGATAGTTCCTTTTCAACAGGAGTCATCTCTGGGTACTTCACAGTCCCAGCACCAGGCACCGCCGCACTCGTTGCTCTCGCGGGAATGATCTCAAAGCGTCGTCGGACAGCCTGAGTTTTCAATTTCGTTCATTCCACAAATTGAAGGGAAAAGAAATGATTCGAACACTCATCGCCGCAACCGCACTGATTGCCTCTCCGGCACTGGCGAGTGTCGTCGGCTATCACATGACTGGAACCGCAAATGGAATCGGTTCATTGAGTGCCCACTCAAATATTCAGTTAACCCTGGATGTGTGGGTGGAGGAATTGGGGTCGTCGCTCGCGCCAAGTATCAACACATGGAGCTTTTCCGCCAGAGAAAGCGATTCGACTCTGCTCTATGCACGCACTGGAAATGGACGCGAGGGCCTTACCTACACAACATTTGCGTCGTCAGGTGGTTCAAGTAGGCGCTACATTGTGGTGCTAGAGAACTCCGCACCCGGAACCATTTCGCTACCCGGCAGTGGATCCGTCACACTCACGCATATCCAATTCTCGTATGTCGCCATGCGGAGGACTGGTGGCGGTTATGAGGTGCTGGGGAACAGCATGAACTTTGCTGACAGTACCTCATCCGGAAGCATTTCACTTATCTCAACATCGGGCACCTTTGGTGCGCTGTCTTCTGCTGGTTATGCCATTCCCGCTCCTGGAGTTTCTTGTCTGTTGGCTCTTGCGGGCTTCGTACCCGGTCTTCGTCGTCGTCATGGAATCGTCTAAGAAAGAAAGCGAATCTCATATGTTTCACAAGTCTTCAATTCTCGCAACCGCTCTTGCAATCTCTGCCACAACCATCGCAACTGCCGATGTTGTACCGATTTCCCCTTGGGACATGACTCTGTCGACTACGAGTGCCGTTGGCAATGCGGGCTACTCGACCTATTCCGGATGGACACTCTCGCTGTATCTGGACTTTGACATGACCAATGCAACAGCCCTCAATCCTGCGATTAGCGGGTGGCAATTTGAGGTAACGGATACCACCAAAACAGTGCAATACCGGGCCTTTGGAACTGGGTTCGTGGCCGACACCGATGCCGCGGACGGACGGGCCCTATTCATTATCACGCTCTCATCCGCCACGGTCGGTCCAAACTGGCTCACTCCGCCGGCCGACCAGTTGAAGTTTGAGTATTCATTCCCCGCGACCACTAACCCGTTGCTTCAGGCCGCGATCGAGGGTTCCGCGGGCGATATCGAAAAGGGATTTCTGCACATTGGTTCCGATGCTGGAGCTACTGGCGATCTTTCAGGCTCGTACTCGGCTCTTGTCCCTTCACCCGGAGCCGCTGCGCTGGCCGGACTTGCTGGTCTTATGGCACGCCGCCGTCGAAACGCCTGATCGATTTGTACAGGGAACAAGCGGCCGATTATTTCACAACGCGCGACCAAGAGGTTCCAGTTGGGCTGTCCTGAATCTGAACGCCTAGCGCACTTAACTGATCGCGAGCCCGATCACTGGAAGCAAAGTCTTTGGTGCGCCGAGCCGTGGCACGAACCTCAATCAGAGCATTGACCCGTGCTTCAAAGTCTGCATCACTGCTGCTTGGCACCGCCTGGTTGCGTTCAAGCACGCCAAGCACCGAATTCATTGCGTGCAGCGCCGCCAACTCACGGTGCGGAGAGGCGGAACCACTCTCAACGGAAATCGCTTCATTCAGGGCCGCAATGGCGCGCGCCATATTTAAGTCGTCGCATAACGCTTCCGTAAATCGCTGCAGCGCACGCTCCAGCGGTCCCGCATCGGTCGCGGTGTCGTGTGCGTGCGTTGATGCATGCGTTGACCGTCTTGCTCCCGCAACCTGATCTCCCTGCTTGAAAATCTGTTGCTTCAGCGATTCGTCCACTTTGCACCAGCGATCAATCATGCGCTGACAATCGGCCAGCCCCTGCAATGTGAAGTTGGCGTTGGTGCGGTAGTGGGTGCGGGTTATTTCTAAACGCAGCGCTGCGGGGGTGACACCCTTGGCAAACAAGTCTCTCGCTGTAAAAAAGTTGCCCTTGCTCTTGGACATCTTGGCACCCTCAACAATCAGGTGCCGCGTGTGAAACCACAGGCGGGCAAAACTTGTCCGGCTAAAGCAGCAGCGGCTCTGCGCAATTTCGCATTCGTGATGCGGAAAAATGTTGTCTTCACCGCCGGAGTGAATGTCAATTTCTGGGCCAAGCAGTCCAGCAGCCATCGCGCTGCACTCAAGATGCCAGCCGGGGTACCCCACACCGTACGGGGAGTCCCACTTCAGGACATGGTGAGGATCGGGTTTCCACAACATGAAATCACCAGGGTTTTTCTTGGCCGCCTGATGTGCGGACTGAATTCGTCCACCTTCACCCTCTCGCAAGTTGTCAAGCGTATTACCTGAGAGCTTTCCGTAGTCCGAAAAACTTCGGACATCGAAATACACCGCGCCATCAGATGCCACATAGGCGTGGTGGTTCTCAATGAGCTTGTGAATCATCTCCAGCATCGGCCCGATCCACTTCGTAGGCCGCGGCATAAGCGAGGCATCGTGGGCTGATTCGGTCGCCACCTTCAACCCCAGCAGGCGAGCATCTTCAAGAAATCGATTGGCATAAAAATCCGCCACGGCAAGCGGATCCTGCAAATCGATCCCAACATCGGCAGGAATCTTGCCCGCCTTCTTCGCCTCGGCCAGTCTCCGACCTGCCACAGCCATCTTGTCTTCGCCCGCGCCATCGGCATTGGCGTCATCGGTCATGTGACCGACATCGGTGATGTTCATCACATGCCGAACGGGGATTCCGATGAGTTCGATGGTTCGACGCAGAATGTCCGCATTCAGAAATGACCGGAAGTTTCCAATGTGTGCGTCGTCATACACCGTTGGCCCGCAGGAATAGAAGGTGACCGGACCCTGCGGCCCGGCGATTGGCTTCAACTCTTCTAGGGCTCCCGAAAGCGTGTTGTGAATGCGAAGTGTGGGCACGCTGGAATCATAAGTGCGCATGGATCGTGTCGTCAGAGTGTGTGCCGCAGTGTTTCAGGTTCCCCTTGTTCTGCACACACGGTTGATCGCTTGCCGAACAAGGCCGTCGAGCGTCACTCGAATTTCTTTGTGCGTGAACCGAATCACAAAGATCGCAGTCAAGATCGCTACTGGACCCATGACAAGAATGCTGGCGACATCGCCAAGTGTTCCGAACCCACCAGCCCAGCGCGTTACAAACAAGGTTGCAGCAAAGAGGGGAACGCACACAAGCAGTGGATTCAAGAAGATGGCGATGGAATCCCACGCCCGTCGACTCGGTGATGGCGTGGTGCACATCCACACCACCAAGATGGTGCTGCAAGCCCAAACGATTCCGCTTGCGATGGCAACGCCAACAGCAGCCCCCTCACTCGCCCCAAACCAATAGATAGGAACGGACACAACAAATTGAATGCTCTGCCAGACAAGCAAAGTTCCAAATCGCCGCTGGCCACGCAAACAAGCCATGGCGGGGCCCGACGCAAAATAAAACGCCTGAGAAAGACTGATGATCTGAAAAATCGGAATCGCTGGCTGCCACTTTTCTGCAAGAAGCAAACGAAACAGTGGCTCTGCGAGGATCGCTTGCGCACAACAAATCGGAATGCACACGGCACTCAACACTCGCTGCGCCTTCAGAAATCCGGTCACTTGCCGATTCACGTCGTTCTGCAGCCGGCTAAAAACAGGTTGAAGGACAACCCCAAGTTGATATGCAATGATCGAGTTCGCCTGACACGCAATGGTGAAAGCCAGCCCAAAGAGCCCGGTCTGATACTGGCCCGCGACGAGTCCGAGCACCAGCACCTCCAACATCACAAGAACATTATGGATGTATTGGGCGCCAGAGGCTCGAACAAACTGGCGAAAGAGATAACGCACCCGCGTGGCACGAACAGGTGATTCGAGCCGTATTCGAGATTGCCGCACATAAATCGCTGCACGAACACCTGTGCCAATCACTTGTGGAACCACTAGAGAAGCCGCGCGACCGCCGAGTGCCGCCATGGCAACCGAAAGACAGGTGGCACCCATCTGCACCAACCCATCAATGGTTGCAATGCGCGGATACGCAAGCGAGAGTCGCAAGAACGCAATCGGCAACATCAACCTTGCTTCGAGTATGGGTCGGATCGCAAGAATGGCCAGCAAACCAGCAAGCCAACGACTCGGATCATCCGTAAACCAGAGCACCACAACTGGAATGCTGGCAAGCGTAAGAACCATTGAGCACATAGCCAGCACCGTGGCAAGCCGGGCGGCGCTCGCAGCGAGTCGACCAAAATTTTTCGGGTGTGCGATCAGAACATCGCCAACCGATAGTGGCGGAAGCAGTGCAAGAAAACTGAATATGGCAAGTGCCTGCGCACCCACACCGTACTCCGCTGGCGTCAGGTAATGCGCCACCACCAACATTGCAATCGCCGTCAATGCCTTGTTGGCAATCCACTGGGCGGAATTGAGCGTGGCTCCTCGCATGGCAACTCGTCCAAATCCCTGCGAGTCGGAATCAAATCTTGGTTTGGGTTGACAATCGGAATTCACTCCGATCCCTTTCCTTTGCATACTGGAAGATCTGTTGCAGGATCTCCACACACGGCCCGTTCAATGGCGCCGCATTGAAATTCTGGATTCCAGAATCTCTCAACCACATCGATGCATGCTGCTCGAGTCTGTTCCGTGACAGCACCCGATTCCAGCCACGGTCGCATGGCAACTGCAAGCGAGGCCGCGCTACCACGCTCAAAATAGGAGCCCGTTTTCCCGGGGATAATGGCTTCCCACTCAGGAGCCTGGTCATCGGGATCTCCATGCGAAACAACCGGCACTCCGTACACAAGACTATGAATCGCCGTGAGACCAGTACGACCCGGCGACACGGTGACATTGGAAGCCATGATGAGCGACGCAATCCTCGCCTCGTCATAACACGCACCTTCAAGGTGCACGCGCACTCCAAGTCGCTCAGCCTGAGAAATCAGTTTGGTTCGTTCGGGACCCTCTCCAACAAGAATGAGATTGGCGTTGGTGCCCTGGCGTTTGAGTTGTGCCAGAGATTCCAGCAGAAGATCCAGTCGCCGCATGGCGATGAGTCGGGTGGTGCAGATCACAACCGGCGTGTCCGCGTTTCCAAATAGTTCCTCGCGAAGCGCCCGGCAGATTGCTGGTGTGATGGATTTCCGGTGACCCTGCTGCACAACCAAGTCAAGGCTGTTGTAAATGACATGCAACCGTTCGGCGGGCCATCCCAAATCCATGGCGTAGGCCTTGGAAAGTCTTCCATAAAACAAATGTTGGTGAGGGAGTGCATAGAACAATCGACGGATCAATCCTTTCAGGCCTTGTGGACGAGAGAGATATCCGTGCCCCCAAAAGAACACTTTCTTTCCAAGAAGCCTTGCCGCAATTGCGCCAATCCATGTGCATGGCCAGTGTGGAACGGCATGCATGATGACGGTGTCAAAACGCGAGCAGATGGCCCAACGAACCGCCCCCCACTGCCACATGAATGGTCCAAAGAGATGCCGCGCGGGGGCCAGATGAAACCGAACGTTTGGACTGAACGACGCGGTCTCGACCGAGTGAAGGTATTCGTGATCATCACCAACAAAGGTGAAGTCCGCCCGCTTGCTCTGTGCAAGCAATTCAACAATTGCCCTCCGATAATGTGGATAGCAGTGATAGATGACGACAACGCTAGGATGTGAGTCCAACATCTGCGTCACTTACAATAGCATCGGTTCGTTGGACCGAACTTTCAATGTCCGACCGCTGAAGATCGATCCTCATTCGAAACGTGAAAGCATTCCGGGTGAATCTCTTGCACAACAGGCCCATTCCATGACCAAGGCAGGCATCGTCTTCATTTCGGTATGGCTTGCCATGGCCCTTGCTTCAGCTGAGGCAACTTCGCAGACACCGACTCAGCCTGAAAAACCGACCACAAAACAACCGCTCATCCTGCTCTATGACTCCCTCCCGGACCTCAACGCCTCTGTCCGGCTGACCTCGATGAACGCCGAGAGTTGGATGAATGTGACGCAGGATCCAGCCTCTTACAAGAGTGGCGAAGTGGACATTGACGCTGCGATCAAGCAGGTTGAAAAACGGACCGGCGGAATGCCGCCCAAATGGATGATGCTCGATTGCGAAGACCCGTTTATGGCCAATCTGAAAATGCCGGCTGAGTCCAAGGAACATCAGCGGTCATTGAACTCAATGATTCGAGCAATTCGCGCCATGAAGGAACGATTTCCACAATGCAAGTGGACCTTTTACGGTATTCCAAGTCTTTCGTACTGGCTCAATGGCAAAGGATGGGCCACAGCGAGTAGCGACGATCGCCGCAAAGCCATTCAAGATGCGGCAAAGATTTATTCCACGCTTGTTTCTGAAGTCGATTGGGTGAGTGTCAGCATTTACGATGTCTATGACCCGCGGATGGTGGTGGCCGGAAGCCCGACAAGCATTCGAGGGACGCCCGAGAGTGTGCGGGAAGATGGGCGGGCGTGGCGGATCGCACAGGTGGGTCTGGCGAAACTTCTCTCCGGCGGAAAACCTGTCATTCCCACCGTTTGTCCTTTCTGGGCACCGACTGGCATTGCGCCGTATTGCCGCATGATTTCCACAAAGGATTTCATGCTTGATCAAGTTCAACCTGCCGTGTCGGCCGGTGCAGCTGGAATTGCGTTATGGACCAGCATGGACTACCGGATTGAACAGGTGACGCGAAGCGATCAGCCGGCATTGTTACCGTCCAAAGAGAACAACTTCGGAATTTCAGAGTGGCGTTCTGCCTTGACACTGGATTTCTTTGACGGGATTCCGCCGAAGGACTGGACTGATCCGTCGGTGGTCGAACAACTTGTCAAGAAAACTTCACGCGTGATTACAGACGACCTTGTTTCCATTCGAACATGGGAACGGACCGATACGCTTCCGTAACTTCATCGCCCGCAATCCGATGCTCCTCTCAACCTGAACTTCACCACCGTGTGCGGAATCTTTACAGTCCTTTGTCACAACAACCGGCGGCTTCCGGACGACGCTGCTATTCGGATGGAACGTGCCCTTGGAGCAATCCAACATCGTGGGCCCAACGCCAGAGGTATTCACTTAGATCCCAAGGGTCAATTCGCGTTGGGGCATGTCCGCCTGTCGGTGATCGATGTGTCCGCGGCCAGCAACCAACCGTTCTGGTCTGCATGTGGTCGGTATGTCCTGATCTACAACGGCGAGATTTACAACTATCTTGAGATTCGAAAAGAACTTGAACGAGAAGGCGTTGCCTTTCGAACCACTTCGGATACAGAGGTTCTGCTGCAAGCAATGATCCGTTGGGGCGTGGAGGCCATCAACAAGTTCAACGGGATGTGGGCCTTTGTTTTTGGCGATGTTTATTCCGGTGCATTCGTCACTTCGAGGGACCGATGGGGTGTCAAGCCTTTGTTCACCATGCATCAGGATGGAATGATGATTCTGTGTTCGGAGGCCAAAGGAATTTTCGCATGGCTTGGGACAACGCCTCAGCCGAATCATTGCGCAGTCGGTCGCTACCTGAAATACGGCGCGGGTGGTGAATCCGCAGAATCATGGTTTGACGGCGTGGAGCGATTTCCCCCCACCATGCACCAGACCATACAACTGAATTCCCTCAATGCATCGACCCACTCCATGGGTTCTTACTGGAACTACCCGGTTCACCGAACAATTCACAACTTTGATGATGCGATCGGCAGGATTGAAGAACTCCTTACGGATGCGGTGTCGATTCGACTTCGAAGCGATGTACCGATCGGTCTCAGTCTTTCCGCCGGCGTCGACTCGGGTGCCATTGCATGGATTGTCGGCGAGAAATTGAATCGAAAACTGGAGGCCTACACCGCATGGCACCAACCAGTGAACAAGTCCCAACTTCCCGTCGCACAAGAGATCGCGCGTCGGTATGGACACCAATCAACTTCGGTCGACGAAACCGATCAAGACAACACCACCCGTGACCTGAGAACTTGCATCCATTCCCTTGAAGCCGCTCATAGTTCTCCGGCGATTATTCCATACCTGAATCTTTGCCGCGCTGCGAGGTCTTCTCTCACCGTCATGCTCGAAGGACAGGGCGCCGATGAACTTCTCGGTGGGTATCAGGAATTCTCGCTCTTTGCTTCCCTCGACCATTTAATGCGTGGCAATCTGCATGGCTTTGCGCAGTGCCTTGCCGCGTATGCCCACAACTATGGTTGGCAAAGTGCCGCGTTGGACTGTGTGAGATTTTCTAACCGAGCCGTCTATACCCATCAGGCTCATCGATGGAATGCGAAGGGCCTTTTGGGTAGTGAGGTGCTCGAGGCGGTTCCGGAGCACTTTCGAACTCTGCGTTGGTCCCGCTCCAACTTTAGTGACGCTCTGCACCACTGGCACCGATTCAATTTGACCAATCTTCTTCAGTATGGAGATGCCATTTCGATGTCCGTCAATCTTGAAACACGCTGTCCATTTCTGGATTACCGACTCGTAGAGTTTGGATTCTCACTTGGAACCGAACTCTTGATGAATCGGAGTTACGGCAAGTACCTCCTTCGCAAGTGCGCCGAGGCTCACCTTCCAAAACCAACCTGTTGGAGCCGAAAGAAGGATGGATTCAGCAATTCGACAACGCGCATGATTACGAAGTTTGTTGAACAATGGGGACTTCCAAGCGATGGAGTTGAACTGGCCATGGATCTTGGAATTCTCAAGTCACCATTGCGAAGCAAGGACACATTCCTGCGACTGCCTCCCAATATCCAATTTCGTACCTACTCGCTTCTTCAATGGCTTGAAGTGTTTTACGGGCGCGACAAGCGATAAGTGGTCATCGGAACACGTTTCAGACCACGGTGCAACGCGCAATACTTCTTGAAACCATGCTCACTTCGAGCCACCCGATTGCTTGAGAAGTCGACCGATCTGTGCGAAGTACCGCGCCTTGTACCACGCGTGCAAGAAACCGGCTGACCCATCGAGAAATCCAAGTCGCCTGACATAACTGTCAAGAAAATAAACGGCGGGCAACCACCACTTTCCAAGCAATTGATACTTGCGGCCCTGTCTGTCGCTTTGAAGTGAAGCACCAGACGCTCGAAGATCTCGAGTTCGATTGGCTTCCCACGCCGCATACGCCGCGTGGCGACGCTGCCAGTGTTCCAACCCGCGATCATCCCGGTGTTCGATCCGAGCATGAATGCTCCCAATCGATCCGCTCAGCACAGGATGCTCATGGATTTCCATATCGAGTTCGCTCCAGCGATTCTCGTCAATCCGTTCATATTCACCGGACCCAACGCGAAAGAGTGCAAGTTTTCGATTTGGCGTTCCGTGCCGAAGGCGGCGGCCCAGAAACCAGTTGTCATAGGTCATCCAAAATCCATTGTGGGTGGTTGCGGGAAGCGTTGCTGCCAGTTCATTGCACACGGCATCATCGATCCACTCATCTGCATCAAGAAACAGAACCCACGGCGTGCTGGGCGGGTGATTCCGCAGAACCCAATTCCGTTTCTTAGGGAACTTTCCGTCCCATCGAAACAAAATGACCTCGGCCTTGTGTTGGCCTGCGATCTCACATGTGCGGTCGGTCGATCCTGAGTCGACCACAACAACATGTGCAAATCGCTTGAGGCGTTCAAGACAAAACGCCATCGACTGCTCCTCGTTGAGTACAGGAATGACGACCGTGATCGGAAGTACGTCAGCCATGCGCGGAGGCCTTGATCGACTTGCCAGCAACCTCTCGCAGCAAGTTTCTCCACCGCGCGCACGCAATATTCATTGCAAACCGCTTCTCCAATGCCTCGCGCGCCCGCTGCCCCATTGCCGTTGTTTCTTCTGGATGATTCCGAATCGTCGCAATGGCTGCGATGAGAGCCTCCACATTCCCCTGCGGCACCACCAGACCACACTTTTCTTCTCGAATCACCATCGCCACTTCGCTGGTCTCAGGTCCAATGTAAATCGTTGGTCGTGCAGCGGCCAAAACGCCATAGAACTTGCTTGGAACAAGAAGTCCATCAAATCCCTCCGCAATGCTCACAATGTGAACATCTCCCAACGAGAGCAAGTCGCCAAGGCGATCACGGCTTTGGTAGGGATACATCGAAGCGTTTGAAATCCAGTTGTTCCTCACAAATGCCTCGACTTCCGGCCTTTTGGTACCGCCACCAACAATCACCCACCGCAGCGTGTCGTCATCTCGAAACTTTCGCATGGCTTCGTACATCGTGGCCCCATCGTGACCAATGCCAAAGTTTCCCGAATACTCGATCACAAACCTATCGCCAATCGCCCATTCGGCACGATACGGATTGCTGCTTCGATCTCCAGATTTCACCTCTGACGGATCGGCCCACACTTCAATCCGCTCAAGACGCTCCCGAGAAATGTTTTTAGCAAGCACCCGTTCACCCATGCAACGGCTGAGCACAACCACGCGATTCGCCCTTCGAAGACAATACCGATCAATGCCTTCAAAGATCCGGTGTGCGATGGAGTTCCGCCGCAGCACTCCAGCAGCGACCGGAACATCGGGGTACAGATCCATGGTCCACACAATCACTCGTGTTCCACGAAGCCACCGCAACAGAATGCCCACGAAGGCAATGAAAGGCGGCGTAGTAAAGCACACCACCACATCTTGCCGCGGCAACCACACAGCCCGCCACATGCTGGCTAAGTAAAACGAAAGAAAGTCAAATGCGCGTGAAGCGATCCCTCGCTTGCCGAACATGCTCTGTCCTGCCCGCACAATTTGAATTCCATCCACCTCACCAAACCGTGGTAGTGCTTTCCCGGACTCGCTGTACAAACTGCGTGACGCAAGAGCCGTCACGTGCTCGCCATGACTCACAAGATATTTTCCAAGGTCGTGCCCGTGCTGAGCCGTCGCCGCAACATCCGGCCAAAATGTTTGATTCAACAACAACACGCGTAGTGGGGCAGCCGGGTCACCTTCAACCGTGACTCGAAGGATTTGCAGCATGCGAAGCGCAAGAAAGGTGCGGTCATAGTTGCCCGCTGCACGCAAGCACGCATCTCGCAATGTGACCAACTGGGCTGGATCTGCCTTCAGCGACTTCAGCGCGGCACACAGTTGCTCCGCGTTCTCTGGCTCAAATGGAATTCCAACTCGTTCCTTTCGGACGATATCTGCCGACTCACCCTCAACTCCATGGAGCACCGGGATTCCCATCCCCATGCACTCAAAGAGTTTGGACGGAATGACGGTGGTAAACAATTCAGTCCTACGCAAGTGAATAACTGAAACATCAAGCAGCGACCAGTAGCAAGGCACATCCGCCTTGGAAACCGAGTCCACGAAGACCACATTTCGAATCCCGCGGCTTTCCGCCAAGTGTCGAAGATGTTGTTTGCGAGCGCCGTCGCCAAGAAACAGTAACACGATGTCCTGCTCCGCCAGCTTCTCGGCCGCCTGGACAAGCGTTTCAAGGGCATGGGCCATGCCGTGTGTACCGATGTAACCGGCCACAAATTTTCCCTCAAGCCCCAGAGCGCGCGTGAGTTCCGGATCCTTTGGCCTTGGTTTGAATTGTGAAACATCCACTCCATTGGTCACCACATGAATCTTGTTTCCATCAATCCCCCTGCGTATCAATACATTTCTAAAAGACGAGGTCACCGAAACAATGCACGCGGCCCTTCGATACAAGAACATTTCCAGTTGCTCAAGCAGCCGAAGCGCCACCGCATTCTTCATGGCGCCGACCGCTTTGATGGATTCCGGCCAGAGATCTCGCAACTCAAACACAAAGGGGATGCGCTTGAACACGCTTACGATGTATGCGGCGCACGCGGTAAAGAATTGGGGCGAGGTGCCAATGACAATGTCCACGCCGTGTACCCGAGGGCTGGCCACCACGGCGCCAAACATGAAGCTGAGATAATCCAGAATTCGGCGAACAAATCCTTCGTTGGCTGTGATGTAAGACCAAACACGGATCACTTCGATTCCCTCGAAATTCTCTCGCTGAAACCACTTGTTTTGGTAACCACCGAACACTTTGCCCTTAGGAAAATTGGGGGCGCACGTGATCACCGTTACCCGATGCCCCTTCTTGACCCATTCGCGGCAATGCTCAAAGGTGCGACTTGCGGGCGCATTGACTTCGGGTGGAAAGTTGTCTGTCAGAAAGAGAATGTGCACGCTTGCTCCAGGTCAACCGACCCTTACGAGAACCGGACTCTGCCGTTGCCATCATTCAACCAGCACCGACTCCAGCACTTTCACGATGCGCTCACTGGTATGCCCATCCCACAATGGCGGAATGGATCCCCGTTTCCAAGAACCCGCGAATAAGCGATCGAGCGCCGGCTTGAGCGCCGACGGATCAATCCCAAGCAGTTCGTTCGTTCCCATGGTGATGGTCTCCGGTCGTTCGGTACTGCTACGAAGTGTCATGCACGGCACGCCCATCACCGTGGTCTCTTCTGTAATTCCGCCGGAGTCCGTTATGACCGCTTTGGCGTGCTTGACCAGATAATTGAATTCCAAATACCCCAGCGGCTCGACCAGCAAAAGATTGGGAGGAACCGAATTTAATTCTCGCATGGTCTTCGCGGTTCGTGGATGAACTGGAAAGACAACTTTCATACCTCGCGTCGCCGTCGAAATCGCTTGCAGCATCTTGTCAAAGGTGCTGCTCCCATCCACATTCGCTGGGCGGTGCAGCGTGACAACGAAGTACTCGCCAGCGACAAGACCAAGGTCACTCCAAAACGGTGGCGCCTTCAGCCGTTCCATGTTGGCAAGCAGTGTGTCAATCATGGTGTTGCCAACAAAGAAAATGCTGCTCTCTGCCGCACCGTGACGACGAAGACTGGCGTTGGCCACTTCACTTGTTGTGAAAAAGTAGTTCGTAATTGAATCGGTCACCATGCGGTTGATTTCTTCAGGCATGGTCCAGTCACCTGAGCGAATCCCAGCCTCGACATGTGCAACTTTGACACACAGTTTCTGTGCCGCAATAGCGCAGGCCATGGTGGATGTGACATCTCCAACTACAAGGCACACATCGCTCCTTTGTTCGATCAGCAGTTTCTCGTAACGAGTCATGATCGCTGCGGTTTGCTCGGCCTGCGTTCCACTTCCAACTTCAAGGTTGACATCCGGTGCGGGGATATTGAGTTGGGTAAAGAAGTCCCCAGACATCTTGGCGTCGTAATGCTGACCTGTATGCACGAGTCGATACCGCAAATGCCCGCCAGCTGCCTTCCGCTTTTCAAGCGCATGAATGATCGGTGCGATCTTCATGAAGTTGGGCCTCGCGCCAGCAATAATGTCGATCAAGCGAGTCTTCAACATCCGCCCTCACTCTGGCGTGCAACATCAATGGTGACCCGTGCAACCTCAAGGATTTCATTCAGGGGTATTGGTGATGGCCCACCAGTTGACACCGCCCGAACAAACTCTTTGGCGCAGTTGGCTTGACCCTTGTTCTGACCCCACAGATTCATCTTGCGAAAACCGGGCCATCCAAATCCCGAAAGTTTTCTGAAGTTGTCCAGTTGCAGGACTCGCCCCGTGGCAAACACTTCAAGACGCTCCTTTGGAAACGCTTTCGTCCCATTGGCAAAGTAGTGGATGGCACCAATGCTTCCATCTTGAAATGAAAGGTCAATCGAGACGGTGTCACGATTCTTGGAATCCATCACATTCACCTGGTGCTTTTGAATCTGGCTTCCCGCCAGAAAGCGAAGGAGGTCAATAAAGTGGCATGCTTCTCCAACAATTCGGCCTCCCCCAATCTCCCGATCTTGCGTCCAATGCTCGGAAGGAATCGCGCCGGCGTTCACGGTCATGAGAAAACTCTTTGGGCCAGTCACGCCTCGCAAAAGTGCGTGCATCTTTTGCACCTGTGGAGCGAACCGGCGATTGAATCCGACCATCACCATCGGCGTCCTCCCGTTTTTGGTCCCTTCTGAAATGGCTTGTTCGATTCGCAACAGTTCTTCGTGATTCATGGCAAGTGGTTTTTCCACAAACACATGTTTGCTTGTACGAAGAGCCTTGCACGCCATGTCGGCATGCGTGTCATGTCGCGTGGTCAGCACCACTGCGTCGACATCGGGATCGGCAAAGACACTTTCCGTATCCGTTGTCGTCGACTCAAAGCCAAACTTTCGACCGGCATGAACGCCCGACACACCACCGCTACTTGCAACAACTCTCATGCGAGCGCCAGCCGCTCGAAACGCCGGAATAAGAACAGCGGTGGCGTAATTTCCGGATCCAATGACGGCAATCGATGGACTTGATGTAGCCGCACCACTCGTTCGGCCGGCCAATTGCACGGTGGACTGTCGAAGTTCGGATTCCGATTTCACACTTGAACCCGGGTATTCCAAGACGATGCCAAGGGACGGGCCTCCACCCCCGACGAGGTCGTAGGCCTGCTCGGCTTGCTCGATCGGAATTCGGTGAGAGATCAGCGGTTTCACATCCAATCGACGATCCGACATCATGTCGAGCACCGCCTCAAAGTTGCGCTGCTCGGTCCATCGAACAAATCCAATCGGATAATCGTTGCCCTTCTCCTCGTAGCTTGGGTCGTAGCGGCCGGGACCATATGAGCACGAAACTTGGAATGTGATTTCCTTTTCAAAGAAATCGGCGCGAGACAATTCAAGGCCCGTGACGCCCACCAGAACAATGCGGCCCCGCTTGCGACACATCAGTGCGGCCTGATGCATGGGTTCGTTGCTCTTGGTGGATGCCGTAATAATGACCGCGTCAACACCCCGACCTCGCGAGAATTGATTGGCCGCCGCGACCGCATCCGCACCAGCCGCAAGATCCACAACTTCTGCACCGAACTTTCGTGCTAGCGCCAATTTTTCGGGATCGAAATCCATTCCTAAAACGCGGCAGCCATGTGCTTGAAGAAGTTGCACGGTGACAAGCCCAATGAGACCAAGCCCCGTGACAACAACCGTCTCGCCAAGCGTTGGCTGAATCAGCCGAATGCCCTGAAGGGCAATCGCACCGAGCACGGTGAATGCGGCTTCCTCATCATGAACTGTCGCAGGAACCTTAGCGCACAGATTCACAGGAACGCAGACGGCTTCGGCGTGCTTTCCGTTACTGACAACGCGATCACCGACCTCAAACCCGTTCACTCCGCTCCCAACCTGCATCACCACGCCAATGTTGCAATACCCAAGTGGTAATGGCTGGTCCAATTTGTTGAATACGGCTTCCAGCGTTGGCACAAGGCCGTCGGTCTTGATCTTGTCGAGCACCATTCGAACCTTGTCCGGTTGTTGGCGGGCCTTGGCAATCCAACCAGCCTTCCCAAATTCCACCAACATGCGCTCCGTACCCGCAGACACCAGCGTCCGTGATGTGCGAATAAGCAGGTGTCCGCGACGAACAGGCGGGCACGGAACTTCGGCGATCTCTGTCGCACCAGTCTTAAGGGATTGAAGGATCTGTTTCATTGGGCTCTTGGGCGGTTGAATACCAACATCGAATCGTTGCGAAGACCGATCATGCACACCAGTTTGGCGTGCATTCCCAGTCTACTGCCCCACACTCGAAGCGTTCGCGTGGGCGCTGCGATTCCTGTTTGTTTGGTCAGCGCGTCCGAAATCGCAACATCAGTGTCGGCACATTACGCCACCGTAGCGCACTCACCCTCTTCATGGATTGCTGTTTCATTCGACTCATCAACAAAATCTGTGGCAAGAACCTGTTCCCGAGTCAGCACTCTGTTCAGAATGACCAGGTGGAGATAAAAGGGACCAGCAGACCACAGCATTCCCTGCTTATTGACAAGGAGTACCTGATATGCCGCCATGGCAATGAAGACTGCCAGCGATGCTCTCTCAAAGGGATTCCCTGCATGGTTTGCAAAAAGTTGTCGTGAGGCCGCGTATGACCGCTGCACGCATATGCAAAGCACGATGAACGCCGGGACACCAAGTTCACAAAGCGCATCAAGAAAAATACTGTGTGAGTAGGGCTCGGTGCTTGCCAAGCTGACACTGCTAAAGGCATTGATG
This sequence comes from Singulisphaera sp. GP187, assembly GCA_945871915.1. GTDB lineage: Bacteria > Planctomycetota > Phycisphaerae > Phycisphaerales > SM1A02 > SYAC01. The sequence continues at coordinate 84,294 of CAMBXO010000008.1, forward strand.
CCGAGACCAAGAACCCACGCAACTGGGGAAGCAGCAAAAGCCAGGAAGAGATCGAGAAAATTTTGCATGCGCACACTCGCTCCTCCCTCCAGGCTTGTTGCATCCCAGCGAGTGACCGTGGTGAGATCGCCGGTGCCTAGCACAAGTCTTGCCGCGAAGTACACAACAAGCGTCAACACCACGAAACCCAATGCCGTTGTGAGGAATGTCACAAGATTCTTAACCGGCTTTGAGATTGGATAAAACGCAATCGCAATGAGGCCGCCAAACAGCACCTGACCGCGCGATCCTGAATACAAGGCGAGAGCGGTTCCGCACGCAAATCCGACAAGCCGCAGGATGGTCCAAACGGGTGTGCGAATACCACTGTAGATCAAGGCGGAAGTGATCATGAGAACTCCGCCAAGTTCACCGATGGCAAGTGGACTTGATCGAACTCCCGTTGCGATTCGAAACCCTAGCCGGCCAGACCGCAGGTCAAATGCTGGGTTGGCAATGATCGAAATGGCAACAAGAATTCCAAACACAAGATAGAGCTTGACGATGGGTCCAAAGTCTTGCGTTCGATCAATCAAGAGTGGCGCACAGAAGAAAAAGAGGAAAATATAGGGCAGACTGTCACGCGTCAGTTTTGATGCCGCCTCGAATGACGGGGTCCACATAAGTGACGCAGCGGCCCAAATCAATAACACGGTGAATCCGACCCATACAGAATTGAAGTATCCAACAAAGGGTCGTTCTTGCCGAAAGACCGCGTGCACCGTCGCGAGACCTGTGGCAATAGCAACGATGTAGTTGGCCAACGGTGGCCATGAAAGAAACATAGGAACCGATCCTTGCAGTGCTTGCTCCAACGAATACATCAACAAGACCAGCACAATCGCCCAACTGGGTCGCACGACTGCGCCGATGCAGAGCACCACGAGGATGGAGAGTGTGAGAACTTGCATGTCTACGCTGACTTCCGCCTAGCACCAGAATAGGACACCGCACTCGCTACCCCCTGAATCGATCGAAGACCCTCCGACAGTAGACCGGTGCCGGCGTCGATCAATGTGCCAGATGAATCCCAGGCCGGATGAACCATCACTTCGATTGAATGCCGCGCCTGCCATGCCGCGCCACGCGCTTGCACTTCCCCAGCCGAACCAAATGCATCGGTCCGCCGAAACCCGAGATTGGTCAGCCGTGCATTGAATCCAAATTTGTACAGTCTCATGAGAATATTTTCGCGTGCTCGAGTGTTGCGAGCGATTCGAACATGCGGAATCCTCTCGCGCTTTGCAACCGCGAACACCGCCGGTGCAAAGGCTGGCGTGGTGTGGAGGTGATGGTGCGAATCAAGGTGGGTGAGCTTCAATCCATGTGCCCGACATCGTGCGATTTGTGCGGTCAGTTCTGCCTCAATCGCCATCCGCTCGCCACGCGAGAGCCTGATATGCCGACGACCAAACTGTGGAGACAACCCGCCATCCGCGCCACACAGCGTGGGTTGATCGTGGATCTGCGCCGCAAGTGGCGCACCACAATCAAACACAAGATGAATTCCAATGTGTTCACTCAATTGATGGCGATGTGCCAACTCACATGCTTGTTCGAAGCCCGGCATGTTCGCCATGATGGTGGTGCTGGAGATCAGCCCAAGACGAAACGCTTCCAGAATGGCGCTGTTAACGGACTCGCTCAGCCCAAAGTCATCTGCATTCACGATGAGCATGAGGACTCCGAATTCGGTTAGTTCGGTCGCAACAATTGCGGTGCATGGGCGACACGAGCATAGGCGAGTTTTCAGAGTATTCGTTTACGGCGCCTTCGTATCAGTCATAAACAAAATCGGGGTGGCACGACTGGCCCACGCAGCATCTGATCATGCAGGCGAATGCTTTCGGCGTCATCAAACCTGGCGCGAATGCGTCGTGCGGGAATGCCAGCCCAAATCTCATACGGCGGAACATCGGTGGTGACGACTGAATTTGCCCCAATGATTGAACCCCGACCAATCCGAACGCCCTGCATGATGACGGCTCCGAGTCCGATCCAGACATCGGTTTCGATATTGGTTTCCGGCACTTCGGGCCGGCCCGAAAATATCGTTGGTGTCCCTGCGATATCAAATATGTGATCCGCACCCTTGATCGATACCCGAGGCGCAAGCATGCAATAACGACCAATTCGAACCCTTCCGCCAATGATCGCTCCTTGATTTACAAACGCGAATTCACCAATCGCCACATCGTTGCGAATGTCCCGACATGATCCCGCACAGATGTAAGCCGTTGGATGGACTCCCCGCAATCCATATCGCCAGCGGCGCATATCCATCGCCATCCGCCGGAGAGCAAAATAGAGCCGCCCGCGGCCAAACAATTGCTTGATCATGACTGGACTCCTTGCAGGCGGTTGGGCATAAGCGAAGTCAGACGCCACTGTGCATGCCCGTCGTCGGCGGCGAATCCATCGATCACACGGGAGATCGCCCGGTGTTGAGAGTCCGGATTCCAATGCGCATCAATTTCATCGATACATGCTAGTCGAATCGTGGAATCAACCCACGATGAACGAACCCATGGTTTGATGGTTGCGGCCAAACTTCGGAAGTCACCTTCCCGAAAGACATCTCCCGTTCGACCTGGAAGAATGGCCTCGGCCTCGGGTCCCTGGTGCTCAGGATTGTCGTGCGAAATCACAGGGATTCCAAATGCAAGCGAATGAATGGCCGCCAGTCCAATGTTTCCAGGTGACACACACACGGTCGACGCCATCAGCAATTCTCCAATCCGCGTTTCGTCAAAGCAGCTTCCAGTAAAGACGACCTTCAAACCCAAGTCCGACGCAAGGTGCTCAAGATGCGTGCGATCCTCACCGTCTCCAATCAGCAAAATATTGCACCGCACTCCCTCATCTGCGAGCAATTTTACCGCCTGGAATAACAGGTCAAAGCGCCTCGCCTTCAAGAGTCTCGTGGAGCACACAATGACCGGTGTTTTGACATCCGAAAACAATTCGTTTCGAACTTGAGATGCACGTTCTGCTGTAATTCCCTGCCGTATCAAGCGATGAGTATCCGCGTCAAGGCTGTTGTAAATCACATGCACTCGGTCTGGATGGAAGCCCTCTGAAATCGCGATCGCCTTCGCCCAATGCCCATAAACCATTAGGTCGTGAGCAATGCGATAAAACGACCGGCGAAGGAGCCCAGGCACTCCGCAAGGAATTCTCTTCCATCCATGGCCCCACATCACAACACGTTTGCCCGTCAGCCGTGCGACACACGCGGCAACCCATGTTGCAAGCCACTTAGCGTTCGCCAAATAAACAACGACCCTGAATCGTGACGAGAGTGCTCGCGAAATCAAACCCGTTTGCCACATCGCGCCACGACCAAGACCAATGCACTTGACGCGTTCAAAGTGCACGGCATCAGAAAGTTCGCTGGCCTTCAGTGTTGACTCGAAATCCTTAGTGTCACCGATAAAGGTCCACGCATGCCGCGTGTCCCTTGCCAATCTTTCAACGATCGTGCGGCGGTAGTGGGCGAAGAAGTGGTAGTTCAACGCCACATTGACTCGCTTCTTCATTTCCATGTGTCACGGAAAGATAGCCGTTGCCACGCACGGCCCATGGAAGCAACCTACCGGGAACCGGATTGCGGTCTGATTGCCTCCACAACCACGGACTCGGCTTGGCGGCTGGGCATGTCGTGAAGAAGCCGCTTGTCTCGCCCTCGACCAAACTCAACAACGCATGGCTCCACAAAACCTGCGTTGGCGAGATAGCGACACAGTAATTGCCCAGACCAAAGGGACTTCGCCCCAAAGTCTTGCGCGCAACCCCTCATCGCTTCAATTGGCAGTGAGTACGAAAACCCGTTTTCCGGAACCTCGCACAGTCCTGCAACGGCCCTTGCGAATCGCTCGCCATCTGGAACCACAATTCGAATTCCACCACCAGGCTTCAACACGCGGTGGCATTCATGAAATAGGTTGAGAACTTCGCCCGGAGTCAGTTGCTCGACCATGTGGCTCGAAAAAATGCCGCTAAAGAATTCACTTGGGCACCGAAAGGGGCGGCGAACATCCAGTGACCAGTCTGGATTTGGCCTGCGCGAAGCAAACGGCACGCGAAAGAAATCAGCGTTGATGAACCCCGGAATGAGATGGTCGCCACAACCCAAATGCAGCAGATGTTCACTTGATGATTGGAATCGCCGTGGTAGCCGATCCAGCTGAAGGGCCCTTCCGACCGCACCAACGCCCGCCCACTTGGCCACATTCCACACGGTTGGCTGTCGGTTGTCACTGGGAATCGAAATGGAATTCGCACCCTCAACAACACGCGCCCCAGACACCTTAGGAATCGTCACGGCGATCTCGACCCGGTAAGACATGCCCTGCATCCCGCAAAGTTTTTTCGCGCCTCGCCAATTCGAGATCGCTTTCAATCATCATCTTGGCAAGTTCTTCCACACTAACTTTTGGTTTCCAACCGAGTTGCTTCTGGGCCTTGCTGGCATCTCCCTGAAGTTTCTCGACTTCCGCCGGACGAAAATACTTTGGATCAATCTCAACAAAGTCCTTGTAATTCAGCCCCGCTTCACCGAAGGCCAGTTCACAAAACGCCCGCACGCTGATCATTTTTCCTGTGGCCACCACATAGTCATCAGGCTTGGGTTGCTGCAGCATGAGCCACATCGCTTGCACATAGTCACCTGCATAGCCCCAGTCTCTCATGGCATCCAAATTGCCCAAGTACAGTTTTTTCTGCATGCCAAGTTTGATCCGCCCCACCGCGCGAGTGATCTTGCGTGTGACGAACGTTTCGCCTCTGCGAGGACTTTCGTGGTTGAACAGGATGCCAGAACTGGCATGGAGTCCGTAGCTCTCGCGATAATTCACGGTGATGTAATGGCCAAACGCTTTGGCACATCCATAGGGTGATCGTGGATAAAACGGCGTCGACTCACTCTGCGGAATCTCAAACACTTTGCCGTACATCTCACTGGAACTGGCTTGATAGAAACGGATCGGGCGTCCCTGAATCTCCTGAAAAGTTCGACACGCCTCCAACAATCGCAGCGTGCCAAGCCCCACCACATCCGCGGTATAGATCGGCTGATCGAAACTCACACGCACATGGCTTTGGGCTCCAAGGTTGTACACCTCATCTGGTTCAACCTTGCGAAGCAATTCAAGCAATCCATTGCCATCCGTGAGGTCTCCGTAATGAAGCCTTAGGCGAGCACCCCGTTCATGTGGATCCTGATAGAGATGTTCGATGCGATCCGTGTTGAAACTGCTGCTTCGCCGGACAATTCCGTGTACCTCGTAGTCCTTGCCGAGCAGCCACTCAGCAAGATAACTGCCGTCCTGTCCTGTGATGCCTGTAATGACCGCCTTTTTCAAGAGTGGATCCTCGGGGGTTGCACAAGAATAGCCAGATGTGCGGACCACGCCGTGTGTGAGCTGCTCCGTTACCTTGTCCTGCGCACATGAACTCTCCTCTTCGTGGTAAGCGAATCTTGATTACTGGCGGTGCCGGATTTCTAGGCCGCGTTGTGTGTGAGCGTGTGCAAGGCCTCGGCGCTGCCGAAGTTCTGGTTCCTCGCAAGTCCCAGTTCGACCTGACGCATGAGCTTGATGTGGCTCGCATGTACGAACAATGGCGCCCCAACATCGTCATGCATCTTGCCGCCGAGGTGGGTGGTATTGGTGCCAACCGAGCCAATCCAGGCCGCTACTTCTACGCCAACATGGCCATGGCACTGCACCTGATCGACGGCGCACGGCAGTATGGCGTGGAGAAATTTGTTCAAACGGGGACCGTGTGCGCGTATCCAAAATTTTCTCCGGTTCCGATGTGCGAGAGCGATTTGTGGAATGGTTATCCAGAGGAAACCAATGCCCCCTACGGCGTCGCCAAGAAGGCGGCACTGGTCATGCTTGAGGCGTACCAACAACAGTATGGATTGAAGAGCGCGTTTGTCCTTCCAGTCAATCTGTATGGCCCGCACGACAATTTCAATCTTGACACCTCGCATGTCATCCCAGCACTCATCAGAAAATGCATCGAAGCTCAGAGCGCCAGCCGCGACCACATTGTGTGCTGGGGAACTGGTACGGCCAGCCGCGAATTTTTGTTTGTGGACGACGCAGCAGATGGGCTTGTTCGTGCAGCCGAAGTGATGGATGTTCCTGAACCGATCAATTTAGGAACAGGAAGCGAAATCACGATCAAACATCTCGTTGAACGCATCGCGTGCCTCTGTGATTTCAAGGGCGACATTCGGTGGGATGGCAGCAAGCCTGATGGCCAGCCTCGCCGATGCCTTGACACCCAACGGGCGGAGAATCGCCTGGGGTGGCGCGCGAAAGTTGATCTGAAAGATGGACTTCGACGGACCATCGACTGGTATCGAGCGAATCCATCGTGAAACAGTCGCCAACCGTTCTGTTGACGGGAGGTGCTGGTTTCATCGGTAGCCATATTGCTGCCGAACTGGCGCTTGCCGGCCACGAACCCGTGATCCTCGACAACCTGTGTAACAGCAAGATTGGAGTGCTCGATCGCCTCAGCAGCATCATCGGACGGAGCCTGCGGTTTATTCAAGGCGACATTCGCGATGTTGAATTGGTGAAACACACACTGGCCACACACCATGTGCAGTCCGTCATTCATCTTGCTGGGCTCAAGGCGGTTGGCGACTCGGTCAAGGAACCGTTGGCGTACTACGACAACAATGTGGTTGGAACTCTGCGATTGCTTGAGGCCATGCACGCGTGCAACGTGCGCTCGATTGTTTTCAGTTCGTCCGCCACGGTATATGGGAACCCAGATCGATTGCCTCTTCGGGAATCTCACCCGCTTTCAACAACGAATCCGTATGGCCAAACCAAACTTGTCATCGAGGAAATGCTTCGAGACCTCCATCGCTCTGACTCTCGATGGCACATCTGCATGCTGCGATATTTCAATCCCATTGGTGCACATGCATCGGGCATGATTGGCGAAGACCCCAACGGCGTGCCCACCAACCTCATGCCATTTGTGCAACGAGTTGCTGCTGGTGAACTGAAGGAACTCCCTGTGTGGGGCAACGATTACGACACGCCCGATGGAACGGGTGTTCGTGATTACATTCATGTTGTCGATCTGGCCACGGGGCATATGCGCGCGATGGAAAAACTGGAATCGATGGGCTGCGAAGCCATCAACTTGGGAACCGGTCTCGGAAGCAGTGTGCTCGATGTGGTTCGCACTTTCGAGCGTGTGAATGGTGTTCGCATTCCGCTCGCCATAAAGGCCCGCCGACCGGGCGATGTGCCCGCGTGCTATGCCGATCCATCGATTGCGTTCGAGCGATTGGGATGGAAGACGCAGCGAACCCTTGATGACATGTGTCGCGATGCGTGGACGTGGCAGCAATTTTCCGCAACGCTGGGTGGGTAATCCATTGCTGCAAGCACCATCCACGCGGCTTCATGTGGTCAGTCGAATCAGATAATTCTTAGCCATGATCGCACTCACTCTCTTTGCCGCACTGATCGCTTCCCCACCAGAAACTTCTGCGAATGCTGTAGCTCCAATCGTGACGCCACCGGCGGCGACCGAGGAACCGCCCCATGACCCCGAAGGCATTGTGCTGCCCGAAGGATTTGTGTGGGATGAATGGGCGCGTGAGCCGCTTGTTCCTGATCCGGTTGCTTTCACGATTCTGCCAGATGGTTCGCTCTATGTGTGTGAGAGCGAACGGCAGGATCGCGGAGTGGAGGACAATCGCTACTCACCCTACTGGCTGCTTGAAGACCTCGCGTGCACAACAGTTGAGCAGCGGCGGGCGATTTATGAGAAGTGGGCGGCCAAAAAAGAGGGCGGTATGGATTGGTATTCCAAATGGGCGGATCGCGTGCGTCGGTTGCGCGACACGGATCACAATGGGACGGCTGATCAGTCGACCAATTTCTCTGGCGATCTTCGTGAAGTGCTCGACGGCACAGCGGCCGGTGCTCTCCAGGTTGGTGATGCGTTGTGGGTGACCAGTATTCCGCATGTTTGGCGATTCGTGGATCAAGATGGCGATGGTGTGGCGGAGGTTCGTGAGAAATTGTTCACTGGCTTTGGAGTGAAGACCAGTTTGCGAGGCCACGACATGCACGGGTTGGTGCAAGGTCCCGATGGTCGGATTTATTGGAGCATTGGTGATCGCGGGTATTCCGTCCGCACGCGTGAGGGAACGCTTCTGGCCGATCCGAGTACCGGTGCAGTTTTTCGCTGTGAAACAGATGGCAGCCATCTTGAAGTGATCCATCGCGGGCTTCGAAATCCTCAGGAACTCGCGTTTAATGATCTTGGTGATTTGTTCACCGTGGACAACAACTCGGATGGTGATGACAAGGCTCGCGTGTGCCTGATTCAGGATGGTGGCGAGAGTGGATGGTTCATGCCGCTTCAAACGCTTGAGGGCGACAACAAACGAGGGCCGTGGAATCAGGAGCACATGTGGCACACTTTTGACTCGACCGATTTGGTTCAGCCGGCGTGGATCACTCCGCCGCTGGCTCATCTCACATCGGGGCCATCTGGATTGGCGGCGTATCCGGGAACTGGATTTCCAAGTGACTTCGATGGATCGTTTCTTGTTTGTGATTTTCTTGGCGGTGATTCCTATAGCCAAGTCTGGCGATTCGGGGTGCGACCGACTGGTGCGGGCTACGAAATGGTTGATCCGCAGATTTTCATCAAGAATGTGTTGCCAACGGATGTTGAATTTTCGCCAGATGGAAAGTTGTATGTCAGCGATTGGTGGAACGGTTGGCAGAGCGATGGCAAGGGCCGCATCTATCGAGTGTGGCATCCGCAGGCGGCGGCCAAGCCCGCGGCAACCGAGGCGATTCGTTTGTTGGCGGAGGGATTTGAAAAACAATCTGATGCGACGCTGTTTTCTTTGCTCTCGCATGACGATCGGCGGTTGCGGCAAGGGGCGCATCTTCAATTGGCACACCGCGCCCTTGCGACCGGGGATCGATTGGCGTTGTTGCTGCGCGATACCACCACCCCACTTCGCGTGCGGCTTCATGCACTCTGGGCACTGCAAGTGATTTCGCGAACGAGTGCAGATCCGTCGGCGGCTTCCAAGGCGTGCACTGCACTGTGTGATGCGTGCCAAAGTGAGCAGGAAGAAATCAGGGCGCAGGCGGCTCGGGCGCTTGGTGATGCAACATGTCGTGGGGCAGCAGAGGCTGTGCGATCGCTCGCGACGGATGAGTCAACGCGCGTGCGGGCGATGGCGTGTGGCGCGTTGGGGCGGCTCAAGGACACAGCATCTCTGGCCGAATTGACGGCAGTTCTTTGGGAAAATGAAGACAAGGACCCTTGGCTGCGGCATGCGGCGGCCACCGCGCTCGCTCGCATTGGAGATCGCGTGGCGATTCAGACGCTCGCGATGGATCCTTCGCCGCAAGTTCGCATGGGTGCGGCGATCGCATTGCGCCAACTCAAAGACCCGGCGATCGAACGGCTTCTCTTTGATCCGGATCCTCGCATTGCCATTGAAGCGGCACGAGCGATTTATGATCTTCCGATTGGTTCTGCGATGCCAGCGCTTGCATCGCTTGGAGATCGGTTTGTGGAAGGCGCTTCGAAGGCGGACATTGGTTCGTTCACCATTGACGATGTTCGACTTCTTCCGCTTCTTCGCAGAGTGATCGGCGCGAACAGGCTCTCTGCGGATCCCGCTGCTGCGGCCCGGCTGGCGGGGCTTGCGCAGAGTTCTAAAGTTCCTGCTGCGGCCCGAGTTCTTGCAATCGAGGCCCTCGCAGAGTGGGCCGCGCCAGGGCCACGCGAGCCAGTAAGCGGTGCGATCGTCATGGTTGATCCGGCGGCACGAGATGTGGTTGCGTGGAAATCTTTGCTCGCAATTCGACTTCCAGATTTGTCGGCTCATGCCAGTGACGAAAGCGTGCGAACGAGGGCAAGGGCCATGGCAGATCAATTGGGGATTGTGATGGATTCTGGTGCGGCGCTCCGCACTGCGCTTGATCCACATGCAAGTGTTGGCGAGCGCATCGCGTGTCTCTCCCAATTGGAACGAGGCGGTGGTGAGGCACTGCGGCAAGCGCTCGCTGCGTCACTCAACGCTCCGGAGTGGCCGCTTCGGTCTGCCGCTCTCACCATACTTTCTCGAACGGATCCGGTTGACGCTTTGGCGAGAATTTCTCGCGTGCTGGCTGGTGCAGAAGTCGCCGAACAACAGGCGGCAATTCAATTGCTTGCAAACATGAAGTCAGACAGTTCGCGAGATTTGATTCGTGGCCTCGCTGATCAATTGCTTGCAGGAACACTGTCACCAGCGTTGCAACTGGAAGTCATTGATGCGTGCGCCGCGTGCGGTGTGTATCCAAACGAACTCCGACAATTCAAGGCTGCTCGACCGGCCAACAATTCGTTTGACGAATGCCTCGATGGTGGTGACTCGTCGCGTGGCAAGCGAATTGTGGTTGGGCATGTCAGTGCGCAGTGCCTTCGGTGCCATGCTCTTGCTGGCGCGGGCGGTGTTGCGGGTCCGTCACTTGAGGGCGTTGCCACTCGGCACAATCGCAATGCCCTGCTTGAGAGTTTGGTGAATCCAAACGCTCACATAGCTGCGGGCTTTGGTCCAACGAGTGCGATGCCGAATATGTCGGCGTTACTCACTCCACGGGAAATTCGAGATGTTGTTGAGTACTTGAGCACGCTCAAGGCTGGGCAGTAGAGAGGGACGGGGGTGGTGGCGGTAACTATTTACCGCCACCACCCCCGTCCCTCTCTACTGCCCACGATGGAATGTCATCGTGATCGATTGTCCAGCAACATCTCCAACAGCAGTCGGAGAAAACTGGATTTGAAAAGTCTCTGGCGAAGAAAAATACGCCTTGCCTTGCATTCCCCAGCCCGCCCGACCGCTCGACCATGCGATCGACGCGACGACCGCGCCATCCGGTCCAATCTTTCCTGTGAGAGTCGCCTGCACTGGTTCATTCCACTCGGTCGAATTGAACGCGTCATCCACCAATGCGCCATTCATCACCCCATCTTCTGAAATCCGAACCGTTCCGCTGCCATAATCCGGCCCTCCATCAAACCAATTCACGATCCATGTTCCGGTCCATCGCTTCTGAAAATCCGGCTGCTGCGTTGTTGCGGGGGTTCCAAACGGCGGACTCCCCGACACGCCCTGTTCATGCAAGGACAACACCATCATGTTTGCAGCGTTCGATCCATCAGGCACCAAATTCGCTCCAAGCGAACCAAATCCCTTATTGCTGCACGCGCCGGAATACTTTTCTGCAGCTCCTGAACCCGTCCAAGAAACCACCAATTTCAAAGTCCCACCGTTCGCGGTCCCAACGACGGTCGCCACTCGCGGACTCACCGTGTCGCCGCTGTGCGTTACCGCCGAATCATTCATGGATCCTCGCACCCGCCCATCCGGATCAATGACCAACCGAACTGTTCCTCCACTCGCACCTTTGTTACTCATAAAACTTCCGGCCCATCGCCCGGCGAGCGAGACATTGGCCTTCGCTCCACCACCAACGGCTGGTGCAGCACATCCGGTGAAGATTGCCAATGCAAGGCACGCGCACAATTGAAGGATGTTGATTCGCATGCGATCCATCCTAACGCCGATCGCTGCATCCACTCATAAATTCTGCACCGCCAACTGTCCGCCATCCACAGGAACAATCGCTCCATTGACGAACGATGCTTCCGGCGAACAAAGAAACGCAACGACAGCGGCAATTTCTTCAGGGGTTCCAATCCGCCCCACCGGAATTCGTGCGACCGTCTCTTGCTCGACCACCTGGACCGAACTTCCCGCCCGCGACGCTCGCCCCTGAATCAACGCATCAAACCGCCCAGTCTTGGTTGCGCCGGGCATCACCGCATTGGCGGTAATCGAAAACCGCCCAAGTTCACTCGCAAGCGTTCGAATCCAATTTCCCATGGCTGCTCGCACAACATTGCTCACGCCAAGACCACGGATCGGAGTGACCACGCTGGTGCTTGTCACCGCAACGATGCGTCCGAACCCCGCGCCGCGCATTCCTGAAACACAGGCCTGCACCACTCTCTGAGCGGTGCAAACATGCTGATGGATTGCTCGCCCAATGTCTTCTGCGTTGGCATCAATAAGAAATCCGGGCGACGGACCACCGCTGTTGATCACAAGAATGTGCACCGCACCAAGCTTTGCCACGAAACCATCCATGGCCAATTCCATGGCATTCCCATCAGCATGATCTTGCAACAACATCTCGTGTGAACCGCCATCAACTGCGGGAAGCTCCTTGAGAACTTTCTCCAACCCCTCAGCATTGCGGCCTGAAATAATCACCCGTGCACCCCGCGTTGCAAGTTGCATCGCACACGCCCTGCCGATTCCTTGTGACGCCCCGCCCACCATGGCAACACGATTCGAGAGTGTTCCAGCATTGGTCATCCTTCGAGAGTAGCCATCGCTCGCCGTACCATGCAGCCATGCCATTGGAAAGCATTCGGCCAGAGGAGGCTGTGCGGCGTGTTCTTCCGCTTCCGGAGGATCGTCGGGCTCAAGCATTGAAACGATTGCTGCAAGGGCGGCCACTGGAGCTCTCTCGCGCACTTGATTTGCTGCCAACGATTGGCGACACGCCCTCGCGTTCCATGCTGACTGAAAGTCCAGAGGTCCCGCGAATCACAATTGGGCCATACACCCTCCGAAGTGTGTTGGGAGAAGGTGGGTTTGGAATCGTGTGGCTTGCAACACAGGAAACACCGCTCAATCGGTCGGTTGCACTCAAGATTCTTCGCCCCGACAAGTTTGACCCCACCAACATTGCGCGATTCGAGGGCGAGCGCCGTCTTGTGTCGATGCTGAATCATCCATCGCTCATCAAGGTTTTTGAAGCTGGCACTGCAGAAGATGGTCGCCCCTGGTTCACCATGGAACTTGCACAGGGCGCGCCGATCACCGAGGCATGTGATGCTGCACGACTCTCCATCACTGACCGAGTGCGACTGATGTCGCAAGTGGCAAGAGCCGTTCACTATGCCCACGAGCACGGACTTGTGCATCGCGATCTGAAGCCGGGAAATATTTTGCTCTCGTTCGAAGCAGATCAGATGTCGGTCAAAGTCATCGACTTCGGAGTCGCGCATTCCACGTTCGATCCCGTTGATCCAGATCAGCGAGCTGGGTCGTTGATTGGTACGCCGGATTATCTGGCGCCAGAACTCTTGCGTCTGCACACGGTCGAACCTGTTGCACGCACAGACATTTTCGCTCTTGGTGTCATCCTCAGGCGGCTTCTGACCGGGAGTGATCTTGGAGATCGAAACGAGGGTCTGCTCTCAGCGATTGATGTTCTTGACGCTGATCTTCGAGATCAGGTTGCCGCAGATCGAAATGAACCTCTCTCCTCTTTGCGCCATCACCTTGAAGGCGACTTGGATGCAATTGTGTCTCACTGCCTCGCAGCGGATCCGCGTCGTCGCTACGCAACCGCGCTCGACTTGGCACAAGACCTCGATCACTTCATTGCGGGTGAACCTGTTCTTGCACGCGGCAATTCACTTGTGTACCGCGGCGCGACCGCGGTTCGCAGAAACTCTACGGTGATCACACTCTCGCTTCTGATCGTTCTGGTTTCACTCGCCGGAACAATTTGGGCGGTACGCGAGCGGCAGGTCGCCATGATTGCACGAGACCAGGCACAGATCAATGCGCGACAAGTGCAGGCCGCCAACGCATTTGTTGTGGACCTGCTGACTGAAATCATCGAAGCCCCCGCGGCCTCTCCTCAAACTCCAGCCGACATTCTGACCGAGGCCAGTCGGCTCGCTGGGCTTCGCCTCGCAGCAAATTCCAGTCAGGAGGCGCATGTTCGTGCCGCCATCGGACACTTGTGGATGGGCCTCGATCGAAATGATCTTGCGGTCCAGGAATTGCTGCGAGCCGAGTTGCTCTTTCGCCAAATCGATGACCTGTCTCACTTGCAAGAAGTGCGCATGACCCGTGCGACGGCTCTTCGACTTGCTGGAAGGCTCAAAGAAGCTCGAACCGATGCCATGGCGGCGCTGGCGGATTACGTTGCCTCGGTTCCAAGTGATCCGGATGATGTCGCCCGCGCGTGGATTGAACTTGCACACATTGAGAGTGCCGACGGCCAACGCGAGGAAGCCAGAAAAAACCTTGGCTATGCAAGTGAAACGCTTTCACAGGCACCCGGACAATCTGATCCTGTGAATAGGGAACTGATTCGGGCCATGTCCGACCTTGGATTTACAAAGTTGCCCTTGGCCCCATAGGGATCACGGCGCATCCCAGCACATCGTCGCCGCCTTCGCCGTGATACAAACTACGCATGCCTTCGCTCATTGAACTTCCGATACGGCTTCAGCGCGCAACCGGCCCAGCATGCGAAGACCTTCTTGTGGAAACACATGGTCAACGAACGATTGGCCGCGGTAGTGACTCTGATATTTCTCTTGACAACGATTCGGTTTCGCGGTTGCACGCACAACTCTGCTGGTCGGCGGATTCCGTTGCAACGATTGTTGACCTTGGAAGCAAGCATGGGACCTTGCTCAATGGCGCATTTCTTGAACCCAAAGAACCGTTCCCACTGCACAATCGCGATCTTGTAACCATTGGCCCGTGGACATTTGTTGTTCGACTTGCTGGTGAACCAGAGGAAACACATGTTGCGCCACCTCTCGCTTCAGATGCTCCAGTCGCTGAAACTCCAGCCCCAGAAGCAAGTGCCAAGCCGCCCGATCCCTACCGCACCCGCGCAAGTGTTCTCTTGAGATTGCGAGCCAACGGAACGCTTGACCGAGAAGTTGGGTGGAATGATTTTTCCCGTATCTACGGTCCTGTCATCGCCGGATTTGCCAGAAATTCTGGAGTGCCTCCACAAGAAATTGATGATGTGTTGCAAGATGTCATGCTTGGTTTTTTCCGGCAGTCACAAAATTTCATTTACGACCCGTCGCGAGGTCGGTTTCGTGGCTATCTCAAAACCGTCACACTCAATTCGATTCGGGATCGCCACCGACGCAAGCGGCCCAAGGTTGGCATTCCGGAACAGTTTGATCCCTCCACAGACGATGATCGGTTGCAAGCCGCGTGGGATCACGAGTGGACACAGAGTCTGCTGCATCGGGCTATGGAGCGGGTGAAAGTAGCTGTCAAACCCAACACTCTGGAAGCATTCGATCGCTATGGAGTTCGAGGCGAACCCGCTGAGAGTGTTGCCAAAGCTCTTGGAATGAGTGAGGCCTCTATTCGACATGCCAAAATGCGTGTGATGCATCAGTTGCGTGAAGAGATTCAGCGACTTCGAGCAGAGGAAGGCTGAGGCGTGAACGAAGGTCTTGCAAACGATCCCGAGCGACTTCGTCTGCGGGAGGATTCAACCGATCGCCGCTGGCGCCGCTGGGGTCCGTGGCTCAGCGATCGACAGTGGGGAACGGTGCGCGAGGATTATTCAGCGGACGGCAACGCATGGAAATATTTCACCCACGATATGGCCCGAAGCCGCGCCTACCGCTGGGGCGAAGATGGGCTTGCCGGATTTTGCGATGACAAGCAGCGGTTGTGCATGGCGCTGGGACTCTGGAATGGAAAAGATCCAATCCTTAAGGAACGACTCTTTGGTCTAGACAACAGCGAGGGGAATCACGGTGAGGATGTGAAGGAGTTGTACTGGCATCAGGATGCCACTCCGACTGGCAGTTACTTGCGATTCCTTTACAAGTATCCGCAACGAGCCTTTCCATACGACGAACTTGTTGCCGTCAATGCTTCTCGCACCAATCTGCAACCGGAATATGAACTCTTGGACACGGAAGCCATGTCCGATCAGAGATATTTTGATGTGACGATCGAGTGGGCAAAGGCCGACCCGAACGACATTTTGTGGCGCGTCACAGCCAAGAACAACGGCCCTGATCCCGCGCCGATCACTCTGCTTTTGCAAACGTGGTTTCGCAATACATGGTCGTGGGATGTGGGTGCGGTGGCGCCCACTTTGAGTCAGGCGGGTCGCAACGCCATGTGTGCCGATCATCCGCAATTAGGTCGACTTGTGTTGGAATGCGATTCGCCAGACCAAACGCTTTTCTGCGAAAACGAAACCAACACGGAGCGATGCTTTGACAAGCCCAATCGAAAAGGTTTGCACCCAAAAGACACCTTCAACGACTTTGTTGTGAAAGGCACCTTGCCATCGCTGCCCGCAAAAACAAGCGGAACCAAGGGGGCATTTCTTCGCACCATCACCATCCCCGCCGGTGGTGAAGTGGTGATGCGTGCAAGGTTGCGACCCGAGAATGCCAAGGGGAAACCATTCGCTGACTTCGATGGCGTTCTGAAATTGCGTCAGTCCGAAGCCGATGCGTTTTATGCAGTCATCGCCAGACCCGATGCCTCACCCGAACAACTTCTGGTTCAACGACGCGCGTACGCGGGGTTGCTCTGGAATTATCAGTGGTACCAATACGATGTTCACCGTTGGCTGCAAGGAGATCCGACACAGGACCCGCCTCCACCAGAGCGCCTGCTTGGTCGGAATCATCGCTGGCATCACATGGATGCCGAAGCGATTCTCAGCATGCCGGACAAGTGGGAATACAGTTGGTTTGCCCACTGGGATCTTGCGTTTCAATCCATTACGACTGCGGTGATTGATATCGATCGCGCCAAACGGCAGATCTGGCAGGTGGTCCAGCCGTGGATGCAGCATCCAGAGGGGCAAGTGCCCGCATACGAATGGGCTTTGAGCGATGTGAATCCGCCAACGCTCGCGTGGGCGGCCTATCGAATTTTCCAGATTGATTCACTCAGAAATGGAAAGCAGGATTACGACTTTCTCTCTGAGATCCTTCACAAGTTGTTGCTCGACTTTACATGGTGGGTCAATCGCAAGGACGCGGATGGTCGCAATGTTTTTGAAGGCGGCTTTCTTGGGTTGGACAACATTGCCATCTTTGATCGAAGCCGACCGCTACCAACTGGCGGAACGATCATGCAAAGTGACGGCACGGCGTGGGTCGCCAAGTATTGCCTGGATCTGCTGAGAATCAGCTTGGAATTGACTGACGTCGGTCGACCGTATGCAAGTTTGGTTGAGAAATGCCTTGAGCATTTTCTGCAGATCGCTGGTGCCGCCACCAATCTAGGCGGCCGCGGTGTCGACCTTTGGAATGAAGAGGATCAATTCTTTTACGACTTGTTGGTCCTTCCAGATGGCCGCACCATTCCACTAAAGGTCAAGAGCATTGTTGGATTGGTGCCGCTCTTTGCTTGCACGGTCATCGATGAATTCGACATGCAGAAGCAGCCACTGTTGGACCGGCGATTCAAATGGTTTCTCGACCGTCGCCCGGATCTTGCCGGACTGATCTCACACTGGAATGTGACGGGTGTTGGCCAGCGTCGACTGCTGAGTTTGCTTCGCGGCCACCGAATGAAAGCCCTTCTTCGCCGCGCTCTTGACGAAAAACAATTTCTCTCACCCTATGGCATTCGAAGCGTCAGCCTTGAACATCGCGACCACCCCTATCGCCTCGAAGTTGATGGACAGTCATGGGAACTGGCGTATGCACCCGGCGAGAGTGTGAGTAGTGCGTTTGGAGGCAATTCCAATTGGCGCGGACCCGTGTGGTTTCCTATGAACTACTTGCTGATCGAATCGCTCTATCGCTACCACAATTATTACGGTGATGACTTCAAAGTGGAGTGCCCAACCGGAAGTGGCAACATGCTTTCGCTTGCGGGGGTTGCACAGTTTCTTGCCGAGCGATTAACGCGACTGGTGCTTCCTGGCAAAGATGGTGTGCGTCCGGCCAATGGGAATTATCCCCGAATGGATACCGATCCACTCTTTCGCGGAAACCCGCTCTTTCACGAGTATTTCCACGGTGATTCCGGTTGTGGGCTTGGCGCAAGTCACCAGACTGGGTGGACCGCCACGATCGCCATGCTGCTTGGAAATTATCAACGCGATTCGATTTCTCGTTTCGTGAAGTGATGGCTTGGATATCGTGAAGTGATGGCTTGGATACGCTGCAAAGCATGAAACGCTTTCACGCTATCGCTCTTCCGGCCACCGTTGTGTTCGCACTCCTCGCCACTTCCGTCCTTGCTCCGCACGCCATGGGTGTGCAGTCGGATGGTGTGCAGCAGACAGAATCGCCCGCCATGATGAAGTCCGAAGATGCTCACGCACTCCTTGCACAAATTGTTGGCATCTGGAACATGCAGGGTCAATCCATTGGGCCCGACGGTCAAGTGGAATTCACGCTTCAGGGTCGCTGCGTGTGGCAATGGGCCATGGGCGGCGTCTTTCTCTTTGGTGACACACTTCTGTCGAATGGTGGCGCCGTAATGCAGGAGATCGACTGCCTTGCCTTCAACGCTGCCGCTGGAACTTTTCAACGAACCTTGATGACCGATCGCGACACGGCGACCATTTGGCAACAAGGAACATGGGACGACACGTCTAAGGTTTTTACCATGCAGTCGATCGGTGCCATTCAAACAGCTGCTGGAACCAAACGGCAATTCACTACCGTTGTCAATCTTGAACAGAAGGATCGCATGGCGTGGACAACGAGTTACTTTGAGGCCGGTCAACTGGTGGGAACGATTCGGATGGTGTGTTCACGCACGGTTCAGGGTGAGGGCTCCGCTGCCATGATTCCTGGCTTGCCAACCAATGCTCCAACAACTGCCAATGGAAACCTAGATGCCAATGCTTTGCAGGGGCAATTGAATCAAATGGTGGCAAGCAAGCAGCAACTTCAGGGGCAGATCGATGATTGGAAGAAGCGCGTGAAAGCATCGCAGGACTCAATGAATCAACTCACATCCCCTTGACGAGATCGGTTGCGCACCGGGGGCGCGGTTCGTACACTTCGCGCGTGCTGGCAACAAACCCGAACTTTTCAAACCTGCGCGTGCGTAGCCGCAACAAACCAATTCCGATGTGGCTTGGTGATGCGGGTGATCGCGCCTTTGGAACCATTGAGGTGTAATGGCCGAGCGAAAGCGCACCAAGGGCTTTGATCGGCCAGGCGGTTATGCCCTTCCAACCGGAGCGACATCGGTGATGCGGGGTGCGGCAACCGATTGTGCGAAAGCTGATATTCGCTTGATGGGCGACCGCGTTGTGGCGCATCAACCGACCTCAACCAAACCGCAACCCGCCTTCCACGCGAGCAAGCCGGACACGCGTCTGTATGTCGGTGACTGTCGCGATGTACTTTCGCATCTGCCGGATCAGGGAAAAGTTGACCTTGTTTTCGCCGATCCGCCATTCAACTGGGAAGTTCCCTACGAGGGGTGGAAAGATGGAATGCCGCGGGATGCCTACGAGCGATTCACATTCGACTGGCTCGATAGTTGCATCGGGCTGCTCTCAAAAAGAGGAAGTCTTTGGGTCAACATTCCTGATGACACCGCCGCCGAAGTTGTGATGCATCTCAAGCGTCGCGGGTTGGTGATGATGAATTGGTGTGTTTGGCATTTTCGATTCGGCCAGAATCGGCGAAGTAGTTTCATCATGAGTAAGGTGCACGCGCTCTACTTTGTCCGGGACCCGGCGCATCGCATTTGGAATCCCGAACCGGTTCTTGAGCCGTCGGATCGTGCCACCATTTATCGTGATCCTCGCACCATGGCCAAACTCACCGATAAGGGAATGCGGGTTCCGCTGGATGTCTGGTATGGGCCCTATTGGGGTCGTGTCCAGGGCAACAACACTGAGCGCCGCCCCCACCACCACAATCAACTTCCGGAGGCCTATCTCGAACGAGTGATTCTGGCGTGTTCAAACAAGGGAAGCCTTGTCGTGGACCCATTCTGTGGTAGCGGGACTACCCAAACCGTGGCCCGGTCGTACCTTCGGCGATCGATTTCTATCGAACAATCAAGGACCCATGCCAAACACGCGTGGGATCGAATCACCAACATTGGAATGGTGCACAAGGGAGTCTCGACAGGTTCACAGGCCAAAGTCAGTGGAAAGATTGGATTGCGAAATTCAAAACCGTAACACTGTGTTTATAGGACTTTCGCTAATTCACTTGATCTTGTAGCCATCTTACTTCTTTTTGCAAGACTGTGTCCACAAATCGATTCAGCCTGCCGGAGTTGGTCTCGTCCGAAATACCCTAGTTGTTCAATAGCAGCGGGAAGAGATTCGAGTCACGTTCTGTGCCCTCGAGACCTTCCACAATGATCTGTTGAATAATGAGATTGCGGTCTACGAGTTGATCGCGATCACCCTGAATGCCGAAACGAGCACCAAATCCTCGCGCATCTCGGCGAAGGCCACAGTCTCCCATTTCAAACAAGGTTTCGTGGTGAATCTGGCCCACAATAACGTCAAGCCGGTCGCTGTCAGCTGTGTCGATTCGCCCTTCGTAATACGCCAAAAGAAGCAAACTGAATGCGCGACGGCCCACATGTTCGCCGGGGGCCGATTGGATATCTGCATTGGCAAGAACCAATTCAAGCCCGGCGACATCAACATCGTTTAGGTTTTCTTCATTGTCTAAGTAGCGGTGAATCATGGTGTTGACATAGGTGCCAGAAGCTTCAAAATCACGAAAGATGCCTAGATCAACCCCATTTTCACTCAGTATTGCCTTTGCCGATTCGCTGCAAAAGTCTTGGCACCAACCCGCATCATTATTTCCGTTACAGCCGTTTGCAATGCAACAATTTTTGCATTTCAATACCGCTTGTACACCTGTGATATTTTTACAGACACCCCCCGGACATGGGGTCACGGAGCAATTCACTCCGTCGTAACAATCTTTCCCGGTTGCTCTTGGATTACCACCTAAATCATCGGAAACCGCGAGAGCTATTGCAGTAAGACACGCAAGACCTATCAAATAGAACTTTGTTTTCATGTGCCGACTTTCCCTTGAAAGTTGTTGCGGGCAAGAAACAAGCACTCAGTAGGATTTCGATACAGAAATTGTATCGAAAAACGGCTGAGTTATGCAGTTTCCATGCATTTTTGCGAGTCAATGACTCATTCGCATGTCAAACATGGCGGCACTCTCACCGCCATGCCAGGCGATCACCACTATGGCGACATCGTGTTTTTATTGGCCATCGGCTCAAACTAGACAGCTACCCCTTCTTACTCGTTCTCCATGGGGTATCCCCTAGCCCAGCTTCCTCATTACTCAATCGAGCCATGGCAAAGAGAAGATCGCTCAGTCGATTCATGTATTTCAAGACTGGGTCCCCGATCGATTCTGACTTCTTAAGAACCACCAGAAGCCTTTCGGCCCTTCTGCAAACGGTTCGGGCCTGGTGTAATCGGGCAGCCAGTTCCGTGCCGCCGGGAAGTATAAATGTCGAAAGTGGCTTGTTTTTAGCTTCAATTAGATCAATCCACCCTTCAGCGTCTGCCACATGTAATTCCGTAATTCGCGCGATCCGGTCTTGGTTCTTGGCTCCATCGGGCGTTGCGAGGTCCGCGCCAAGGTCAAATAAATGATTCTGAGCCTGCAAGAGAATGTCCCGAATAGCGACATTTCCAACCGTTTTTGAGCATGCCGCCACGCACAGACCAAGGATCGCATTGCACTCGTCAACCGTGCCATAAGCCTCAATTCTTGGATGGTCCTTGCTCACCCGAATGCCTGAAAAAAGACCGGTCGTGCCGTCGTCGCCCGATCGTGTGTAAAGCTTCATCTACCCCCTTTTCGGCGTCCGAACCGCTTGTGGATGCGAAAACGGTCCCAAACAGGGATTTCAATCGTTTGCGTCGCCTATTGCGGATAAGTAGCCTCTCCCCTTCACTCTGGTCGGTCTAACGGAACAGAAACAATCGACCACGCGAATCCAACCCTAAGTCCACGCGATTCCAATCACCTACGACCTCTTGCATCCTCCCCTCAACCGTATCGCCTTCCAATCCGTGAAGACCGATCGGCGAACCCCGTCGCCTAGCGACATTCAGGAGCTACCGCCCATGCGCAAGGGCTTCACCATTATTGAACTTCTCGTCGTTGTGGCCATCATCGGCCTGTTGCTTGCCATTCTTCTGCCAGCAATTGGAAAAGCCAGAGAGACCGCACAAGGAACGCAAAGCCTTTCCAATCTTCGATCGATTGGGCAGGCGTGCGGAATCTATGCCAGCGAGTTTCAGGACCGGCAGTGGACTGCGATTTCCGAGGATGTCGGCGACGCGACTCGGTACCCGGGCGCGTACGCATCTTCGTCTTCCTATACGAGCAAGCGACGCGGCGCTCAATTGGTTCTCGGAATGAACTCGCTTAAGGAACCAACCGGGTTCTTAGTTCCGTTCAAGGAAACGGATTCGACAGTTGGAAATCCAAGCCCAAATAACTGGCCGGCTTATTTCCCATGCAGCTTTGATGACAAGAATGCCAACTTTGGTTCGTGGCGACTTGTGAATGCTCGAAGCTTTAACAAGTATGTCAGTGGAAAGTTTTATGACTCAACTTTCTACGCTCCAAAGGATCGCATCACCCTCGGTCAACTCGACGCGGTTCGTAGCGTGGTTTCAGAAGCACGCGGAAGCAACCAAAACGCGGAAATCCCGGAAGGCGATTACTTTGGAAAGTTGGAGCAAACGGTTCTCAGTTCTTATTGCTGGAGCCCAGCAGCCATGTGGTCTCCAGACGTTCTTCCGTCAAAGGGAACCAAGCGATTTGTCGATCCACAAACGCTTCCCAATGGTCTGAAGGCGCCGTCGGTGAGTCAGGTTCGATTCAATGAACTCAAGACCCGCTGCCTCGAGCACAGTTGGTTGCAGAACAATCCGACAAGCGGAACCATGAACGGCTCAAAGAAGATCAGTGGGCAATCCGCTGGAGTTGCCAACCCAGATGCCCTAAGAAAAATGCTTGGTAAGGATGAGATCCCACAACCGTGGTTCTTTAATCAGGCCATCAACTCTTCGCCCAATTGCCTTTTCTTCGACGGGCATGTTGGCCAACTTGGTGTGCAGGACGCGATCGATTCCAATTCACGCATTGCGCTCAAGAGTGCTTCCAAGACTGTGGGAACATTTGCGCAGGGTGCGATTGGAAAATTGTCCAATGGCTATTTCTATGGCCAGTATGACCCAATGGTGGGTGATGACAAGCCATCGTTTCATGTGCTAACGATCGATGGTGGCCTTGGCCGTGACACCATTGGCGAGAAGTGATCGCATAAAGAACAGACCATACGTACGAACTTCAGATTGAAACCCTTCTCACGACCCCGCCTGCAACCTTTTCGGAAGACACACATGATGACGCACATCTCTCCATCGAACCCTTCGCCAAATACAAACCGTGGTTTCACCATCATTGAATTGCTCGTGGTGGTTTCAATCATCGGACTCCTGCTGGCCATTCTTGTTCCAGCCGTTAGCAAGGCCCGTGACTCGGCACTGGTTACCCAAAGCCAGGGCAACCTGCGAAACCTCGCTGCTGCATGCACCAATTACGGTGCAGCATGGGGTGATAGACAGCTCACGCTCATGGTCGATGACTTTGCACAGTACTGCGGACCACTCGGGCCTAATGCACCGGCGGTCTATTACCAAAAGACCGGCGCCTGCCTGCCGCCACTTGTGATTGGCTGGGGCGGAAGCGCCGGCAACTGCATGCGTGCAACTGGTCTTGGCAACGGCGGACTTGACCCCAGTGGCAAGGGTTATTGGGGTTTCTGGTATCCGTGCAACAGCGGAAACGGCCAGTGGTCGAACTACCTTCTCTCGCTGCCAATGATCACATCTGCTTCCTTGGGTGACCTTGGTACTGGCATCTGGCGAATTCCCAATGTGAACAACTTCAACCAATATGTTGGTGGAAAGTTCTACGACCGAACTTTCTATGCCCCCAAGGACAAACTCAACCTTGACCGCGTGGCTCCTGCATTTGAAAAGGGTGACTCCTTTACGAATATCTGCGGCCTAAGCGATTCAAACTGGGTTGAATCCAGTTACGCATTTAGCCCCGCCGGAATGTATTCGCCTGATATTTTCTCAAACCGGGGTTGCCAGAAGTTCACCGGCGTTCTTCCGCCGGCAACTTTTCGATCGCCACCTGCATCCGCATCCAAGTTTCCAGAACTCAAGACCCGCATGATTGAAGTTGGTTGGCTACAGAATCGAGAAGGCCCACCAACAAATCAAGCTCTCGCAGATGCCATCGGCGAAAAGGACGAGAACTATTTCTTCAATCAGTCAATGACTTCGGCACCCGTGTGCATGTTTTACGACGCGCATATCGGAACCGCAGGCGCGTCTGACAGCATGGACGGCCATACACAGGCCATTGAAGGAAACAGCACACGAAACCTCAAGGAGCCAGGTCTGTTTCTGGAAAAGACCTTGGGTGACCTGGACGGCACGTGGGGCAGTTACGGCGGATTCTTCACTGGAAAGGCTGGCTCAGCTGGTGCAAAGTTTAATTACGACACCGAGGTCAACACCAGTTACCACGTGTTTACGACCGATGGCATTTTGGGTCGTGACTTTATGAATCTGAAGTAAGCACAGACAGCCCGCATTACGTGGCAACTTTACAGGCCGCGGTTCACACCGCGGCTTGTTTCTTTTTGTGGTGCAAGCCAATCCTTGATGCGATGTGTTGAAATAGAAAGGGTTCGGCATGCCATTGCACGCCGAACCCTTGATTGCCATCACGACTGACTTAATGGATCAGAAGTCCATGTCATCCATACCACCGCCACCACCCGGTGGCATCGCTGGCTTGGCCTTCTTCTCCTTGATCTCTGTAATCGCGCAGTCGGTGGTCAGAAGCAGACCGGCAATACTCGCCGCATTCTGCAACGCCACTCGCTCCACCTTGGTTGGAACGATCACGCCAGCCTTGACAAGATCTTCGTACTCACAAGTCAGAGCGTTAAACCCAAAGTTGTGATCACTTGAATCCTCAACGCGCTGTGCAACGATCGATCCATCGAGACCACCATTGGCTGCGATTTGCTTGATCGGCGCAGACAACGCACGACGCACAATGTCAACGCCAACCTTCTCGTCGTCATTGGTCATGCTCTTAGACAGTCGATCGAGAGCCTTTCGGGTGCGAATGACCGAGACACCACCGCCAGGAAGGATGCCTTCCTCAACAGCAGCGCGGCAAGCGTGCAAGGCGTCTTCCACACGAGCCTTCTTCTCTTTCATTTCGACCTCGGTGGCAGCACCGACATTGATTTGAGCAACGCCACCAGCGAGTTTGGCCAAACGCTCCTGCAACTTCTCGCGGTCGTAATCGCTGCTGGTGTTCTCCATTTGGCCCTTGATCTGCTCAATGCGGCCCTGGATGTCCTTGGTCTTACCGGTTCCTTCAACGATCGTTGTGGTTTCCTTCGCAACAGTGATCTTCTTGGCGCGACCCAGCTGACCCACAGTGAGATTCTCGAGCGTCACGCCGAGTTCCTCCATGACCGCCTCGCCACCAACAAGCGTTGCAATGTCGCCGAGCATTTCCTTGCGACGATCGCCGAAGCCGGGTGCCTTCACTGCACACACCTTCAGGACACCGCGAAGCTTGTTCACCACCAGGGTGGCCAATGCCTCGCCATCAATGTCCTCGGCAACGATCAGCAAGGCTTTGCCGCTCTCAGCGATCTTGCCGAGAATCGGAAGCAGGTCCTTAGCCGCAGAGATCTTCTTCTCGTGGATGAGCACAAACGCATCCTCAAGAACGGTTTCCATGGTCGCCTGATTCGTGACAAAGTGCGGACTCAGCCAACCCTTGTCGAACTGCATGCCTTCGAGCAGCTCCACCTCGGTCTCAAGGCTCTTGCCTTCCTCGACCGTGATGACGCCGTCCTTGCCAACCTTGTCCATGGCATCGGCGATGATCTTGCCAATGTGCATATCTTGATTGGCACTGCAGCTTCCAACCTGTGCAATTTCCTTGCTGTCCTTGATCGGCTTGCTCATCTTGCGAAGCTCATCCGTGACCGTGCGAACTGCGGTGTCAATTCCGCGCTTCACAGCGTTTGCATTGGCGCCAGCCGTAATATTTTTCAGGCCTTCCTGAAAGATCGACTCGGCATAAATGGTCGCGGTGGTCGTTCCATCGCCAGCATCTTTGCTGGCTTTGGTGGCAACTTCCTTCACCATTTGTGCGCCCATGTTCTCATAGGCATCCTCGAGTTCGATTTCCTTTGCAACGGTCACGCCATCCTTGGTCACGGTTGGTGCACCGAAGCTCTTCTCAAGAATCACCACGCGGCCTGATGGACCAAGGGTGACCTTGACAGCGCGCGCCAGTTTCTGCACGCCACGGAGAATGCGCTCGCGCGCGTCGTTTTCATAGGTAATTTGCTTTGCAGCCATTGTGTAAATCCTTGTGTTGGGGTTGAAATCAGTAAGAATGGACTGCGATCACTCGATCACGCCCAGAATGTCTTCTTCGGTCATGATCAGGAATGTCTCGTCGTTGATCTTGACTTCGGTGCCGGAGTAACTGGTAAACAGAACAGTGTCGCCCTTCTTCACACTGAAGCTCAGGCGCTCGCCTGTTTCCTTATTCAGCGGGCCATTTCCAAGAGCAACAACTTTCCCTTGCTTGGGTTTGTCCTTGGCGCTCTCCGGAAGGAAAATGCCGCTGTCAGTCTTGGTGGCGGCCTCATCTCGCTTCACGAGAATCTTGTCTCCGAGTGGTCGAACTTTCATCATGATCTGTCTCCTTGTGATGGTGAATGGTGAAGAAGTAAAACGAAAATCAGGTCGCGTGACCACTTGGCCATGTGCCTGCGTAATGCCTTTGAAGGATTCGCCGAAGCGTTTCCAACAAGGACTCGACTGGAAATGGGCGATCCAGAACGGCGAAGGCGCCTTCGGCAAGCATGGCGTGCAATCCCCGTGTGGCTTCTCGCTGTGACGGCTGCGGAGGTCGAACAACAACAGTTGGTGGCGGTTGCTCAAGGCGTCGCAAGATTTGAAGAATGCGAGACCCCGCCGCATCACTTCCAAGCACGCCATCACTCATTGGAACACTTACATCCACGACCGCAACATGAATGCGTTGACTTCGCAATACCTGTTCTGCTTCGGAACCGGTTCTCGCCTCAAGGCAATGCACACCCATCGGGCGTAGAAGTGGTGGAAGTTGCCGCTCCAGGGCGTCATCACGCCAGCCGCCAAAGCTCAGAAGCAGATTCAGGCGGGGTTGTGCGACGCCGCCAATGCCATCCGAAACCGTAGTTTGACTGATGAAAGGTGGTGGAATAGAGCGTCTTGCGAACATGAAACAGACTTGGAAGCAACTCGCATACCAAATGGGATATTGAGTCCGATAAGCCGTGATTCGTAATTGGATGCTACGACTGTTTTGATTCTAGCCGTTCTTACGCGATCTACATGCTATTTTACGTGATTCTGCTCTGATTAGGATCGCTTTGTGTTTGTGGCAAAATTTGGCACTCATAAAAAACGCGCTGCTCAATGGTCGAATCGCTGGATCAAATTCGCTCGCAGATTTGATGCCATTGGCTACCCCGAATGCGATCTGCCAATTCGGCTGATTTGCCCTTCTTGAATCGGTCACCGAACATGGCGGTTTCCCCCTCCCACCTTTATTTGGAGACCGAATGTCGACCACGCTTTCTGTTGCCACGATTACCAAGCAGTCCCACGTACACGATGGAGCCAACGCCCGAGTTACGGGGTGGGTACGAACCCGCCGTGATTCCAAGGCCGGCATTAGTTTTGTGAATCTCTCCGACGGAAGTTGCCAGGGCGTGCTCCAGTTGGTTGTTCCCAACACGCTTAGCAATTACACAACAGAAATTCTTAGGCTGACTGCGGGCTGTTCAATCGAAGCTGAAGGCGTTCTTGTAAAGGGCCAGGGCAAGACGCAGTCGCTTGAATTGCAAGTGGCCTCTCTCAAAGTTCATGGATTTGTTGATGACCCGGACACCTATCCGATTCAGCCAAAGGCTCACACCTATGAATACTTGCGCGAGGTGGCGCATCTTCGCCCTCGCACCAACACCTTTGGTGCTGTTGGACGCATTCGTCACTGCCTTGCCATGGCGGTGCATCGTTTCTTTCATGAGCGGGAATTTCAGTGGGTGCATACGCCCATCATTACTGCGAGCGACTGCGAGGGTGCTGGCCAGATGTTCAGGGTCAGCACGCTTGATGGTGTGAATCCACCTCGAACGCCGGAGGGTGGGATCGATTTCGATAAAGACTTTTTCGCAAAGCAATCACACCTGACGGTCAGTGGTCAATTGAATGTGGAGTGTTGGTGCCTAGCTCTCTCAAAGGTGTACACCTTTGGTCCAACCTTTCGCGCCGAGAACAGCAATACCAGCCGCCATCTCGCGGAATTTTGGATGATCGAACCAGAGATTGCGTTTGCTGATCTGGCGGCAGATGCGGATCTTGCCGAGGGGCTTTTGAAGTTCATGTTCACCTCGTTGCTCTCAGAGCGCGCCGACGACATGGCATTCCTTGTTGAGCGTGTGGACAAAACGTGTGTCGAACGACTCGAAACATTCGTCAAAGCAAGTTTTGAACGAATGGATTACACCGATGCCATCAAACAACTCGAGGCGGTGGCGGCCAAAGGACGGAAATTTGATTACCCGGTTTCGTGGGGGATGGACATGCAGAGTGAGCATGAACGATGCCTGACAGAGGAAATTGTCGGCCGGCCCGTTGTGGTGATGAACTACCCGAAGGACATCAAGGCGTTTTACATGCGCATGAATGATGACGGCAGGACTGTTGCGGCCATGGATGTTCTTGCCCCCGGCATTGGCGAAATCGTGGGAGGTAGTCAGCGCGAGGAACGCCTAGATGTGCTCGATGCCAGAATTAAATCCATGGGGCTCGACCCCGCGCCGTACTGGTGGTATCGCGATCTTCGCCGGTATGGAACCGTTCCACATGCCGGCTTTGGCCTTGGCTTTGAACGAACGATCAGTTACGCCACCGGTCTTTCCAATGTGCGCGACTGCATTCCGTTTCCACGCACTCCTCGGAATTGTGATTTCTGATTGCTCTCACGAACCCATCGAAAGAAAGGATGTCCTCATGCAATGCAATATCGATAAACAAGGCCGGACCGCACGGATAGTCGCCGGCGCTTCAATTGAATTGGTCGGATTTGGATTACTTGCGTGGTGGTGGCTAGGTGGGCCGCTCTGGAGCGCCTGGACCGGTGGTGCGACCGTGTTGATAGGAAACTTCGTGGTGATCGAAGGCGCGATTGGGTGGTGTGTTGTTCGAGCGATGGGATTTCGCACGCCGATTTAGGGTGTGTAGACTTCTCGCTCTCGCGCGGGGCGTAGCTCAGCTTGGCTAGAGCGCCTGCTTTGGGTGCAGGATGTCGTCGGTTCAAATCCGGCCGCCCCGACTTTTGGCTTGCTTCGTTTTGGTTTGAATCGATTGCGTCAGAGTCTTGATGATTGCAATCTGTAGGCTTCACTCCATGCCAGTCATTCAGCACATGCTTGCGATCACGGCCGCCGAAACCTATTTGCCCATCGGAATCGTCTTTGTCATGGCTATTGGCTTTGCTGCGGTGAACTTAGTTGCAAGCAACCTGCTTGGTCCACGCGCCACTGGCGTGAACAAGGGCACGGCCTATGAAAGCGGCATGGAACCGATCGGTTCCACACGAAAAAAGTTCAACATTCGCTTCTATGTGCTTGCGATGACTTTTCTCGTGTTTGATGTCGAGATCATCTTTCTGTATCCGTGGGCCGTTACCTTTTCGCAACTGGAGCCGCGCAGCCCAGAGGCCGCACTCTTCCTTGGCCGCATTCTGTTTTTCCTGGGAACGAGCGTGATCGCATACATCTACGCGTGGCGCAAAGGTGTCTTTCGCTGGGACTAGCGTCACCGCAAGCGTGCGACACCCGATTTACGCGAAGACCTCAATCGTTTCATGCCAGCAGATCAGCCGACAAGTCGTGGAATCTGGACGGTCATTGGGGCTTCTTCTGCTGGAACGCTGATCGAGTGGTACGACTTCTACATTTTTGGAAGCCTTGCCACAGTCCTTGCCGGTGCGTTTTTTCCAAAGGGCGATGATCTTGTTGCAATGCTTGCCACTCTTGCAACCTTTGCGACCGGATTTATTGTTCGACCGTTTGGCGCGGTGGTCTTTGGTCGTATCGGTGATGTTGTTGGTCGCAAACACGCTTTCCTGGTGACACTGCTCATCATGGGTGGGGCAACCATGGCAATTGGCGCATTGCCAACCTATGAACAGGTTGGAATCCTTGCACCCACCCTGCTGCTGCTCCTGCGATTACTTCAAGGGCTTGCACTCGGTGGCGAATATGGTGGCGCGGCGATTTATGTGGCCGAACACGCCCCCGCCAACCGCCGCGGTTTTTACACCTCGTTTATTCAAACCACCGCGACCCTTGGCTTGTTTGCATCACTTGGCGTCATCATGTTGTGCCGCACGCAGATGGGCGACGACGCCTTCCGGGAGTGGGGATGGCGCATCCCGTTCTTGCTTTCAATCATTCTTGTTGTGTTCAGTTACATCATCCGCCGTCGACTGGACGAGTCCCCCGTCTTTTCACAGATGAAGGCTCAAGGCAAGGCAAGCAAGCAACCTATCCGTGAAAGTTTTGGAAATCGAGCAAACCTTCGAATCGTGCTGCTGGCGTTATTTGGTGCAACGATGGGCCAAGGCGTCGTCTGGTACACGGGACAGTTCTACGCGCTGTACTACCTGCAAACACAATTGAAATTGGATTATGTGCTCTCCAATCAAATTGTTGCGGTGGCCATTCTGTGCGCTACGCCATTCTTTGTCGTATTTGGTGCGCTCTCCGATCGCATTGGTCGAAAACCGCTCATGATGCTCGGCTGCCTTCTTGCAGTGCTCACATGGATTCCCATTTATCAACAGATGACTGCAGCGGCGAACGCTGCAAACGGACCCGACTCTTTCATGCTGACATTTCTGATTTTCTTGCAGGTGCTGTATGTCACGCTTGTGTACGGGCCGATCGCGGCATTTCTGGTGGAAATGTTCCCCACACGCATCCGCTACACATCGCTATCACTGCCTTACCACATTGGAAATGGCGTCTTTGGCGGCCTTGTTCCACTCGTTGGGCTGTGGGCAGTGAATCACTTCAACAACCCCTATGCGGGGCTGTGGTACCCGATGTTGATTGCATCGATCACGCTTGTTGTCGGAACTCTGTGCATCAAAGAAAAGAACAAAGTTCCGCTCGATGTGTGATGGCTGTCGACCCGCTGCTTGGATTTGCAGCGGCCTTTCTAACTACTTCTTCGATGCCTTAAGCGTGACATCCACTTTGATTT
Source organism: Singulisphaera sp. GP187 (assembly GCA_945871915.1). GTDB lineage: Bacteria > Planctomycetota > Phycisphaerae > Phycisphaerales > SM1A02 > SYAC01. Next base: position 115,634 of record CAMBXO010000008.1, read on the forward strand.
CTTTGCCATCTCGAAGAATGGTCAATTTCACCACATCGCCAGGAGCATGTTCGCGCAGGCGTTCCATCAGGCCTGCCGCGTCCTCCATTGGCTTGTCATTCCACATCATGATCACATCACCCTTTTGCACGCCAGCATCGGCGGCGCTCGTGCCCTCGCTCACACTGTCTACACCAAGGCCGGGTCGATCTCCCTTAGCCATTGCGGGCGCAATGCCAAGCCGCACCTTGGCGTAACCACGATCGGCACCACCTTTGCCGTCGGTGCTGGTGAACTTTGGTTTTTCGGGCGTGGTCGCAAGTGTCTTGGCAAGTTCCTCGGTGAGATGAACAATCTTGGATGCACCGTACGGATTAACGGTGAAACCCTTGTCGGTTGGCTTGTGATAATCGTCGTGATTTCCAGTGAAAAGGAACAGCACCGGAATACCCGCGGCGTAAAAACTTGCGTGATCACTTGGGCCACGACCACCGGGATCCGCTTTGACGGTCAAGCCGCTTCGCTCGATCGCGGGCCGAACAATATCCGCGAACTTTTCCGCCGTTCCTGTACCGCTCATGGCAAGTTCATTTCCGCGAAGCCGACCGACCATGTCAAGGTTGATCATGGCGGCAATCTTGTCCGCTGGCATCGTTGGGTGTTGCACAAACTCGCGGCTGCCATCAAGACCCATTTCCTCAGCCGTGAATGAAAGAAACACAATGCTTCGCATGTCCGCAGGCGCGCCCTTGCTTGCGTAATAATCATGCAACCCGCGAGCTGTGCACAACATGGCGCCTGTACCGCTGGCATTGTCGTCGGCACCGGGATGAAGTTTGCCGCGATTCTGCGGGTCGGCACCAAAGTAACCCATGCCCACATGGTCATAGTGCGCGCCAATGATGAGCCACTCGTCCGCCAACTTTCCCCTGCCTCGCAGAACTCCGCCGACATTTTGCGCCGGTATTCCCTTTTCTTCAATCGACACACTGATCTCAACCGGAACGTCCTGCTTCATTGCAACACACTTCACTTCGCCCTTGTCAGCGATGCGGCGAAAATCCATCAGGCCTCGTCCCTGCTCATCCGCTTTACGAAGCAGCGCGTCGGCAGCCTCGGGAGAAAGCTGCACAATGGGAAAGTCATAACTGGGTCCAAAGACACTGCTCTCTGTTTGCTCAAGTTCTTTGGCTCCATCCTTGCACTCCGGCGGATTGACCAAGATGACGGCCGCGGGATTTCGGTCGGCAAGCGAATCCAATTTCCCTCGCATAGCACTGGCCCCAGAGAAACGCCTGTCACTCCACAAACTTCGGCCATCCTCATCGAGCGGTTCATATCGAAGAAACATGACCACTTTGCCCTTGAAGTCGTCGTGTGGACCAAAGCTGGTGTAGTCCTTTTGCCCAGTCTCGATGGCATAGCCAGCAAACACCAGCGGTGCGTTGACTGTTCCTGTTCCACTTGAACCAATCACTTGATAGGTCTTGCCGCGATCAAGTTTCTGATGTGCAACCGTTGCACTACATGCATTGACAACCGGTGCGCCTCCCTGCAGATCAAATCGCTGCCTCCATGAGGGCTGACTTGCTCCGCTTGCATTGGCTTCTTGAAACGCCGGTTCAAGCCCAATGTTGGTCATATAAAACTGGATGTACTCGGCGGCAAGATCATTGCCACGCGAACCGGGGACGCGACCTTCAAAGAATGGATTGGAAAGGGTCTGCACATGTTGATACCACTCGATGGCAACCGGACCCATTGCCTCGAGTGCTTTGTGCAAATCCGTCTCGGCTGGATTGCCACCATCCGATACGGTCGATTTTGGCTCATAGGTGAATGGATTGATCTTGGCACCTTCCACCAGATTGCCGGGTGTTGTGGGCGCGGGAACAACTGGTGGCGCGGTCGCTTGAGCAGTTGCCCCATCCTGCGCGGCGCCAGCTGCCACAGTTGCTAAAGAAATTGCGAGCACAACAAGATAAAACGATTTGACGAGCGACGGTCGCATAGCGGCTCCAGAAAGGGTGCGAGGGAGAGACTCTATCGCCGAGATTCGTTGCGGATGCAGCCTGAACCCATGAAAGTTGCTTCTATACTCCTTCGCATGGCCATGCTTGAAAAATCACCCGCAGTTGCCGAGCCGGCAAGGGGTTCTTTGGATCCTCTGGATACCTTTGCTCGACGCCATATCGGTCCAAGTGATGCCGATATTGCTGAAATGCTGGCCTTTATTGGGCACGAGAGCCTTGATTCACTGACTCGTGCCACAATTCCCGGATCGATCCTGAGCGAGCGGCCTCTTTCTATCAGTGATCCGACCAACACCTTTGGATTTGCACAGCGAGGCGAAGCGGAGTGCCTAGCAGCGATCGGCACACTGGCAAAGAAGAATCAGGTTTTCAGAAGTTACATCGGCATGGGCTACAACGACTGCATCACTCCAACGGTGATTCTTCGCAATGTGCTGGAGAATCCTGGTTGGTACACGCAATACACACCCTATCAAGCCGAAGTATCGCAGGGGCGATTGGAGTGTCTCCTCAATTTCCAGACACTCTGCACAGAACTCACCGGTCTTGAAGTTGCTGGTGCGGGCCTGCTTGATGAAGGAACTGCCGCCGCCGAAGCCATGAACATGTGCGTGGGTGTTTCCGACGGGAAGCGAAGATCATTCTTTGTCGCAGCAGACTGCCATCCGCAAACGATTGCGGTCATCGAGACTCGCGCGAAGGGGCTTGGGTTGAAACTGGTGACAGGGGATGCGCACACGGCAGATTTTTCTGCCAATAATTATTGCGGTGCGTTGCTTGCGTATCCATCCACGGATGGCCGCATCTCTGACTGGCGTACGGTGATTGCAAAAGTGAAGTCAACCGGAGCCCTTGTGGTCATGGTGGCCGATCCGCTTGCTTTGACCATGCTCACGCCTCCCGGTGTCTTGGGGGCCGATGTTGCCGTTGGTTCGATGCAGCGGTTTGGAATTCCTATGGGTCTCGGCGGTCCGCATGCAGCCTATTTTGCCACCAAGACTGAGTTTGTAAGAAGAATGCCAGGGCGCTTGATTGGTGTCAGCCGAGATGCTCACGGGCGACCCGCACTGCGACTGTCGATTCAAACAAGAGAACAGCACATTCGCAGAGACAAGGCCACCAGCAACATCTGCACCGCACAGGCATTACTTGCCAACATCGCGGCGCTGTATGCGATCTACCACGGATCAGATGGTCTTTGCAGAATTGCGCAGCGTGTGCACCGCGCCGCCACCATGCTTGCGGCGGGTGCGGTTGCATTGGGTCATGAGTTGGTGACCAAGGACTTTTTTGACACGCTGCGCGTTCGCCTGAAATCAACCACCGCGGAAATTGCGCATGATGCGGCCTTGGAGCGGCGGATCAATCTTCGTACGTTTTCCGACGGAACTATTGGCGTTGCGTTGGACGAGACGGTGCTTCCATCAGATGTGCAAGATGTGCTGGAGTGTCTTGCCGCTGGGACGGGGCGGAAATCGCCCAAGGTGAGTGATCTCAAGCCGACGGTGAGTATTCCGGCGGCCCTTCGCCGTACTGGTGTGTTTCTCTCGCAGGATGTCTTCAACCGCTACCACTGTGAAACGGAATTGCTGCGTTACATCTTTTCATTGCAAAGCAAGGACCTGAGTCTTGCACACAGCATGATTCCTCTTGGAAGTTGCACGATGAAGTTGAACGCCACCACCGAAATGATTCCGGTGACATGGCCGGAATTTGGACGGATGCATCCGTTTGCGCCGAAAGACCAGTGGCGTGGGTATTCGGAAGTTTTTCAAACTCTTGAAACATGGCTGTGCGAAATCACCGGATTCTCTGCAGTCAGTTTGCAGCCAAATTCTGGAAGTCAGGGCGAGTACGCGGGCCTGATGGTGATTCGGGCACACCACGAACACCGAGGCGAGGGCCATCGACGGATCTGTCTCATTCCAGAAAGCGCCCATGGAACCAATCCGGCAAGTGCCATTGTTGCTGGGTTACAGGTTGTGGCTGTGGAGTGTGATGCACAGGGCAATGTCGACCTTGCGGACCTCACCACGAAGGCCGAAGCACATGCAAAGAATTTGGCGTGTTGCATGATCACCTATCCAAGTACACACGGGGTCTTTGAGGATCATGTCAAGCAACTCTGCGATGTGGTGCATCGGTACGGAGGACAGGTTTACTTGGATGGTGCCAACATGAATGCGCAGGTGGGGCTCACGCGGCCGGGTGAAATTGGAGCGGATGTCTGCCACCTGAACCTGCACAAGACTTTCTGCATTCCGCATGGCGGTGGTGGACCTGGTGTCGGACCAATCGGAGTCGCGGCTCATCTTGCGGAATTCTTGCCGGGCCATCCGGTCATCAAGCCCGCTGGCACACAACCGCGAGCCATCGGTCCGGTGAGTGCGGCGCCGTATGGCAGCGCCAGCATTCTGCCGATCAGTTGGCTGTATGTCTCCATGTTGGGCGCGGCGGGCCTTCGCAAGGCAACGCAGGTTGCAATTCTGTCTGCGAATTACATGGCCAAGCGGCTTCAAGAACATTATCAAGTGCTTTTCACCAACGCGCATGGACGATGCGCTCACGAATTCATTCTTGATTGCAGACCATTTGACAAGAGTGCGGACATCAAGATTGATGACATTGCCAAGAGGCTGATGGACTTTGGATTTCATGCACCCACGATGAGTTGGCCTGTTCCGGGAACGCTCATGATCGAACCAACCGAAAGCGAGTCCAAAGAAGAGCTTGATCGTTTTTGTGAGGCGATGATGCAAATCCGAGTCGAGATCAATCAGATTGAGAGCGGTGTATTGGACCGCAAGGACAACCCACTGAAGAACGCTCCGCACACAGCCGAAGCGGTGTCGAGCGATCAATGGGGTCACCCCTATCCGCGATCACTTGGTGCATATCCCCTGCCGTGGGTTCGCAATCGCAAGTTCTGGCCATCGGTCGGGCGAGTCGACAATCCATTTGGTGATCGCAATCTTGTCTGCAGTTGCGAACCAATGAGTTCGTACTTGTAGTCAACCACTCGTATGTCGATATGCTCGGTCGCTTGTCAGCGAGCGCAACGATCACTCTATTAGGAGCCGCGGGCGAAGTCACCGGATCGTGCACTTTGCTGCACACGCCCCGCGGTCGTGTGGTGATCGACTTCGGACTCTTTCAAGGCACGCCAGCGCAAGAACAACGGAATCTGCTTGTACCCGAAATTGGGTGGGCCACGCTTGATGCCGTGGTGGTGACGCACGCTCATGTGGATCACTGTGGGCGTATTGGAATGCTTCCAAAACTTGGCTGCGATGCGCCGATTTTATGCACCCAAATCACGGCTGAATTGCTTCCACGAGTGTTGCGAAGCAGTGCCAATTTGCAACAAATTCGCGTAGAAGAATGGCGAGATGGAACGGGGCCGGTTGCGCGTGTGGTCGATCCGCCGCAACCCATCGTGCCGGAGCAGGAGTCGTTGATGCCACCGGTGCTATACGGAACTCGGGATGTGGATCAGGTTTTGCATCAGGTGCGCGGGATTCACTATGACGTGTGGCACGAGATTCGCCCTGGCCTTCGAATTCGGTTGCATGACGCATCTCACATTATTGGTTCTGCAAGTGTCGAAGTCGCGTGGGATGACGCTGGTGCGACCAAGAGTGTTTTGTTTTCTGGTGACCTGGGGCCCCATCACAATCCATTGTTGCGCGAACGGCCACAGTTGAGTCCGGTGGACACCGTGGTGATGGAAAGCACCAATGGCGGACGGGATATTCCTCGCTCCACGGCTGGGCCCGAAGCGCTTGGAGCTGTGTTGCAACGCGTCAGTGCCAAAGGTGGTCGGATTCTGATTCCCACATTTTCACTTGGTCGCGCCCAGTTGGTGCAGTGGCGACTGGCTCAACTTGCGCGCGCGGGCGCGCTGCATGGAATGGGTGTGTGTGTGGATGCATCGCTTGCGCTTCGTGCAGCGGATTTGCATTTGCATCATCCAGAACTTTTGGCGGATGAGGCACGAGTGATGGCGGAGGCGGGACAGGATCCGCTAGGTTTTGCAAACCTGACGAAGGTGTTCAATCGCAAACACAGTTTGAAAATTTCTGCGGCAACTACGCCAGCGGTGATTCTTGCGGGCAGTGGGTTTCTTGATGCGGGTCCGGTGCTGCGCCACCTTGCATCGCTTGTGTCGGAAGATCGACACGCGATTGTGTTTGCCGGGCACCAGTTGCCTGGGTCTCTTGGGCAGGGCGTACTGAGCGGCGCCAAGGCGATTGAATTGAAAGAAGGAATCTTCGAAGTGAAGTGTGAGACCGTTCACTTAGAGGGTTACAGCGGACACGCTGATCGAAGTGATCTGTTGCACTGGCTTGAGAGCCGCGAAGGTGGAACGCCGCGCGTGCTGCTTAATCACGGCGAGCAAAGTTCAAGAGAAGCACTCGGTGCGGACATTCGACAGGATCTTGGTTTATCCGTCGAGCTTCCATCTCAATTGATTCCGATTTCGCTGTAGAGCATCAGACTCTTTCAAAACAAGAGTGTTAGCGAAGCTCGCGGTTGATTCGATTTTTCTGTCGATACTGAAATCGCATTCCATTCATTGTTGATTGGAATGATGATGTCCCTAAAATCAATAGACCTATAACCTAATCGTCTAACCTGATTTGGCCGTGTTTAACGCCGATCGCGGTCAGGATGCCTTCAAATTGCTCGATGGAGTAGAAAGCGATTTGAAGTTTTCCCGTGTTTGGTTTCCGGCCGGTTTGAATCGTGACCTCTGTCCCAAGGGCTTGGCTCAGTTTCCGTTCGAGAGCATCGATGTTCGCTCGTTTGCGGGTGGCGACCGTTCCCCGTGGAACATTTGACTCTGCGAGACGCTGGACTTCTCTTTCAAGTGTTCGAACCGACCAATCGCCACGAACTGCCGTTTCAGCAACTGTTGCTCTCGTTTTTTCGTTTTGAATTCCAAGCAGCGCTTTGGCGTGACCCTGACTCAACTGTCCCTTGCGAACAAGCCCCGCGGTGACCTCATCGAGTTCTGAGAGTCGGAGAAGATTTGTAACTGAAGATCGATCCAAGGCGATCTGTTCTGCGAGTGTTTCATGGGTAAGTCTGAATTCGGAAACGAGCCTCTTCAGTGCAATTGCCCGGTCCATTGCATTGAGATCCGTTCGATGAACATTCTCGATGAGTGCCCAAATACCAGCGTTTTGGTCCGATGCCTGCGTGACAATGGCAGGGATTTCCTTCCAGCCAATGTGCTTACATGCCCGCCATCTCCGCTCCCCAGCAACCAATTCGTACCTGTCCTTTGAGCCATGAACAGGACGGACAATGATCGGTTGGAGCAAGCCAGCTGATCGAATCGAGTCTGCCAATTCTTCGATGGACTTCTGGTTGAATTCCTGACGCGGCTGCCTAGCGTTGGTAGCAATTGCATCTATTTGAATGAGTGCAACCTGGCGTTCAATCGGTTGCTTTGTTCCACTCGCTTGCAGTTGTGCAACACCTGTGGCACCTGTGGCACCTGTCTGCGTTGGTCTTGCAACTTGTTCTGCAATTGATGTAGGTGATTTGGGTGTCACAACAGAACCGACACCGGAAACACCTTCACCTTCAACTGAAACCGTTCCTAAATGGCCAGATTCCTGCTGTTTCACTGGAATCAGCCGACCCAATCCACGACCTAATTTCCCGCCACTCACCAATGGTTGTGATGAAGCATTCTTCGAATTTGTCATCGTAAATCGCCTCCTTGCGTGTTTCGCATCCTAACAGATTCACATGCCGAATTCGTTCCACGTGGAACAATTGCTCTCTCGTTTATAGGACTTTTAGTTTGAGTAATCATTACCGGAACTCCATCTGCTGCCTAGTCACTCAGGCGTGGCCACCGCCGATAGAGTCCGTGGTTCGTTTCACCGGCACGAACTTCTAACCCCATCCCTTCGGAGACCTTGCATGAATCGCCATTCGACACTTCTCACCATCGCGTCTGTCACAGCCCTGCTGATTTTCACCGGAGCGGATGATGCGAATTCCCAAAGCCAAGCGCCAACAGCGGCACCAATCGCTTCCGCTTCGACCGCCAACGAGAATTGGTCCGTCGACGACACGCATTCCATGTGCCTGTTCCGCGTGCATCACTCAGGCGCCGGAATGTTCTGGGGTCGCTTTGACAAAGTGTCCGGCACAATCACGACAACAGGCGCTGGCCCTGATTCGATTTCGTTTGACATCGCCGTTCAGACCGAGAGTGTTTCAAGTGGAAATCCAAAACTCGACAAGCACCTGATGAGCCCAGATTTTTTTAGCGTCAAAGAATTTCCAACCATGACATTCAAAAGCACTTCTGCAAAGAGGGAAAGTTCTGGAATGTGGAGCGTGAATGGTGATCTAACGATTCATGGTGTAACGAAACCAATCATCGCCACAATCGAATTGACCGGCCGCGCTGGCAAGGAGCGAGAGAAGATCGGATTCGAGGCGATGTTTGTTGTTGATCGCTCGCAATTTGGCATGAACTACGGAGTTGAGCAGGGGGCCCTTGGCAAAGACATCCGTGTGATTGTGGGACTTGAAGCCGCAAAAGGTTCTGGCAAGCAGGACGCCGGCAAGTAAGTCTGGGCAAACACCATGGAACAGCAACTTGTGCTGACGAGCGTGCTGCTTCCTGCTGCCTGCGCGGTGGCAGCATTTCTTATTGCAACCAAGCACATGCCGCGTGTGCGCGGATTCGCCATGTCGGTGGCTTGCTTGCTTTCTTCAACAACATTAGATGACTTTGGCGGCGTGCCACCCACGAATCGGTGGATGTTGTATTGCGTAGCTGTGGCGCTTGTTGGATGCATTGGTGCATTGGTGGGGGATCCCAAGAGCCGGCGCGTGCATCAATTGGCTATGTGTGTTGTTGCTGGGTGCGTCGCAGCGTCGGTGTTTGCACTTCCAGAATGGAGCGGGATTTTCTCGCGAATTCTTCTTGCGGTTGCAACTTCATTGGTCGCCGCAATTCTGATTCCGCTTGGCTCGCATCGCGCTGGATTTTCATGGTGGTGTTCAATGGGGCTCTCATTTGCAGCGGTTGCTGCGATTGCGTTGTTGTGTGGCTTTGCAAAACTTTCCTTTGCCGTCGCATCCATGTTTGCAACGTGCGGCCTGCTGTCCCTTGCCACGCTCGTGGTTAGCCCGCGGCACACGCTTTGCGGTGGAGTGCCGGGAACTCTTGTCATTGCGTTCGGTGTGGTACTGGGTGCGGCCGGTGCGTACGCGTATGACACAAGCGGTATGCCGAGATGGGTCTTTGTGATTGCCGCGCTTTCACCAACTGGTGCATGGCTCGCAGAGGCCCAAGCGTTTCGCCAGTCGGCCATGACGTCCGCTCTCGCTCGCGTGGCCGGAGTTCTCATCCTCACCGGCCTTGCTGTCGGTGGTGCTGTTGCGCATTTCATCTCTTCTGAACCAACTCAGGATGCGTACGCTTATCGTGGCGATGCGGCACCACTCAATAATTTCGTTTCTCGTTAAGCACCAACATCCGGTGAGCAGACGCGCCGTGACCAGTGTTGTGCAACTTTTTGTTTTGTCGCTCGCTGCGTGCTTTCCAAAACCACTGGATCTGCATGTGACAGATGCTGACACGGGGGCGCCGGTCCCGGGCGTTGCGCTCCATAAACACGCCATTTCACTTCTCACATTGCTTCCCACTCGACAGAATCCAATTGTGTCGGAACCAGATGGAAACGCTCGCGTGTGGGTGCCACCACTGAACACCAACATCACGCTGCTTCGCCCTGGCTATGAACCCGCAAGTGTTGCCGTGTTCAAGAATGACATTCCATCGTCCATGGAAGGAACGGCAGATCGACCGCGGCTGCAATTCGGGGACTTGCGAGAGGGGGACGTTGTGAACATCAAAATGAAACCGGTTCGCCGCACGACAACCGGTGTGCGTGTGGTGGATGCTGATGACGGACAGCCCATTGTGGATTCCGAAGTGCTTGCGTCGACATTTCTTTACCTTCCCGCACCGGGCCTTGAAGATGGGTGGGGCTTTCCGGACTTGCAATCCACATGGACCAATCCGGATGGGGCAGCGCGCGTCGACTTGATTTCTGGTTTTCGAAATCGCATCACCATTCGTGCGGCGGGGCGTGCAGCCATTCAGCAGGATCTGCCTGTGAACGGCTCGGACTCTCTGGTCATGCGGTCACAATCATTGCGATGGAAGCCAATCCGATTTGAAGTGCTCGATGAGAAATATGGAACGCCCGTTGAGGGTGCGTGGGTCATTCTTGAACAGCCGAGGCACGGACTTCCGCCTGACCCCAATGCCTTTGCCGCCGTGACTGGTGCCGATGGCCTGACACCGCACATTCCGATTCCAGATCTCGTTCCATTGGTAATTCAGATTCGTGCTCCGGGCCATCGCGACCGCCGCGAGTCCATCGAGTGGAATTCCATTGGAGAGCGGGACACTCGCACCATTTGGATTTACCGCAAGGGGTGGTTTGAATCTTGAACCGTGGCACTTGACGTATGGAACTTGGCGATTGGA
>CAMBXO010000009.1 GCA_945871915.1 Singulisphaera sp. GP187
TGCAGGCTCTGTGAAAGACATCGGCGGAGCAGGTCAACTTACGGGTGCAATCGACTTCACGCAATTTTCCGTTGCCAACAGTAATTACATCAACAGTGGATTCAATGGTGGATGGCTTCCAACAGGTCTTGGTTCGGGTGCCTACAGCACTTCCGCTGCTGCACAGAACCCATTTGCACGCATCAGTTCGTACAACGCCACATGGGCACCAGGTGGTGCAAAGGCTGGCCTTGCCTATTCGGGAAGCACACTGAATCGAAGTGACATTGCAAGCAATGGTCTTCTGAGCAATGGTCGAACCACTGTGGGATCTGCACCAGGCAATAGTGTCAGTTGGGAGCAGACCTATTACGGTTCTGGAGCCTCACTCGACAACCACTTCATGCTTGCAAGACTTTCTATTTCCGTCGGTGACTTGCTGGCTGCCAATGCGGACGGCTTTGTCACGCTGCATATGCAGGGCAGCATGACGGGTCGAAACGGAACAGGTGACAACGCCGGCACGGTGTTTACCGGTGCCAGCAATACCACGTACAAGGCCAACCAATACTTCACCTTCGCTGTGCCATCACCTGGAGCCGCTGCACTTATTGGCATCGCCGGTCTTCTCGGCCGTCGGCGCAGCAACTGATTCTCTTAACCCTTCCCTCACTTCCACCTCAACTTTAGGAGTCCTCTCATGAATTCCCTTACTCGGCGTATGCCATTACTTATTTCCGCAACCGCAGCCGTAGCCCTTGCCAGCAGTGCGTTTGCAACAGTCAACGGCACCCTTGTCGCTGATGCCTACATTGTGAAGGATGGAGCCGGCGCCAACGCCGTGTTCTATTCCGTGATCGATTTGTATATCAAGGGCAATCACCTTGGTGATGTGGCCAACCCGCTCACTGGCCTAAGCACCTACGGCTTTGAGCTGGCAAGCAGCCTTTCCACCAAGGATGGCGGTGGAGCCGTGACCGGTGACAAATTCAAACAGGCCGGCAACAGCAGTTGGTCGCCCAGTTACACCGGTACCAATTCTGGCTCGTGGGACAGTTTCGTTTCCGCAGGTGCTCGCCAACAGAGTGCCACGGTGACCAATGTTGCAGGCACCGTGAAAGACATCGGCGGAGCAGGTCAACTTACGGGTGCCACCGATTTCACCCAATTCTCTGTTGCCAATAGCAATTACATCAACAGCGGATTCAATGGTGGATGGCTACCAACAGGTCTTGGTTCGGGTGCCTATAGCACTTCCGGTACAGCACAGAATCCATTTGCACGCATCAGTGCGTACAACGCCACATGGGCACCAGGTGGTGCAAAGGCTGGCCTTGCCTATTCGGGCAGCACGCTGAATCGAAGTGACATTGCAAGCAATGGCCTTCTGACCAATGGTCGAGTCATTGTTGGATCTGCACCCAACAACAGTGTCAATTGGCAGCAGACTGTTGCAGGTTCTGGCGCCACCCTCGACAACCACTTCATGCTGGCAAGACTTTCGATTGCCGTCAGCGATTTGCTGGCTGCCAATGCAGACGGCTTTGTCACGCTGCATATGCAGGGAAACATGACCGGTCGAAACGGAACTGGTGACAACGCCGGCACGGTGTTTACCGGTGCCAGCAATACCACCTACAAGGCAAACCAATACTTCACCTTCGCTGTGCCATCACCTGGAACTGCCGCACTCATTGGGCTTGCGGGACTGATCACGGTACGGCGACGCGTTGCATGACAACTTGACTACCGTGAACTCGCGACTGAGGAGGGTCAGTTACGAGTCACAGACGATCCACCGTGCTGAGGGGCACGCGGATCAACGGGGAAACGATTCGACTGGACATCGAATCGGAAAAGGGCCTGATGGGTGTGCGGTCTTGGAAAAGGGACTCACCCATCTGGTTTGACGCGTTGGGAAGCGCGTTTGAATCAAGGGCCAATGAGCCGCCGAGGTTACGGCTCATACCAGCACACAAGGACGGGGCTCCTGAGGGGGAGCCTCGTCCTTGTCTTTTATTGAACTTGTTTTTTTGTTGTCACCATCAATCCCCTGCCATCGCAGGGAAACAGAACTACGACCAGTTGGTGAGCGACGGGCCCGTGTACTCAGCCAGCGGTCGAATGATCCGGTTGTTCTGATGCTGTTCCATAATGTGAGCACACCACCCGGTGATGCGTGAGGCCACAAAGATTGGCGTGTATTGAGGCACTGGAATGCCCATGACGAAGTACGTCATGCCACATGGAAAGTCCACATTGGGGTGAATGTTCTTGTCTTTCAGCATGATGGCTTGCACCTTGTCACCAAGATCAAACCACTTGCGAGCTTCGGGGCCCATTCGATTGGCCAACTTCAATCCCCATCCTCGCAGAATTGGCGCGCGGTGATCACCGTTTTTATAAACGCGGTGACCAAAGCCCATCAACTTTCGCTTTTCAACAAATGCTCGCTGCATCCATGCATCAACGGACATGCGGTTGCCCGCACAATCCAGATCGATCTGCTTCAGCATTTCCATGGCCATCTCATTGGCTCCGCCGTGCAGCGGCCCCTTGAGTGCACCAATACCGCCACAGACGGCGCTATGCATATCTGTCTCAGTGCTGGCAATGGTGCGGCAACTGAACGTGCTGGCGTTGAAATCGTGCTCGGCATAAAGCACCAAACTGACATCCATTACGCGGGCTTCTAGAGCATCAGGTTTTCGACCCGTAATCAGCCACAGCAAGTTGGCCGCGTGGTCGAGCGACGCATCCGGTTCGAGAACAGGCTTGCCTTCGCGGCCTCGCTGACACGCGCCGATCAAGGTCGGAATTTGTGCGAGTAACTGCTTGCTCTTGCGTAATTCTGCCTCCGGCGAGTTGTCCTCGCACAGAGGGTTGGCATGCGAAAGAAGACTGACCCCAGTCCGAAGCACGCTCATGGGATGTGCATGGGGATTGTTTCTTGCAATGTTGGCAACCTCGTCTCGCACGCTTGCCGGAATTGGACGCATGGCTGCGACTTCCAATTTGAAAGCAGCGATTTCCGCGGTCGAAGGTTTATGCCCCACCAACAGTAGGAAGGCAACCTCTTCAAAACTTGCGTGCTCGGCAAGATCGGCGATCTCGTATCCACGATAAATAAGTTGTGTCTGCGTGACAGCACAGATGGCGGTGTCGCCCACCGTTAGTCCGGCGAGTCCTCGAGTGTCTTGCGGCTTGGCGGTCGGTGCAGCGCTCATGTGTCTCCTAATGACAGAAATGGATTTGGGTCATGCTAGCATCGATTTATGCGAATCGGCCCATGGATGCTGCATTGCGGCGGAGCGGCTCAAGTTCTTCTGCTGGCAGCATGTGGCACTATCAATCAGGGACCCACGACAGTAGCGCCTCGCCCAAGTCGTTCGGCGGACGAGGTGGCTTCATGCATGATGGGCAGTTACGCAACATCCCCGGCGGCTGCCAAGGATTCGGCAAATCACCCGAATGTGGTGCTGCATATTTCGCCCATGTGGGAGGAACGAATGGATGGTCGTTGGCTGTATATGGAACAGGCCATGGCCGATGCATCCACAAAACCATATTGGCAACGCATTTGTCGAGTGATGGATCAAGGCCAAGGAATTGAGTGCATGATGTATGAGTTACCCGGCGACCCGATGCCATACGCAGGTGCGTGGCAGGATTCCAAACGCTTGAATCAACTGCTGCCAAGTCTGCTGAACCCGCAAGTTGGTTGCAGTGTGGTGCTCTCGCAAGCAAAACCTGGCGTGTGGACTGGATCGACCAGCGGCAGTGATTGCGATGAACCCAGCCACGGAGCCGCAACGATTAGCCGAACACTCACGCTGACACCCACACAATTAAGCATGACCGATCAAGGCTTTGATTCCGCCGGAAAGCAGGTATGGGGATCCGCGGATCGTCCACTCGTTTTCATCAAAGGCAAGAACAAGTGAGCGATCAACACCAGGGTCTTCGACTTCGTGAAGCGATGCAGCGAGGGGTCGTGCATGCTCCGGGTGCATTCAATGCTCTCGTTGCACGAGCTGTGAAGCAGGCTGGTTTTGAAGCGGTGTATGTCTCTGGAGGTGCAACCGCAAATGTGGCTGGCTTTCCAGACATCGGTCTGCTGACTTTGACCGAAGTTTGCCGAACCATTCGTGAGATTTCTGATGCAAGCGGTCTGCCAGTGATCGCGGATGCCGATACAGGCTTTGGCGAAGTTGAAAGTTGTGCGCGAACGGTTGTTGCGTTTGAGAGAGCCGGCGCTGCCGCACTGCATCTAGAAGATCAAGTTTTTCCGAAACGATGTGGACATCTCGATGGCAAGGACCTTGTGCCCACGGAGGACATGGTGGAGAAGGTGCGTGCCATGGTGAAGCATCGTTTGTCACCGCACTTTGTCATCATTGCACGAACGGATGCGCGACATGTGAGCGGGTTCGATGATGCGGTAAAGCGCGGGAATGCCTATCGAGCTGCTGGTGCGGATATGGTTTTTCCGGAGGGGCTGCAGAGCGAGAGTGAATTTGCGGATTTCGCCAAGGCGTGCCCGGGTCTGCTGCTTGGCAACATGACTGAGTTTGGAAAGACGCCCGACATTTCTGTAAGGCGATTTGGCGAATTGGGGTACAGCATGGTGATCCATCCGCTTTCCATGATGCGGCTTGCCATGGGAAGTGTGGTCCAGGGTCTTGCTCGACTGAAGTCCGATGGTTCAGCGGCTTCAATGCTTGGCTCCATGCAGTCCCGTAGTGACCTGTATAAATTGCTTGACTACACCCCCGGAAAGGCTTGGAACTTCCCACGCGGGTAATGGTTGCCTGCCTGCGGAAGTGATTCCGGACCTTCGGTGGCTGTTTTTGGTGGTGTGAAGGCAGATTTGTAGACAAAAGTGGAAAACAATTGCCCGCATAAGCAACAGATCGGAATTCATATGCGAATATGTTGCGTCGAGGCAGTGAACGGGAACTCCTGCTTCGGAGCACTTCGCTTGATGAGGAGCATTTGTTAAGGTCGTCTGAGGTGAGGAAAAGGGACCTCTACTCAGAATGGAGATTGCGAGGGAAAGGGAACCTCTCACAAACTCCTTTGGCGAAAGCCAAATCAACCATAGCTCCGAGCAAACGAACGTGTAGGAAGGGATGAGGGAAAGGGAGGTCGGCCGCCATCCGGAACGGGTGCGGCCGATCGTCTTTTTAGGGTTGAATGTTTCCGCCGCACGCCTCGTTGAGACGCCAAACCGTCCTGTCCACCCGCGATTCGGGTATCGTTCGTCCCTCTCAAGAAGGGTCCCGATTGTGATTCGATTCAAAACTTTGGCCATCATGTTGCTCGCTGGAATTGCTGCCACCACAGCGACCGGGCACACTCAGGACTCGGTTCCAACTGCACCGCCCGCCCAACGTTCACGCATTCTTGATGCAGCCATTGCACAAGGGCTTGGATTCAGTTCGCGATGGCAATCGAGGCTGCCCGTGCTGCAGGGAATGAGTCTGCAAGGTGTTCGGCTGGTTGCAAAGCCCGCGGGCAGTGCTGCTGGAAAAGACGAATTGTTTGCATGGGATTCAAGCGGAGTGATCCTGTGCATCGATTCCCAAACAGGCGAATTGGATTGGCAGTCAGCCGCGGTGGCTCGAACCCATGGATTTTTGGATGTGCAAGCCGCCAAACTTGAATCCGATCGATTTGTCGTGGCCTTTGGCGACGCGGCGTGCCTTGTACTCGACTCAAGAATTGGCTCCGAAGTTGGTCTTGGCCCCTATCGGCGGCTTCCATCAACGGCGGCCGCGTGCCAAGGCAACACCTTTATTTATGGAAGTCGTGCGGGCCAAGTGGTCTGGGCACAACTGCACGATGAACACATTCCCTCACAGACCAAGATTCCATCTCAGGAAGGGTCGAAAGGGACTTCCATCGCAGGCATCCACATTGTTCTGAGCGATATCCGGTCGCAGCAACTCGACGGCTCCATCAGTGTGCCCCCTTTGATTCACGGGAATTCTGTCATCGCCTGCAGCTCCAAAGGCGAGGTTGCGAGTTATGACTTTCGTGATGCGACGCGCTTGTGGAAGGTTCAATTGAATGCACCGATTTCTGCATCACCTGGAATCCAGGGAACGCTTCTCTTTGTCGGTTCCCATGATCAATATCTGCGGTGCATGGATGTGGTCACCGGAAAGACAAAGTGGAAATGGTTCAATGAGTCTCCTCTTACGCGAGCTCCACTGGCCGCTGATGACTTGGTGCTGATTCAGTCACCTGGCGCCGGAATGCTGGCGTTGGAGACTGCACCCAAGGTGGATGTGGTCGATCCAGTCACTGGAAAGAACACACCCGGCACCGAACCAAACCGAGATGGTGCCATTCGATGGCGAAATGCGGCCGTGACCGGAGATGCCATTTTGCGCCATCAAGAAGGCGTGGTGGTGTGGGACGCCGACGCTCGAACTCTCTGGTTGCTTGATGAACAGAGTGGACTTATTCGGCGGACTGTCTCGCTTCCTGATGTGGTGATGGTGAAAGGCAGTGAATTGTCCGGAGGCACACTCCTACTGTTGTCCAATGATGGAAGAATGCAATTGCTGTCAGCCCTTCTTCCGCTGAAGCCGATGACGGAGTCACCGCCACCGGCACCCAAAGCACCACCTGTGGAATCTTCGGACTCCGTAACGGAGTAAATGCGTCATGGACGCCCCCGCTGCCAATCACCAACGGCGAGCGCTTCTTTCAGTCAGTGATAAGCGAGATGTGGTGGCCTTTGCTCGCGCACTGGCAAGTCTGCAATTTGAATTGATCTCAACCGGTGGAACCGCCAAGGCTCTTGCCGATGCGGGGCTACGCGTGCGTTCGATCGATCAGTTGACGGGATTTCCCGAAATGCTGGATGGGCGGGTGAAGACGCTTCACCCAAAGGTGCATGGAGGCTTGCTTGGTCGTCGCGATGTTGCCAGCCATGTGTCCGCCATGACGGCTCATGCGATTGAACCGATTGATTTGCTGTGTGTGAATCTTTACCCATTTGCCGCAACGATTTCAAAATCCGAAGCAACCTTTGAGGAATGCATCGAGCAGATTGACATTGGTGGACCGGCCATGATCCGAAGTGCCGCAAAGAATCACCCATTCGTGACCGTGGTCACCGATCCGTCACAATACGACCGGGTCATTGAGGCACTGAGGCGCGGAGATGGAACCGTTGACATGGCATTTCGTCGTCAGCTTGCCGCCGAAGCCTTTGCCCACACCGCTCGATATGACGGAACGATTGCTGGATGGATGCAGGGAACCGGCGAACTCTTTCCCGAAACGCTGGATCTTCGCTTTTCTAGGGTGAACAGTCTTCGCTATGGAGAAAATCCGCATCAGCGAGCAGCGCTGTACCGAGACTCCACCTCGTGCGATCCCGGTGTCGTGGATGCCCACATGATTGAGGGCAAGCCGCTCTCATACAACAACATTCTGGATGCGGGTGCGGCACTTGAACTCGCGACCGATCTTCGAGCCGTTGGTGGAAACGGTTGTGCCGCATGTGTGATCAAGCACACCAATCCCTGCGGCGCGGCAATTGGTCGAGACCTTGCCGAAGCATTTGATCGGGCCTACGAAGGTGATCCATTGGCTGCGTACGGTGGAATTGTTGCCATAGCGGGATGCGTGAGTGCTGCGCTGGCCCAACGCATGGCTACCTCTGATCGCTTTCTGGAAGTCGTGGTGGCCGACTCGTTTGAAGATGAGGCCATTCTCGTACTTGCGCAGCGGTGGAAGAATGTGCGGCTGATGGCCACTGGGTCTCGGGCGAACAAGTCAGCGCTCACTGCCTCTCGTTTGTTGCGAAGTGTTCCGGGTGGCCTGCTGGTGCAGGAAGCGGATCAATCTCCAGTGGATGGAGGAACTTTTACACATGTTGCTGGTCCACCACCTACGGATGCCATGCGCTACGACGCGGCGTTTCTGACTGTGGTGAGCAAACACCTCAAAAGCAATGCGGTCTGCATTGGCGGCGGCGGATCACTTTGGGGCGCGGGTGTTGGTCAGATGGATCGAGTCGCGGCATGCAGACACGCCGTGGAGAAAGCGAAGGCTCGCCTTGATTCATCAGGAAAGATCGCAGCAGTTGCCGCAAGCGACGCGTTTTTCCCGTTCGATGATGGACCACGAGTTTTGATTGACGCTGGTGTGCAATGCGTAGTGCATCCGGGCGGAAGCAAACGAGACAGCGACACGGAAGCCCTGTGCCAAGATCGCAAGATCACCCTGCTGGTGAGTGGCGTGCGACACTTTCGGCACTAGGTCGCAACCACTCTCGCGCACACATCACTTGTTCATGTCATTGGGATCGGGCTTAGGCGCCAATCCCTTTTGCGGCTTGGCTGGTGCCTTGGCAGGCGCGGCGGCCTTCGAACCTTTTTTCGTTGGCAACGGATATTGACTTGCAAATTCTGGCTTGAGGAAAAGGTAATACATGGTGCCTTCGGCAAGTTGACCGCCGGCAAGAATTTCTGCCGCAGGACCAACACCCATATAAATGTCCGCGCGGCCCGGAGCCTGAATGGCACCGCCCGTGTCCTGATCCAGCATGAACTTCATGAACCGTTGCTTTGTTCCACCAAAGTCAATGGCCTGCGTGTCCACCAGCACCACGCCACCCTGCGGATACACCTTCTTGTCTGTTGCAAGCGTTTCTTTTTCGGTCACCTTGAAACCAAGTGAGCCACTTGGCCAGTTGTCGCCTTCATAGGTGGTAAAGAACACATAACTCTCATTCTTCCAAATGAGTTCCTGAATCTTGGCGGGGTCTTTTTGATACAGCGTGACAATGGCGCTCAGTGAAAGTTTGTCTTTGGGAATCAGGCCCGCCTCCACACACGCTCTGCCCAAGCCGTAATACGGGCGATCGGTCTTACCTGCATAACCAACGAATTGCGTTTGGCCATTGGGCAGAATGATCTTGGCGCTGCCGTTCACTTGTGCGATATACACATCCAGCGGTGACTGCAGCCAGATGAGTTCAGTGCCCTTGAACGCATGCGTCTCCTCAAGTTCTTTGCGTGCGGGCCATGGCTGCAAGGAACCATCTTTGGCGGTGCGCCCCTTGGGTTCACCGTTGCTTGGATCGGTCACCAGATCTGCGGGCCGCTTGTAAAGCGGGCACTTGAATTCACTCGTCTGCTTCAGGCTGCCTTTGAACTCCGGGCTGTAGTAACCGGTGAACAGCACCGTGCCCTCGCCGTTCCAGCCGACCGTTTGCCAGACATCGAATTGCTGCTTGATGGCTGCAACAAATGATGCTTCGTCGGCACTCTCCTTGATCACCTGATGGAACGCCACCACACTTGCGGCGGCCTGCTCCCATGTGCATACCTGCATGAATGGGAACTTGGTCTTGCTTGACTGTTTACTAAACCAATCGATGCTTCGCTCAGCAGCCGTGTTGAGGAACGGATCACGCACACGCCACGGTGCACCAAGATCGGGCCACTCATCTGGATTCAATTTGCGAAGGGCGCATTCGCCTGGTCCAAGTTGCCGCGTGTAGTCAGGTGCGGGCGCGGCGATCTCTTCCGTTTTGCAGCCTGCGAGAAGGCTGAGAATGGCGAGCGAACCTAGAAACGCGAGGCCCCAACGGGGCGTGTGGCAGCATCCTTGCATGGGTGGCAAATTACACATGTTTCGCAAACCGGGCATCGGTTCGGCTAAGATGTCCCCATGGTCGACACCTCCCTACTTGGATTCAATCTCCTCGCCCTTGGCCTGCCATCAGGCTGGGAGTGGCTCATTCTGGTGTTTCTGGCCCTGCTTATTTTTGGTCGACGGCTGCCAGAAGTTGCTCGCAGCGTGGGTCGAAGCGTGACGGAGTTCAAGAAGGGCCTGAGTGAAGTGAGTTCGGCGGCCACTAAAGAGACTCCGGATTCGGCGGAGTCTCCGGCCAAGTTGCCAAACAGTGATGGGCACGCGGTTGCGCGTGGTCAGAGTCAGGACGCCGGAAAAGTTTCCTGAAGAGCGAAATTTCACCGACCGGGGTTCGCGACGTCGCAATGACGAGCCATGGGCCGATCGTAAAAAGGCCATTTTTCGACTACGGAACACAGACTTCTGTGTGTTTATTGATCAGATGTCTAGTTTCTAAGAACTCTTAAAATTGTGTATGGCGCCGGCTCGCTCTCGGGATCGCTAACCGGTGCGTCAATCAATGCCACGCTCAATGAAAGCGTGGATGATGGGACCTTTGCTGACGATTTGACTATTTATGTCGCGGGAACTCCGTTAGCCCTGGGTGGCGCGCTGCAATGCGGTGGCTACAGTCCCCTTCAGGCTTCCCAGCGTTACTGGTGGGCAAATGGTGGCTCGCATGTGCCTGGCACGACAGTTGTCGACACAGTGACTTTCGATTCCGCAGTCGATTTGAGTTGGGGCGACTTGAGCGTCTGGATCGGCAATGGATACGGATACAGTGGAACGTCAGGAGTGTTTACGGGATCGATCACACTGCATGGCGTGAATGCGGTTCCGGCGCCCGGCGCGTTGGCGATGCTGGCCGTGGCTTGCGCAGCCGGCCGCAGGCGGCGAGTTGAAACGGCTTGATGAGCATCGAGAACTAAGGCTCAATCAAGGAAGACAAGTGCAATCAAAATCAAAGAGTGACGCCTCCGGGCGTCCTCTTTTTTTATGCAATGTGGGATGCGGCAAGGTCGGTCCACCGATCGTCGAAGATCCATTCGTAATGCTTCCACCGCCCAATGGAGTCTCGGTTGATCGGCCGCCGCACCTGCTCATGGCTTAGGGTGAGCACCGTTCTCTGATTGGCTTCTGGTGCCAAAGTCGCAGGGTCGAAGGAAATTCCTAAGAGTTGCGAACATCGTTCCATAACTTCATGCGGATGCTCAACCAGATGCTCGTACTTCACAGTGAGGCTTGGCATACCGAAGGAGGCGACCGCTGCAGGTAGAAGACGGCGATGAGTACTTACATCACGGTAGATCGAATCGAGTGATCCGGTCCATCCAAATGTCGTTGGATGAAAATTGCCAAGGAGCATTGAAATCGCCATGTCTCTTGAGTCTCGAAAGATGGAAATCAGGGCGGCACCGGGCACTGTGATGGAAAGGAGTGGAAGCCATTGCCACGAATCAAGTGACTTATCGAGGCTCCATATCGCGTTGCTTCCGCGAAGGAACTCGGCTTCCGTGAGATAGGAACTCTGCCACGCTTGCAGAAGCGATTGCGGAGTGGAAAGTGAATTCTCAGGCCAGTGTCCAGATGCGATTGCCGCATCGCTTAGAAGCCGAACGCCTTCCCACTCGCCGATGCCAGTAACGGCGGGATGACAATCCAGCATCTGCTCAAGCAGAGTCGTTCCACTGCGAGGAAGTCCCACAATGAAAGCGGTTCCCGTGACAGGATTGGCCCGCGGCCGCTCTTTCCATTGTGGCGAAGCGATCAGCCGCTGAGTGTGTTCGATCCGCTGCTCGATGGACCGAACATCAAATCGGGTGCCGGTGAGTCGATGCGTTTCAAGGGCGGTTTCGAATGCCTCGCGGTAACGATGCTCACGATCAAGCGCCTTGACGGCTTCAAACCCGGCAATGCGCCGGACATGGGGTGCGATCGGACGGCGGCGGATTTCCAGAAGTTGCGTAAGAGATTCCTCTGGCGATCGGTGAACGGCATGGCGTGCGACGCAGAGTTGCCCGCGCGGATCCTCAAGCTATGGGCCACCGCTTGCAATCAGTCGATCGAGCTCATCACTTTGGCGGCTTCGAGCCAAGACCTCTGCAAGCACGATTGTGGCTTCAATCTGCAAGGATCCGCCAGCCGCGACAAGGGATTGAAGTTCCGTGATCGCTGCGGAAGTGTGGCCGAGACGGTGTTCAATGGCCGCGTTGAGAAGACGACTCGGCGGATGGTTTGGAAGCAACCGAAGGGCATAGGAAATATCACTCCGTGCCATCTGGAGGTGGCCTAGAGCAAACGCTGCGCGAGCCGAGGCGAGCCACCAGAGCCCGTTTCGCGGAAAGGTCGTCTTGAGCCGCGTGGTTTGCACAATCACCGCGTGGTACTGGTGCTTTGCAAGTAACGAGTCAAGCAATGCCGCCTTAGACTCGGAAGCCATGAGGCTGACGAGTTTAGTCCGGCGTGCGGATGGAACACGCGGAGGCTTGGCGGCGGGCGCGGAGACCCGCAAGTCTGCACACCGAATCTGGTTGAAAATTGAAATGCGGCGACTGCTATGATCCCCGCTCTCGGGCGATTAGCTCAGTTGGCTAGAGCACACGCATCACACGCGTGGGGTCGAAGGTTCGAATCCTTTATCGCCCATTGACACACTTGGCATGCGATTGCAGAGCGTTGCATGCCGTTGCACAATTTGCTTTGATTTGGGGTCGGTCCTGCCACGAGCAATCTGAGAAACTTCGCGAATCGCTTCCGCTGATGTCGGCCGACAGGCCCCCTACCGCCCCTTGCCTTGTCAATTCAAGTCAAGGACGGCCAACCGTTGCAGCCGCTGGCGACCCATCTCCAAACTTGAAAATAAAGCACACTAGGCGGCAGCGTTTCTGTTTCAAAAACGGTCATTTACGCCCAAATTATTGGTTTTAGTGGAAGGAAGCCTGTTTTGTGGTACTGCCAGCCTACGGAAGCAGCAGTGCCTTCGCAGGTTCGCCTGTGATCGGCTTCCAAATCAAAACAAGGCAAAAGGAGAGTGCACTTTTTGTGCATTTGGTGCCGCTTCTTTTCGGTCCGCGTGTATGCACGCTGCCCAAAAAAGAAGCAACCAGTTGAGATTGCTCGCGTGAGTGATTTCGATCGCAACGGTGGCAGGCGTTTCTGCCAAATGGAGTGACCACTGGGAGTGGTCCTTTTTAAGTCTCACGACTGAAGGAATTTTTCGATGCGACACACAATCCTTTCAACCACTGCAATCGCCTTGGCCGCTTGCATGGGAATGTCTGCCACGGCAGGAGTTCGACATGTGAATGCTCTTGGCGCGGGCACGGGCTGGTATGCGGATGATGTTCGAACCTCCGCCGGCGTTTACCTGAATGGCACGAACTCGTCGTACCAGCCTTATTTCCAAGGTGCATTAGCGTCCAGCACCGCTGACGATGCGCTCATTGCGCAGCAGCTTTACTTCACCGACACCGGCACCGCCAGCGGTGGTGGCTCAGGAGTGATGGTGATGGATGGAACCACTGGAAACGCCGGCAAGACCAGTGTTCGCTATTACGGCGCTGGCGCTGGGATCGGAACGCTGAATAGTTCATTCAGCAGCAGCTTCCGCTGGTACTCCGATCCATACTCCACCTCGCGCACGGTGGCGCTCAACTTCCTAGTCCTCGGGAACAACGGGTTGAAATACAGCATGAGCTGGCTCGGAACAGGCACTCAAATCAATGCATGGAACACCTTTAGCGTGAATGCGGACACAGCCGTTGTCAATGACAATGGTTGGCGCCTGTATAGCAATGGCGCGCCGGGCAGCGCGGCAGGTGCGGCCAAGAGTTTGAACGGTTGGTTCGCTGACGCCACTTACGGAAGCATCCTGAGTGGCGCGACCGTGGTAGGCCAAGGCTTCAATATTGGGTCGTATCAGCGCTACTGCCGTGTTGGCATCGATTGGCTTGAGAGCAGTCTGATCAATAACGGTGACCGCGTTGAGTTCGGGATCGTCCCCGCACCAGGCGCGGCGGCGTTGATTGGACTGGCTGGACTGGCTGGTAGCCGTCGTCGACGCAACTAATTGGCGCGTTCACGACTGCATATGGTCACTTCACTTCGTTTCACACTTGCAATCACTGCGGTGTAAACGAACGCATCGAAGAAAGCTCCCAAAGCCCCTGAGTTGAAAGACTCAGGGGTTTATTATTTTGGAGTCAATGTTGTGTTCACGGAATGCGTGGGTGCGGAGGCGTGGCGAGGTTCCAGCACAAGAAGTGTCGCGACCGGCCCCGAAACAAATCACATATCAAGGTGCGCACGCACCGCATCCACGGTGGGTTGTAAATCTTTCAAGCGGCCGTTCGATAATCCGTAGATCCAGCCGTGCACCTTGACGCCGCGACTGCTCGCCTCCTGAAACGAAGGCGACTCGCGGACATGCGTGACCTGAACCGCAACATTCAATTCGCATAGCCGCCGATTTCGTTCCGCGTCATTCGGAAGGCTCTCGAGTTCATCACGATAAAATTTGGCAATGTCGCGCACATGTCGAATCCAGTGATCCACCATGCGGCCGGCACTGGGTTCCAACGCTGCCTGCACGCCACCACAACCGTAATGCCCGCACACAATGACATGCTCCACTTTGAGCACTCGCAAAGCAAAATCAAGAACCGCAAGGCAATTCACATCGCTGTGAATCACTAAATTGGCCACATTGCGATGGACAAACACTTCGCCGGGCATCAATCCAGTGATTTCATTGGCGGGCACGCGACTGTCCGAACAACCGATCCACAGATACTTCGGCCGCTGCTGTGCCTCAAGGGCGTGGAAAAAACCGGGGCGTTCCCGTTCCATTTTCTTAGCCCACGCATCATTATTGTTGAGAAGGTGTTGCAATTCCGACATGCGATTCGTCCTCGATCCGTTGGGATCAAGTCTACTCCGTTCACATCAGGTCAGCTCGACCACTCACACCTTCTTGGATTTGAACATTCGAAACAGCCGCGTGACTGGATCGTAAAACTCGTCGACCACACGCTCCTTCATCGGAATGATTGCGTTGTCGGTAATGCCAATGTGCTCGGGACAGACCTTGGTGCAGCACTTGGTGATGTTGCAGTAGCCAATACCGTCTTTGTTCTTAAGATCACTGACGCGATCCTCAATATCCAGCGGATGCATTTCCAGTGCCGCGGTGTACATCAAGAATCGCGGACCAATGAACTCGTCGTGTTTGTGATGGTCACGCAACACATGGCAGACATCCTGGCAGAGAAAGCACTCGATGCACTTTCGGAATTCCTGAACGCGGTCCACATCTTCCTGCATCATCGTCCACGAGCCATCCGCATGATCGGGCTTGCGAGGCTTGAAGGGTTTGATGTTCTTCTTGACGCGGTAATTCCAACTCACATCGGCAACCAGATCACGAACCAGCGGAAATGTTTGCATGGGTTCAAGCGTCACGGTCTCGCCGGGCGGCAAGGTTTCCATGCGCGTCATGCACATGAGACACGGCTTGCCATTGATCTCCGCGGAACACGAACCGCACTTCCCTGCTTTGCAATTCCACCTCACGGCCAAGTCAGGTGCCTGTTCTGCTTGAATGCGATGAACGCAATCCAGCACCACCATGCCCTCTGAAACCGCCACGGAATAGTTTTGGAAAGCGCCGCCCGACGCATTGCCTCGCCAAATTCGAAACTGAACCGTGTGTGTGGCGTCGGTGGCCTCACTGGGTGCATTCACGATTGGAGATGGCTGCTGGCTCATGGGTGGGCTGTCATTTCATTCGGTCGATGATGGCTTGCAAGTGAGCAGGCATGGGAACAATGGGTCGGCGAACAACTTGCATGGATCCATCTGCAGATTTTTTTGTCAGCAAATTGAATGTTCCGCACTCGGCGCTCTTCTGCGGAAAGTCCTCTCGAAACTGCGCTCCACGACTTTCCTTGCGCTCCATCGCGCACCGCGTAATGGACTCGGAAACCGTGAGCATGCAGTGAAGATCGATGGCCGTGTGCCAGCCGGGGTTGTACTCACGGTGACCGGTGATGCCAACCTTGTGGTAACGCCTCTTGAACTCACTGATCTTGGTCAGTGCAAGTTCCATTTCGTTGTGCGTGCGCACAATGCCCACAAGATCCTGCATGGCATTCTGCAAATCTGACTGGATTGCAAAAGGGTTTTCTCCGTTGGGCCGATCAAATGCCTTCTCAATCTCAGCAGTCGTTGCATTCACCTCGGCGGCGTCAACTTCAACTGCCTTGTTGGCCTTGGCAAACTTCGCCGCATGCTCCCCTGCCAACTTTCCAAAGACGATGAGGTCAGAAAGTGAATTGCCGCCAAGGCGATTGGCGCCGTGAAGACCTGCGGTCACTTCGCCTGCTGCAAACAGGCCGGGCACACATGACTGCTGAGTGGTTCCATCCACCGCCACGCCACCCATGACATAGTGCGTGGTTGGGCCAACTTCCATACGCTCCTGCGTAATGTCAACACCCGCAAGTTGCTTGAACTGGTGATACATGCTGGGCAATTTGCGTTTGATGTGACCGCTTGCATCTGGAATCTTTTCTTTGATCCATGCGATGTCGAGATACACGCCACCATGCGGCGAGCCTCGCCCCGCTTTAATCTCTCGATTGATGCAGCGAGCCACATGATCTCGCGTGAGCAGTTCTGGCGGTCGATTGGCTTCCTTGTCGCCGCAGACATAACGCCAGCCTTCTTCTTCGCTTGTGGCAACCTGATTCCGGTACGCCTCAGGCACTTCGTCAAACATAAATCGCTTGCCCTCGCTATTGCGAAGCACGCCGCCTTCGCCGCGCACTCCTTCCGTGACCAGAATTCCACGAACACTTGGCGGCCACACCATGCCGGTTGGATGAAACTGCACAAACTCCATGTCCATCAACTCAGCGCCGGCGTGATACGCCAGCGAGTGGCCGTCGCCTGTTCCTTCCCAACTGTTGCTGGTAATTCGGAACGCCTTTCCAATGCCGCCCGTTGCAAGAATGACGGCCTTCGCCTTCCACACATGCATGCGGCCTCGCTCGCGGTCGTACCCGATCACGCCCGAAATGCGCCCAGAAGTTTTGAGCAGCGACACAACGGTCATCTCCATGAAGACTTCCATTCCCTGATGGATGCCGTGATCCTGAAGCGTGCGAATGAGTTCCAGGCCCGTGCGATCACCCACATGCGCCAGCCGCGGATAACGATGCCCGCCGAAATTCCTCTGCAGGATTTTGCCGTCCTTTGTGCGATCAAACACCGCTCCCCAACCCTCGAGTTCTCGAACCCGCTGCGGAGATTCTTTGGCGTGATGTTCCGCCATGATCGGATTGTTCAGATATTGCCCACCTCGCATGGTGTCGGCAAAGTGCACTTCCCAGTTGTCGCGATCATCCACATGACCCATGGCTGCCGCCATGCCACCTTCGGCCATGACGGTATGCGCCTTACCAAGCAGCGACTTGCAGATCACGCCGACCGTCACGCCCGCACCGCTGGCCTCGATGGCCGCACGCAACCCGGCGCCGCCGGCCCCAACCACAATCACATCATGCTCATGCACGATAAAGCGATCGGGAAAACTCACAGGATTCTCCAGTCGGTCCATGTGCCGTTGGCGCAGAGTCGCACATAAATATCCGTAAACGCCACGCCAATGAGGCTGATCCACGCGAAGAGCATGTGCCGCTCATTCAGCCAGGTGACTCGCTTGTAACGACCGAGCCGACCCTTGCTGCAGGAAAGGCAATCGTGTTTGCCGCCCACCAAGTGCCGCATGCAATGGCAACCAAAGGTGTAAAGCCCAAGAAAGAAAGGATTCAGCACCAGCACAATCGTGCCCACGCTAAGGCCGAAGCCAAGTTGACCGTCGGCTTTGTAATGGGTGAAACTCACCACCGCGTCCCACGACAGCAGGCCAATGAACAGAATCGCGACATACAGAAAGTAGCGATGAATGTTTTGGAAGATCAGTGGGAACTTCTGCTCGCCCCGATATCGCTCGCCCCGAAAGGCTGGCTCGCCCACAGCGCAACTTGCCGGATCACCCCAGAATGCTTTGTAGTACGCGCCGCGGTAGTAGTAACACGTGAACCGAAATCCAGCGGGGAACGGAAGAATGAGGAGTGCCGGCGAAAATGGAAGCAGTGCCGGCCACCATGCTGGAAGTTCACCCAACCACGCATGCCCGGAGTGCATTCCGCGAGGGTCCCACAACACGGGTGAGTAAAACGGTGAGAGCAATCGTTGCACGCCGGGTTGCTCAAGGCCACCGATAAAAAAGTTGGTGCCCTCGAACGCGGCCCACGTTGAATACACAATGAATCCGCCAAGCCCTGCAAGGACAAGCAGCGGAACAAGCCACCACAAATCTTTGCGTTGAGTCTGAAGAAAGCCTCGTGCTTGAGGCAGTGAAATGGGCGTCTGCATCATCGAAAATGCTCGTGTTTCTGTCAGCGGCGACCCCGCGGTTGCCGTGGGGAGACCACTGACTATAAGTCGCTTGTGCGGAGCAGTCCACCCTAGAAATGCCGATCAAATTTCAGAAATTTGGATTTCAGACCGAAGCGAGGCGGACGCGTGTGCGATGGACCAAGCAAGCCCTTACGATTCCCGCACTCTCTTCAAAGCTCGCATGGCTGATCCAACACTAGACAAGGTTCGAGAACGCATCCGGCAGATCGACCGAGAACTGGTCGAGCGCGCTGCGGAGCGATTGAAGCTGGTCACGCAAGTTGGCGAAATCAAGCGGCGGAACAATTTGCCCACCGTGGATTATGCGCAGGAGCGAGCCGTGCTGGAGCGAGCAAGAAATACGGCCAAAGAACTTGGGCTTGAACCCTCTATTGCAGAAGACATGGTTGCCCGACTCATTCGCGCGTCGGTGAGTGCGCAAGATCAGGACAGCATTCGATTTTCGGCGGCAGGTGCCGGCAAGACCGCTGTGGTCGCAGGTGGCCACGGTCGCATGGGTCGTTGGATGCGTCGATTTCTCAGCGCGGAGGGATTTCTGGTTGGTTCGCTTGACCCGCTTGGTTCCGACGAAGAAAACACGTGGGCACTCGCCGCATTTCCAACAGCGGACATAATCCTTTGCTGTGCTTCACCGGCGGCCACAGCGGAGTTGTATCGAAAGTGGACGGCAGCACCGCCCTCTGGTGTGGTGGTGGACATTGCCAGCATCAAGACGCCGATTATTGACGCAATTCGAAACCTTCAAAAGGCCGGCACACGCGTGGCGTCCATTCACCCCATGTTTGGCCCGAATATTTCACTCCTGCGAGACGCCGATGTGGTGATCTGCGATACCGGCGATGCGGAGGCAGCGCAGGCCGTCGAAAAATTGTTTCAGCCAACCACCGCCAACATTGTGCGGCTGCCGCTGGATGAGCACGACCGCCTGATGGCGGACCTGCTGAGTTTGGCGCATGCAACGGCAATTGCCTTTGCGCTGGCGTTACCGCAAACGGAACACCCGGTGCGAAGTACCACCTTCCTTGCACTCGAACGGCTTGCTTCCGCGGTGGTGCGCGAAAGCCCTGATGTGTATTACGAAATCCAATCCAGAAATCCGCATTCGGCGGCTGCTGTCGAAAGACTTCGCGCGGCGCTCGATCGATTGGTCACGGCGATTGGTAGCGGCGATTCCACGGCATTTGCCAAATTGATGCAGGACGGGCAGACACGCACGCAACCGACGCCACGGCTTAATGACCGTTGAGCATTCTTGACATATTGAAGATCGGCATCAGCATCGCACTGGCGATTCCGCCAACGATCACGCCCATGCCAACAATGAGGATCGGCTCCACCATGCTGGTGGCACTCTTCAACGACACCTCAAGATCTTCGTCGGCCACGACTGCGGCACTCTCCAGCACTTCAGGTAGGCGACCAGATTTTTCGCCTGCAGCAATGATGGCCACCACATTGCGTGGAATGAATGCGAATTCGCGAAAGGTTGGCGCCAGTTCGTCACCGTGACTGACTCGTTCTTCCAGCAGATTCCACATAGCGTCGTAGCACACATTGCTGGTGACATCTTTCAGGATGCGCACGACGTCAAGCAACGGAACACCGGCGCTTAACAGCGTTGCCATGGTGCTTGAAAACCGTGCGACATACAGATTGCGAAACATGGGGCCAAGAATCGGCCACGTCAGCTTGCCCTTGTCAAGCACACGTCGACCGGTGGTGCTGCGCACCCAATACCACGCCGCCCATCCAAGACAAGCCGTACCTGGAATCCAGAACATCCACTTGGTGCGAATGAAATCCGACAGCCCCAAGAGAAATACCGTAGGCATCGGAAGCCGATCACCCTGCATGGCAAACAACGGCGCAAAGCGGGGCATGACCGTGGTCATGATCACGCCCACGGCAAGAATGGCCACCGCCAGCATGATGGCTGGATACGTCATGGCCCCCTTCACTTGCTTGCTGGTCTTGCGCTGCTTTGCCAGATCCTTGGCCACTCGCGTCATCATTTCATCCAACATGCCGCTGGCCTCGGCAGCCCGCATCAGACTGACAATGAGCGGCGGAAAGATGAGCGGCCATCGTGCAAGAGCCGATGAAACATCAACGCCTTCGCACACATCGTTTCGAATTTCTCGTGCAAGTGCGGCCACTTCGGGGCGCGGGGCTTGATCCGCAAAGGTCTCAAGAGCCTCTTTCAATGGAACGCCGGTTCGAAGCATGATGGCCATCTGCGAACAAAACGAAATGGTGTCATCACGCCGAAAGGCTCGTTGTAAACGGCGACGACGCAGATCAACATCCACTTCTTCGCCCACGGTTGCTTCAACACTTCCAAGTTCCACTTCAAGAATGGCCAGCCCCTGACGGCGAAGTTCTCGCACCGCTTCGGAGTGACTGGTTGCCTGCACCACGCCGCGAGACATCTCACCACTAGGCTTGCGGGCCTTGTAGTTCCATTTCCGATCGCTGTCAGCAGCAGGCTCAATGACGGCAGGCATCATGCACTTCCTCTGGCGTGGTAAGTCCAGCAAGCACTTTCTGCATTCCATCATCCCACAACGACTCGAATCCCTGCTCACGCAACAGGGCGCGAATCAATGCTGGGTCGCATGTACCGCAGAGCAAGTCGTTCATCTTCTGATCGGGCACCATTAATTCGTACAGTCCGAGTCGTCCCTTCAAGCCCGTCTCGCGACATTTGCGACAGCCCTTGCCACGCATGGGCGTTCCGGTCTGGTAGCCGTACAACCCCATGGAAGTCTTCTGAGCTTCATCGAGTTCGACGGGCGCGGAACAGTGTGAACACACCCGTCGCACCAGTCGCTGGGCAAGCACACCGCGAAGACTTGCTGCGATAAGAAAGTTTTCCACACCAAGATTGCCAAGGCGTGTGATGGCACTCGGTGCGTCATTTGTGTGCAGCGTGCTAAGCACCACGTGGCCGGTCAACGCGGCTTGAACGGCAATTTGTGCCGTTTCACTATCTCGCACCTCGCCCACCATGATCACATCCGGATCCTGCCGAAGCAGTGATCGCAGAGCGGAAGCAAAAGTGAATCCCGCCTTGGGATTGATCTGTGCCTGATGCACACCTTCGACATTGGACTCCACGGGATCTTCAACCGTGCTCACATTGATGGTGGCGCGATCAAAGCTATTCAAGACGCTGTAAAGCGTGGTGCTCTTACCAGATCCTGTTGGACCAGTTACCAGAATGATGCCGTACGGCTGGTCGATGACTTTCTGAAACCGCTCCAGCATGGCCGGCTGAAAGCCGAGTTGCTCCAGACCCAGACGGCCACCACTGCCATCCACCACGCGCATAACAATCTTCTCGCCGAACTTTCCCGGAAGTGTGCTCACACGCAAATCAATCGGCCGGCCACCAACGCGAACACTGATTTCGCCGTCCTGCGGCATTCGGCGTTCGCTGATGTCCATGTGCGCCATGATCTTGATGCGACTGGAAATCGCTGCATTCATTCGCCACGGTGGCGACATGCGATGTCCAAGCACGCCGTCAATGCGAAATCGCACACGCATGTTGCCATCGTCAGGCTCAATGTGAATGTCGCTGGCACCCTCTTCAACCGCTGAGCAAATGATGAAATTCACTAACTTCACCACCGGGCCCATGTCGTCGTTCTCACTGCTGCCAACCATCTCCTCAATTTGCTTCTCTTGCAGTGTGAAACCGCTGCCCTGCCCGCCATCAATCATCTCGGCGACGATTTCCTCAGCCTTTTCCTGCACGGCTCCGTCCAGGCCCCCATCGGACAGCATGGCATCCAGAGCCTCCGCCGGACTGGCAACAAATCGAACACGCATGCTGGATTCGCGTTGAGCCAGTTCCAGCACATGATCGTTCTGCGGATCGGCGGTTGCCACAACCAGCACATCATTCTCGCGTCGCAGGGGAATGATGCGATGCTCCCGACGCATGGATTCGGGAAGCATCTTCATGATCGCAGGATCTGCCTCATCGCTGGGACGCTCCACATATGGAATGTTCAGGCTGCGTGCAACGGCTTGAAGCAAAACCGTGGGGCTGACCAATTCCATTTGCAGAAGCACTTCGCCGAGCAACAAACGCTCGCCTGATGCGGCTTGTCGCCGCAACGCCTCTCGCAATTGCGTAAGGCTCAGTACGCCGTCTTCGATCAGCACTTGGCCGACACGGGGCAGCGTTCGCACTTCAGTGGTGGTCAACTTTGACGCATTCCCTGTGTTGGTTCGATCGATCATCGGAATCCTCCCGAGGTCGGGGCTTTGGGTTGTACCAAGGCTCCAAACCCGACGGTGATCTCACGACCGCCAAACTCCACAGTCACCGATCGATCAGCGATCGCACGGACACTTGCAAACGAACCGTCCGGCAAAGAAATGGCATCACCGACTCGCACGGTCTGATCGCCAAAGACGGCCAATTCTCCGCGGACAACTGCCTTCAACACGATGCCGGGAAGCAATCCGGGGCCTTTGGTTTCGACCACGACTGGCACGCTCAACAACGATTTCGCTGGCTCGGCCTCGGGAACATCCCATGCCTTGAATGGATCGCGAGCAGGTGATCGCTCAAAGGTCATCACCGTCTCACGCGAACGAATCGCCGCTTCTGTTGCGGCGACCGGAGTCTTAGCTGCCGCCTTGGCTGGCGTTGCTACGGGTGCAGTACGCGTTGCCTTTTTCTTGGCGCTCGCTGGTGCATTGGCCGACGCGCTGCGAGGTGCAAAGGCGTACTTGATACCAAGACCGCCAACGGCAACCGTCATGACGACGAGCAGCGTTGCAAATTGCTTGGGCTGCACACCAAGGCGCTCGCAGAGTGATTGCCACCGACCTGAAGTTGCAGCCATTACCGACCTGCCTTTCTCGGCGCGCTCTCGGCACCATCGGTACGGCCATCCTGTGCTCGCTCGCTAAAGAATTCATCAAAGGTGAAGGTGGCCTCAATCTCAGGAACATCAGCCTGGCCCTTGGGATTGCATGCCATGTCGATCGCTCGAACAGTGACCACTGCGGGCAACCTCTCGGCATCGCTGACTGCATTGAACAGTGAGTCGAAACTTCCAACCATCTGCACATCCACTGTTCGACGCATGGCCTTTCCACCCGGAAGTCCTGGCACACTTACTGGCATCAACTTGCCCGACTTCGCCATGTGCGATTGAATTCCCTTGGTGTCTGCGGCTCGAGCAAGGCACGCCAGCAGAACGCCCTGATCCGGTGCGGCTGGCAGTTTGCGGCCACGCTGCGCTAACTCGCGACGCAATCGCTCAACATCTTGGGTCAGCACCCGCAAGTCCTTGTTCCGTGTTGCGCATTCATCGGCGACTGCTCGCAGTGTGTTTGCTTCGCGGGTCGATTCAACCGCTCGGTTGTAATTAGGAATAATGAAGAGGCCCAGCAACAGCACTGCGACCAGCAATGGAAAGGCTGTGGCCAACAGGTCAGTAACGCCAAGCTTGCCGAGGTTGGAGTGCTTCATGAACCACCTCCAAGTGCCACCCGCATGGCATTGTTCGTACGCACTTTGGCTTCCATCGGAACCTGGAACGACACCGTAAATTCTTCAACCCGCTTGTCCATGAATGAACTGGCTTTGCTTTCAGAGACGGTCACACTTTGGAAGGCCGATGCTCCGGCAAGGGCTCGCTCAAACTCGGCCAAGTCGCTGTTTGTTGCGGCAAATCCCTTGATGACCACAAGGATTTGGCGAGGCGATTCCTCGGTCTCCAGGCGAATGCCTGAAAGCGTGACATGTTCCGGAATGAGATGCGTCAAAGTTGCCACAACATTCGAAGCCGATACAGGTGGAATCAACCCGTCGGACACACGGAGCGCACGTTCAAGTTCGGCCTGTTCCTGCGCCATGCGATCCATAAGTTCATCAACACCTGGGGTGTTGGCAACGCGAGTGGCTCCATCGGCACGATCCCTCTCGGCAATGCGTGCACTGTTCCAACTGTGGGCACTCACTCCAACACTGAACACCAAGAGAAGAATTCCCAGCAGTGCAATGCGCCGCTTGGATCGCTGAACATGCACAACCCGACGCAAGTCGTCAGGCATGAAATCCATCATGGGAAGACTCATGCTGCCCTCCGATCGCCAATCGAATGTGCATCACGGCTTAGGGCACCCAAGGCCGAGGCCCACACATCACCCGCAATTTCCTGTGTTCCTTTGAGCCATTGCGAGCTTCCTGCGGATTCAACAGAAACACCGCACACTCCCTTGAGCGTTTCAAGCAAGTCGCGGTCATCCGCGGGCATGCCGGAGACAATCATTCGATTGGGCCACGAGGATTCGCCGCAACTCTGTCGCAGGCCTCGAAGCGTTTCCTCTGCAAGGCTGCTCCATCTCCACGAGCCCTCTGGGCCAACAGGATCAAGTGGAATGGTGTCTGCATGGCAAGGCTGTTGCGGATTCGCTGGTTCGATCTTGGTCGTCCACACACCTCGAAGCGATTTCGCAGAGGCCAGGGCACCGTCACGCATCACCAGAAGAACAGCCTGCTGTCCTTCCATGTGGAGCAACGCCACGATGCCTTCGTGCGTTCCCGACTTCCAGTGTTCCACTCCACGCAATGCAGCGCACGCTGAGTGCTCAACACTGCAAGGCGACAGACCAGCGTGAATAGCCGCCCGCGTGGCATGCTTGATGACAGAAGTTGGAATCGAAAACAGAAGCAGGTCGCGTGTGTCCGTTCCCTGTTCACCAAGACTGGTGTGCCGAATCATGACTTGTGATGGATCCACGCCAAACCGATCGATGGCTTCAAATCGGGCGCTGGCCGAGAGTTCCCGATCGCTCAATGCCGGAAGGCGAGAGGCCTCCATATTGAATTCCTTGGATGCAATCGTGACTCGGCAGAAGCATCCGTGCAGGCCGGCCGCCCGAACTTGTTCGCGGAATCGCTGCAAAGCCTTGTCCCCCATGGGCCGATCGGATTCCATGGCAGGCAGTTGAAATGCTGCCCGACGAATCCACGAGCCTGTGCTGTCCTGTTCGATGGCCACGCACCGAATGGCATCCACGCCAAAGTCAATGGCAACCGTTGTGGCGTGCTTGGAAAGGATGTTTTTAAAGCCCTTCATTTCCTATGTCCTCGATCGTCTGAATTCCACCGTGCCTTCACTCGACCCCAAACAAAACTGAGGGACTCCGTTTCGGGAGTCCCTCAGATCTTTGATTCATGCAACCCGGCTCGTATGAGCCGTTTGCCCGCTGACGATGGTCAGGGGGCTGGCGTGAACTTGGTTGTCGTGGAGCTCCACAACCAACCCTTTGTGCTATCGACTTGATTGGCCAAGTCCTCAGCGCTGCAATAATTTGCAGTGACCAAGGCGCCAAGGTCGCCAGCTGAGTACTCCTGGCCGTCGGCCAAAGTAATCGTGGCTCCACCTGGCTGGAACTGATTCAAGCGAGTCACCATGGTGGTGATCTGCGAGGCTCGTGCCACAGCTGCATTGTTGTTTGCATCGGTCAAGGCACTTGTCACACCTGGAATGACCAGCGCGGCCAAGACTCCAAGAATGACAACGACGATCAGGATTTCAATCAGAGTGAATCCCTTGCGTCCGCCCCGCTTCGTCCCATAGGTACTGCTGTTTTCGTTCTTAGAGTTGGTGTTCGTATTCGTCATAACTGTTTCCTTTCAAAGAAAAGTTCGTTCTCTCCCAGTAACTCCAGTCCCAACCATCCAATTTTTCAGGGCGGATGGCAAGCCCCTTCTTCAAACATTTTTTCAAGAATCTCCGCCCATTCCGTCCAGACCCAATTGCCCGGCCCGCAGGGGTATCGGATAGTGGAAGGCGGTCCTTTACATGCAAGCACACATTTCCAACCCATTTCCCGCGGCCCCCCGCGGCTTCACGCTCATCGAGGCCCTTGTGGCGATTGTGGTCGTGGCCATGGTCGCCAGTGCCGCTGCTTTGGGTGTGGGGCTTGCTTCGGCAGCCCAGAACGATGCCCAGTTGGTCCAAATGGCCACACAAGCCGCGGAGCAGCAGGTTGGGTTTCTGTTGGAGAAACCATATGAGAGCATGGATGATTTCGATGGCACCGAAGACATTGGGCAGATGTTGGCACCACCAGATGGCGGTGGTGTGACTCGAAGCCGAGTATTAGATGGAGCGTGGTCGAAGCTTGGTCGGCAAACCACTTTGACCGACGAACCCCTGACCTTTGCACAGTACAACTCAGTGCAGGTTCAGGGAACGCGAATTGATGTGCAAGTCTTCGGACCCGACGGAACCATTTATGCGCAGATCCGCCGTCATCGAACCAACGAGGACGCCGAGTAATGCGCCGCAACGGTTTCACACTTATTGAAGTGGCGATCGCCTCTGTGGTGACCTCTATGGTGGCTGCCGCGGTAATTGGCACCATTCAGGCTGTTACGGACAGCACCCTGGCACTGGATTCGGCGGCTCAATCCATGGCACGATTAGCGCGCGCGGATGGGCGGGTGGCGGATCACGCCAATCGTGCGCGGCTTGCGCTGATGCAAAATGCACAGGAAGTCCTTTTGTGGCTTCCAACGGAGCCGTTCGCCAACACCGCGAACAATACCAGCGACTACGACACGATTCACGGAAACGAACTCGCGTGGTATGTCATGGATCCATCAGCCGGAACCCTCACGCTTCAATGCGTGGAGAATCGAAACGATCGAACCACCTACGGCCTGTCGACCAACTGGGCCGGGCTTCGCTCAACACTCCAAGCACAGTCCGCCTTGACAACCACTTCAATTCTGGAGGGGCTGGCATCGGGTGGATTCCGTGTAGAGGACAGCGATGCGTGCAGTGTGCGCCGCTTTTCCTTCGATGGAATTCTCAATGACGAACAGGGCGGACTGCATGTGCAGCTTGGTGGACGCATGCCCAACGGCCAGAGGCACCCCGACTGCCCATGAACCGCACCACGCACAATAATTCTCTTCCACATGGTCGCCGCCGAGGTGCCGCGATGTTGCTTGCGGTCTTTGCCATGTTGGTGGTTGGCACTGCAACACTGGCCTTTACTGCAAGCAGGCACACAGGATTTCTTGCAAGCCGCAATGCGGTGAATTCGATTCGGGTGCGTGAACTGGCAGATAGCGGGCTGGATGTGGCCAAGGCCCTCTTGCGAAGCGATGAGACCGGATGGCGGCTGATGCATGCCAATGGAAAACTTCTGAACAACTACGCACTCGATGGCGGCACCGTAACGGTGTCCTTGATCGATATTGCCAAGCGTGAGGCTGGCGCGTCGGCGGCAGCGAGCGTGCCTGACTCCGCTACAACGGAAGTTGAAATTTCCGTGACTGCAACGCTGGACACCGCCACGTGGACAAGCCTGTCGCACATGAGCATTCCGCAGGTTGTCAAAGGCCAATACGCAATCTTTGCCAACAAATTGCTGTGGCTGTATGGAACCAACAATGAAATTGGCCGGTGGGACAACGCCCCCAAATCCGCCGAAAACCGTCGCGTGAACATTGGAACACAAGCAGACTTCGCTTTTGCAAATTTCAGCGGCGTGTGGATTGACAGTGATGTGCAATTGGAATCCGAGGTCTATCCGGTGGACCCCTCCGACGCTCGAACGCTTAAGAGCACATGGGTCTACTACCCCTACAACGGTGGAACGAATCTCTGGAGCAGTTCGTTTCCGATCAATGGCCCAGGCCGCGACAAGGTCGCCGCGGTTCGCATGAGCCCTGATGAATCCATTCGAATGGTTCAGGCGCCGCAACCCACACCGACTGTTCCTGCTCCCCCTGGCATTACCGGTGGCAACACGATTTCAAGTGGAACGCGAACGATGACTCCATTCCGTGTTGGGACACCCAGTGGCTCCACCAACACCAATCTCACCACTGACAATTGCACTCTGCTGCTTACCCCCGGCACCTACGAGGTGTATGGAAGTTGGCGAGCCAACAATGCAACGATCCGAATTCAGGGGCCGGTGAAGATTGTGGTTTCACCAAAGTGGTCGATCTTCAATTGGTTTCCGAGCGGTATTGAATGGACCAACACTACGGTTGAACTGACCACCGACGCCGATTTGGAAATCAACAACGGATATCGCCTGACCATGAATGGATGCTGGATGGGCAGTTATTACCAATGCGTCACTGAGCCGGATCCAATCAAGGCTGTTGGCGACCCGCATATGAAACTCTGGAGAGGTGCTGCCTTTCAGGAAACGGCGTGCGACACCTCTGCTCCTACCGAACCCCGCTATCT
The DNA here is from genome assembly GCA_945871915.1 of Singulisphaera sp. GP187. Classification (GTDB taxonomy): domain Bacteria; phylum Planctomycetota; class Phycisphaerae; order Phycisphaerales; family SM1A02; genus SYAC01. Next base: position 28,371 of record CAMBXO010000009.1, read on the forward strand.
GGAACCCTGGCGTGTCCGCATCTATCCAATCCGGAGTGCCCTGAGCGCGCTCTTTATTTGGAATCTGACGAACACGAGTGTGATCGGAAGCATTTTCCTTCCGAACAACACTGTCCGCTTCAACGGCCGTTCCGAAATGTACGGCCGCATCGCAGCCGACAGCGTGTTTATCGATGGCACAAGCCGCTTTCGCTACGACCATGCCCTTGACGACATTACTGGTTTGACCGAAGGCCGCGCCCCCAATCGAGGTGGCGACCCAGACGAAATGTTTCCGATTCGACAATTGACATGGGGTGCCGACAAAGGAACCGGCCCATGAAGTATCGACCCGGCTACACACTCATTGAGATCTTGATCGTTGTGGTGATCATTTCCACTCTTGCTGCGCTAGGCATGGACCTTCTGCGTCCGCGAGATGAGGAACGGATTGCTGGTGCGGTGCGCATGTTTGCACAAGATGTGGAGTGGGCCAGAAGTGCCACCCTAAGCATGCCCCACGATCCAGCGAGCATTCGCTTGCTGGAAGACGAAACAGGTTGGATGGTGGCGCGAAATTCGGCCCCCACAATCGCGATGACTGCAAGCGATGGAACAACGATGTACCGCGTATTAGGAGAGGGCATGTCTGCGTCTGCCAATGGCGTTCGGCTGGTGTCTTCTGACACCGATGAACGGCAGATTGAGTTTGAGCCATTTGGAGGCGTTCGAACGTCTCCGGCATCCATAGAAATGTTTTTACCGGACTCTGATCGGAAATGTCTGATAACATTTAATGAATCCAATGGCTCAATTCAAGTTACCTGGCCGAATCCATAAACCTGCCACGCAGGTCGATGCCAAATTCTGCCGAAACAATGCGGCGATGACTTTTCGTTTTCCACAACTTTCTCGGGTCGTGGTGCTGATGGCATGTGCAGCACTCGGCGTGACCGCTTCGGTGGTGGTGGCACAGGATTCTGCGCCTTCGCAAAGCAATCCGGCGCCAACTCCCGAGGCATCGAAATCAGCTGAATCCACTCCCCCTGCCGCCGTGACTCCAACGAGCCCTGCACCAGCCGCTCAGCCACCAGTTGCTGAACCGCCGGCTGCGAAGCCGCCGGTCGTTGAACCGACAACAGCCCAAGCACCGGTTGCCAATCCGCCGGCCGCTGAGACGCCAGTTGTTGAAGCACCCGCTGCAACACCGCCACCTGAAGTAACCGCCCATGTTGAGGTGTCCGACCACGGCACCGTAACGCTGGCCGCACAAGGTATTGAAATCACCAAACTGCTTGAGTTGCTCAGCATCAAGAATCGCATGAACATTGTGGCCAGTGAAAAAGTCAAGGCGCTCGTGAGCGTGAGTCTGTATGACGTTCCTGTTGATCAGGCACTTGATGCCCTGCTCACAGTCAATGGATTTGTGTGGGAGCGGCAGGGACCATTCATCATGGTTTACACCCGCGCCGAGAAACAGGCGATGGACTTGGCCAACATGAAGCGGGATGCGCATGTCTTTGCATTGCAGTTTCTTTCCCCCGATGATGCATTGACCTTGGTCAAGCCATTGCTGAGCGAAGGTGGCACCGCTGTTTCCCTTGGAAAAGTGAAGGATGGCTTTGAGCCAACGCTCGCCGACGGCGGCGGCGACAACTACGCCTTTGCAACGCGCGTGCTGGTGAATGATTACCCAGGAGTGATTGAAAAGGCCACCAAAGTGCTGAAAGAGGCGGACATTCAGCCGCAGCAAGTGCGCGTGGAGGCCACCATTTTGGTGACCGATGTTGCAGAGGACGATGCGTTCGGTCTGGACATTTCCGCTGTAGGCAACATTGATTTCGCGACCGTGACCGGTGGACCGATGAATGCGTTCAATGATTTGCAGTCTGGTGCGATCACGCCAGGGAATGCAACGGCGAACGCGGCGTCGCTGTACCCAACCGGCGGGACCGTGGACCCAACATTGAAACTTGGCGTTATCTCAAACGATGTCGCCATCTTCCTGCAAATGCTTGATCAGGTCACCAACACAACGGTGCTTGCACGCCCTTCCGTCACTGTTCTGAACCGTCAGAAGGCTCAGGTGAACATTGGAGAAAAACTGGGTTACCTCTCTACCACTCAGACTCAGACCAGCACCACGCAGGAAGTGCAATACATCGACACCGGTATCAAACTCACCTTCCGGGCCTTCATTAGTCCGGATGGCATGGTGCGTATGGAACTCGCTCCGTCGATTACTGCGGCCAAGTATGAATCCGTGACCTTTGAAGGCAAAGTGTCACAGATTCCCAATCAGAGCAATCAGGATCTGCGAACCAATGTCCGCGTGAAAAGCGGCCAAACCATTGTGCTTGGCGGCCTCTTCCGGGAAGTCACAGACAACACCAATCGGCAGATTCCGGTTCTTGGCGACCTTGTACCCGGCGCGTTCAGCGGACAGGCTGACAAGACAATTCGCCAGGAAGTGCTCTTTCTTGTGACACCCACCATCGTGGAGGATCCTAAGAATTCTCTGGACGGCGATCAGGCCCTCAAGGTGATCGATGCAGTTCAGGCTGGCGCTCGCGCTGGCCTACTGCCCTTCTCGCATGCACAGATTGGCGGCAACTACCAGATGCAAGCGATGGACGCGTGGCGAGAAGGTGATCGCAAGAAGGCCGGCTTGTTTGTTGATCAGGCTCTTCGCGTTTCACCGGTGTCACCAAGCATGATCCAATTGCGAGAAGACATCCGAGCCGACAACGCTGCTCCGTGGAAGAGCAAATTGGACTCGCTGGATCTCTTGCCCGACTACATCCGCAAGCATGGAACGGTGCTGGGATTCCCGCCGGGTGTTCCGAAAGATCCGCCGGGCGCCACATCAACTGGTGAGGCTTCGCAAGGAACGATCACGACTGAACCTTCTTCAACTGATTCGACAACGGAGATGCTTCCATGACCAGACTTCTTCTTGTCTCAGCCTGCATTCTCGCCTTGACAGCCTGTGGCACACCGCACTCGCAACAGGTTCGCACGGAAGCCCATGACCGGTATGACCGCGCCAATGCACAGGTGGTGTACGACCAGTCGCTTCAGAGCTTTCATGCCGGCCAGTTTGAGTTGGCCTTGAACCACATCGACAAGGCCATTTCCCGCTTTCCAAAAGATGGGTCGTATGAGTTACTCAAGGGGCGAATCCTGCTGGAAATGAAGCGTGTTGACCTAGCGAGAGAGTCGTTTGTCAAAGCCGCAACACTCTCGCCAACTTTGGCTGACCCCCACTACTTCTTGGGAATCGTATTGCAGCGATGGAATGAACTGGACAAGGCCGCTGATGAATACGCCAAGGCGTTTGAATTGGCTCCCTCACAGTTGCAATATGTCGCCGCGGAATGCGAGACGCTGATTGCGGCGAATCGATTGGACGACGCGGAGGCCAGACTCAATGCGGTAAACCACACCTTTGAGTTCAGCCCGGTGCTTGACCGCATCCGTGCCGACCTTGCAGAGCACCGTGGGAACTTGCCGCAGCGTGAAAAGTGGCTATTGGCCGCGCGCATGCGAACTGATCCGGACAAGAGCCAGCAGCTCATGGAAGAAATCGCCGCCGTGCAGTTTGAGCAAGGCGATTGGACTGGCTGCCTCGCTGCACTTGAGGACGAGGGTCTGAAGTCCGTCGCCAATCGTTCTGACTTGGTTCGCCTTCGAGCTCGCTGTCTGTTAATGCTGGACCGACCCCGTGAGGCTCGCGACTTGATGGTGGCGTTGCGTACCGAGACGGATGCCGAGGGGCGTAATGCCATGATCTTGGGGCTTGCGGCCATGCGTTTGGGAGACACCGCACGAATGATCGATGCGGGAAAGACGCTCACACAGACTCGCCCAGCCAGTTCGGATGGCTGGCTCATGCTTGGAATTGCGGCGATGCAAAAGGGAGATCGAGCCGAAGCGGCGCGACTCCTTGGAGAAGCCGCAACCAGAGATCCATCGCGTGAACTACCACGCAAATTGCTGGCGGCTGTCGCCACCATGCCTGGAACACAGGCGGTTCTTGGGGCAGCCCAAACGGCCCCATGATGTAATTCCTCGCAGCATTTTTTGCCATAAGAATGGCTGTTTTTCGATCGGGAACCCAGTTTCTTGATCGTTTTTTTGGGAATTCATGCTGCAAGGATGAAATTCTTTCCCAAAACAGAGGCTCTTAGACCGATATCAACCTCTGAACGCAGTGGGCTTCGTGGCTCACAAGTTCCGCCACTCGGCGGAGCCGAGGTTACTAAAAATAGCGGGCCGAGCCCGCAACGGAGATCAGCGAATGGAAAGCTTCAAGGTCGTAAAAGGTTGGATTCGCGAGTTCGTGGACGTGGCCATCTTGTTTGTGGCAGTTGGCGTCATGGTGCAGATTTTGTTCGGAAACAATGTGCCCTTCTTCAACAGCGTGACCGCCAACTTGATGGCCTTCATCACGCAGCTTGGCAGCAATGGCCTAGTGGGCCTGATTGCCCTGTTCGTGATTGTGTGGGTGTTTCAGAAAGATCGCGCACACTGATCCGCTGAGAAAATGAATTTCTACGATCAAGGCCTCCCCATTCTGGGAGGCCTTGTCGTTTTTAGCCTTATCCTGATTCCCGCCCACCGCATGCCCCTTCAGCCGACCTGGATCTTTGACTTTGATAGCACGCTTGTCCGTGTCGAGGCACTGGACGAACTGGCGGATATCGCCTTGGCTGGCGTGCCCGACCGACAAGTCCAACTTGAACGCATTCGCCAGGTAACCCGGCTTGGCATGGAGGGGGCTATGTCAATTGAGCAAAGTCTGCAGTCACGGCTCGCCCTGCTGTCCCTACGGCCTGAAATGATTCCAGCATTGATTGAGCGATTGGTCGCCAATTTCACTCCCAGTTTTTGGAGGCTGCGGGACCGCCTTGCCATGATGCGAGACCAAATATGGGTGGTGAGTGGCGGCTGCCATGAATGGATCGAGCCCACGGTTTCGCGGCTGGGGCTAAGAACGGATCAAGTGATTGCGAACCGACTTCGGCGGCGAAGCGACGGCACTTTGGAACTGGATCCCCACTCACCATGTGCAGTTGACCACGGAAAGGCGACCGCAATCATGGCTCGAAACCTTGCGAAACCCCGAATCATGGTGGGAGACGGCATGACCGACTGGCAAGTGCGTGAGTTGAATGCATGCGAAACTTTTGTTTGCTTCACGGAGGTGGTGCATCGGGAGTCCGTAGCCACCAAAGCCGATGCTGTGGCAGCCAGCCTGGAAGAAGTGCTTGCCATCGACATTCAATCAACACCAGAATCGTGAAATGAAACGATTGCCAACTCCACTTTCGCGATGCTATTGGTGCGGAACCGACCCGCTGTATGTGGACTACCACGACACGGAGTGGGGAGTTCCGGTGCGGGATGATCGAGAACTGTTTTCCAAACTGGTTCTTGATGGATTTCAAGCGGGACTTTCGTGGATCACCATTCTTCGAAGGCGCTCTGGCATCTTGGCTGCCTTTGATGGACTCGATCCAGAGCGCGTGGCACGATATGGAATCACCGACACCCGCCGCTTGTTGAAGGACGAGCGAATCATTCGCAGTCGTGCAAAGGTGAAGTCGGCGATCCAGAACGCACAAGCATGGTGCAATCTGATGGATCGCGGCGATCGACACGCCTTTCGCGACATGGTGTGGTCCCCCACCGAGCATCGCGTTTTGGTGAAACGCATTCGGTACCGCTCCAAAATCCCGGCGGAAACACGGCAGAGCCAGGCCCTCTCACAACGCCTAAAAAGCGAGGGATTCTCCTTCTGCGGCCCGGTGATTTGTCATGCCTTCATGCAAGCGGTGGGCTGTGTCAACGAACACCTAGTGAGTTGCTTTCGACACAGCCAAGTCACGGCCATCGCTCAGCGTAAGGGTCTGGCCTAAATCACTCGTCCGAAGTTTCTTCGGCAGATGAGTGCAACGCATCGCCAGGTCCTTCAACCAGTCGCGTGAGCCTTCTCAACTCGGGTATTCGCCACGCGATCACGGCCGTGACGATCAGCGTTCCAACGCCCCCGCCCACCACACTGACCACAGGCCCCAGCCATGCGGCAACGACTCCGCTTTCGAACCCGCCAAGTTCATTACTGCATTCAATAAAAATTCCGTTCACGGCTGTGACGCGTCCACGCAAGTGATCCGGCGTGCGAGCCTGCACAAGAACATGGCGAATGACCACGCTTACATTGTCAACCGCGCCACCAATTGCAAGTGCCACAACGCTAAGCCAGAGCCACTCGCTGAATCCAAACACAATCATGCTGATTCCAAATCCAACCACGCTCCACAGCAATGCCGGCCCTGCATGGCGGAATTCCCCTCGAACGGCCAGCACACCCGCCATAAGCAAGGCCCCCGCATAGGGTGCTGCCTTGAGCACTCCAAGTCCGAAAGCATCTGTGCCAAGAATGGTGGTGGCATACAGCGGCAGAAGAGCGGTGGCTCCGCCAAAGAGAACTGCAAGAAGGTCCAGTGAAATCGCACCCAGAATCGCCCGTTCCCGCACAATGTGCGTGAGCCCGGCAAACATTCCACCGGGCGAGAGTCCGGTTGGCAGCAATCGACTTTCGCGAGGACGCAAACGCAACGCCATGACTGCAAAGAGAAGGCATCCCACGGACGCTGCCACATACACCACCCATGCAAGGTCGGTGAGGGCCATGACGGCTCCCGCTAAGACCGGCCCGACAATGGCACTTGTTTGAAAGATCGCGCTGTTCCATGTGACGGCATTCTGAAATCGCCGTGGTGCGACGAGTGAGGGAAGCAGACTCTGTCGCGTGGGCATGTTGAAGGCCCGAACGCATCCACTGAGAACAAGAATGGCATAGGTGATCCACAGTGGAGCGTGTACGACATTGGCGATGGCAAGCAAGCCGCCGACCACCGCAAACCCGGCTTGTGAAAATGCAAGGATTTTCTTTCGACTCACTCGATCGGCCAGTTGTCCTGCGGGGAGTGCCAGAAATACGACCGGCAGCGCTCGAGCGAGGCCCACCAATCCAAGGCTCAACGCGCTGTGCGATCGCTGCCAAACATCCCACAGCACGGCGGTGTTGAGCATTTGAAGGCCAAAGCCCGCCGCGAGCATTCCAACGGCAAACAGTCGATAGTTGCGCTCATGCCATGCCGCATGCCACGGGACGGCCCGCGGCGTTGCCTGGCCATGCGATTCAGACGGCACCCAATGCTCGCTTACTCACGCCAATTTCAGGCGATTGCCCAGCTCTCCGTGAAACTTGCGAAGTGCGTCGCGGGTATCCACGATCAACTTGGAGTGCTTGGCAATCACATTCCAGTCAAACGCGGCATGAGCCGTTGACACCAGCACCAAGTCATATTGCTTCAATGACTCTGGTGTCACTGGCACAGACTTCATGTGCAGATCAAATGCGCGGCCTGCCTTGGTCTGCGCACAATGTGGATCGCTGTAGTCCACTTTGGCGCCACGATCGAGCAGCAGATAAATCAACTCAAAGCTGGGGCTTTCGCGCACATCATCAATGTCCGCCTTATAGGCCAAGCCAAGAATGAGAATTTTGCTGTCCTTCACTGGCTTCCCGTGATTGTTCAAGTGTTCGGCGACACGATCCACAACATAGTGCGGCATGCTGGTGTTGATCTCACCAGCGAGTTCGATGAATCGCGTTCCACGGCCGTGCTCCTTGGCCTTCCATGTGAGATAGAACGGATCGATCGGAATGCAGTGGCCGCCGAGACCGGGGCCTGGAAAGAATGGCATGTAGCCAAATGGTTTTGTGGCGGCGGCTCGAACAACTTCCCACACATCGATCTTGAGCGGCTCCAGAATTGCTTTGAGTTCGTTGACCAGCGCGATGTTCACGGCGCGGAATGTGTTTTCCAGAATCTTGGCCGCTTCAGCAACTTCGGCCGTTGAGACCGGCACCACTTCGGAAATACCTTTGCGATACACCGCTGCCGCCAATTCCGTACTGGCATCATCAAGACCACCGACCAATTTAGGAATGGTGCGAGTATTGTGGGACTTGCGGCCCGGATCTTCACGCTCTGGACTGAAGGCTCCAAAGACATCGCGACCCAATTTCAGGTTCATTCCCTTCTCGCCAGCCGCCTTAAAGACTGCCGGCATCATGTCATCTCGAGTTGTGCCGGGGTACGTGGTGCTTTCAAGAATGACCAGTTGACCACTTCGCAGAGTCTTTCCGATGGCATCAGCCGTTGCCAAGATGTAACTGATGTCCGGTTCTTGGTGTCGACCGAGCGGCGTGGGAACTGCAACGATGATGACATCGCATTCGCCAAGTCGGCCGAAGTCGGTGGTGGCCTCGAATCGCTTGCTATCTCGCAGCGACGTGATCATGTCGTCGCCTAAATGCTGAAGGTAATTCCGACCCTCTTTGATGGCCTTGGGCTTTGCTGGATCAATGTCAAACCCAATCACAGGCAATCCGCCGTTATGCAGCGCATGAGCCAATGGAAGTCCGACATACCCAAGACCGATGACACCGACTCGGGCGTGGCCTTGTTGAATTCGGGCGAGAAGATCTGCGTGAACGCTGGTTGGTGCTGATGCGGCTTGGGTCATTGGGTGTGGGGCCTTGCGAAACTTGAAAGTGTGAGGAGTCGCGAAAGATAACCACCCGGAACTGGCAACATACAAACGGGTGTGGTCTAAAAACAACCGCCACCGTCACATGGACGGTGGCAGCCCTTGTCCATCCAAATTGTCTATCGTGCCTACAAACCCCAGACACATGAAATGATCGCCATCCCGGTGGCGACAAGGCAAGTAGACACCACAAACACGGGTGCGCCAAATAACAAATTCATTGATTTTTGCTGATGTGTAAGAATTCTTGCAAACGAATCTGATAAGTCCTGTATGTCCAATAATAATAGGTTGGATACAGGAAATTCGCCGCAAATCCTAGAGACCAAGCCGAGCCTTCTTGGCTTCAAATTCTGCTGTCTCACGCTTGTTCTGCGTGGCCAGCGGCTGGCCCGATCGAATGGCGTCGATTTCCAGTCTCGTGAGCTGCATCGCTTGAAGGTCATAGTCCATGAACGCTTCGCAAGTCACCGGCGCCAACGGGTGAATGAGCCGATACATGGCCTTTGCAAAATCCTGAATCTCTTGCTGAGCATGTGAATCCATTCGCAGCGAGAGAAAGCGAAGCGTGTTGTGTAAATCGCACTTCCAATACCACTCGGTGTACACGCTCACTGGTAAGGCGGCGCGAGCCAACTCGCGAGCAACGCCCCGCTCCGTGAGTGATAGGTAGGAGCGATAGTTGGACTCGGCACCCTCCAACAGTTGCAGGAATTCCTGCGCTGTACCGGCATCAATCGGTTCATCACCGCCCTGTCGATTGACGGAACTCTGCTTGCGAACGCTCTCAACCGTCGGTCGATAGAAACGATCCGGCACAATGGAATACCGCGCGCTGTACTCGTTCACATTGGCGGTTCGATGTCGAATCCACTGCCGTGCCACAAACATGGGCATGGCCACATGAAACTTGAGCTCCACCATTTCAAATGGAGTGGTGTGACGATGCCGAAGCAAATATCGCACCAGTGCACGATCCTCGGAAACCTGCTTGGTGCCCGCTCCGTAACTCACTCGCGCCGCCTGCACGATCGCTGCATCCGCCGTCTGACCTGGCATCACCAAGCGTGGCATGACATCACACAGCGCAATAAAACCATGCTGATGCACCGGCAATTGCCACCGAGCATCCCCCCTCATCAAGTCAACAAGTTCGCTGTCGGGCTTGATCCGCTCAATGGGAAGTTCGGAGTGCGAATGGGGCGCATCAACCTGATTGGAAACAGTCGGATCGGGCATGGCTTTATTATGGCGTGGAAGGTGTCGTCGGCGAAGGAGCGTTTGACGCATTCCTGGCGACTTCCCGCAAAGAGGTCTTTCGAAGCGATGCATTGACTCGGTCGAGCGTGCCGAGGCCAGAGGGACGCCCGTTGGCTTCAAGAACGGGTGCCAGATCACCCGTCGGTGGCCAGCGAATCTGCAGCACCGAGAGCGCCCGTTCAAGACTTGGGTCATGTTCGGCCCTTAGCGCGTCAGGTGCGGTTGGATAAACGCCCTGATGGACCGCCGCATAGTTCTGCAGCGATTTGGCCACCAGTTCAATCTGCACATCGGTTTGGCGAGCAAGATCGCGAACATCTTTGGTGATGAACCACCCGGCAATAAATGACACCGCTCCGACGATCACCACAAAGAACACGATGGAACGACCTGAAACCTGCATTACATCTTCACGCCTTCAAGCCGTACGCGATCTCGCGGACGGCGTGGATCGGCCTCAGGCACCGCCGCAAGAAGCCGTTGGGTATACGGATGTTGCGGTTTCTCAATGATCGCCTGTCGCGTTCCCTCTTCAACTATTTTTCCGTCATACATCACTGCCACGCGATCGCAAATGTGATGAATGACCGCCATGTCATGGCTGATGAACAAGTAACTCAGGCCAAATTCGACCTGTAAATCCTTGAGCAAATTAAGAATCTGGCTTTGAATGCTGACATCAAGTGCGCTGGTTGGTTCATCGCAGACAATCAGCGACGGATTGAGCGCAAGTGCCCGGGCGATGCCGATGCGTTGCCGTTGGCCACCGCTGAACTCGTGGGGATAACGATCAGCGGCCGCGGCCCAAAGCCCGCACCGCTCGAGAAGTTTTTCAACCATGTCGCGCAAACGATCACCCTCGGCGATCCCATGCACTTCTAATGGCTCTCCCACAATGCGGCCAACTCGCATGCGTGGGTTGAGGCTGCCACCTGGATCCTGAAAAATAATTTGCATTCGGCGACGCAACTGCCGCAATTCCGCACTGCCCATTTTCAAGACATCGCGGCCTTCAAAGAGAATCTTTCCACCGGTTGGTTCCACCAGTCGAAGCAGCGTTCTGCCAACGGTTGTCTTTCCGCAGCCGGATTCTCCAACAAGTCCCAGTGTTTCACCCTTGTTCAGCGTGAAGGAAACGCCGTCGACCGCCTTCACATGCCCCACCGTTCTCTGCAAGACACCCCGCCTGACGGGAAACCATGTGCAAAGATCTCGAATTTCTAAGAGTGGCGGGTGCATGGCTGCATCCTATTCGATGATCACTCCTGCATCGTCTGCAGCATGCGTAGTGGCATGGTTGCATTCACAACCGTCCCATCCGGGCGCACAAGAGTCATCGGTGCGTCAATGGCCTTTCCATTCATGGGAAGACGCCGAAGAATGCGTGTGTAAAAATCATCCAGGTTGTTCACCTGTGCACCAAAGGTTTCCACGATCACGGAACCCACCGGAATCTTTTCTGCCGCCGGCGATCGCTCAAGCACTTGTTGAACGAGCACACCACGATGAAAAGGAATTCCCATCGCCGTGGCCGCGGCCTGCGTGGAGGTTGCCAGTTTCAGCAGACCGAGGGCCCGAATGGCCTGTGGAATGCTGCGAGCATTGGTCTCTGGATCGAGCCGCCCCATCGTGACCTGCAACAGGACCGGGCTGCCACCACCGGGCTGATTGGGCTGCGGCCGCCACACTTCGGCGGCAACCACTTCACCGGGCCGATGGCCGGCGACCAGCGTGGACATTTGCGCAGAACTTGCAACACGCTGCCCACCGAGTTGCACCAGCACATCTGCGACTTGCATCCCAGCGTTGGCGGCCGGACTGTCGGGCGTCACAACGGATAGCAAGACGCCTTCGCCTTGATAATTCTCCAGAACATGCTGAATCAGCGGATTGGGTTCCATCATGCGGCGCCGCGAGCGATCAAGATCAATGCCTACAACACCAAGAAATCCCATTTCAACTTCGCCGCGTGCAATGAGTTGGTCCACCACATTGTCAATCATGGAAATCGGAATGGCTAAACCAATTCCCGCAAACTGCCCTTGTCCAATGGCGTTGCCTTTGCCGGTTGCAATGGCCGTGGTCATGCCTACAACCGAACCCCGCGTATCCGTCAGGGGACCACCGGAATTACCGGGATTCACCGCTGCATCGGTCTGAATGAAATTCTCGTAATCAATTTCCTGCAAGCCAGCTGTGCGACCGATGCCGGAAACAATTCCGCTGGACATGCTGAAACGAAAGTCAAAGGGACTTCCAAACGCAAAGACCAGTTCGCCTTGCTGCGGATCCTGCAGAGCCCGCCGCGCAGCAACCAGACCGGACGCACTGGTCTGCAGCACGGCAATGTCTGTCTTGAGATCCAATCCAATCAATTTCGCTTCTCGCCGCTCGCCATCATTCAACTGAACTTCCACTCGATTGGAACCATCCACCACATGCGCGTTGGTGACAATGTGCCCGTGCTCGTCGTACACCCAGCCGCTGCCAGAACTGAAGACCGGCCGATTATTGCGAGACCCTCGCATGGATCCAACGGTGCTCACATGCACGACACTGGGTTCAACCAGCGTTGCGATGTCTCGCATGCTTTGCGAAAGTCCATCAAGAATCGTGCCCTTTTGAAGTCGAAGATCCGCGGAGGCCATTTCGATGGCGGTGCTTTCTCGCGTCAGTTGACGAACCGCCGCAGGTGCCGCCAGCAGAAGTGCACCTGCCGCCGCCAACGTGACCAAGGCCGGGCCGAGGTGCTCAAGCTTTCGCATGCGTCTGCGCTCCATCCTGCAGCAGTAGGCGCAGTCTCTCGGCTTCGGAATCACGCATGTTGAACGTGTTGTCGATGTGACCCTGGTGCACTCGATCCCGCCACGCTTGGGCCGTTTGCTGCAACGATGCACCAAGCGACGCCATCGGCTTCGCAAATCCGGGTTGCCACGAGGAAAGACCGAGTAAATCGTGAAGCACAATCACCTGACCATGGCACGCCGGGCCCGCACCACATCCGATCACGGGAATGGTGGCCCGTTCAACAATGCGGCTTGTCACTTCACCCGGACACGCTTCCACCAGCAACATGCACGCGCCGGCAGCTTCGAGAGCCGCGGCATCGTGTAACAGGCTGACCGCCTGCTCAGCCGTTCGACCGACCGAGAAGCATCCGCCATGTACTTTGGTTTGCTGTGGACGACTGCCCACATGTGCCACCACTGGAATACCCGCCCGAACCATGCGGCCCACAAGCGGTGCCCATGTGCGATCCACTTCCACCTTCACACAATCGGCCATGCCCTCGGTGAGAAACCTCGCGGCATTTCGCAAGGCGTCATCTTCGTTTGCTTGGTAACTCATAAATGGCATGTCGGCCATCACCAGCCGCGTGGGCGCGCCGCGTTTGACGGCCCGGGTAATTGACACCATGAAATCAAGAGGAGCGTGAATGGTGCTTGGAAGACCAAGAATCATTTCGGCGGCGGTGTCGCCAACCAACAGAACTTCGATGCCCGCTCGTTCCAGCCATGTGGCGGTTGTGGCGTCGTAACAGGTCAGGCACGCGAAGCGTTTGCCGGCGCGAACAGCGCCGACCAACGATCGAAGCGAAACTGTTTCCGGGGTTGCTGAAGTGACACTCATGCCCAAAGTCTATCCGAGCGATCCGATTTCACCCTATTCATGTTCAGAATCGACGAATCGGATTCGCAAAGAGATTGTCTCGCCCCGGCACAATCAGGTCCGCGATTTCAATCACCTCTGCAAGACTTGCGAGCCCCTGCTGAATGTCAAAGCATGGTGCAATCATCATTCCTTTTTCAAGATGCTCTGCCGTGGCGATTGCATCACCAGTGATCAACAGCGTGTTGCTGGTGGACGGCACCAGCAGGCCACTGTTGCCGGGTGTCACACCTGGCAGTGGAAAGAGGTCTACACCTTCCTCAAGACGATCGGGCGCGTCTTGGCAATTTCGCAACATCGCAAGTTCCTCGGAAACCATCCGCTCCACTTCCACATCGGCATGGTGCTGTGCCTGTTGCAAGCGTTGCTTCAACTGTTCTGCAACACCCTCTCGTTCGGTTGCCGCCAACAGCACTTCGGCATCAGGAAACGCCGCCAGACCGCGCCGTCGCATCGGATGAAAGCTGGTCAGAAACACATGGGTGATGTCCTTGGGTGACTTGCCACTTCGCTCCGCCAGCCGAGGAATCAACACCTGCGCCGGCAAAGACGGGTCGACCACGATGCAGGACTTGCCGGCTTCAAGCAGCGTGGTGGTTGCGTGAGCGGGCCGCACCTCGCTCTTTTCTCCCCAGACCGGGTGAGCGGCAATCGCACCGATGGAAATCACTCGAATCCGAACAGCCATGATTTAGTCCACAGGCGTTTCGACCGCCATCATTCCTAGTGGATTGGCTGGATCGTTTCGCTTGGCTGCCAACGCGGCGATGACTTCTGGTGGGACCAATGTTCCCAGCCGACTCAAATCGCCGCCGAATGCAGCAATCTGCTTGATGAGGCTGCTGGAGACATACGCAAAGTTTTCGCCCGTCACAATAAACACGGTCTCCACGCCGGCCACCTGGCGATTGGTGATGGCGAGTTGGCATTCATTGGCAAGATCGGTGACATTGCGGATACCTCGAATGATGGCCGAGGCATTCACTTTGCGTGCAAAGTCGATCGTCAATCCGTGGTAGGCCTCCACTCGAACCCGCGCACCGGCAGGATTGCGCTTAACCAGTTGTTGCACTAGCCCCTCGGCATGCGCCTTCCGCTCATCAATCGTAAAGAGAGGCGGCTTGTTGGGGTTGTGCCCGATGGCCAGGATCACCTCGTCGAAAATGGATCGACTTCGCTCAAGCACATCAAGGTGCCCCAGCGTGATCGGGTCAAAACTGCCTGTGTAGATGGCAAGGTGAGGCATGGTGGAGTGCAGGAGTTATGGCACCTGCGGATTGGAGAAGGTAGCGGATTTTTGAAGTTGTTCGTTGCCGGAAACCGTGCAGAAGGCATCTTGATCTTGTTCGCGGCCGACACCGCGACACCCTGCAGAAGCCCCGCTTCAATGGTGCCTCCTTGAAGCGGGGCATTCATTTTTGCACCGCTTAACCCTTGGAAGCTGCCGTCATGGCTTTGTCCAATCCAACGCCTCGCAGCAGCGTTCGGAAATTCTCGCCAAAGACAAAATTCTCCTCTGGGAAGATATTGCCGCTTCGATTCTGATCGATATGACTGAAGACGATTTCCGAAGTACCGATCGTCTCCCATTGGCCAATAGTGTGATCGAGCCGCTCAATCGTTCCGGTGGTGCTGGCACCCGCCTCATCGAGCCGTTCAATCAATGCGGTGTAACGAATGCACTGCCCGGGAACCACATCGCTATGCAGAGTGAAACTTCCAATCTTCGCCAGAATGACTTTTTCACGGAAGTCGCGGCAACTGCCAACAAGAATCCCCGCCGTCTGTGCCATGCCCTCCACCATCAGGCTCGCGGGCATGATCGGCTGATCCGGAAAGTGATCGTGGAGATATTCCTCGGCGAGACTGACATTTTTCACAGCCACCATGCGGCGACCGGGCTCGTAGGACAAGACTGAATCAATCCACATCCAACGCATCAGTAGACCTTGATCTGGCAGACGATGTTCACTTGGCAAGCCTGCGTTCAAGGAAGTCGCACAGGCTCTTGACCGTGAACACTTCGCTCAACTTCTTCACCGTTCGATCTCCCTCGAAATTGGAGAAATCAATATGCGGCAATTTCTGTTTCAGCAATGCCATGCCCGTGTCCGTCAACTTTCCGTTGACCACCATCGTGGCATCCTGCAGCAGATTTTCCGGAAATAACTCCCCCTGCTCAATCTTGAATGGCTTGTCTGGAGTCGAGAATTTCTTTTCCATTCGAAATTGAATGTCAAGAAAATCGATGCTCTCGGCACCAAGGTCACCCGTCAGCGTCGCCTGCGGCTTTGCCTCTTCGGCATCTACGCCAAGAGCTTCCTCAAGAACTTCGATCACGCCCTCCTCGATCTGCTGACGATTGAATGCCAAGTGGTGTCTCCTATTTTCCTGTTGCGTTCTCTGCAATCAAGTCGATGCCCGAATCACGTTGTGGTCGCTGCCGCAACCGAAATTCGAGCTGGCCGCATTGTAAAGCGTCCTGCCACGGCTGTCTCGCTGGTTCCATCCTGCCGCACAACACTTGCGGTGCCTTTCATGCTGAAGGAACCATCACCATTCGATTTTTCAAGATTCACTTCCACCTTCAGCGACTCGCCTGGCCGCACAAAGCTGCCGTAACGCAACACCTTGACTTGACCCAGCACAAGGTTGGGGGCGCGATCCTTCAGCAATTCGCGGGCAGCCTGCGTAAGCGCTTCCAGCATGAAAACTCCGGGTAAAACGGGAAACCCCGGAAAGTGATCGGCCAGATATTCCTCGGCTGCCGTGACATTTTTGACGGCCGTCAGTGATGAGTCGGTGCGGTGAAGAACCTGATCGATCAAGATGAATTTCATGGGGTCTCCATTCTGCGTCGCTTCTGCATTGCTCCATCGGCTGTCCAGCGAGAACGCCATGGCAACCGCAGAGCGATAAGAAGAATCTACCGCAGTCAGTCCCTCCCCGTCATACACGCGGATGACAAGCCGGCCTCAATTCTTGTATTCACCTTCAAATTCATCAGGCACAGGTTCATCAGCGTCCTCTTGGACATAACGCACTTGATCCACAGGCACTTCGCCTCCGTCGCCCGCCTGAACCATGGTCTGCATTCGTTTCCAGTCATCAAGCGAAATCAGAACTTCGCGTGCAACGCTTCCATTGTGTTCGCTCAGAATGCCCGCCTGCCCCATTTGATCCACCAAGCGACTGGCGCGACCGTATCCAACAGCCAGACGCCGCTGCAGCAGACTCACACTTCCGCGTCCACTTTCAATCATGATCCCCACCGCTTTTTCAAAGAGAGGATCACGATCGCTTCCATCGGTCAAGGATGCGCCGCTGTCGGCCTCGGCACCGGAGACCGCCTTGGTTCCTCGAATCGCCACCAATTGCCGCTCGAAACTGGGTTCGGCAACATCCTTCAGGAAGCGAGCCACCTTGCGAGTTTCGGCTTCGGTCACCAGCGTTCCCTGCGCGCGACGAAGTTCACTGTTGGATGGCGTGAGCACCAGCATGTCACCCTGTCCCAGCAGCAACTCGGCGCCCTTTTGATCCAACACGATTCGACTGTCCATTCCGCTGGCCACTTTGAAACTGCAACGACATGGCATGTTGCTCTTGATCAGGCCCGTCACCACATTCGCCTGCGGTCGCTGTGTAGCCAACACAAGGTGAATGCCGACTGCTCGAGCCTTCTGTGCAATTCGCACAATGGATTGCTCCACTTCCTTGTAACTCATGATGAGGTCGGCCAATTCGTCAATGACAAAGACGAGGTACGGAAGTTTTTTCGGAATGCGTGCACGCTCCAGATCGGTGGCCGGTTGCAAACGCGCCACCAGTTCCTCTTCACCCAGCGCGTTGTAGGCAGCAATGTTTTGCACGCCCGCCTTGTTGAGGTGCTCGTAGCGCTCCTCCATCTTGTCTACTGCCCATTCCAGAATGCCTGCGGCCTTGGCCATCTCGGTGACCACTGGGCACATAAGGTGGGGAATATTGCTGAATTGGCTCATTTCCACCATCTTGGGATCGACCAGACACAACTTGAGTTCATCTGGTCGTTTGGTGTAGAGCCAGCCCATGATGATGGTGTTCATGCAAACGCTTTTGCCGCTGCCGGTTGTGCCGCTAATCAGCATGTGCGGCATCTTGGCCAAATCAAGCACCATAGGTTCGCCTGACGAATCCTTGCCAAGGAACATGGGCAGTGTCATGCCCTGCGCCTGACCGCCACTCATGAGTTCCTTCAATCGCACTTTTTCTTTTTGCTGATTCGGAACTTCGATTCCGACCGCGGTGCGACCCACCATATTGGGAAGGATGCGAATGTTCGGGGCCTGCAGACTGCGAGCAATATCGCTGGCGATAGTTTGTAAACGAGCGACGCGCGTACCGGGAGCAAGTTCTACGGAATACAGCGTGACCACTGGTCCGCTTTCGATGCCCGTCACTTCGCCATCAATTGAAAATGTATGAAGGGTCTGCTCGAGTGTCTGCGCCTGTTCGCGCACGAACGCCTCAACCTGTTCCGACCAACTTCCCTCAGGGTCTTCAAGCATGTCCAGACTTGGAAATTGATAGCCGTCGTAGTTCACTTCGCGCGGAATGTCTTCGTCGCGAGCAACAGTCACTTGCGCGTTGGCCATGCGAAGCGGCAACTTGGCAATCTTGGCTTTCAACTCCTCCTCAGTCAGTTGCGGCTTAGCGGCCATGGCTTCGTCGGCCGCCTTGGCCTCAGCCTCTTCGGCGGCTTCGTCGAGCAGTTCCTCTTCTTCCAGATCGTCGGAAACCGGCACATTTCGGCGGATTCTTGCTTCAAGCAAGTCTCTGGCATCGGCGTCCGACAACTCATCCCACGGAATTTCTTCGGGAGAGCGATCCAATTCTGCTGTGGCGGTCGACGACGACTTCGCCGTGGATGGCATGGCGGTCACACATGCAGGCCGCGGCAGAAAGAGTTGCGGCCGAACGCGCAGCATGGCGATGAGAGACTTCCAGTCATAGTTTCGAATCGGTTGGGTGGCTCGCCACACTTTGAGCAGGTGGCGCGGAAGTGCAAACACCACTTCATCCATGCAAATGATCGAGCCGAGCGTGAGTGAAATCAGCAACACCAAACTGGTGAGGGCCGGGCTAAAGCGAAGCGTGAGTTCGTTGGAGATCCACTGCGGAACCAATCCGGCTTCGGCGCCTGGCAGAATTCCCCAGTCTTGGAACCATGTTGCGTGCAACGAACTCAACCCAAGCATCATCACCGCTGCTCCAAACAAACGAACAAGCGGATGCGAAATCGTTCGACCGCTGGCCGTTGTCGCCAGCGCGATGGCTGCGGCAATCATGGGGAGCCAAATTCCGATACCGACTCCGAGATAGGTCCAGTACGCAACACCCGAACCCAAGAGACCCATCACATTTGATGGTGGATTGTTGTGCACCGCCACGGCATGACTTGGCCAATCCGCTCGACTGAAAGTTGCCAGCGCAAGAAAGAGAAAAACCCATAGCCCCGCCAGCGCCACCCACGCCGCTCGACGAGCAACTGAGGCGGGCGGGAAATCCCCTGCAGCGGGGCGTGAAACAGCCTTTGACGCATGTCGTGCCATAGGTGGATTGATCGGCGGATTGGCTGTTTTGCGGTCAAAAATGGCATAGCGGGTCACGCCCCCCACAGCCGGTCGGTCAGTTGGGCACTAGGACTGGCTTGGGCAGGTTCACTTCCGCCAACTTCCGGCGAATCTGCAACATGTGCACATCTGGATCCACCTGACACTTCACAGGGAGAAATTGGCACGCGATCCTGAATGGCTTGCGTTCACCTGCTCCGACGACCACAAGCCCTCGTGCTTGAGGCGCTCGCGGTTGAGCCGTTGGTGGCTCCACGGTTGTAGTGGACGGATCAGTTATTGAAGTGGATGAATCGTTGGTTGAGGCAGGCGGCTCCGGCACCACCTTTTTCGGCTCGACCGCAGGTGTTGGCTTGTCGCCGATGGCAGCAACTTCCACTTCCACGGTTCCGGTGCCAACATTCTCAAGCGTGCCTTCCACGATCCATGTGTCGGGGTCGGTCTGTGTCACTTTGGTTTCCCAGATTTTGAATTCCGGCAACACCACACTTTGAAACCACTGTGATGCAAAGGTGTCAAAGCCGACCGCATCGGAGGCGTGGCGACGCATCACCTGCAGGAAATCCTGCAGAAGTGGAAAGTCTGGCCCATCTTTGAAGGTAGCGATGAAATCCCGAAGGCCGGCAAGCATGTGTTGGCGACCCATGTGTTCCATCAGCATCCAGAACACCCAGCCACCCTTTTCATATGTGGCCGACGCATCACCCGGCCGTGTTCCAGAAAGCCGAACGAGTGGCCGCTCGCTATCGGCATTTCGCCGATTGGAATAGTCATCCTCCCATTGCCGCAACATTTTCTGCCGCTGATCGTCGCCACGTTTTTCAAGTGTGAGCAGCGCCGCACTGTAATTGGCCAATCCCTCGCTTAGAACATTGCCACCGGGACCCTTGCCCGGCATCAGCATGTTGCCCCACCATTGATGAGCGGCCTCGTGAGCGGTGACAAAGAAAACCAAATCCACATCGTCCTCACCACCGGGTCGCGTAAGAAATCCGATCGACTCACTGAAGGTGATGTTGCCAGGGAACCCCTGTGCGTAACCGGCAAGACCTGGAAATTCGGTCAGACGAAGATCGCGGCGCGGATACTGTGCAAACCACTTTCCGAAATATTCTCGCGACGCGTCAAGAGCCTCCACCATGGCCTTCACATTCCACGGGTGGCGAGGGCTGTGAAAAATACTCACAGCAGTTCCATCTGCTCGCTCAAGCGGGCCGCCCGCAATGTTGAAGAATCGAACCGGATGATCACTGGTCCAGAGAATGGACTTGCGGCCATCCTTCACCACCGGCTCTCCCGGAATACCAACACAATTCAGCGTCCAATCTTCGGGGCCTGTCACGGTCACAGCCACATCAAAACCCCACGCACTTCCGAATGCCGGATCGGTGACTTCCTTCCATTCATCTGGAAGTGGCTCGGTTGGATCCGTGGCGTTTCGCTCATCCACGCCGATACCTTCTTGATATCCAATCGAGGGCATAAAACTGGGAGAGAAACTCGTGAGCACCACACCCGACGGAAGAATAAATTCAGATGTTCCGCCACCGTTTCGAGTCCAGCCGTCGGGAAAGACGCCGTCAAACGAGAAACCAATAGTGACGGTGTCATCCTTTCCGAGGGGTTTTTCCGGTGTAAACACCCAGAGACCGGCTCGATCTTCCACCTTGGGTGGCGGGACATCGGAAATTCCTTTTTTGACAGCCTCGATCTTTGTTCCGTTGAGTGTCCATGCAAGATTTTGATAGTGCGCACCCTGTGTCAACGGAATTTGCTGCAGCGGCTTATTGTGCGGATTGCGAATCACATAGGTGCCCTCTACCTTCAGACTTCGGGAGTAGGGGTCAATGTCCACATGGCCTATCACGCGAGCGAGTGCCGGAAGCGGCGAGTCACGAAAGGTTGCATCGTTGCGTTTCCAATAGTCGCGACCCATCCGCTCGACTCTTGCACCCTGAAATCCGTTGCGGGCTTTGATCCAGTTCATACCGCCAAGCACAAGAACGATGGCAAGCAAGGGACTGAGGCGCAACAGCGCGAGAAAGATCGGCTTGGGTCTGATGCGATCCACCACGCGCTGCCAATCCATCTGTCGCCGTGGATGAACGGCCAGCGCCGCAACAAGAAACAGTGCGGCAAGTGAAAGCACAAAGAGTCTGTTGAGCACAAGCGATGGTCGCAGAAATTCCAAACGATCCAGATCGCTCCACACCAAGGCGCTCCAGAGATGCCAGTTGCCGACCCAGGTGAGATACCCACGCACCTGCAGCCAACCAGTCAAAATCAAAAGACCAAGACCGATGCCGTAGGTGGCGTATCGATTTCGTACGACCCCATGAATAAGGGCGATCAGCGAACACCACACGATCAAGGTGGGCGTGAGCAACAACGCCCACATTTGCACAAACCGCATGAATTCAAAAGGTGGCCAAATTCCCGAGCGAACCACCTGAACAATGAGAACGATGGTGCAACCCAGAACGGTGGCCGCCATCAGGACCAATGCCAACCCGGCATTGGCAAGAATTTTTCCAATCAGCAGGCTGGGCGTACTGACGGCACTTGCGCGGAGCAGGCCTGAGAACCCAAGCCGCTCTTCTCGCACCATGCTCTCCACGGTGTAGAACAGCGTGAGAAAAATCAGCAGAAGTGTGAGCGTGTTAAAGCTGCTCGCGGCCAGTGAACCCGTGGTTGACAATCGCTCCGTTCCCAGCCACGCCGTGGTCACAAGGCTGGTGCCGACGACTTGAAGAATGATCAGCGGTGCAAACAGCCAGACACCTGGGCTTCTCAGGAGCATGCGCAATTCATTTTGAAGCACGATCCACAAACCAACAAAATGACCGATCGGCTGTGTGGACATGTGCATGGCGTGCAGGCGAATGCGCGGAGTTGACGGCATGGCTGGAGGGACACTGACCATGGACTCCGAAAGTTTTTTTGCGGCGGCCGGTGTCAGTCGCCGTTCGTGTGCCGATCGATTGCGAGCAAACAGAATGCGAGCGGTCAGCCAGACAGCCGCCACGCCAAGCACACACCACACCACGCGACTCACGGCGAATGCTGCGTCGATGGACAGCGGCTGCGTGTTGTAAAAGTCGACGCCGCGATCCGCCTTGAGATAGGTCTCACTCAACCATCGCTGCCCCGCGGGATCTGCAAGCATGAGGAGTCGATTGGCCCACCACGGCAGCCATTCCGGGCTCCAACCCCACAGAAATAGCGAGCCGCCAAGAAGAACAGCCAGTGGAAGCAGGAACACCAAGATGGGCGCGCGAGACCACGCGCCAAGCAGCATGCTGCCACCCGCAATCGAAAGAAGAATCGGCAAGCCAAAGAGCAGCGCGGGCCACACATAATTCCATAAGGCAAATGGGCCGCGATCCCGTTCCGGGTTTTCCAAAGGCCAGAGTTCAAAGAAACCGACCTGCAGCGTGACCCAGAAACCGATCAGCACAACAAGTGGAATCATGGCGCCAAGAAAGCGACCAGCGACAAATTCCAGCGGTGTTAGGCGCGTTCCAAGAAGTACGCGATCGATCTTGCGATCCACATCCTGCAGCAGCGGAAGTCCAACGGCAATCGCTGCGAAAAACGGCAGGAGCACGCTTAGCACCGCCGTGTCAAGAAACGCTGCATTGAATTGTGAGTTCAGCCACGCTCGCTGGCCCCCCGCGGTGACGTCGCCTGCCTGCACACGCACGCCGCCAATCACAAATACAAAGGCAAAGAGAATGAGGAACAGCACCAACATGATCCACAGCGGGCGCCGCCACGCCGTCCGAAGATCCACCATTGCAATGCCAAAAACTCGGCCTAGGTTCACGCGGCTGCTCCCACCACAGGCATGGGTGCGCGAATAATGTCGAGGTAGGCGTCTTCAAGCGTTGCCGAAACGCTGCGAAATCCAGCGGGTGGCGAGGCGGCTGGCGCCATGCTGATGCGAACCCGATTCGTCACGCCCTCCACGAGAATAGCGCTGAGCATGCGATGAGATTCGGCAAAGCCTGACAACTCTTCGTCAGGTACGAATCCTTCAAAGACGCGGCCGTCCATCCCTGCACGCGCGCTCGTTGGCGTGGTGTCGGCCAGAACGGTTCCATTTCGAATAATGGCCATGCGAGGACACAGCGTTGCAACATCCTCCACGATGTGCGTGCTTAGAAGCACAATGCGATCCTTGCCGAGTTCGGCAAGCAGTCGATAGAAGCGATGTCGCTCCTCTGGATCAAGACCGGCGGTGGGTTCGTCCACGATGATCATGCGCGGCGAACCTGCAACGGCTTGTGCAAGGCCGAGCCTCTGCCGCATACCACCGGAGTATCCACCCACTTTGCGGTTGGCGGCGTGGGCAAGATTCACTCGCTCAAGCAAGTCCTCTGCCAACTTGCGAGTTCCATGTGGGCCCTGCACGCCTTTGAGTTTCAGCATCAATTCCAGCATTTTTCGACCGGTGAGTTCGGGATAGAAACCGAATTCCTGCGGCAAGTACCCCAGTGTGCGGCGCACGGCGGCGGGGTTGGCCACGATGTCCACGCCATCAAGCGAAATCGAACCTGCAGTGGGTTGAAGAAGTCCGGCAACGATGCTCATGAGTGTGCTTTTTCCGGCGCCGTTTGGGCCAAGCAAACCAAGCAGGCCGTTGGAGACCTCTAAGTTCACACTCTTGAGTGCCGTGACTGGGCCGGGATAAATTTTTAGAAGGTCGCAAATGGAAAGCATGTGTCTCCTTGGCGTGTGGTGCGGATGCGCGGATGTTTGATGATAAGTGAATGGATCTGGGCAGGCGAGATTGACATTCCAATGCAATCGACCGTCCACATTGCGTGGTGAGGTCGAGCGATCACCCGGCTCGCATGACTTCAGCTCGCAATGGAATGCTGTGCATGCTGCCGTGCCGAGTGACACAAATTGCGGCGGCACGCGACGCTAGTTTGAGAGCGTCCACCGAACCAATTCCGGAAGCAATGGCTGCAAGGAAATAGCCTGCAAACGTGTCGCCCGCCGCAGTGGAGTCGATCGCACTCACTTGCACGGTTGGGATAAATTCTTTCTCGCCGCGGTGGCTCCACCATGCGCCCCGCGGCCCCAGCGTGAGAATGATTGCAGGCCCCGGATATCGCAGGTGCAAAGCATCCAGTTGCGAATGCTCGTCATCGTGACCCGTCAGCGTGCGAGCCTCTCCGGAATTCAACATGATGATGGTGGCAAGTTCCATTGGCCACTGCGCAACATCGGGATGCACAGGAGATGGATTCACCACCAGCGGTGCGCCTCGTTGCGACATGGCACGAATTACATAGCCGCCATCATTCACCATGCCATCCAGATATCCAATGTGCCCGCCACTGAATGTGCTGATCGCATCATCCATCGCCTTCAGGGTGACATGTCTGTCCGCTCCAGGGACCGTGATTCCAAATTCGCTCTGATCGGCGGCAAGATGAATCACCACTTCTGCGGTGGCCAATTCCGGCAACACGGCGACATGCGACACATCCACACCCGCGCTGCGAAGTTCAAGCATGGCCCGCTCGCCGTCGCCGCCAACTGCCGAAACAAGTGCTACGGATGCACCGGCTCGCGCGGCCGCCACCGCCACATTGGCCCCCTTACCACCAACACTGTGCGTGACCGCCGTGGCCATCACGCCCTCGCCGGCAGCCGGAAGGCGGGGCAAGTGCAAGGTCCGGTCATACGAAATCGAGCCAAAGACGACGATTCCCTTCATAGGAAAGGACAAATCTACCGCGTGACTTCGGGGTTGAGCTTGCGGCGGATCAATTCATGCAGTACTGCCGGCAGAAAAACTGCGACATTGTGCCGCTGGTAATGCACTTTTGCCTTTCATTGGCCCCGCTGTCCGATGATGGGGTCATGAACAAGCCACTTCCACCGCTCAGTGAATCGCAACTCAAGGCAGGGTTAGACGCCGCCATTGCACAGGCTGAGAAGGGCTGGCGCGAGGGCGGCATACCGATCGGTAGTTCGTTGCTCGATGAAAATGGCGTGATCGTGGCTGTTGGTCACAATCGGCGTGTGCAACATGGCGACCCAACCGCTCATGCCGAAGTGGATTGCATTCGAAATGCGGGGCGCCGACGTGACTGGAATCGATGCACACTTATCAGCACACTTTCACCTTGTCCCATGTGCACAGGTACGGCGGTTCTTTTCAAGATTCCTCGCGTGATCATTGGTGAGAACAAAACGTTCCTTGGTGGCGAGGATTGGATGAAAGAAAAAGGAATGGAGGTTCGTGTGTTGCAGGATGCGAGATGCATTGCGCTGATGCAGCGCATGCAGAAGGAGAAGCCGGATTTGTGGGCTGAAGATATTGGGGAGTAGTTACCGCCACTCGTTACCGCCCTCGCCTACGTCACTCGCTCAACTCGCGCGGAACGCGGCCTTGAATGCTTTCAAAGCCGCAACGAACGAATCTTCGATGCCCTTGAAACTCTTCTTATCAGCCAACTGATCGCGGAGCGCCTTGTTCGGACCACGGAAATTCTCCAGCATCTCTCGCTCGAACTTTGGAACCGCTGGAACTGGAACATCATCCAACAGTCCCTTGCTGCCCGCGAAAATACTGATGCACTGATCAATCACATCAAACGGCATGTACTGACCTTGCTTGAGCAATTCCACCATGCGTGCCCCACGATCAAGTTGCCGCTGACTTGCAGGGTCCAACTCGGTTCCCAATTGAGCAAACGCTTCAAGCTCTCGGAAGCTCGCCAAGTCCAGTCGCAAGGTTCCTGCCACTTCCTTCATGGCCTTGATCTGTGCACTTCCACCTACGCGGCTCACTGAAATACCAACGTTGATGGCCGGACGAACGCCCGCGCTAAACAACTCGGGCTGCAAATAAATCTGTCCGTCTGTAATGCTGATGACATTCGTTGGGATGTACGCAGACACGTCACCCTCTTGCGTCTCAATGATCGGCAAGGCTGTGAGCGACCCGCCACCATTCTCGTTACTGAGTTTGGTTGCACGCTCAAGCAAACGGCTGTGCAAGTAAAACACGTCGCCCGGATACGCCTCGCGCCCTGGCGGACGGCGAAGCAGTAGCGACAACTCGCGATACGCAACCGCTTGTTTGGAAAGGTCGTCATAAACGCACAGAACATGCTTGGGCGTTTTCCCTTGCTTGCCTTGCCACATGAACCACTCACCCATGGCGCAACCTGAATAGGGAGCGATGTACTGCATCGGCGCGCTCGTACCGGCGCCAGCCGAAACCACAATGGTGTACTCCATCGCGCCGTGCTTCTTCAGCGTGTCCACCACTGAAGCAACGGTCGATTCTTTTTGACCCACGGCGACATAAATGCACACCACCGCGTCCGCCGTTCCCCAATATTTTTTCTGATTGATGATCGCGTCAATGCACACAGCAGTCTTGCCGGTCTTGCGATCGCCAATGACGAGCTCTCGCTGACCACGACCCACGGGAATCATGCTGTCCACCGCCTTGATGCCAAACTGCAGCGGCTCCTTCACCGGCTGCCGCTCCTTAATGCCAGGCGCCACGATGTCCACCTTCATACTTGCACTGGCCTTAATCGTTGGTCCACCATCAATGGCATTCCCAAGCGGATCCACCACGCGGCCAAGCATCTCTGGACCGGCAGGGACTTCAAGCAGACGGCCGGTGCTGCGAACGGTGTCACCCTCACGCACGCGATTGCCTTCACCGAAGAGCACTGCACCAACCATGTCGGTCTCAAGATTCATCACTTGACCCGTGATCACGCCCCCTTCCGCGTCGAATTCCAGCAACTCGCCGCTCATGGCCTTGCTCAGGCCGTAGACGCGCGCAATGCCGTCACCGACCTCGACCACTTGGCCGACTTCCGAGACTTCCAGCTTCTGGCTGAACTGCTCGATTTCTTTTTTGATGACTGATGTGATTTCGTCGGTCTTAATCTTCATAATTGCACCTTGTTGGGGTAGTTTGAAAGTTTGTGTTCAGCGGCCCGCGCCGCCATCCATGAATCGTTCGGGGTTGGTCGCGAGATCGCTTCGAGCGGAGTCCAGCATTGCCGAGTGCATTCGTCGAAGCCGTGTTGCCACGCTTCCATCCACAAGTTGATCGCCAATGCGAAGCTTGATTCCACCGATCATGCTCGGCTCAGCGTAACTGTGCAGCACGGCTTCTTTGCCGAATGTGCTCTTCACTCGATCTTTCACGGTCGCGGCAACTTCATCGGGAAGCGCACCACCAGCCACGGTGAACACATCCACTTCGATTTTTCCAAATCGATCTTGCAGCATCTGGTCGTAGGCATCGCCAATCTCAAGCACATGCTCCAGGCGTCCCTTACGACAGAGAACCATAATAAATCGAGACAGCAAATCAGAAGCCCACCCTTGCAAAATCCGCTGCAGACTGGCTTCGCGATCAACTCTCTTGAGCATTGGGCTTGCAAGAAACTCGCGAAACTTTGCATCCGCGCGAGCCGCCTCGCAGAGTGCATCGAGTTCTTCACCCACCTGCGCAGGAGCATCCGACCCTTGGCTGAGCGCTAACTCAAACAGGCTTGCGGCATACACCTTGGCAACGCTGTCAACGTGTGTGGGCATGGTCGACTCGCGACTCAGCGACTGCTGAGTTCACTTAGGCTTTCTTCAACGAGACGCTTCTGGTCAACCGGCTGAATCTCACGCTTCAGAATCTTGCCAGCGATCGCCGTGGCCAGACCTGCCGCAACAGCATGAATCTCACTCAGTGCCGTTCGCTTGGCTCCTTCGAGTTCCTGCGTCGCTCGCAATTTGATGGCTTCCAATTCCTTCGCGGCAGCCGCACGCAACTCCCCAGCCTGGCGTTCGGCCTCATCGCGCGCTGCACGAATGGTTCGATCCGCTTCGGCGCGGGCCTCGTCGAGACGCTTCTCGAATTCACTTTGTGCAGCTTTGGCCTTGGCCTGTGCGGCTTCGGCAGCACGAATCTCGCCGAGAATTTTTTCATCACGCGCGTCCAAAGCCTTGGTGATCTTTGGCCAGACAACAAACGCAAAGGTGAGAAAGGCAACAAGAAACACCGCAACCGTGCTGAAAGCCGGTAAAAGCTTGAAACTAAGCGGGCTGTCAGCAACAGCTTCATTTGCCAGAAGAAGAATGGTCATGCGAACCTCTCAGGACAGGAACAGTGTGTCTGCAGCGCACGATTCGCTGCAGTGTGGAAGTGGGTTGAGTCGGCGCGGAAATCTCCGCGCCGACCCCAAACCCGATTGATCAACTCACGCCTTCACGAAACCAATGAGCAATCCGACGACGACGGCAAAGAGCGCCACACCTTCGACGAGTGCTGCAGTCAAGATCATCTGAATAAAGATCTTGCCGGCCATTTCTGGCTGGCGAGCGATGCTCTCAAGCGCGCTGCCACCGATTCGGCCGATACCGATACCGGCTCCGACGGCCGCCAGACCTGCGGCGATACCACCACCGATACCAAGACCTGGATTCACGCCAGCCGCTGCAGCCGCGGCATCTGCTGCCATGGCCGGGGAGGTCGCAAATGCGGTCGCAAAGAGTGCTGCCATACCAAGGGTCACGATGTTCTTCATTACAAGGTCTCCAGAATCCAGTGTCAGACGCGGTGGAACGCATCGGGGTTTCGATTCAAGCCTTCGTTCCACATGCGAAGGCAGCTGTCCGACAGGGTTCACGCGAACCCGAAGTTCAATCCGGTTAGTGAGCGACCGCGGGAGTCGCTCCCTCATGTTCGTGCGATTCGCCTTCTTCCGCATGGTGACTCATCAAACTGATGAACACGGCGCTGAGGAACATGAAGACAAAGGCCTGCAAGAAGGCGACGAACAATTCCATAAAGGTGATGAGGACGGCAAAGATGCCCGAGAGCAGCGTGACGCCCGCCGTAATTCCAAGATTGTTGGTGCCCGACCACGCCATGCCGCCGAACATCAGAAGTGTTGCGAGCAACGTGTGACCACCAAACATGTTGGCGAAGAGGCGAATGCACAAAGCGGACGGCTTGATAAACAGCCCGAGCACTTCGACCATAAAGATGATCGGAACAACAAGAAGCAGAGCCTTGGGACCGGCGATCAATTCGTGGCCACCGCACAAGTGTTCGAGCCATCCCTTGAGCCCGAGTTCGCGGAAGCCGTGCACTTGAATCACCATAAACACACAGAACGCCAGCACCGCATTCACCGCAATGTTGGCAGTTGCGGTTCCGCCCACGATGGCAAGTTGCGCGTCCTCGATCCATGTTCCGGTGATCAATTGCAAGTCCTGCATCGGAACCATGCCGATCAGATTCAGCGTGAGAATGAGAAAGAAAAGCGTGAGCAAGAATGGCGTGAACTTGTGCGCGTCCTTTTTGCCCATGACTGGCGTCAACATTTCGTCTCGCAGATAGAGAGCGATGACTTCGATCAATTGAGCTATTCGGCCGCGCGACAAGAATCGGCGGTGCCCAAGCGATTCGGGGCCAGTTGCAATGTTTCGGCTCGCATAAAGCCCAATGGCCACGAACACAATCAGGCCCACAAAGAGTGTGACCACTTGGAGCGTGAGGCCGTTGAATGGCATCTGGCCACCAATGCGAACGGGCGCATCAAGGACGTGACTGACTGGATTGTTGCCTGACGCGAGAAGGAAGTGCATGGTGGCGAATGGGGTGCGACTGAAAGCGAGCGGCGGAACTTAAGGCCTTTGTGCGTCCAGCGTGAACGCGGTTTGACGAGACACGGACCTGGCGACGATGACGGCTTCCGTCAGAAGCCCAACCACCGCCCACACCACCCCTCCAATCAGCACACTCATGGCTGGAAGATGGGAGGAGAAGTATATCGAAATGAGCACAATGGGTGCCCCAATCAGTCGCACAACCGTGCCTGCAAGCCACCACAGCATCCACGTACTGGCGGGCCGTAGTTTCCAAGGCTGCATGGCGAAAAAAATCATGGCCCAAAGGGCGGCAATCGAACACGCCGCGACTGCGAATCCGATGCCGCTTTCTGTTGGGAGGTTTAATCGATCCAGCGGCAGAAATGGTGTAACTATTGGGGCCACAAGCATTAACACAAGCATGATGGACATGCCACTGACCGGAAGGAAGATGACCGTTTCGTTTCGATGCGGATTAGCCACTTTTTGAACCCTTGTCAGAATGGTTCTTGGCAGGCCCCTCTAGCTCTCGATTGAGCCGAAGTGCACTTCGAAGGAAGGTGCCAAGGCCAACAAGCACCCCTGCAACAGCTCCACCAATGATGCCCCAATGGCCGAGGCTTGGAAAGAAGTAGTCGGCGCCCCATCCCAATGCCACGCCCGCAACAACTTGGCTTGAAACTTCCCAGCCGATCGCTGCCATGCGCCATCCGATACGAGTTTCGCGACGGTCTCGATCTCGTCGAGCAGCAGCTGAGAGTTTTTCCGAGGCTTTGAATGGTCTCGGTGACTCCTGTTCTGGCTCTGCCCAGGGATCGTGATCGGCTGGTGGCATGGATCTGATGGAAGCCTACACTTCCAGCCCGCTCACCGAACCCATCATGGCAATACCTGATGACCAAATCGTGGATGTGACTCTGAGCAAACTCAGCCGCAGTGAGGATCTTTTTATTCCATCGGTGTTCAAGGGGCTTGGAACAACGCTTCGCCATGCGTTTGAGAATTTCGGTCGCAATGGAAGTAATAAGAAGAACATTTGGGTGGTGCAGTACCCCGAGCAAAAGCGGGATGATCGGCCTGTGGAAGAGGGTGGGCAGTTTCGCCCATATTTCCGCGGCGTGCATCGACTCAATAAAGATGAAGATGGTCGCGTGCGTTGCGTGGCGTGTTTCATGTGTGCCACGGCATGCCCGGCGAATTGCATTCACATTGTTGCGGATGCGAGCCCATGGGAAGATCGCGAGAAATATCCCAAGCAATTCGACATTGACGAGTTGCGTTGCATCTATTGCGGCATGTGCGAAGAAGCGTGCCCCTGCGATGCCATCGAACTCACGCCGCACTACGAAGTGACGGGGTTGTCTCGCAGCGAATTGATTTTCGATAAATCAAAGTTGCTGCAGGTCTATGACGAGACGGTCGGCGAGAAGCCGATGTGACGAGGGACGCGGGGCCCTACTTCTTCTTCCCGAACAAATCGTCGAGCGCCCCGCCGATTCCGCGTTGAATGGCTTCGACGGCATTGCCGCCCATTCCCTTTGGCAACTCAAACTCGGGACTGACCGCCACCTTGAGAGGCGTGCCGTCTAGGGGTCCAGTGAAATCCACTTTCACCTGCACCGCATTTTGAATCACATCATTGCTCTTGCCGAGCACTTTGTTCAACTTGCCAAGCACAGCACCCATTCCTGGAATTCCAGCAAGTGTGTTGGTAATGCTGCTCGCTGGGTATCGAATCGAAATGGGCTCAGCCATCGGCGGCATATGCGCAAGGTTGATGCGTGCATCGCTCATAAGCGTTTGTTGCCACGCGTTCTTTCCAAGCCTTCCAACTTGCACCTTAAAGTCCTTGTACGTCAAAATGCCTCGCGCGATCACGGAGTGCAAAGGCGACACCAACCCTGGAATTGTTTTGTCTTTCGAGGCCGACGCAATATCGAGGAGCCCGACGAATTGTCCGCTCTTTTCCATTTCGACATCACCCACATCAATACTGAAACTTGCATCGAGTTCGGCCATGTCCACGGGAATAGCAATCCGCGCGGCGGCAATCGCTGCTTGAATCGGCCGGCCATTGGTTGTACGTAAATCAGCCAAGAATGGGTTGATCGGCCGGAGAATGCGCGCGCGAAAACGATCGTCTGGACTCAGGGACGCCGTGATCGGCGCGTCGGGCGACACACTGAGCACCCCATTGGAAAGTCGAGCCTTTGGAACCTGAACCGAAATAGTCGGGCTTGAAAATGATCCCTTAAAGAAATCACCGGCGGCCAGACCTGACTTTCCAGAAATATTCACGGTGAACACAGGGCCAAGCATGTCCACGAGATATCCATCCATCCCGGTTGCTCGGTCTACAAGAGCCGTCGGAAAATCCTTCATCGCGACTGTGGCCTTGACCGTTCCGGCACCAAGCGAAAAGTTTCCCATCTTGTCCAGAAGACTGCTTGTCTCAAGCGATACATTCAATGGAGACGGTGGCATTCCCTCCGCCGCCAACGAGCCCGTGAGTGATGCCGTTGTTGCTTCGCCCGCCTTGGAACTCACCGACATCTCATTGGCTCCAAATGAAAGCGCTGGTGCACCGGCCGGACGCAACTTCCAAGGCTCCACTCTGGCAGTCATGACAAGGTTGGACCCTGCCGCAAGTGGCTTGAGAGTTCCATGTTCGTCTGCCACCAAAGTGCACGTCTTCACATTCGCTGAAAACTTTAACGCATCACAACTCTCGATCGACACGCCCAATTTCGGATGATTCAGCAATGCCTGCACCACCGATGCGGGCAATTGGGCTTGCACCTCGCCCTGCGAGATGGTCAATGCACCACTGGCCGCTCTGGTCCCTTTCACTTGAACCGCAATCGGATCGAGCGAAGCATTCATGCCAAATGAAATTCCACCAGCGTTTCCGTTTGCATTAATTGCAACCGACCGATTCACACCCTTTCCAACCCACTCAGGAAGTTCTTGGCGATTGCCAACCGCCACCAGAATCCGATGCATGTCAACATCACTCGCTCGCATGGATGCCTTCCATCCATCATCTGCCGGTTCAAATGCGGCAGAAATCGTTGCGAGCGTCGCGGATGCGTCTTGCACCAAACCGGTGACCGATGCTTGTGTGCCCGCGCCAAATGACAATGGCCCTTGAAGCGAAACCTTTCCGTTGCGAAAGTTGATCGCAGTTGGAATCCCGGGAATCGCCCCGCACTGTGCCCCACCAAGCGAAACCTGAATCGATGCAGCTTCCTGAATTGCGATCGGAATTTTCGCCTGTGCAGACATGGCCTCAAGACGAATCGGCCCAACACCCGGCGCATGAATCGCGGTCGCACTTGCCACAGAGATCGTTCCGTCAAAGAGCGTCGGGCCATCTGGATCAAACGCTCCATTCACCTGCACATCTTTCGCCCCCACAGCACCCACGACACCTGGCGCAGACGCAAGATTGACCACAGGAACTTTCAGCACAACAGGAAACCCGTCAAACGCCGTGCCTTGAAGCAAACTGTTTCGCGCCACCCTCACAGGGCCCGCACGGACTTTGAATTGAATTGGGCTCGCCGCAGCGATGCGCTTCTTCGCAATGAACTCCACCGCCGCAGGTTGCAAAGTGAATTCGCTCGAAATCTCATCCACACTCACGGCGTCATTGGTCCATGATGACTTCAACTCAACGACTCCCGGCACCATGTGCACGCGAGCCTGTGCGGTTCCCTGTTCAAACCCGCCGGAGAGACTTGCTTGAACAGTTGTGGCTCCCGGAAGCAATGCAGCAATCCACTCTTTCGCCGCGGCAGGAAGCAGCGGAAGCATGGCAGGATCAAGCGGACCCGCTGCGACCGTAGCTTGAATCTTTGCGTGACGCCCATCAAGACTGGCCCCTAGAGAATCCACTGCCGCATCAACAGCAATCGGCGATTGCTGCAGCGTGCTGTTCAATGAGAGTTCAAGGTGCCCACCAAGCGGAACGGCCTTCGCACGCATGGTGCTCTCCCCAACCACTACCGGCAGTTCCGCAAGTGCAAACACCTGAAACGGCTGCACGGTGAGCGATCCATCAAATGAAATCGCAGACATGTCCACCGTTCCACCCTCACCGATTGCAGGCGACTGAAACGAGTTCACGGTTGCAGACACGTGCAGCGGTTCGCGAACACTGGTGCCGAATTCCTCCAGCAGTGCCGGGTCCAACGCGATCTGAAGCGACATGTCGCGCCCCTTCATGGCGCCTGTCTTCGTATCCAATTCCGCAATGGCAGTAAGTTGAATTTGTTTCGATTGCACACTCAAATTGACCACGGATCCCTCGCCAGTTTGCAGTGCGAGCGAAACCGTTGGACCGCAATCGCGCGAAAGGCGTAGACCCGTTCCTGCAGCAAACCGCTGCATCGCCTCGGTAGGAAACCCTTCCACACTGATTGAGCCAATCCATGTGCGGGGGTCGATAGCCCAATCGAAAAGTGATTGACCTGATTGGGGTCGAGCCGCAAGCATTTGTAATTTGAATTGCGTCACCGCCTGATCTAGCGAGATCATCGCATTGGATGACACATCGATTGGTTTTTCTTTGGTCGCCTGCACCGACAACGACGCAGTTTGCACATGTGCATTCACGCCTGGGATTGGCAACAACCAACCCGAGACGCTTGCATTCATCGTGCCCGTGACACCCGCAAGGTCGAGGTCCCCTGACATGGTCAGAAAATTGTCCAGCGTGCCGTTCACTTTAAAATCGCCGCTCTGATCGCCAAGTTGTGTTCGCGCCGCAAGACTGATTTCAAGCGGCCGCCCCCGCCCAAGACTGGCCGAACCCTTCAGATCACGCAGCGCAAAGGCTGTGCCGCTTGCATTCGTAAGCGTGGCATCAAACGAACCGATCTCAATTCGAACCGGAAACGGCAGATCGATGCCGCTGCCACTGCTGGCATGTGAAGGAGCAGCCGGGGCACGGCTTGGCGACGGAAATTCCTTCTTCGTCGCACTGTTCGCGGCCAACACACTGGAAAGACTTGTGGTTCCATCAGCCAAAATCTGGGCATTCACCGATCCCGAAACTTTTACTTTCACTTCATTCACGCTGCCAAGCAGTAGATCCACGAGTGCGTTCGAGCACACGGCATCCACTTGAATGTTGGTCTGTTTCCCAGAGTCAGAAATCGAAAGCCCCTGCACACGCTGCTCTCCCAACCAACTCAATGAAACCGCTTGGAGTTGAACGGAACCGTTCACCGCTCGACCGATCTGTTCCTGCACAATGCTTCGACCCATGTCAGAGGAGAGCAGCCACGGTCCAAGTGCAACGAGTGTCACCACCATCGCTGCGACCACGGATCCAGCGAATAGTGCAATCCGAAGACGCGATCTCTTTTTGGTCTCCATCGTGTTCAATCCACCATGGCAGCAGCGGGTGCTGGCGGCCGAAGCGAAAGCATGCGATCCAAGGCAAGGCGAGCCAAGCGAGAGGCCTCCGCGTTCACCTGAATTCGATTGACGACGCGGCCCTCTGCAAGATTGTCAAGCACCCAGAGCAGGTGCTGCTGATTGATCCGCACCATCGTGGTGCACATGCATTGACAATCGCTCAGCATGCGAGCGAACACGCCGCGGTCGAGCGAACTGCGGCAGAGCCGTTCGACAAGATGCGTCTCGGTTCCAATCGACCAATGGCTGCCCTCGGGTGCTTTGTGCAGCCTTTCGATAATGAATTCCGTGCTGCCGACCTCGTCGGCAAGTTCCACCACTTCCTGCGTGCATTCCGGATGAACAATCACCGTTGTCTCCGCATGATGGTGCCGTGCTTGCGCAACATGTTCAGGCCGAAAGAGCTTGTGCACACTGCAATGACCAGCCCAGAGAAGCACCGTGACATTCGAAATCGTTTCGGCGGACAATCCGCCATTCGGTTTTCGTGGATCCCAAACCGCCATGTCGGCAAGAGACTTACTTCGTTCCGCATCCAACTCACTGCGAAGGCCACGAGCCCGCGCCGTATTGCGCCCCAGGTGCTGGTCGGGCATAAATAAAAGTTGCGCGCGCTCGCCCACTCGCAATCGCTCGTTACCACCGGCCAAGGCCCAATCAAAGACCTCGCGTGCGTTACTGCTGGTGCAACACGCGCCGCCATGTTCACCAACAAACGCCTTCACAGCGGCAGTCGAATTCACATAGGTAATCGGAATCACGCGAACATTCGAGGAGCGATGGGTTTCCGCAATCTGTTCCCACGCAGTCAATGCGTCGTCATAGGCAGCCATGTCAGCCATGCTGCACCCTGCAGAAAAATCGGGCAGGATCACTTGAACATCATCCGGAGTGAGAATGTCAGCCGTCTCAGCCATAAAGTGCACACCACAAAACACAATGAATCGTGCGCCTCGCCGCGGAGCCTCGGCTGCGGCCATGCGACTGAGCTTGAGCGAGTCGCCGATCAGATCAGCGTGTCGAATGACATCGTCTCGCTGATAATGGTGTCCAAGGATCAGAAGTCTGGAACCGAGTTCCTTTCGCCGCGACGAAATCGCTTCACCAAGCTGATCGCTTGTGAGCGTTCCATAGCGATTGGGAAGTTCTGCTTGCCAGAGCATGGATGGAGATACTAGGACCCCTGCCGGTGCAGCCATGTCGGGGCCTGCGTGGCAACCCCCTGCACAGGAATCGCTGGAATGGACATGTGGCGGGCGACCGCATCGGCCAAGAGTTCGCTTTCCGCCGGTCCATTACAGAGAAAAAAGAGCGTGCTGCCAGAGCCCGAGACATGCACGGGCCTTTGAATGAGTTCTGAAATCTCTTCTCGCTCTCCACGAAGCTTTGGAGCAACCTCAAACGCGGGCTCGGCAAGATCATTGAATGGCTCATGCATGGCCGGCGCTTCTGAACGCGCGGCCATCGAGTGAACGCGATCGGTCTGCAAGACGGCCTGCGGAACCAGTGCATCGAATGCGCGATACACCGCTCCAGTTGGGCACGCCACACTGGGTAGCACCAGCACCGCATGCATGTCCGTTGGAAAACGCATGGGCTGTAACCGTTCACCAAGTCCCTCGACCACGGCACTTCCACCACACACAAGAAACGGAACATCGCTGCCGAGCGACTGCCCGATCTTCGCCAGTTGTTCGTGATCTAATTTCAGTTCAAAGAGTTCATTGGTCGCTCGCAGCATGGCTGCCGCGTTGCTGCTTCCACCGCCGAGCCCACCACCAACCGGAATCCGTTTGTCCAGTCGCATCTTGACGGGCAACTTTCGGCCGACATGCTCCTCCACGGCGTGATGCGCGCGAACGGCTAGATCATTGGTGATCGACCAATCGATCTCACTTCGTTGCTTTGCCTCAGGGTGCCAGAGGATGGCGTACATCGATCGCGCATCGGTGTCGAGGCGTTCAAGGGTCACTTCATCATGCAGATTGACCGTCACCATCCAACTGCAAATGGGATGCATTCCATTTTTGTTGCAGCCACCCACTGAGAGAGCGAGATTCAATTTGGCCGGTGCCAATGCGTGAACCGTAGGTCGCATAGTGCAACGGTAGCGTCGAATGCATTGTGGCGGATACGCTTCACCGCCCATAGGAGATTGATGCATGAGCACAGCAACCCCGTCCATACCTGCAACTCTTCGATTCATTCCAGCAACGCTTGATGGCACACAGTGGGGGCAATTGGAGCCGCTGTATCGGCAACTCATCGATCGGAATTTGAAGTGCCCCAACTGTCTGGAGAAACTCATTCTGGATCGCAGTGAACTGGATTCTGCCGCCGGAGAAGCAGAAGCCAACCTGTATATCGCCATGACCTGC
Source organism: Singulisphaera sp. GP187 (assembly GCA_945871915.1). Classification (GTDB taxonomy): domain Bacteria; phylum Planctomycetota; class Phycisphaerae; order Phycisphaerales; family SM1A02; genus SYAC01. Next base: position 65,959 of record CAMBXO010000009.1, read on the forward strand.
CACACGGATGACGCGGCGATCAAGGCGCGTTTTCTGAAATTTGTTGAAGAGGTGGATCCGCAGTTAAAGCGCGTGGCGTTTGATCTGGATCGCAAAATTGCAGAGAGTCCGCATGCGAAGAGTCTGGATCATCAACGATACGGAACGCTGCTGCGATCCATTGATCGCGAAGTCAAGATATTCCGGCAAGAGAATGTGCCGCTCCAGACCGAGATCACAAAACTGGATCAGCAGTACAGCGAGATCAACGGCGCCATGATGGTGCAGTTTGATGGCGCGGAGCGCACGCTGCCGCAGATGGCTCGCTACTTAGAGGAAACGGATCGCACGCGGCGTGAAGCAAGTTGGCGCGTGGTGGCTGATCGTCGCCTAAAGGATGTGAATGCGATCAATGACATTTTCGACTCCATGCTTGCCCTTCGCACCACGATGTCCTCCAATGCGAACTATCCAAACTTTCGAGATTTCCAGCACGATCGGCTTCAGCGATTTGATTACAAACCAGCCGATTGCTCCACGTTTCATGATGCGGTCGAACGCACATGCGTGCCATTGATGCGTCGCATGCACCAGCGGCGTGCCGCGACGCTTGGTTTATCTGAATTGCGTCCGTGGGATTTGAAAGTGGATGTCAAGGGACGCGCACCACTGCGTCCATTTGAAGGCGCCGATCAGATGGTTGAACGCACCAGCAAGGTGTATCACCGAATGGACAGCGAACTGGCTGCCATGTTTGACAGCATGCGTGGCGGAGGCAGTCTGGATCTGGATAGTCGCAAGGGCAAGGCGCCTGGCGGATATCAGTACCAACGGCAACTTTCTCGCACTCCGTTTATTTTCATGAATGCGGCTGGGTTGCATCGCGACCTGACCACGATGGTGCACGAGGCTGGCCATGCGTTTCACAGTCTGCTTTGCAAGAACGATGCCATTCTTGCGTACCGAGGCAGCCCCATGGAATTTGCGGAAGTTGCAAGCATGAGTCAGGAACTTCTCACGCTTCCGTATCTTGGAGAGTTCTTTGGACCAGCCGAAGCGGATCGTGCGCGCCGCGAGTTGCTCGAAGGTGTCATCACGGTGCTTCCGTGGATTGCGCAGATTGATGCCTTTCAGCATTGGATCTATTTGAACCCTGGCCATACGCGCGAACAGCGCACCAAGACTTGGCTTGAGCTTGATTCGCGATTCGGTGCATCGCTCGATTGGAGCGGTATTGAGGCGTTGCGCTGCAATATGTGGCAGCGGCAATTGCACTTGTTTGGAATGCCTTTTTATTACATCGAGTATGGAATCGCGCAACTTGGTGCGTTGCAATTGTGGTTGGCAAGTCGCACGAGCGAGAAAAATGCGATCGCGGCGTACAAAAGGGCGCTGTCGCTTGGTGGCAGCAGGCCGTTGCCGGAACTCTTCGCAGCAGCCGGACTTCGATTCGATTTCGGACCGGACACCGTTCAATCGCTCATGCGTGCGGTGGGCAGCGAACTTGACTGCTTGCCTGACTGACGGTTACACACGCCGATTCGAAACAAAGGTCTAACGGAGGCACATTCATGCACAAAGTTGTCATTCTCGGAGCAGGCAAAATCGGAAGGATGTGCGCGCATCTGTTGCAACGATGCGGGGACTATTCCGTGACCAGCGTGGACTCGCACGCGTCCAGTCTTGAGTGGCTGCGACGCAATGTGCCGGGCGTGCATTGTGAAAACGCGACCTTTGATGATGTGGCTGCCATCGACCGCATTCTTGGTGGCAAGTGGGCCGTGGTGAGTTGCGCGCCCTTCGATTGCAATGCCTTGATCGCGGAGCGAGCCAAAGCGGCTGGCGTTCATTATCTTGATCTCACCGAGGATGTTGCGGTGACTAAATCGGTGAAGGCGCTTGCAGTTGGGGCCAAGACTGCGTTCATTCCTCAGTGCGGACTGGCGCCTGGTTTTATCACGATCGTTGCGTGGCATTTGGCAAAGGGATTTGATCGAATTCATGATCTTAAGTTGCGTGTCGGGGCTTTGCCGCGATTTCCGAGTAATGCCCTGAAATACAACCTCACGTGGAGCACGAATGGGCTGGTCAATGAGTATTGCAATCCGTGCGAGGCGGTGGAGAATGGGTTGTTCGTGACGGTTCCGCCGCTTGAGCAACTTGAACACATGATGATTGACGGATTGGAACTTGAGGCATTCAACACGTCTGGCGGTCTTGGCACGCTTGGCGAGACGCTCAAGGGCAAGGTTCAAAATCTGAATTACAAGACCATGCGATTTCCTGGGCATTGCAACATTTTGAAATTACTGTTGCATGATCTTGGGTTTGTCCACCATCGCGAAGAGTTGTGCAAGGTGTTCGAGCGAGCGATTCCGGCGACTGATCAAGATCAAGTTGCGATCTTTGTGAGTTGCACAGGTGAGAAGGACGGAAGATTCCTTGAGCGAACTTTTGCCAAACTGATTCTGCACAAGGAGATTGACGGGCTTCGATGGACGGCCATTCAAATCACGACGGCTGCGGGTGTCACGGCAGTGCTGGACCTGCTGCGTGAAGGCAAGGTTGCCTCGAGCGGGTTGGTTCGAAATGAAGATGTTGACTTTGACGCGTTCACATCGAACCGATTCGGCAAACATTATTTGTGATAATGAGGGGCGGTAACAAGGGACGGGGGTACTTATTGGACATGGCTCTGCCATGTCCAATAAGTACCCCCGTCCCTTGTTACCAGACACCCACGCCCCTCCTCACCCCCGCCGAACTTCCAACACCACAATTTCGGCAGGAACATTCCGCCGCAACGGAAACCAACTTCCCGCTCCGACATTCACAAACAATCGCGACGCGCCCATTTCATACAGCCCGCTTGAATGCGCATGCGACAGCGCCAAGTTTCGTTGTGGTTTCCCCGCCAATGCGATTTGCCCGCCATGCGTATGCCCCGCCAATGTGAGCGGAATGCCCGCTTGATGCGCCGCCGGAAAAGCTTTCGGATTGTGCGCAAGCAACAGATGCGGATGGTGCTTGGCAATTCCAAACACTTGTTCTGCCAGAATTTTCGGCTTTGCCGCCCAATCAATTCCAGCAATCCGAAATTCGTGTCCCTTCCTACGCCGAGTATGAACGCCCCCTGAAAGCACTGACAGTCCGCTCTCTCGCGCCGCCTCACTGAATGCTTCCGGATGATCAAGGTGATCGTGATTCCCAAGCACCAGATATTTTCCAAGCGGTGCACGCATTGCACCCATGGCCTTCAAGAGCGGTTTACATCCTTGCCATTCCAGATCCACAACATCTCCCGTGCATGCAAGCACATCTGGCTTTGCGGCACCCAGTCGCTTGACCAATTCGATAGCTAATTCAATCGGCATCAAGTGACCAAGGTGCAGATCACTGAGATGGCCAATGCGAACGCCCTCAAGACCGAGTGGCCAATTGGGAATCGAGAGCGTGATCTCACGCAATTCAATGGGTTGTTCGAGATGCCGCGTGCGCAGCCTGCCCTGCGTAAGCCGATCAATTGCCCTTGTTACAAAGATGTTTCGAAGCTGGGCGCGGCGAAATTTTCCACCTCGCTTCTTCTTGGCTGGCGGCACCTGTTTGCGTGAGTGCGCTTTCATTGGAGTCGCCTAAAATCGCAAAGACCCACCCACCATCAGGCCGGCAATGCTGCCGCTGAATGAGTATCCGTCGTTCGAAAGTTCAAGATTGGTGTATCGGTAACCGAAAAGCACACCGGCATTGCCCGTGATCCATGTGGTCAATTGCACTCGGACCTCTGTTTCGCTTGCACCGCTGCCTGGCCACGCTGGCCCCCATGTTCCGACGGCGCTGAACTCAACGCGATCGAGGAACGAAATGCGATCACGCAAGTCCACAACCACATTCACTCCGCCTCCAAAGATCACGCTTCCAAAAGTGTTGTCATAGGTACTGCTTGTGCTGGCCGTTTGATTTTGAACCTGCTGACTCACACCAAATCCGCGAACGCCAACGATGGCAAGACATTGAAGATCTCCGCCAAGATTTTCGTCCGTGGATGGTGCATCCCAGGGGAACTGTTGCTTGGCAAGCGGCCTCCACACCCAGCTTTGCAGATCGACCCCCCACGAGTAAAAGTCGAACGAACTCTTAAGAGAATCGCCAAGGACAAACGTTGTGGTTCCAAACGCGCCGGCTCCAGTCGCCGCCTGTGTTGCGTCCGTGCTGAATTCCGAACCGGTGAGTCGCACAGTCCAGTTGTTCCACATCAGTGACAGGTCGCCCTGAAACGCGCCGTCAAGTGAGTCAAGGCCGTAGAAGGAATTGACATCCTGGTGAGTTGTGCTGAGTGGCCCGAACGCGACATTTCCGCGAAGTCGTGCCAACCACGCACCGGCGGTAAGGTCGATGCGCACCGGCTCTCCAGCAAGGAAGAACAGCGGTTGGTTGGTGCAGTGGTCAAGACTTGATTTGGCGGCACCGGAGTTTCCCTGTGGTTCGGAATTCAAAGGCTGAAATGCGGCGATCGGTGACACAGCCGCCGCTGCACCTTCGGAACCATTCTGTGCCCGCTCAATGGCTAGGGCCAGCGCCATGACAGTTGGATCCATAGTGACTAAAGCGTATCGTGCCACCAATGAGTGACAGCGAAAAACTTCAGAGCGGAGAGAGGTTTCAACCATCGCATGAACCGCCGCGATCACTCAATGCGGTGTCGCTCGGTCGAAAGGGCTGGATTCATTCCAGCGACTTGAAGTGGACTTTCACAACGAGTCGCGGCCCTGGCGGACAGAATGTCAACAAAGTCGCAACGCGAGCAGTATTGAATGTTGCGCCGTCCGCTTTGCATGGATTGAGCGCGGCTGCGAGGGGCCGGTGGTTGAGTTTGATGCAGCACCGACTCGCCAATGGCGAAGTGATCTTTTCTTGCGGCGAACATCGAAGCCAATTGCAAAACCGCGGGGGCTGCGTGGCACAATTTGCTGCGAGCGTGCGGCAAGCAGAGATTGTTCCTAAAGTGCGGAGAGCAACGAAGGCCACACGAAGCAGTCGCGAGCGACGATTGGAAGGCAAGCGCCGTGATAGTTCGATCAAGCGTGGCCGCAGCGGGTTGAAAGAAGAGTGAGTGACGGGAACAAGGGACGGGGGTGACTGGTAACTAGGGACGGGGGTACTTATTGGACACGGCTTTGCCGTGTCCAATAAGTACCCCCGTCCCTAGTTACCAGTCACCCCCGTCCCTAGTTACCAGTCACCACCGTCACTCACTCCCACCGAACGCAACCAGATCCCTTCGCAATCTTGCCCATCACAAACGGCCGCTCCCTCGCGCGTTTCAATCGCTTCATCACGCCATCAACAAAACCGGGGCGCACAATCAAGCAAAAGCCAACACCCATGTTGAACACATTCCACATTTCTGTTTCGTCCACACCGCCCTGCTGCTGGAGAAAACGAAAGAGCGGCGGAACCGTCCAGGCCGATTTGTCCACCACGGCATCAAGATGATCGCCAAAGGCCCGCGGCAAATTTCCTGGAATTCCGCTGCCCGTAATGTGAGCCATGCTGCGCACGGCTCTCTTTCGCTTATAAGCAGACAGCACCTTCAAAATCGATTGCGCATAAATCCGAGTGGGCTGCAAGAGCAAATCCCCAAGTGTGCCCGCGCCCGCTTGGTCGTAGTGCGCCGCAAGATCGAGGTTCGCTTCCTTCACAATTCGCCGCACCAACGCATAGCCATTTGAATGCACGCCGCTCGATGGCAAGCCGACGATGACATCACCCTTTTTAACTCGCGAGCCGTCGATGGCTCGCTTCGCCTCCACCACACCCACAGCAAATCCAGCGATATCAAAGTCGCCGGTCTTATAAATGTCCGGCATCTCAGCGCATTCCCCGCCGATAAGCGCGCACCCGGCAATCTCACAGCCGCGCGCAACTCCCTGAATAATTGCAGCGGTCTCCTGCGGGTCCACACGACTCAATCCGAGATAGTCCAAAAAGAAAAGCGGTTCGGCCCCTTGCACAATCAAGTCGTTGACATTCATTGCTACGCAATCAATGCCAATGGTGTCCAAACGACCCATCTGAACTGCAAGAAGCACCTTGGTTCCAACGCCATCCGTGCATGCCACCAGCACCGGATCTTTGTAGTTGCGCCGAAAGATTCGCTCCTTGAAATCCAATCGAAACATGGCTCCAAATCCGCCATACGCACCAATCACCCGCGGGCCGTGCGTTCGACGCAGTGCTGGCTGAATCAGGTCCACCACTCGATCTCCTGCCTCCATGTCGACACCCGATTGCACATAGGTCAGACTTGTCTTCTTCGGCACTGTGACGGCTGGATCGACGCCCATACAACCGATGGTATCGCGTGCAAATTCCGCTATCTTTCGCCGCTTCATGAGCATCCTTGTCGATGGAGCAACTCGCGTCATTTGTCAGGGGATCACTGGGGCCGCAGGCTCGTTCCACACCAAGGGGTGCCTGGACTACGGAACGCAGATGGTCGGTGGCGTGACACCCGGAAAGGGTGGAACGAAGGACGCCAATGGCCTTCCTGTTTTCAACACGGTGCATGACGCCGTCAAACACACTGGCGCTACCGCAACCATGATTTTTGTTCCGCCACCGTTTGCGGCTGATTCCATTCTTGAGGCTGCCGATGCGGGCATCTCAATCGTGTGCTGCATTACCGAAGGCATTCCGGTGCAGGACATGGTTCGCACGCGCTCACGACTCGATGATTGCTATCCGCACGCCACGCTCATCGGCCCAAATTGTCCTGGGGTCATCACGCCCGGCAAGCGACTACCCGATGGCAAGGGATTTATTGGTGGCTGCAAAATTGGAATTATGCCTGGCTACATTCACACACATCGAAGTGATGCTCCAAGCGGTTGTGCCGTAGGCATCATCAGCCGAAGCGGCACACTCACCTACGAGGCCGTGTGGCAAACAAGTATGTTGGGAATTGGTCAAAGCACATGCCTTGGAATCGGCGGGGATCCGGTGAAGGGAATCAATTTCATCGACGCATTGAGCATGTTCAACGCTGATCAGGAAACAGATGGTGTCATCATGATTGGCGAAATTGGTGGCCAAGACGAGACGGACGCTGGTCGTTGGATTCAAGCACATATGAAAAAACCGGTGGCTGCATTCATTGCAGGTCAAACGGCTCCGAAGGGAAAACGCATGGGCCACGCAGGCGCCATCATTGGAGGAGCCAACGACACGGCGCAGGCCAAGATGGAATCGCTGCGGCACTGCGGCGTGTTGGTTGCAGAAAGCCCAGCCGATTTGGGTCGGAGCATCGCCACGGCGATCGGCCTAAAAATGGCAGCGAGCAGTTCAGCTCTTTGAGCGATTGGCATAACTCTGGCGGTGCGCGAGGCTGATCCACGAATGCTTTGCATAACTCTGGCAGAGAGCAGTGCTGATCTATGATGCCCCAATGCTTGATCAGCAACTTGAGTGCCACCGGACGGCCTATACCAATCGAACCGTTTGTGTAACCGGCGGAGCTGGGTTCATTGGCAGTCATCTTTCCGATGCACTGGCAAGTCTTGGCGCACGCGTTTTCATTCTTGATGACTTTTCCAATGGCCGCGAGTCCAATCTGACCGGTGCTGCGTCCACAGCGAAAGTTGTTCGCGGGAGCATTTGTGATCCTGCGGCACTGGATGCCGCCATGACCGGTGCTGAAATTGTGTTTCATCAAGCCGCCATGGGCAGCGTGCCGCGAAGCCTAGAAATTCCAACGCTCTACCACGACATCAATGTCGGCGGAACGATGCAGGTACTTGAAGCCGCTCGGCGGCATGGAGTTCGACGCGTCGTCTACGCCGCTTCCAGCAGTGCCTACGGCAACACCGCCACGCTGCCAAAAATGGAAACCATGAAACCCGACACACTCTCGCCGTACGCCTACACCAAGTTGGCAGGCGAATATCTGATGAGAGCATGGGCCATGTGCTACGGACTCGAGACCATCAGCCTGCGTTACTTCAACATCTTTGGGCCACGGCAGCGACACGATTCGCCCTATGCCGCAGTGATTCCATTCTTTGCAAAGTGTTTGCTCAACGGAACGCGTGCAAAGGTTTTTGGCGACGGAACACAGACGCGCGACTTTACATTTGTTGCCAACGCAGTCCATGCGAATTTGCTTGCGGGGTCGGTGAACAAACCATTGCGCGGCGAGATGGTCAACATTGCGTGCGGAACGCGATTCAGTTTGCTGCAATTGATTGCTGCGATGAGTGAACTCACAGGAAGACCGCTTGAGCCGGAATTCCTATCCGCGCGGACTGGAGATGTTCGGGACAGCGAGGCGGATATCCGCGCCGCATCGGACTTGCTGCAATACAAAGTCATTGTTCCATTCGCCGCCGGGTTGCGCACAACACTTGGCATGACACCGTTGAGCGTGCCCGCATGATTGAACCTTGTTTCAGACCAATGCGCTGCGCCACACTGCCGCATTTGGTCTGGTGCATTGCACTTGTTGTTCTGTGTCTTGCCGGTGCGACAACAAGTCCATTCGCTCGCGTTGTTGTGATGGGTGCAAGTGTGAGTGATGGATTTGGCGTTCGCCTGCGCGCCACGCTACCCGATGGACGGCGGCCGACGGCCACGGTGAGCCTTTGCACCGTGCTTCAAGCCGCGTGTACGGATAAGCAGTCTCAATTTCATGACCTTTCCACTGACATGTATTTTCTTGATCCAGCGGGAACTGCACAGCGCACCGCCGCAGAAGCGATCGCAAAAAAACCCACACTTGTTCTTGCCATTGACTGGCTTTTCTGGAACGGTTACGGCGTGCGTGGTTTGCGTGACGCGCCACTAGTGACATGCGAGGATCGACTTGCGCTCCTAGATCACGCCCTCCAGCAACTGCAGCCATTGGCTGCACAAGGCATTCCAATCGTGCTCGGCGATTTCCCGGATATGCACACAGCGATTGGCGGCGGCATGCTGAGTGAGGAGATGGTTCCATCCGCCGACTGCGTGTCACAATTAAATGTTCGCGTGCAGGCTTGGTGCGCTACGCGACCAAATGTGGCGCTCATGAAACTCTCTGAGGTCGTGCAGTGTGCTGTCAACAAGACCCCAGTCACAGTTTGCGGACGAACATGGAATGAAGCCGAACTTGGGCCTTTGATGCAAAGCGATCGGCTACACCCAACTCTTAACGGTTCGATACTAATTCTTGCCGTTGCATTAGAGTCCGCTGATCGAGTGACCGGGGGCACGACAACCCCCGCCGTGCAAATGGATCCGGGCCCCCTCCGAGCCAAATTGCTTGATGGAATCAAGGCGGCTGCACCCAAGAACGCGCCGCCTACAACCGATTCAAAAGTTCCTGCATTGCCGCCTTCTGCTGAGCGTTCTCAGTCGCTTCAATCACCTTAAGCAACGCTGATTGAACGCGCCGGACATCCGTGGCCGCTTTGAATGGCCCAGCCAATCGTTCCCAATCCGATGATGGCCACGGCGAACGAACCGCTCTTTGAAACAACATCAATTGTTCCACATTCTTGATTCGATCAAGTCGCTGGCCCCACAATTGCCACAGCATGTCCTTGTTGCGAGGCGTGGGTTCCGCCGTCAGCGCGTACGCCTTCAAAAACCCGTCGGCGTCTCGTTGCTGAAATAACGATTCAAGGGCACCGGGCGCCACCCTCGCCGCCCACGACTTGGTGGCGCAAAGATTCCAAAGTTGCGCAGCCACTTTGTCTTGCGCACTTCGTGCGAGCGCCTGCATCGCCTGCATGCTCGCCGTTCCATCAGGATCGCTCTTGCACTTTGCCAGCAATACTCGACATGCCGTTACGGCATCCACTTCACCCGGAACCATGTGTGCAGGCGCACCACGCGGCTGCTGCGGCATTTCGACTGGGGCCGCGCACAACATCAACGGGTCACCAAGCGTGGTGATTCGCCACGGAACCGAGAACGGCCCGTCCCACTGCCTCGCCGCAACGGCAAACGGCACGAAGTTTGCACACTTCTCTAACACCCGCGGCGGCTGTTGAAACGCCGGCAAGAATGGCTCGTAAACGCTTCCCGCATACGCATACACGCCTGACTCAAGCCAGCGTCCACCGATCGTTTCCCGCGATGCGGGTGCCGCCAATGAAAATGAATGGATCATGTGAAGGGCCAGAGGCCGGGAGAGAATCGGTACATCACCTGGCACGCCGCGACTACTTGCTGGTGTATTTCCAGGGGTTCCAAGATCGAAGAAATCAGGATTCCCCGAAGTGTTCAGAAACAATACATCGCAATCGAAACCCGTCAGCACATGTTCCCGCCACGCTGGCAACTTGGCTTCGTTGCCTGTACGCGATTGAAAGCGGTATCCGGCTTTCGAGATGCCCTCGGCATCCGCGGCAAATCCATATTCAGCAAATGCCGCTGGAATTTCTGGATAACAATCGATCGCCAAGACGCTCTGCCGATTGAGAAACAAACTGCTCATGGCCGTATAGGCACTTCGCGCGGAGGAACCAAAGATTGAACCGCACAATGCGTATCGACGGCCATCTTGATTTCGACAGAGCGCATCCGTCACCGCAACAGGCTGGCCGGGTTTCACCGCCATCTGCGGAGGAAGTGATGGTTTCAAAGATTCTGGAAGATCGATCACAGCCTTGTGCGCGATGTTGCGGCACAGCGCGAGCACTTCAAGCGCATCGCCAAGCGAATCAAATGGAAGTTTGGTCGCCTCGAATTCCGCTCGGATGGCTTGATCGAGTGCCGCAAACTTGACCGAATCGATTTGACTGTTCGGGTTTCCAAAGTCCCCTTCCAATTGCACTGGGAGCAATCCGTGACCCGCAGCCAGCGCGACGGCGGCCACCCATGCCGGATCGGTGGCGGAATACGCGGCAAGACCCGGCGGCATGTACTTCTGTGCCTCAATGGCTTGGAGCGGCGACATGGTGGCGGGGTCTCCATTCCACGCACGCACCACCGCAGCATTCACTGCAACTTTTAGAGCATCTGCACCAGCCTCCAATGTGGCTCGACCTGTTCTGCGCACGATCTGCTTGGGAGCGAACGCGCGAAGAAACATTGGCGCGTACACATCATCTTCAATCAGCACCGGCCAACGCCCGTCAAGTCGCCACTTGCCGATTTCATCCACAAATGTTGCCTCGTTCGGCACCAGCACCACTCGATCCAGTGTTGGAATGCGCTGTTGAACTGCGGCCGCGCGCATACCCAAGGCGACCGACCACGAAATGGGCTTAGGTGGGGCGGCGGAATCCGTTTGTTTCGCAGCAGCTCGCACCGATCCATCTGACTGGTCCGGCGCTTGTGATTGCGATTGACCACTGGCCGAAGTCAACGCGGCCATCAGGGTTGCGAGCGACATCAATTGCAATGCTCGAAACCGTGTTGTGCGCATCGAATACATAGTGTGCACCGAAATCATTTGTACTTTTTCCTAAAATGGCCCGCCGAGCGCCTGAAATATCCACGCGCCGAGCAACCCACCAATCACCGGCCCTGCCACTGGAATCCACGAATACCCCCAGTCGCTTCCACCCTTCCCCGCGATCGGAAGCAATGCATGCGCGATTCGCGGGGCAAGATCACGCGCCGGATTGATCGCGTAGCCGGTGGGGCCACCGAGACAAAGGCCGATGGCAAACACCAATAATCCAACGGGTAACACGCCAACGGCTCCAAGGCTCACCTTCACCACGCTGCCGTCCTGCATGTTCAGTTGTGCATCCTTTAAGCAAAGGATTCCAAAGACGAGCATGGCCGTGGCCACAATCTCAGCGAGCACATTGGCAAGTGGTGCTCGAATAGCCGGCGCGGTGCAGAAGCAGGCGAGTTTGGATGCCGCACTTTCGGTGCGACCCCAGTGAGGCAAATACACCAGCCACATCAACACAGCACCAAGAAATCCCCCAAGACATTGTGCAAGAATGTATGGAGCGACTTGGTTGCTTGGAAATAATCCAACCAGATTCAGCCCGAGCGTGACGGCTGGATTCAGGTGCGCGCCACTCACGCTTGCCACGCAATAGACAGCTACAAACACAGCAAGGCCCCAGCCGGCCGTAATCGAAAGCCAACCCGTTCCATTTCCCTTTGTTCGTTCCAGCAGATGATTTGCCACGATCGCATCACCCAACAAGACAAGGATCGCCGTGCCCACGAGTTCGCCCATGAATGGGGTCATCGAAGTTGCCATGTGGTGCAGGATACGAAACCGCTGCGGATGCGCGGCCGTGCTAGCCTTCCGACCATGAATCTGGTCACGACACGCTGGTACATACCGCTGTTCATGCCATCGACCGTGTCGTTGATCCTGATCGCAATCGGACTCCTGCTGTTGTGGAAAGCGTTTCGACAAGGAAATCGGCTGAGAGTCACTGGTGCAATGCGAATGGGCTTCACGCTTGCGCTCGCCGGTCTTGGCATTGGATATTTCTTTAGCACTCCGTTTGTTGCAACGCAACTCGCCCGATCACTTGAGTGCCGCACTCCCTATCTTGCAACACAGGATGCCCCGAGGGCGGATGCCATCGTTGTTCTGGGTGGGGGCGAAGGTTTTCACACAAGTGATACGAACACTGTGTATTTTTTCGAACGCACGGGCGATCGAATTGAACGGGCGATCCAGGCTTTCAATGCTGGCAAGGCTCCGTTGTTGGCGTGTGGTGGCGGGCAGTTTGCAACGGGCGACAACCCGCTCGTGGGTGAGTGGCTTCGTGACCGAGCCATAGAGCGGGGCATTCCCCGCGAGGCGATCATTGCTGGCGGGCCCGCACTGGTGACGGCCGATGAGTGCGAAGGACTCGCAAAGCAATTGAGATTGCAGAATGTGCAACACATTCTTCTTTGCACCAGTGCCACACACATGCCTCGCGCGAAGCTGCTTTATGAACAGCAGGGATTTCAGGTCACGGCGCTCGCAAGCGACTTTGACACTCGCGGCAAGGGGGAGTCCTTCTCATTCAAACTTTTCTTGCCGCGTGGAATCGCCTTGGCACAAAGCGAGACCTGCATCAAGGAGTGGCTCGGATTGATCACCTATTGGATGACCAGCGCGTAGGCAATCTGGCCCGCTGAGGCGATCGGGATGATGCGTTTGGGCGACTGCGAATGAAACTAATGTGTGGTAGCGATCGATGCGACGCGGCTTCGCCGTGCCAAGATAAGCACGCTGCACCCAAGGACCACGAATTCGGCGGCAACTGTTGCGATCAAAACTTGCTTAAGCGATACAGAACTGATTTTTTCCACGAATGGTGCTGATTGGCTGCTAAACAGCACACTCGAGGCGTTCAGATTTCTGGTGCTGAGCATCGCTAGAAATTCCCGGGCCCGCTCTAAAAAGTTCGACAGACGACCCTCAAACCTTTGAACCATTTCACCCGATACTTTCGCCGAGAGAATTTCGAGTGAAACACCATTGCTTCCAAGCTGCCCACTCACCGCAGCGGCGTCTGAACTGATTGCGCCAGGTTGCGTGAAACTTGTTTGCTCACCCAATTCGCCTTCGACACTTCCATCGTTCACAATTGCGATTCGGTTTAGACCCACATGAGCACCGCTCTCGAATTCGTAAGGCAGGATCTGCTTGAGCATCCACTCGTCACGCGCCAATTCATTCTTGAGTGCAAGGGCAGTTGCCTGGCGTTTCAATTGCTCATCATTCAGCAATTGCCTGTAACCGATGTCTTTGGCGGCGAGCCCCTGACTAATAATGCGGTCGAAAAAATCGCCGCTTAAATTAATCATCGGCATTCCGCCCATGTTCATTCCGGAACCCGTGACAGTGGATCCGGGCCCTTGGGAATTGACATTGCCACCATTGCCCAGACTGACATAATCCTGAAACGCCTTGGTCGCTAGATCCGCCTCAGCCTCTGCCATTTCAACGGCTCGCTTGCTGTTCTCAAGGCGGAAGATGATCGCTAGATTGACCGGTTCCGGGTCTTGCGCGAACGCGAGACGCATGTGGGCGCAATACATCGGTACCAGTTCCACAAATGTGGAAGTCTCGACATCGGCTGCAAGATCTGCAATACCCCTTCCTAGCCGGTCAACAACAAGGGATGCGCCAGGTAGTCCTTCCATTCGCCGCAAGCATTCCGATGTGCGCCTTGAAGTGCTCAGCAGTCCTTCTGCCAAGAAAAACCGGTCAATGCCATTGGGGAGTTTCGCGGATGGAATGAGCGTTGGAACAGCCATGTCATACTCACCAACTCCACGCGTTTTCTGCGCAAACTCAGCCCATGCCACCGGAATTGCAGCGAGAATTCGTTCACACTCTAGGTTGGTCAAATTAGATTTCGAAAAATCTCCGGTCAAAATGAATGTTCCGCCCTCCAAGGTGGCCCTCGCCGCTTGATACTCATGTTCAAGAGTTGTTCGCTCAGCGGCAGTCAACTTTGTATTGGAGAGTTTTTGCTCAAAGGCGATCTGCAGTAATCGCAATTCAATCCCACCCTGGACAATGGTAAATGCGGTTCGAAATGCTGCCTTCTCGAATTTACCGGCCAGATTCATGCTGGTGTACACCGCATCAAGCACTGGCGCAGCAAGAACATCCTGCGGACTAAACGGGATCCCGTTCGGGTAATGGCCGTCCGACGCGCCATCAAACGCAAATTCAAATTCATACGCACCCACCACTCGAGAGCCTTCAGAGATATGAATGAAATAGCCGACGCCTAGAGCGATCGCCCCAGTCAACAGAGCGATGACGAACAGTTGCACAAAGCGTGTTTGGAGAAAGCGAACGATGTCGAGAACCGATATGCCACCATCTTGTTGGAAATCATCGAACTCATGCTGCGGCCCGGTCTCCGGAGTTTGATTTGGAACCATTGAATCAATGTACCTGTTTTTGAGGCGGTGTCGCGCGGCGAGGCACCCCAGAAAGAGTCTCTCACCTCGCTTGGTGTCTCGGTTCGGATCGGCAGAGGGTAATCTGGCGGCGATGGCGTCGTTGCTGCACCTCTGGGCTTGCGTGGTGGGAATCGCCTTGCAGCCGATTAGTACCGCGTCCGGCAACATTGGATTCGTCATTGCCCTGACGGCCACCATCATCGCTGCATTTCTCCAAGGCTCACAATACCTCTTGAGTTGGCGAGAACTTTGCTCTCAACTGTGGTTTCGATGTTTGGTGGCGTGGCTTATCTGGAGTTGGATCTCACTTGCTTGGTCGAGTGACCGCTCCTTTGGCGTTCAACAATTCAAGGCAACACGCGTGCTGCTGTGGATTCCGATGCTCTGGCCACTACGGCACAAGTGGTGGCACCTCGTCACCCCTCTGCTCTGTGGAACCATAGTGATGCAATTGATTCAGGCGTCGCAAATGTGGTTTGATTGGCCACCTTCAACAAAGTTTGGCCGTGGCTCCGCATTCACCACTCCAACACAAACCGGATTGTGGGACGCCGTTGCACTGAGTTATTGGCTTATGTTTACAGTGCTCGCCGGGTGGTGGCGGTCACTGTTCTCGACTCTCATGGCCGTGCTTGCAACCACCGGACTTATATGGTCCGCAACGCGTGCAACAGTGGTCGCTGTGGCCGTTGAGTTAGTTGTTGCAAACGCGGTGCTGGCCGTGACATGCAAGGGTTGGCTGCGGAGGGCTGTTTTCCGTTTGATCATTGGGATCGTCATCCTGGGTGGCGTTTCACTGCTTGCACAGTCTGCCCTGCAGCGGAAAGTGATAACGGCCATTTCAGAAACACGACAAACCATTGCGGGAGATGCCACTGCAACTGCGGAAATACGCCTCGCCATGTGGAAGATGGCGTGGACTGGCTGGAAGGATCATCCGTTACTTGGCGTCGGAATTGGCGGCATTCCAGAGTCGATTTCCAAGACAACAACTGTAACGAATTCTCAGGTTGAAATGAAAACCGTCACCATGATTCACTCGACCTATCTCCAGGCGTTGGCTGAGACCGGGGTGGTCGGATTCACCCTGCTGATGGCCTTTGTCGTTTCATTCTTCGTCTCCGCCTTTCGAAGCGTGCGAGAGAACCCAGTTTGGATTTCTTC
This sequence comes from Singulisphaera sp. GP187, assembly GCA_945871915.1. Classification (GTDB taxonomy): domain Bacteria; phylum Planctomycetota; class Phycisphaerae; order Phycisphaerales; family SM1A02; genus SYAC01. The sequence goes on from CAMBXO010000009.1 coordinate 81,973, forward strand.
TTTCGGTGCGTGCGTTGTCTGGTTTACCGCAGCGGCGTTTGATGGCTTTCAGCAATCCGGCGGCTTTCTATCAATAGGCGCCATTGTGATGGTGCTTGCGTGTCAACCACAAACGACAACGCGGCCTCGCGAAATCGGCTCCCCCGGACCACGACCCCAAGACTCCGTTGCCTAACCTAAAACTCTCTCGCACCGAGCATTAGTCACATCAATGAGACTCGCCAGGAGACCACGCACTCGCTCGTCGTCTCGCTGATCAATGGCCGCTCGAAGGTTGTCAAGCCGTCCCTGCAATTCAGACCATGCCATGCTGGGCTCGTTGCCAAGACGAATCGATGGATGCTCAGTCGCCGACGAGTGATTGTCGATGAGCAGTTCCTCAAAAAGTTTTTCGCCAGGCCGAACGCCGGTGTACTGAATTTCAATATCGCCACCAGTCGAATTGGCATCACGCACCGTGCGACCCGCAAGGCGAATCATGTTTCGCGCCAGATCGTCTACGCGTACCGGCTCACCCATGTCCAACATGAAGACTTCGCCACCCTTTGCCATGGCGCCAGCCTGAAGGATGAGTTCTGCAGCCTCAGAAATCGTCATGAAGTAACGCACCATGTCCGGGTGCGTCACCGTGACCGGACCGCCACGTGCGATCTGTTCGCGAAACAGCGGAATCACAGACCCCGAAGAGCCCAAGACATTGCCGAACCGCACCATGCAAAATCGAGTGCGACTGCCCTTGTTGTGCATGCCCTGCAGAATCAGTTCGGCTACTCGCTTCGTTGAACCCATCACGCTGCTCGGCCGCACGGCCTTGTCCGTCGAAACCAAGACGAATGACTCAACGCCACAATTCGCTGCCGCCGTTGCCATGACTAATGTGCCAATGACATTGGTGTCGGCACCAACACTCTCGTGCCGCTCAACAATGGGGACATGTTTGTAGGCGGCTGCGTGGTAGACCGTCTGAATTCGATTGCTCTGCAGCAACCGTTCCATCAAGACCGCGTCCTGAACTGAACCAAGGACCGCTTCGAGTCGGACATCCGAGCGATTGGATGCCATCCACGTGCGAAGTTCCATTTCAATCGAATACAGATTGTGTTCGCATGCGTCGAGCACCACGAGGCGATCCGGCCTGCACGCAACGATTTTTCGGCACAGTTCTGACCCAATGCTTCCGCCCGCACCGGTGACAAGCACATTACGCGCCACCACAAGCCGCCGAAGCAATTCGGATTTTGGCTCGATGGCTGTACGACCAAGCAACTCATCAACGCTGATGGGGCGAATCTGATCCACTCGTGAACTGCCATCCTGAATCTCACTCAGCGTCGGAACGGTGAGCACCTGAATGCCTAATTTGACGCCAGTTTCTGCTAATTGTCTTCGCCGCTCGCGATTCGCTGACGGCAAGGCAAGCAGCATGGCCTGCACCGCGTGTTGCTGAATGATCTGGTTCAATTCTGAATTCGGTCGTACAGGAACACCCCGAATCGAGCGGCCCACCAACTGTGGGTTGTCGTCGATGTACGCCACCACTTGATGCGACCGGGCATGCACAAGTGCCGCGTGGAGTCCAATGCCTGCAGCACCAGCACCAAAGATGATCACTCGCGGACCATGAAGATCCGCCCGCTGACCAAGCAGCAGCCACCGTGCAATCAGCCGAGACCCGCCAATACTCAGCGTGGCCAACAGGAAAAAGATGATCGGCATTGAGCGAGGCGTTCCTTCGCCGCGATCCACGACAAAAAATCCTGCGTAGAGAAAAAGTGAGAGAATCGCCACCGCTTTGACGACTCGCAACACAAAGACTGGTCCGACATATCGAGTGATTTCACGATACAAACCTGAGAGCTGAAAAGTAACGGGACCTGCCACCGCAACACCCACCATGGCCCACAAACCCTGGGGCCACAACCAACGCCAGTCGTCAAGCCGAAGTAGATACGCCCCAACCACGGCAATGGCCAGCAGTGCCGCATCCGTTACAACCGCAACAGTTCGTTTGACACTGTTTGGGAGCCGGAGGACAAATTGCAACATACAGTGGAAAGTGTAACGAACCGGGGCGGCCATTCCAAGGGCACGATGCACGCCCCGACCACTTGTCAAGAATCCATAAGAAGAAAGAATTGCCATCTAGCATGTACTCATGTGCGGCATTGCTGGATTTGTCGACTCGCGACATGCAATCGATCAACCGTCAACCCTGCTGCAGGCGATGCAGGCATGCCTTGTCCATCGCGGACCCGATGGATCTGGAGTGTTGTGGCACAACCACGACTCGATCGGTCTTGCTCACACGCGTCTGAGCGTGATCGACACATCCACGGCCGGTCATCAACCCATGGTGAGTGCGTCGGCGCGTTATGCCATGGTGTTGAACGGCGAGGTGTACAACGCACCAACACTTGCAAATGAATTGAAGGAAAGTGGAGTGACTTTTCGAGGGCATTCCGATACTGAAGTCGTTCTGGAGGCCATTGACGCGTGGGGGCTTCACAAGGCGCTCCAGCGATTCGCCGGCATGTTTGCGATGGCGATTCATGATCGAACGGAACGGTGTCTGTATCTGATTCGCGATCGACTTGGGATCAAGCCATTGCACTATGCGTGGATCGGTGGCGAGGCCCATGGAGTGTTTGCGTTTGCCAGTGAATTGAAAGCGATTCTCAAAGTTCCGGGTTTCGAGCGACAAATGGATGAGCGTGCACTCGCTGGTTTTTTTTCACACGGTTGCGTAACCGGTTGTGACTGCATCTGGCGTGGCGTGTCCAAGGTCTCACCGGGTCATTGGGTGCGAGTGGCTCTGACTGATGGGGCCACTTCAACTTATTGCTATTGGGACGCCTTAGAAATTGCCGCAAATGGCGTGCAGAACCCGCTTCGAGCAACGGATCCGGAGGCAGAGCAGCAACTGGATGACTTGCTTCGGCAAGTCATGGGCGAACACTTACAAAGCGATGTTCCACTTGCCGCATTTCTTTCGGGTGGAGTGGACTCGGCGGCGGTCGCAAGCCTTGCGGCCGCCGCGACTGTTGCTCCACTCCGGGCATTCACCGTCGGTTTTGATGATCCCGCATTCGATGAACGCCCGGCCGCTCGAAGTACCGCCGCTGCACTTGGATTGCAATGGATGGAATGCCAGGCAACACAGAGCGATCTGCTTGCGTGCGTTAGTGAACTCTCGAATATTTTTGACGAGCCCTTTGCTGATGCAAGTCAGATCCCCACGCTCGTGGTGAGTCGCCTGATGCGCACTCATGCAACGGTTGCGCTCTCCGGCGATGGCGGCGATGAAGTCTTTGGTGGCTATCACCGACATGTGCATGCGGCGGGCGGCTGGAATACTGCTCGCTCAATGCCGCATTCGCTTCGACACCTGATTGCTGGAGGCGTTCATCTGCTCTCGCGGCATGGGTGGGATGCACTGTTGTCTTCCATGCGACCACTACTGCCAAATTCGCTTCGATTAAATCAGGCGGGCGACCGTGTGTACAAGTGGGCCGCAATGCTTCAGAGTGGCAGTGAACGCGAGGCGTACGGGCAAGTGACGGCAATTTGTCATGATGTCGCATGGTTGCATGCCGGTCGTCTGAATGGTGCGAGTTGGTGGAATGACAATGCGGCCGCGCGACTTCCCGATTTTCTGCGGCGGCTTCAGTTCATGGATCAGACTGGATACTTGGTGGATGATGTCCTTGTGAAAGTTGATCGCGCGAGTATGGCGGCCAGTCTGGAGGTGAGGGTGCCGCTGCTTGACCACCGCGTGGTCGAATTTGCATGGTCGCTGCCGGCCCGAATGAAAGTGCGGGGTGGCCGCGGAAAGTGGCTGTTGCGACAAGTTCTTCGGCGACATGTGCCGGAGTCGGTCATGGCTCAACCAAAGCGCGGTTTTTCAGTTCCACTTGAGAAGTGGCTGCGAGGGCCGCTGCGATCGTGGGCGGGCGATCTTGTGTCGTCATCCGCGATTCGCCACGACGCCATGCTTGATGCAATGCATGTTCAGCGGCTGTGGAATGATTTCTGTCATGGACAACGTGGAGCAACGAATGCCCTCTGGTGTGTGGTGATGTATGCGGCGTGGAAGCAATCGTGGAATCCATCCAAATGAAGATTGCACTGATCGGCCGAGATGCCAACCGAGTGCTTGCGTTTCGCGGCAGTTTGATTCGAGCAGCTCATGTTCGCGGCCATACGGTCATTGCAATCACTGGGCCAACAACTCCAGAAACGCAGCAGATTCTTGCAAACGCTGGCGTGCAATGGATTGGCTCGCCATTGAACGCAGGAAGTGTGAATCCGATCCAAGATTTCGCTTTCAGCAAGTCCCTTCAGCGCATTCTGCGTGAACAGCGAGTGGATTCGGTACTGGCGTACAACCCAAAGTGCCTCGCGTACGGCCCAATTGCGGCTCGAAAAGCTGGGGTTCAACACGTGGTGGGCATGGTCACCGGTCTTGGACACGGATTCATTGGCGGCGGGTGGCGCGAGGACATCGTTCGATTGGCCAAAGCGTGGCTGTATCGGCGAGCGTTTACAGCATGCGACGCCGTGCTGGTGCAGAACAGTGATGACTTGAGTGTGTTGCAAACATGCGGAGCTGTGACGCCGGAACTTTGGCCACGCGTTCATGTGATTTCCGGATCGGGAGTTGATGTCGCAAATTTTTCGCAAAGGCCATTACCGCCGGGGGCGCACTTTCTTATGGTCGCTCGGCCGCTTCGCGAAAAAGGTTTGAGGGAATTTTTCGAGGCTTCGCGATTGGCCTCGCAACAGATTGCAGACGCAACATTTTCATGGCTCGGGCCTCTTAGTGATGCAAACCCCTCGGCCATCCCCGAGTCCACAATTCGAAGTTGGCTTGCGGAGAGCGTCGTGCGGCATATTGTTGAGCAACCCGACATTCGGCCGTACCTCGCTGCATGTAGTGTGTTGGTCTTACCAAGCCATCGCGAGGGAACAAGCAAAGTTGTCCTTGAGGCTATGGCAACTGGGCGTGCGATTGTGACCACGGACGCGCCGGGGTGCCGGGAGACGGTCAGGAATTCTGAGAATGGAATGCTCGTTCCAGTTGGTGACGTTCAGGGGCTCGCGGACGCAATGGTGCGACTTGGCCGTGATCAGGAATTGCGCACGAGTATGGGGCTGCAATCGCGGAGAATTGCATGTGAACGGTTTGATGCCACGCGCACAGATGTGCTCATCCTTGACTTACTCGAGGGCCGCGAAGGACATTGAACTGTCTGACATGCGTACACGGCAGTTGGAGTGTTGCGGCCAATCCACGGATCACTTGATCCCACGGAACCCCACGGAATCCCGCCGATGCGGTGGCTTACACCCCCGCGCGTGTGCGAAGGTTGTCCAACACATTCATGTAATTGATATAGGCGTCGTAAGGGCTGTCATACGGGCTGAAATATTTGTGCACATCACCATCGGACCAATATTTGGTGCACATGTAATAGAAGTGATCACTGGTGGTCAACTTCCGCCAGTCTTCAAGAATCCATTCATCGCCTCTTGCGTGCTTCTCGCGAACGGCGGGCTCAAGTCGGTACACCTCTTGAATGGCATTGTCTTGCAGCGGGTTTCCAATCCACGCGCTCAAGTCACGCTCGGTGTCCGCCCAACTGATGGGTTTAGGGACATCGTAATCACCGACCGGTTTGTATTTGTCGAGTACCTGTGACGGCGTGAGAAACTCATTCTGACCTGGGTTCACATCGTAAATGAATGCGGGCAGTGCATCGAGAAATTGAAAGATGCCCGTCTCGGCCCACTGGTGTTCGCCCAGCGTTTCGTAGTCCATGAAGAGGTTGCAGATATTGCCATCGCCGTTGATTTGATTGACCCATCGCGCAAACTTTTCAGCCGTAAGTGGCCACTCTTTCCAATTTCGATCACTGAATCGAAACGCGATGTCATCGCTCAGGCGATAGTTTTTCAACAAGAGTGAGATCGGATTTTTGCCGGGCGGCATGCCATGCGCCGGCACGCGGTAGAGATAGTTAGGGCTTCGGAATCCAAGTAGGCGATCGACCCCTTCGCAGATGACTCCGCGATGGCGACCCATGTAGGCGATATGGCCGCCGATCTCGTTGGAGTAAATCAGTTCGGTGTTGCGAAACACGCTCGGAGTCTGGCCGAACAATCGCTTCACCATCGCCTCTTGAATGGCGACCTGTTCTTCAAATTCCTGTCTGCTGTAAAGGAAACTCAGCGAGTGGTGGCTTGTTTCCGCAAGAAACTCGCAGGCACCTGTGTCGGCGAGTTTCTTGAAAAGGTCAATGATGTCGGGCGCCCACTGCTCAAATTGCTGCAGAGCCACACCGCTGATTGAATAACTCACCCGAAAACGCCCCTGGTGCCTTGTGATCAGATCCAGAATCTTGAGGGTGGCTTGCCTGTAGCACTTTTCCGCAACCTTGCGAAGAATGCCCTCATTCGCCGTGGCATCGAAATAGAACGGGTCGGTATCAAAGACCGAATAGCGGCGAAGTCGAAAGGGTTGATGCACCTGAAAGTAGAAACAGACTGACGCCATGGGGGTGGCAGTCTAGTTCCAAGAACAAGGGACGGGGGTTGTTATCGAGCACTATCAATTTGTGCTCGATAACAACCCCCGTCCCTTGTTTTCGGACTTATGCTTCGCGAATGGATCGAACAGCTCTTGCAAAGGAAATCGCCTCCGCTTCTCTGCTTCGCGGCACATTTACGCTTCGAAGCGGAAAGACCAGCCATTACTACTTAGACAAATATCTCTTTAGCACTCGACCAGAAATCTTGCGGGAACTCGGGCAATTGTTTGCTGACCGAATTCCCGCGGGCACCACTCGAGTTGCAGGCGCTGAACTCGGCGGCATTCCCCTTGTGAGTGCCGCAAGCATGGCTTCGGGACTTCCCAGCCTCTTTGTTCGCAACGCAAAGAAGGACTACGGTACAGCCAAGCAACTCGAGGGGAAATTGTGCAAGGGTGATCGCGTGGTGTTCGTAGAGGATGTTGCCACGACTGGCGGTCAGGCCCTCGAGGCGGTGAAGGTACTGCAGGATGCGGGAGCCATCGTGACCCATGTCATCTGCACCATCGATCGCATGGAAGGCGCCAAACAAAATATTGAATCCGCTGGCGTGATCTTTGATTCTCTGTTTACTGTGCGCGAACTTGGAATTGAGGCTGATACCGCGACCACCTCGCGTGTTTGAGCTATGCCGCAAACTAGTCTCAGTGTCATTGTCAGCACCTACAATCGGCCCGACGCGCTTCGCGCCGTCCTAGAGGGCTTTGTCCACCAATCGACCACCGCATTTGAGTGCATCGTTGCGGATGATGGGAGCGGACCTGCCACCAAAGAGGTTGTTGATTCATTCATTCCACAGTTCCATGGGCGCCTCAAGCATGTCTGGCATGCGGACGAGGGATTCAGACTTTCTGCGATTCGAAATCGTGCAAGTCTTGCTACTGAGACTCCATTCCTCTGCTTCGTCGACGGAGATTGCGTGCCCCGCCGCCATTTCGTCGAATCCCATCTTGCCATCGCAGCTGAAGGGTGGATCAGCCGAGGGAGTCGCGTGTTGATGCGAGAGGACTTCACAAATGAAGTACTGCAACAGCACCTTCCGTTGCACGCCATGCCACTGCCCGAACTCGCCCGTCGCTATCAGCTTGGCGAACTCAATCGCGTCCATCCCTTGCAGGACGGATTCGTTGATGTCATGCGGCAATTCACTGCCCGATGGCGTCCCTGGCACTGGCGCAGCGTTCGCACGTGCAATGTGGTTGTTTCTCATCACAACTTCAATTCAGTGCGAGGATTCGATGAACAATTTACGGGCTGGGGATTTGAAGACAGCGACTTTTGTGTCCGCATGCTGAATGCCGGATTTCGAATTCAACGAGCCCCTGCTGCCACGACCGTCCTTCACTTATGGCACCGCGAACGAGAACGCGATCACCAAGACGGAAACAACGCACTCCTCCAACAAACACTTCGAGACGACCGCATCCTTCCGGAATTGGGGCTCTATGGAGAAGGACTTTCTGGCATTCTTCCGACCTCCTCCCCATCACACGCGCGATCAGCCACTCCATGAATCTGCTTGCAGCCAAACCGCGCCGCACATTCTCATTGCTCATAGGCATTGCACTCCTCGGTGCAGCGCTCTGGGCCGTGATCGGAAATCACACTTCGGCCGCCGCCGCGTGGCACGCCTTGCGCGACCCGCAACCGTTGTGGATCGTGGTGCTTCCGATCACCGTAGTTGCAACTGCGCTAGGAACTGCCGCCAGCCTCATGGTGCTCACGAATCGAGTTGCAACCGAAACGCATGTGCGACTCAGCGAGATGCTCGCCCTTACATGGGTCAGCACACTTGGAAATTATCTTCCGATGCAGCCTGGCCTCGTTGGACGCGTGGCCTATCAACATCAGATCCTGCAAATTCCCGTAGCGGTCAGCGTTCTTCTGGCCGTGCAATCAACTCTGCTCACCGTGGCTGCTGTGTGTTGGCTTGGCCTTGCGTTGCTCCTAGTGCACGCGGGTCAACTCTCGTGGATTGCCGCACCGCTTTCCGTGTTCATACTTGCCGCAACCGCATTCGATGCTCGCTGGCACCTCAAACCGATCCATGCCGCCTTTGTCATTCGCTTCGCGGAAATTCTTGTAAGCGGTCTGTGCACCTACGCGGCGTTCGCTCTGATTGGAAAACCCATTGACCCACTCGCCGCTCTTGTTTTTGCTTGCGCCTCCAACGCCTCACATTGCATTCCATTTATCGGAAATGGAATGGGTATTCGAGAATGGTCCATCGGGCTGCTCGCACCAGTCGTCGCCGGTATTTCAACACCCGACGCACTTGCGGCGGAATTAATTCACCGCGCGGTGGAATTCCTCGTTGTTGTACCCGCCGGCCTCACATCCATGGTTCCTCTCATGCGCCGTATCCGCAACTCGGTGGAAACCGTTCGCGTGCAACGGGCCCCACCATCCGAATTCACCATGAGCGTGCAACTCGGCTCGACCGGAACTCAGCGTTTGGCATCCGGAACATCGAACGATGACTTGTTGCCGCCAAACACTCCCGCATCTTCAAGCCCTTGATTCACTGCCGCTGCATCGCGAGCACGCCCCACCAGCCTTGCCTTCACTCCAGCCGCCGTGATGGCCAAGCGGCCATCGCCTCGAGCTGCCGCCACCAGCATGACATCATCCGGCGATTCAACCCATCGCAGCAGGTAACTGATTCGAACCATCGGATCCTTGGACACTCTCGCCGCCTCCAACATGGGTTCCAACGCCGTAAGGTTGGACTTTGGCAACACCATCAGCGTCCACGCCTGCGCAGCCGCTGGCAATCGCGTCCATGCCTCGCAAATCTCACTCCATGCCGGATCCATGTCCGTCTTGCCGCTTGCAAAGCCCTCCCGCGACAAGTGGTAGGCATACATCACCAGTTTCACCATGTCCGAAGAAGAATCTGGATGTCGAATCTCGCTCAAAGCATCTTCGCACCAACCGGGACCGATGCGCACTGCAGGAATGCGAAGCAGTGATGTTTCGCCAACACTGCCCATGAATCCCGCATGCACTCGCTCGGTGGTCAATCGAAAATTTGAAATGATTCGCCCCGAAATAATGGCCCCTGCAATCGGATCGCCCAGCAGAACATCCATCAAAGTGGTCCGCCCCAGATCAACTGTGAACTCCATCACCTCGCCGGGCTTGAGATCGAGCCGACGATCAATCGGAAAAATCCACGGTGGCAAAGATAAGGATTGTGCGCTGGTCACCATCGCATCAAGCATCAGTGCGGCTCTGCCCTCGATAGGACTCTGGGGTCCGATGGCAAGCGTGAGTGCCGTGCGGTTCTGAATTCGAATGTTCATCGACACCGGCTCAAGCGTGTTGTCCGCACCACCAAAGGTGACCGCACACAACAAGGCTTGGCCCTGACTGCCGATCAGTGAAAACACAGCAGTTGGAATCGCTGCCACAGCTTCCTGCAACGACTTTGCGGTTGCAGCGGGCGGAGGCCTCACTTTCACCAGATCAAACAACCGATCCGATGCATAGAGACCAATCGCCGTGTCCCGTTGCTCGCGTGCCACCGCAACCAGCGCCACCGCAGCCTCCTTGGTACGCCCAAGATCCTGCAGCGCAAGACCCATGCCCAGTTTGGCTGCGGCGTCGCTTTCCGAAATCGGCTGCAATTCCGCAAGAGCCGCCTCCGGTTGCTTGCGACGATATTTCAACCATCCGCTAAATCGCGCCTTGGCTGCATCCGTAAGTGGGGCAACCTTGTCAGCCGACTCAACGAGCGGCTCAACCTTGTCAGGGTCGCCAAGCGTCAGCTCGAGCCAAGCCATGCGCATGGATGTGTTGGCCATCGCCTTCTCATCCCCTTCCTGATTCTTGGCTTCCATATCAAGACTCTTGATCGCTGCTTCCAGTGCCTTGGCCGCATCAGGAAGTTTTCCGCTGGTGCTCACCGCCGCTCTCACGGCGCTGAGCGCGGCTGGGAGAGTGACCGATGGGCCTAACGAATCGGTGTCTTGTGCGGTGGCCGTTTCATCACCGAGCCTTCGCCGAAGTTTCGCGTTGATCTCCCCCTGACGAACCTTGGCAACCTTCTCGGCTTGCTCATGCTTTCCCATTCCCCACAATGCAAGCATGCGGTCGGCAATCAGATCATCGATGAGGTCGAACCGAAGGTTGGCCAAGGCAATACTTCCTGCAAGTTCCAGAAGGCGATCGGCCTCTGCGTACAGTCCCTCATTGAGACACATGCGAGCCAGCGCATTGATGGCGGGCAGATCGCCGGGATTGGCTGCGATAACGGCAACGAGAGTGTGCGCCACGTCGCTCGGTGGACTTCCATTGCCTACTTGATACCCAGCAAGCGCCTCGATCGGAGGTGCAAACGCTTTATCGAGTGCAAAGGCCTGGCGAAGTGACGCAACCCATCCGGTCACATCCGCTCGTCGCTTCTGCAGCAGAGCCCGATCGAAAGTCAGACGAGCTGCAATCTCCGGACCAAGGGCCTTGATGTTGGCTGGCTGCAAGAGTTTTTCCAATGCAGCATTCCGATCCTCGGCAACCATGCCACGCTCGGCTGCATCCGTGAGACGCGCCAACCGAATCACCGGATCGTGCGGATCAAGTTTTCCCAGCCGACTCAACGCTTCCTGCATGGCAACATTCGCGGACGGAAGTCCATCTTGAACCGCCTCGCCGATACCAAGCACCACACGCCACGCCTCGGGGTCCAGTGGCGTGAGTTCGGCGGCGGCCATAGCCACTTCAAGAGCACCCGCAAAATTTTCTGGATCCGGTTGGCCCGGGTCAGCCACCAATGCAATCGCTGCACGAGCCCACGCCACACTCAGCCGCCGAGTTGCGTCAATCTCTAAGAGTGTGCCGCCCAACGAATGTGTTGAAATCGCGGCCGAAATCGCCCAAGCAAGCATCTGTCGAGTGTATCGAGCGGGTCATTGACATCATCCGTCGAAAACAGGTAGCGTTTGCGTTCTCAATGAACAATCGATTGCTTCCAATGTGTGTTGCGGCTCTCATGGTGACCTTTGCAAGCGGGTTCTTGCCAGAGGATCAGGCGGCACCAGTGAAAGTCCCGTCGGCTCCTGGGGTTGAGACCCTGTCCATGAAGCAACCGCTTGCGGCTGATTCGCCGGCCATGATTGCCCTTGCCCAATTTGTCAACTATCACTTTTCCGCCATGACCACCGGATCAACCGATGCGGTGAAGGACTCGCGGTCAGCGTTGGTCACCGCGCTGCGAAAAACGGAAGCCACCGCGGTGTTCCGCCGAACCATGCTCTCGCTGATCAAGCCACGATTGACAGATCTTCTTGCAACCAACGACACTTTTCGGATTACCAATGGTCTTCTGGTGGTTCGGCAAGTGAAAGACGCTGAGGCCAATGAACTTCTCTTGGGGCAGTGCAATTCGGAAACGCAAAGCAATGCCAGTGTTCGCATTGCCGCAACGGGCATGCTGCCATCGCTCATGACTGGCGGAAGCATTCCAGCAGCGCAACTGGATGGCTTGGCACGCCGGATTCGGTCGTTGATTTCAACAGAAACAAATTGGATTGCTGCATCGCAGGATCTTGCCGCTCTAAACACCATGGCAACGGTGACGGAAAAGGCGAAACTTTTGGATCAGGCTGCCAGCATTCGTCTGGACATTGTGAAGGCACTCGACGATCTTGTCGGGCGTTCCATCAAACTGGGTGACCCCGATCTTGCAGCCGCGATTTTCCGAGGGCTGGTTGCACTTCGCAATCAGGTGCTCAGCATGCAGCAAGACGAACAGAAAAAACTTTCCGCCGTTGCGCAGCCGATGCTGGCAGCGGTGCAGAACCTTCCAAACGCTCCCGCTGGCGAGAGTGGCGCCAAGGGAAAAATGCAACTCGAAGTGGACGGCGCACGCGAGGCCGCGCGGCAGTTGGTGAAACTTCTTCCAAAGTCCGCCAGTTGAGACTCCGCCTCCCCTCACCGTGAGGCTGCTCGCTCCAATCCTGCTGCTGCTCGCCTTAATGCTCGGAGCGTTATGGATGGATCGCGCGGCGCCGCGAGCCGATATTGTGATCGCCAATTCAGCCGAAACTTTTACGCTTGATCCGCAACGGCTCTCCTATCAGCACGATGTCCGCACCTCTCGAGCGTTGTTTGAGGGATTGACGGCGGTCGATGGAACAACGGGACAGGTCATTCCAGCCGCGGCTACGAAGTGGTCGGTCAGCGATGACGGTTGCACGTGGACGTTTGACTTGCGGTCTGACCTGCGATGGAGTGATGGGGTGCCGTTGACAAGCCACGACTTTGTGTATGCGTGGCGGCGAGCGTTACTGCCAGACCTTGCTGCGGACTACGCTGGTTTTTTTCTCAACATTCGTGGGGCCAGGGAATTCTTTGCGTGGCGATCCAAGGCTCTGGGTGAATTCCCAAAAACTGGTGGGCAAAATCTGGCCACCGCATTGTGGAACGAAACGGAGCAGAAGTTTGCATCAACCGTCGGGCTCTCTGCGCCCAATGACCACACGTTGGTAGTCGTTCTCGCTCGGCCTGTTGCCTATTGGCTCGATCTGTGCGCCTTTCCAGCAATGTTTCCTGTTCCGCAACACCTGGTCGAGCAATTCACCTCAATCAGCGCACAGACGGGAATGGTGCAACAGAATTCAGGGTGGACCAAAGCAGGCGTACTGGTTGGCAACGGCCCTTACACCCTTGCGGCGTGGCGACCCAAGCGACTCATGCGATTTGAGCGCAACACTCTGTACCGCGACGCAGAACACATCGCCGCGAATGCGATCGAGACGCTTCCTATTGAGGATCCGAACACGGCCGTGCTGGCGTTTGAAAACGGAGCCGTTGATTGGCTGACCGACACGCTTGTGGAGTATCGAGGCGACATGTTCGAGCAAACCAAACACGGTCAGCGCAGCAACCTGCATGTGCTGGATGCGTTCGGAACGGATTTCTTCAGCCTGAATTGCCGGCCGACGCTTGCGGATGGCAGAACCAATCCATTCGCTCACGCCGGCGTGCGCCGCGCGTTTGCTATGGCGGTTGATAAGCAGACGATGATCGACCGCATTACGCGATTGGGTGAATCTGTTGCCACGACGCTCATTCCGCCCGGATCCATTGCTGGCTATCACGGGCCCAACGGGTTGCCCTTTGATCCCACTCGAGCCAAGCAGGAACTTGAACAGGCTGGTTGGCACCTGGTGAATGGTGTTGTGCAAAATGAACAAGGCGAGGCTTTTCCAACGGTCGAAGTTCTGTATGCCGCCAACAGCCCTCGCTACCGCGATATGAGTTCAGCCATGGCCGACATGTGGCAACGCACGCTGGGAGTTCAGTGCACCACGCGAAGTCGTGATCCAAGCGGTTACAAAGACTCGCTCAAGCGAGGCGACTTCATGATCGCTCGCGGTGGTTGGTATGGCGACTATGGCGACCCTACCACCTGGCTCGATCTGGCCCGCAGTGACGACGGAAATAATGATCGCAAGTACGCCAATCCAAAGTATGACGCGCTCTTAGATCAGGCGGCCGCAGAATTGGATCCCACCAAACGATTCGCCATGCTCGCCGAAGCGGAACGCATGTTGATGGATCAGGACATTCCAGTCATTCCCATCTGTCACTATGTCACGGTCTACATGTATGAACCGGATCGCCTCACCGGAATCAGCCGCCATCCTCGACTAGAGCAATACCTCGGCCGATTGGGAATTGTGAACGCCGCATCGGCGCCATCGGTGCGGTGATTCCGCTTACGACTGAACTCGAATGCGGGGATCCACCCATGCATAGAGCAGATCGACTGCAAGGTTGAGCATCGCCACAAGAAGCCCATAGGTCAGCGTGATTCCCATGACCAGCGTCAAGTCTTTGCCCAGTACGGCATCCACAAAATGCCGGCCGAGCCCCGGGACAGCAAATACTTTTTCAACCACAAAACTTCCGGTGAGCGCGACAGCCGTCGCTGGCCCAAGCCAACTCAGCACAGGAAGAAATGCATTCTTGAGGGCGTGTCGTCGAGCAACTTGAGCGCGCGAAAGCCCTTTGGCACGGGCGGTGCGTGCGTGATCACTGCTCATCTGCTCGATCATGCCAACCCGCGTCATGCGCGCGATCGTGGCCGCAAACGGAAGACTGAGTGCGAACGCTGGCAAAATCAAATTCCCAAGAGAGCCCCAGCCACCAACTGGCAACAATTTCCATTGAGCGGCAAAGACGATCAACAGTGCTGCACCAATCACAAAACTTGGAACGCTGATTCCAATCATCGCGAAGGCCTGACCCACTGCATCGATCCATCCTCGCGGATGCAGCCCGCTCAGGGTTCCCGCTACGAGCCCAATCAAAAGTGCCAGCAACATGGCCGCCGTGCCCAGCGTGACACTGACCGGAAGCGCATTCCAAAGAATCTCGTTGACCGACCAATCAGGTTGTCGAAGGCTCGGTCCAAGATCAAAGGGTTTCGTGGCATCGCCCATCAGCCAACTGATTCCAGTTGCCTTTCCCAGATACTCAAAATAAAACGCAACCGGGTCGTCCAATTTGTATTGCCGCTGCATGGCCTCCACCACTTCACGAGGTGGTCGGCGACCCTCTGGATTCTCAAGCGGATTACCCGGCGCAAGCCACGCAAGCGCAAAAGTGAATGTGTAAATCGCCAACAGCAGAAGTGGCAGAATGGCAAGGCGTCGAAGGAGCGTCTGGATCATGGGCGATAGACGAGGCACCGGCACAATACACTGCACGCCGATGGAGCGGCCCCAAGTTTTCTGCCTGCAAAATAGCCTCGTGCATTGGCGATGCTGCGCCGTGATTCAAACCATCGCCCTGCTCGCCGGTTGCAACACGATGGAGGGGCCCGCATCGCTCCAGTTGAATAGTTCGTCCTACAACAGGGCGTTTGATGCGTGCATCGAAGTGGGTCGCGGTCAGGGCATGCCGCCCGTTATCGCGGATCGAGGCAATGGAATTATTGAAACGGAACCTCGATCCATTGGAAGCGCGGTTGAACCATGGAGGCTGGATACCACCGGCCCCTCGCAAACCATGGAAAGCACCTTGCAATTTCAACGGCGTCGTGTTCGATTTACATTTGTTCCCGTCGACTTTCAGCCGCAAGTGATTGATGGAACAAGCGATTTCGCTGGCGCAGCCGATCCGGGTTCCCCTGTGGATACGGCCCGGTTTGATCTTGAAACCTACAGCGGCACAATTGAATTGCGAACCCGCGTCTTCGTTGAACGCGGTTTCACACCTGGCATTCGCCAAAATACGTGGTCCAGTTCCCTAACGACACGGTCAACGGAACCCGCTCCACCTCGCAAGAGCGATGGGACCACACGATCGCCAACTGCCTGGACACCGATCGGTCGCGACGAAGCAGCGGAACGCACGTTGACAGCGCAGGTGCAGAAATTGTTGGGCGCCACGGCGCCAGCCTCTCCGGTTGGCGAGCCCTCCGTTACCGAGCGCCAGACAGACGCCTTACCGTCATCATAAAATTTCGGCGCATGGATGAATGCATGCCAAATGAAAGCGCGGTATAGCCAAGCATTGCGGCGATCGCGCCAGCAACAAACGCCATGCCGAGTCCATCCGGTGATTGCAGTGATGCCGGAATTGCAAATGCAGGATTCACCGCAACAAGTGCCAGGTTCACCGGACTCAAACACGCGAACGCCGGTCCGAGCCACGGCACATCCCTGCCGCTCACGGCTCCACACAATCCGAGCGTTCCAAGAACGCCCACCATCACGCCCGAAGCGCCCATCGCACTTCCGATCACACCGCGGCTTCCGACACTCCATTGCAATCCGATCATCACCGTGAATGAAATGAATGCCATGAACGAAGGCAGAAAAGCCAACGCGGCGCCGGGCAGAATGAGCGGCACATGCAGTGTGCTGGTCCCGACGGTTTCCATTGAGCCCACATCCGGGCCACCCAATCCACCCACCATTACATACAACGCACCAAACAGCAGCGTGAGCGAAGGTGTTGCGATGGCTGGCCAAAGCACCACGATGAGGCCTCGCAATTTTCCTGCTAAATAAGGACCCGGCTGAATCGGCGTGGTCAGCAAGATGTCAAGTGTGCCGTCCTCTCGCTCTCGACTCACCGCGGTCGCACTGGCATTAATGGCGATCAGCATTGCAAGCACCACTTCACTGAGCACCATCGCACCCAATGCCACGCGCGTATCGCTAGTTCCGAGCGATCCACTTCGATGAAGCAGAAGCACCACGATGGTCGCACTGACTCCAAGACATAATAAGGACCACCGAGCGGCGCGCGCCATTGGAAGTGACAGTCGAAGACTTGCCTCTCGCCATGCGACTGGGTTGTGCCACACTCGCCGTGGCGCACGCTGACCCATTGCGTTCACACGACGCAACCATCGATTCAGTGGTCCATTCGCCGAGTCGCTTCGCGATCCAACAAGGCGAACCCGCAGTGTTGCCACCATCAACAACAGCATGGACGCGACAAGCGACCCGACCGCCATCGACCCCAGCGGGTGCCCAAGCCACATCCGTTTCAGAAATCCTGCTTCGCCGATTCCAAATTCCCATGGGCGATAGGCGTTTGAATCCAAGGCACTTCGCAATGCAAGAAACGGATTCAACGGCGTAAACAAGGTGGTATGCACCACATCCGTTCCAACAGCCAAGCGTTGCTGAAAGGCGCGATCCAGCGCGCCCGTTACAAAGAGAGCAAGAACCGTTGTTGCATAAAACGCAAAGACTCCCCGCTTGCCAGTCGAACGCAGCACGCTCAGCAACACCGCGACGCTTCCCAGAAACAGAGCGCTACAACTGGATACAGCAAGACTCGCAAGAACACTGCTCCCTCGCACACCGCCGAAGATGCGGGCTGCCAGACACAGCGGCAGCGTGGCAAGAAGCATGGCCGCGACAAAGAACAATCGACCCGCTAGGTTTCCGATCACGATTTGTGCGCTGTTCAACGGTGTCGTGAGCAGAATCTCCCACGTGCGCGGATTGCTCTCTTGTGAAATGGCTCCCGCCATAAAGAGCGGCGTCAGAAGGCAAATCGCCGCGACTTGCCCATAGCTCATCATGGTGAACGCGCTCGCGCCGCGCTGGGCCATGTCCTTAAGCGTTCCCCCCGGCCCCAAAAGCGCCAAGATCACAAACAGCATGAAGGCACCGAGTGTCAGGCCGCGAACAAGCAGGTCGCGCCTGCGGCTCCCACCACTGGCCACCAATCGAACAACGATCGGGTTGGTCGGCAGTAGATCGCTGATCCAACGAAGGGCGGCTGGCATTCTGAGAGTTTATGAAGCCTTCTGAGCCAAGGCGAGGCGAATTTAAGTTGAGTTGTTCGCGGTGCGATTGACCCAGCGCGAACATGTGGCGATACTTGCGGCACTTCAAGCATCACCTTTGGTGATTGCCCTCACATCCACTTCCCGGCCGAGCCAGATTACCGGCGACGCCGTTCGAGATTTGCCCATGACATTCCATGACATCGCAGCACCGTCCGTCGTTTTTCTCGCGGAGCTCTCGCCGCAAACCGTAACCGCCATTCTGATCTCGGCAGCAGTTGTTGTCGTCGTAGGTGGGGCTCTGCTGATTGCCAGAGCCAAACGCGAAGCGAGCCAGATTCTTCGTAACGCCTCCATTGCAGCGGAAGCCGCAGCCAAGACCATTGAATTGCAGGCGGAACGGCGTGCCTCTGAGCGACGGGCCGAAGTCGACGCCAAACTCACCAAGTCATTAGGCGAAATTCAGGAGTCGCAGACCCGTGCGGCGCGGCGTGAGGAGACGCTTGATCGCAAACTGGATCAACTCTCTCAGCGCGAGCAGCGATTAGACGACCGCACATCGGTCTTAGAAGTAACCGAGCGAAAACACCTTGAGGCTCTCGAGGCGCTCAAGCGAGATCAGTCTTCCATCCGAGATCGTCTCAGTCACATCAGTGGCCTGTCAGTCGACGAGGCGCGGCAACAACTCCTGATCGAAGTGCGGTCCACGATCGATCGTGATGCGGCTGTGCTTACGCAGAAAATTCTTGAGCAAGCGGAAACAACCGCTCGCGAGCAATCGCGTGAAATTGTGCTGATGGCCATCCAGCGATATGCCGGCGAATGCAGCAGCGACAATACGGTTCGAAGTGTGAAGATTCCAAGCGAGGACTTGAAAGGCCGCGTCATCGGCCGCGAAGGTCGCAACATCCGCCATTTCGAAAAGGTGACGGGTGTCGATGTGTTAATCGACGATACGCCCGGCGTGATCGCTGTGAGTTGCTTTGATCGTGTGCGACAAGCGATCGCCGCCGAAAGCCTGCAGAAACTGGTGGCAGACGGTCGGGTGCATCCGGCTCGCATCGAAGAAGTGGTCGAGCAGACACGCCGCGATATTCACGAACGCATGGTGAAGGCGGGGCACGACGCGGCCATGGAAGCGGATGTGCGTGGGTTGCACCCCAAGGTGATCGAGATGATGGGGCGATTGCACTTTAGAACCAGTTACGGTCAGAATGTCCTTCGACATTCCGTTGAAGTTGCGTTTCTCTGCCAACTTATCGCTGGACAACTGGGGCTTGATACGGCCACCGCTCGGCGTGCGGGATTTCTTCATGACATCGGTAAGGCCATGGATCACGAAGTGGAGGGCGGCCACCCAGCAATCGGAATGGATTTTGCAAGACGCCACGGCGAGACCCAAGAAGCTGTGCTCAATGCAATCGGCGGACACCACGGCGATATTCGATCCACCACTCCCTTCACGGCGATTGTGACTTCTGCAGATGCGGTGAGTGGCGCGCGGCCTGGTGCTCGGCGCGAGAGCATGGAACACTATGTGAAACGGCTCGAACAACTTGAGGCCATCGCCATGCAACAGCCCGGCGTTCGTGAGGCCTTTGCCATTCAAGCGGGTCGAGAAGTGCGAGTGATTGTGGACGCCAATCAAGCGGATGACGCTCGCTGCTTTGTGATCGCTCAAGAAGTTGCCAAGCGAGTCGAAACAGAGATGACGTTCCCGGGTGAAATTAAGGTGACGGTGCTTCGCGAAATGCGTGCAGAAGCCACCGCGCGTTGACGCACCCTACATCGCACTGCGTTAGTGGCGAAGCAACAGCCCAAGAAGCATGATGGCGACAACCAACAGGGAGAGCGCCACCATGGCTCGCTCGCGGCGGCGCGCAAACCATGCCGCAAGCAGGATGGCCCGAATCATGGGTGCCGCAACACCCACCAGCAAGCCAAGCATCACCATGGCGTGACCGCTTGGAAAGGATGCGAGCAGGTGCAACACATCCTGCTCGCCAGTTGGCACTTCTGTTCCCATCCACGCCCGCATTTGTCCTGCCACGATAAGGACGACGCTCGCCATAACAACCACTCGCATGGTGGTGCGTTGAAGGGTGCCTGTAGCCGGATCCATCCGCAGAGACTTCAGGCGATCAACTTCGAGGTGATCATTCATGATGCGATCCCGGTTGCTTTGATCAGCATTTGAATGCCCATCAGGCTGACAAATGCAAGAAATGTAAGACGCAGCGCCCGTGTCTTAACGCGTAACACCATCCAACTTCCCAGAATCGCGCCCGGCACAATGCCGACCGCAACGGGGCCCGCGACACTTGGATCGATCAATCCCAATCGAAGAAACACAACGCTTCCCGCGGCGGCAGTTGCTCCGATCATAAAGTTGCTGGTAATCAGACTGGTGCGAAGCGGAAGTTTCATGCATGCGTCCATGCTCAACACTTTCACGGCACCCGCACCAAGCCCAAGCATTCCAGCGATGATGCCGGCCACGCTCATGACTGCAAGACCCAGGGGAACCTGTTGGGTGTGGTACACGCGTGGCCCATCCGCTCGAATTTCCACGCCATCAAGGTTGAGTGCCGTTGCCCATGCGTGAGATGGCAACGAGCGAGTGTCGTTGCTTCGCATTTTTCGCAGCGTCAGAACAGCAATGGCGAGTAGAACGATTCCAAAGACAAACTGCAACACATTGGCGTTAAGTCGTGAGGCGGCAAGTGCACCAACAATGCTTGCACTTCCTGCCACCACCTCAAGCAGAATTCCAACTCGATAATTTGTGAGTTCATCCCTTCCGCGAACCATGGCTGCGGCGGAACTGGTAAAGACAACCGCCAACAGACTCGCCGAAACGGCGGTGGTCATTGGAACGCCAAGAAAAATAACCAGACCTGGCACCAGCAGCGCGCCACCACCAAGACCCACAAGCGAACCAATGAAGCCTGCACAGGCCGCGAGCAGAAGCACGATGCAATCAAACATCATCGGATTGGTGTGCTGCACACGGCGAGTGTGGTGGCGAGCGGACGAAATGGCAACCCGGGTATCCTTTTGCAGATGCACCGTGTTTTTCATTCGATTGCAATCGCGGGTTGCTTGGTGGTTCTGCCCGGTACTACGGCACCTCCGGCGTCTGCATCCGATCCAGCCAAAAACAGTGTCAGCTTGACGGTGTACTCCAGTGCAGATCCGGCGGGGTTCGATCCGAGGCAATTTCTGGAACAAGCTCGCGGCGGATGGAATTCGGTCGTTGGTGTTCCGGGATTCGGCCTTGTGCGTGAAACTCGCACGATGCAAATTCCAGCGGGCACCAGCGAACTTGCCTTTACGGATGTGGCCGCCAGTATCGATCCGACCACGGTGAGTTTTCACGATCTCACTGATCCCGCAACGGCGGTCCTGGATCAGCGATTTGAATTTGATCTCGTGAGTTCTGACAAACTGCTCGATCGCTATGTTGATCGACCTGTCAGCGCACTCGTCGACATGCAGGGCGGTCCGTTGAAAGTCAGCGGCACGCTGCTTGCGGCGCGCGGCGGCTCATTGGTGATTCAACATGACGGCGCCATTGATCTTGTTCCGCAATCCACCTCCACCATCACGCTTGGTGAATTGCCAGGTGGACTGCGAACACGACCAACCCTTCTTTGGAATTTAAGCAGCCCTGCAGGCGGAACACATCAGATTCGTCTTGGATATGAAACCGGTGGAATCACGTGGCGCTCCGATTACAACATCACGCTTGATGCGGCCAATACAAAGGCTGACCTGTCGGCCTGGGTGACTCTCTTGAATGTGTGCGGTCGCGCGTTTGACGATGCCACGCTCAAACTTGTCGCTGGAGATGTGCAACGGATCACCGGGTCCATGGCCCACACCAAAGGCATGAGAGAACAAGTGAGCATGATGGCTGACCGCGCACCTGAAGGGTTTCAGGAAAAGTCGTTCGCTGAATTCCACTTGTACACACTGCCCCGTCCAATCGATGTGGTGCAAAACGCAAGTCAACAGATCGCGCTCTTTCCATCGGTCGGGGGTGTTCCTGTTGAAAAACTGCTGGTGTATGAGGGGGCGGCCATCGAATGGGGCGGACATGGTCAACCAATCGACGGTCGCGAGTTTGGGCAAGGCGGGAACACCAAGGTGGATGTCTACGTCCGGCTAACCAATGACAAGGCGTCCAACCTAGGCATGCCGTTACCGGCGGGAAAAATGCGCGTCTTTCAGAGGGATGAAGCCGACGGAAGCCTTGAGTTCATTGGCGAGGACATCATTAAGCACACACCGCGCGACGAGAAAGTTCTCATTCGCCTCGGGAGTGCATTTGATGTTGTTGGTGAACGCACACAAACCGATTTCAAGATTGATCGGGCACGGCGGCAGATCGTGGAGTCGTTCAAGATCGAAATTCGTAATCGCAAGGAGACACCAGTCACGGTCTTGATTCGGGAGAGGCTTTACCGGTGGAACAGTTGGGAGATCACGGAGAGCACACTGCCGTTTGAGAAAGTGAATTCGGGAGCCGTCCAATTCACGGTGGATGCTGCGCCTCGAATGGTGCAGACATTGACTTATACGGTTCGGTACAACTGGTGACGAGGGCGAGGGGCGGTAACTAGGGACGGGGGTCGTTATGAGTCACGGCAAAGCCGTGACTCATAACG
>CAMBXO010000010.1 GCA_945871915.1 Singulisphaera sp. GP187
CGTTATGAGTCACGGCTTTGCCGTGACTCATAACGACCCCCGTCCCTAGTTACCGCCCCCATCCCCCGCTCCAATCACCCCAATCACTGGCATGCTGATTGCACCGCTTTCTATTCAAGGGGACCCAACCTATGCGCACCGACAAATTCACAACGCTTGCACAAGAGGCAATCCAAGGCGCCCAAAGCAAAGCCAACCTTGATGGACACGGCGAACTCAGTCCTCTTCATCTTTTGCTTTCCATGCTCGATGAAAAAGGTGGTGTCGCGAGCAGCATTCTGCAGCGATGCGGTATTGAGCCTTCGCGCCTTGCGGATGTGGTCGATGCGGAGTTGCGTCGACTTCCCAAGGTGCAAGGTGCGCAGGCGACACCAAGCCAGCCGTTCATTCAAGTGCTGACGGATGCGGAGCGTGAAGCTCAACGAATGAAGGACACATATGTCAGCACCGAGCATCTTTTGCTTGCCCTCGTCGAAACGAAAACGATTGCCAAGGAAGCACTCAGCACGCTCGGCGTAAGCAAGTCTCGTGTGCAAAGTGCCATTGACTCCATTCGCAAGACCAGTGGCGTGAGTGGCGTGAACGATCCAAATGCCGAGGGCGGCATGGAGGCACTCAAGAAATATGCCATTGACCTCACTGAGCGCGCTCAAAGTGGAAAGCTTGATCCCGTCATTGGGCGAGACGAAGAAATTCGTCGCTGTATGCAGGTGCTCAGTCGTCGGAGCAAAAATAATCCGGTATTGATAGGTGAGCCTGGCGTTGGCAAGACCGCCATTGCAGAAGGGCTTGCTCAGCGCATCGTCAACGGTGATTGCCCCGAAGGCATGAAGGGGTCTCGCATCATGGCGCTGGATGTAGGGCAATTGCTCGCCGGTGCAAAGTTCCGTGGCGAGTTCGAAGAGCGGCTCAAGGCCGTTCTTCGTGAGGTTTCGGCAAGTGAAGGCAGCGTGATTGTTTTCATCGACGAGTTGCACACAATTGTTGGCGCCGGTCAAACGGAAGGCAGTCCAAGCGCCGGGAATCTTCTTAAGCCTGCGCTTTCTCGCGGTGAATTGCACTGCATCGGAGCCACCACTCTTGGGGAGTACCGCAAACACATCGAGAAGGATCCGGCATTCGAACGCCGCTTTCAGCCGGTCTTTGTTGGTGAGCCGAGTGTCGAAGACACCATTGCAATTCTGCGTGGACTGAAGGCGCGATATGAGGCGCACCACGGTGTTCGCATTCAGGATGGAGCCATCGTGAGCGCGGCAACACTCAGCCACCGCTACATCGCCGATCGATTTCTTCCTGACAAGGCGATCGATCTGCTGGACGAGGCGGCGAGCCGCTTGCGAATGGAGAACGACAGCATGCCGGCGAGCATTGATGAAATCCGTCGTGAGGTGATGCGGTTGGAAATTGAGCGTGAAGCGTTGAAACTGGAAAAGGATCCCGAAAGCAAGAAGCGCCTCGATTCCATCGAGGGTGAACTCGCGGGTCTGCACGAACGAAATCGCAAATTGACGGCTCAGTGGGAAGTGGAAAAGAAAGATCTCGACGCGATCAAGGCGTGCAAGAAGGAGATGGATCACAAGCAGACCGAGTTGGATCAGGCGCAACGAGCGGGCCAATTAGAAAAAGCCGCGCGAATTCAATATGGCGACATGCGAGATCTCTTGGCCCGCCTCAAACAAACCGAGGCCGCTCTTCACAAACGGCTTGAGGCCGGAACGGCTCTCGTTCATGAGGAGGTCGACAGCGAACAAATCGCCGCGGTGGTTGGAAAGTGGACTGGAATCCCTGTGAGCCGCCTGATCGAGAGCGAGCGGGAAAAACTTCTACGAATGGAGGAGCAACTTGGCCATCGCGTGATCGGACAGCGCGAGGCCGTGACTGCTGTCAGCGAAGCGGTTCGAAGGAGTCGCGCGGGTCTCGGCGAGGCTCATCGGCCGATCGGAAGTTTTTTGTTTCTTGGGCCAACGGGAGTTGGCAAAACGGAATTGTGCAAAGCCCTTGCGGAATTTCTCTTTGACACGGAAGACGCCATGGTTCGGATGGATATGAGCGAATTCATGGAGCAGCATTCCGTGGCGCGCCTTATTGGAGCACCACCTGGTTATGTCGGGTACGAGGAGGGCGGTCGGCTTACCGAGGCGGTGCGCCGCAGGCCGTATGCGGTCGTGCTCTTTGATGAATTGGAAAAGGCTCACCCCGATGTGAGTAATGTTCTCCTGCAGGTGCTTGATGATGGTCGCCTAACCGACGGACAGGGTCGCACGGTTGATTTCACCAATTGCATCATTGTCATGACCAGCAACATTGGTGCGCAGGCGATTCTTGAAATGGCCGAGAAAGGTGAGCCGGAGGAAATGATCGAGGCCCATGTTCGCACGCTGCTGAAGAAGCACCTGCGACCCGAACTCCTCAATCGCATTGATGAAACCATTGTCTTTCACCAATTGAGTCGCAAGGATCTTGCGGGAATTGTGCAAGTGCAAATGGGCGGACTGCGAAAGCGGTTGAAGGCACGCGGGCTTGACCTTGAAATTTCACCCGCAGCGGTGAAGGCGCTTGCCGACGAGGGCTATGACCCTGTCTTTGGTGCACGGCCACTGAAGCGTGTGATTCAGCAGCGATTGGAAAATGCGATCGCTGGAAAACTTTTAGAGGGCGCATTTGGAGATGGCGACACGGTTCAGGTGGATTACTTGGGCAAGGCATTTAGTCTGC
Source organism: Singulisphaera sp. GP187 (assembly GCA_945871915.1). Taxonomy (GTDB): domain Bacteria; phylum Planctomycetota; class Phycisphaerae; order Phycisphaerales; family SM1A02; genus SYAC01. The sequence goes on from CAMBXO010000010.1 coordinate 2,716, forward strand.
GAAAAGTTCAGGCGTCGATTCGGACGCAATAAACGGGCATTGCTCTTGTGAAATCCTGTGAAGTGTCAATCGCGGACCTTTCCTCCATAACTGGGGGGTTACCATTCTGCGATGGCTCCTACAACTTTGACAGAGAAGAATCTCAAGGCGTGGTCCGGGTGGCTCGTTCTTGTTGCACACCTCGCTGCGATCGTCGTAGTTTTCTTGTTGTTCAGGAAAGCCGGACGCGATGAATACCCTCGCGATCTAACGCCTGTTTGGTCGGCGATTGGATTGGGAGTCGTGGTTTTGCTTATGTTCGTCGGCTATTTCGTCGTCAATCCGGGCGACAGCCGAGTCATCCTTTTCTTTGGAACTTATCGCGGCACGGTTCGGACATCCGGGTTTCATTGGGTCAATCCGTTTTCGATTACGCGACGGGTCACTCTGCGGGCCCGCAGTCTGGAAACAGGTGCTACGCCGACTCCCGAAGTAAGAGATCCTGCGAATATCAATCTCGGCATTCGAACGCCTCGGGGAATGTCTCGAGGCACTCCTCTCAAGGTGAACGACCGCGACGGAAACCCAATCGACATTGCCGCCGTTGTCGTGTGGCGGGTGGTGGACACCGCCAAGGCGCTTTTTGCAGTCGATGATTATGAACGCTTTGTGGCCATTCAGTCTGAGAGTGCACTTCGAAACCTAGCAAGTCAGTACCACTACGACCTTCCTGATGACAGCAACACTCCAAGTCTCCGGGGCAATACGGAATTGGTCGGTGAGAAACTTCGAGAGGAATTGCATCAGCGACTCATGGTGGCTGGTGTTGAAGTGGACGAAGCCAGGATCAGCAGCCTTGCGTACGCACCCGAAATTGCGGCCGTTATGTTGCGGCGTCAGCAGGCAACCGCTGTCATTGCGGCGCGGACGAAGATTGTTGAGGGGGCGGTTGGCATGGTGGAACTCGCTCTTGCTCGGCTGGAGGAGAAGGGCCTGCTCAAACCGAGTGAGGAAGAACGCGCCCGCATGGTCGGCAACATGCTTGTGGTCTTGTGCAGTGAACAAACTGTGCAGCCGGTTGTGAGTGCGGGGTGATGAGGATGGGCGGTAACAAGGGACGGGGCTCGTGAACGCTCGGATGACATTGGGATCAACATCCGAACCAACACAAAAGCGACAAACAAACTCTGGAAACCACCGGCTATAGGTTTCGATGTTTTGCATGCCACCTCGAACATAGCGAGGATGATTCCCATAGAGCGAAAAGGCGACGACATTCCGAATCGCTGTTTCATTCTGTTCTGCAACGCGAATCTTTGCAGTGTTTCCAAAGCGCCCCAAGTTTTCGGAGGTGCGCCTTATGAAACGGCCGAGAACCCGGCGAACAATCCCTTGCCCCTGGACAGGATTCACGCACCCATCATACCGTCGCATTCAAACAAGACGGCGAGTCAGTCGCTCGATGCATCTGGGTACCCCAGTCAACAGAGCATAAGCGCAACCGATTCGCAGAGACTTCCGTGATGCTGCCCCTTCTGCGACTGCGGTCGCAAGGAACTGCTGTCGCGTCATTCCATCAGTCTGCCGCAATCGCGCAAAGTCACACACAAGGTTCCGATAGTTGCGGCGAAGAAAACTCCGCCCACCGCGACTGAGCGCACTCTCCCCCAAAAACAACCGGTAGCAGCGTTGTAATGCCAGCACCTCTGGGAGGAATGGGCCTGTTGATGTATCCGCGCTGTCCTGACACGCGTGGGATCGATACTTGACATACGAATCGAGCAGGACGACTGCTCGTCCGTCGCGCGCTGCCTCGAGAACAAATGGTCGATCAAAGACCTTCCCAAATGTCTCGAGGCACAGCGGGGTTCGCTTTAAGACATCTGTGCGATAGATAACTGAACAGAATGGCATCTGGAATCCTCTGTACAGACGCGCGGCCAGTTGGGCTGCAGTATCACTGGCACATCGCCGTGGATCGACCTCTGACCAGCCCGCCTGTTCTGGCTCACTGTAAATCCGCATCCCAGACACGACCACAGTCGAACCTGATGTCTTACAAATGGCGTGGGCTGCATGATTGAGATACAAGGGGTGCAGGAGATCATCGTCATGGAACAACATGGTCCACGGACCGCGCGCCAGCTCTTTCAGGTCAATCCAACACGCACGAGGGTCGTTCGATCCCCTCCGAACCAACTCGACTCCACGCGACCGAAACTTACTTACGACTGCTGCGGTGTCATCCGTGCTTCCGTTATCCAACACGCAGATTCGGCATGCGGACCGCTGCTGGGCCAGAAGCGACTCGAGCGTCGCGCCAATCAACGACTGTCGGTTATAAGTAAGTACGAGAATCTCAATTTCCGGTAGCAGGCTCCGGTTCATTCATCCTCCGCCCTGCCATGAAGCATCTCGACAATCCATTCCGCAAACCCTTCGTAGGTGTGCCGCTGACCTCGTCGAGACGCGAGAAACTCCTGCCCCGCATCAACGATCGATGACCATTCTGATTCTGGCATGTGCTCCATACGATCCACTATTGATCGCGTCGAGCCGCAATCTACGGCATTGACGCACGCCTCTGGCGGCACATGTTGAGCAATATCCGGAGCGCCCCAATACACCGGCACCGTCCCGGACACCAAGCCGTCGATGAGTTTTTCTGTCACATACCCTGGAAATGCCAGGTTTTCGTAGGCAATAGTAAAACGGTAGCGACGCAACGTGTTGTGCTTGTCATCGCACGAACCATGAAGGGCGGATCGCATTTCATACAATTGGCGTGCGCGCTCCGTGGGTAAGTTGCTCAAGTCATCCCAGCCTCGACCGAAGACGTCAACCATGCCTTTCGCTCCAAGCATTTCCAGCAATTCAAGTCGCGCATCGTGAAGTTGAAGGTGCCGTGTCGATTGAAATGTGGGCGAGAGACTCCTTCGAAACCTATGTCGCACCATCCGAAGCCTTTCTTTGAAAGTGCGCCGTCGTGACCACCCGCATTCTCGCCAGTACTTGTTGGCGGCCACCAACACGGCACCGCTGCGAACCGACCATGGCACTGATTGGGATGCGCTTCCACGCCAATAACTTGGAAAGGCAAGGCGCCAATGATGTGATGGCCTCAGTGATTTGGATCGTCTGAAGATTTCTCCTGGGCCAATACAATGGCGAAACTCTTGACGCGATCGGATGAGGTGATCGACCTGCCGAAACGCAACCAGTGGCGATTCAAGCATGGTAAGAATCCCGGCAACCGCACCGCGGCGACAAAGTTCTGCGCCGTGCCACGCCGACATTTCCTGAACGATATGAACCTCGTTGGCTCGCCACTGCCCAGTTTGCACACGCTGCAGTGCGACATCACCCGATGCAACTTCAATTCCGAATTCTTCCTGTCGCTCATAAAGACTCGTCATCCAAGCAGAACCCGGAAATTGCCGTGACCACGCCCGATCCCGAAGTCGGTCCTCATGGAACTGTTTGATGTCAATGCAAAGGGCGACTTTCATCATGGGCTATCTAGGTCTCGAACCGAGCCCGTCCGATCGCCCCCGCCGGCCGGGGAACACTCGCGACGAGCGCTTCGATCTATGAATATCCCATTGGTGCCGTTGTTCACAACCAGTAAGTAGTCAATGGAATTCATGAACGCAGTGAGAGCAGATTCGTTCCGATTGATTTCGAGGACGACAACCATCGGACGAAATCTTCCCCAGTCATTACTTCTCAAAATCTGCAACTCAAGCCCTTCAACATCGACCGACATGAAATCGATCGCACCATGTGGTCGATGCTCCTCCAGAACCGATAGGAGCGAACGAACCGGCACTGCAACGGTGTCAAGAATTCGATAGCCGTCCTTCAAGTACAGCTCTGCATCGGCTCTGCTAAAGGTGGAGAGCGTGCTCGCACTCATTCGGTAGAACGGAAGTTCGCCTGCAACATCACTTATGCCAACTTGCAAGTTGATGTCAGTAGGGCGCATTCTCGCCAACGCACGGTGCGCGTCTGGGTCTGGCTCTATATTGATTCCAGTGGCACCCCTACGGAAGAATCTGAAGGTATTGCTGAGGTGAGTCGGGTGGTTTGCTCCAATGTCAATATAGAAGGGCCGCTCGATTCCGAGAATTGCGTCAAGTAGGAGGTCCTCTCCATACTGGCTGTAGGAGCCAAAGACATGCTTGCGAACAAAATTCGTCCAGCGCCTGCGGAGCTTTCGGGTTGAAAGGAGTCTCATGGATCCGTATTCCGTTGCGACATATTTGAGTGCGACGCTCGGTGCTAAGTCGATTCCATTTCAATTGACTTGCTATGAGGCTCCATTTGCGAAATCGGTCTACCGAACGCAAGTTTGGGATACGCATTTGCCATGGTGTGCACCTTTACCTCGAGCAAGTATGGTGTCGACGGGTCGCTAAAACAGCGTTGGAGGGCTGCATCAACTTCATCCGGAGTCTCAATAGATGCCGATTGAATCCCATATGCCAACGCAATGCGCGCGAAGTTTGGTGCGCTGTATCCCCAGAGTGTTGAGTGATAACGACCTTTGAAATACGCCTCTTGGAATTGTCGAACCATTCCGTGACAACCGTTGTTCACAACAACAATCTTGAGTGGCAATCCGAGACGTATGACAGTCTGCAATTCCTGAATATTCAACTGGAACCCACCATCTCCCGCGATAACTACAACTTGTCCGCCGGCGGCCAATGCACACCCGATCGCGGTCGGCAGGGCGAAACCCATGGCGCCCATTCCGCCAGAGGTCATGAATCGTTGATTCGATGCAAGCTGAAGTGATTGCGCTGCCCATTGCTGGTGCTGCCCTACATCCGAGACAAATGCGGCGGCCGACTCCGCGTGCCGCGAAATTTGATGCATCAGTTTATTTGGATTAATCCCATCGAAACCTGTCGATTCTGCTGTGTCTGGCCACTCTGCCCGAAGCATGTCGAGCCTAGTTCGCCACTCGTTCCACGATGACGAGTTGAGATCGCTGTGTTCTGCTGCATGATCCAAGAATGGGGCAAGCTCAGATATGAGGGTGTCACAGCCGGTGACTCGATTGTTCATCTCACCCGGTTCGCAGTCCACATGAAATATGGATCGCGTGCCCTTAAATTCAGCTGTGTCCGATCCGGTTTGACGGACATCGAGACGGCTTCCGAGAACCACCAGCATGTCGCACTCACTGATTGCAAGATTTCCCCAGCGATTACCATAACTTCCAATGAGGCCAACCCGAAGCGGATCGCTGGATGGCAAGACATCTACTGCCATCAGCGAGTTCACCACCGGGATGCCAACGGCTCTCACAAATCTTCGAAATTCCGAGATGGCTCTCGCCGATCGAATTCCGCCGCCGCCAAGGATGAGTGGTCGATCCGCTCGCTTGATTGCAGCTTGGCAGCGCTGCCAGAACGGTGCGAGTTCGGTGTTGAGCGATGGTGCAATTTCGCCAGGTGCGACAATCGGAACACTTTCATACTTTGACCGTTGAACATCCATTGGAATATCGAGCAACACCGGTCCCGGTCGCCCAGACATTGCAACACGAAACGCATCATCAAGCAGTTGCGAGAGGTGCTCTGGGCGTTCAATCAACTTTGCAAATTTGGTAATCGGCTTGGCCATAGAGACGATGTCGGTCTCTTGGAACCCAAGCTGCCGAATCGCACGGGAGCCTTTCAATTCGGCTCGATTCACTTGGCCAGTGATAAAGACAGCTGGAGTTGAATCGAAATAGCAACTTCCAATTGCGGTGAGGAGATTTGTGGCACCCGGTCCGCTCGTTGCCATCGCCACCCCTGGAATACCGGTGAATCGTGCCGTGCCCTCAGCAGCAAATCCCGCCCCTTGCTCGTGATGCATACTCACAACCCGAACCGTGGACTTTTCACGAAGCGCGTCAATCAAGAACGTAATCATTCCGCCAGAAAGTTCAAAGACATGCGTAACGCCTCGTCGTTGAAGTTCTATCGCTATGTATTCAGCCGCAATCATTGTTTGGTTCGGCGTTGATCGTAGTGTCTTGCGGTCCTCCGGATTGCTTCGTCCAATGAAACCGTCTGCTTCACTCCAAGCTCCCTCTGAATTCTTGTGACATCCGGGACATAGCGGAATGGCGGCACTTGGCTTGTACCAAGCCGGATAGCGGCGCCGGACTGGAGCACGGACGCAACACGATGCGCCAGTGATCGGATCGAGATGGCCTCTGTCGCACCAATGTTATAAACCGCTCCTGCGGCGCCATTCAACGCGATCGACCAAATCCATGCAGTCATGTCTGCGGTATAGAGATACGATCGCACCGACTGCCCATCGCTCGAGAGTGTGATATCGCGACCCACAAGGGCATCACGAATAAAATTCCCGGCCGCAAATGCCCCGTCTAACGGGAGCATCGGACCAATCGTTGAGAAACAGCGGCTGACCGTAGTTGCGCACCTAGAGCTCGAGGCAAACTGAGTCAGTTCGGACTCCGCATGACGTTTGCATTGCGTGTAAGCACGGTCGGACTCTAGTGAGATCTCGGCGAATGGTTGATCCTCGGTCATGGAGTGCAATTCGGGTTGCTGCCGACCGTACACCGCGCCTGAACTGACGACATGCACACGCTCTGCCGAACTCCGCCTTGCAAATTCAAGCACTCGGCGAGTTCCCAAGAGACCATCGTATTTCGACTGATCAGCATTCGTTCGATGCGCGACATCTGTGGCTGCGTGAATGATGCATCCATGCGGAGCAGGCGGAAATGGAAAATCACCGACCGCCCCCCTGAGCAGTGTCATCCAAGATGAGTCAAAAAATGTGGGCCATCGATTGACGAATGCATCTGGATCACGACTGAGGATTGTTGCCGTGCACCCAAGCGAATGAACTCGCCGAGCATGCGCAAGCGTGGCAAGCACCCACTTTCCCAAGAACCCAGTGCCGCCCGTAATAAACACAGCCTGGCGATCGAGCGACCGCCAGCCATCTCCAACTTGTGCGACCGCGGCCTCAAGATCGGTAGGGTCAAGCGCTTCTGCTTCCACACGATCAGGCGGCATGTGCCGGAATTCCGAGGTGGCTTGCAATTGTGTCTGCAACAAATGCGAGTTGCTCGCAACCGACCCCAGGGTGAATTCCAATCCAAAATGTTTGATGCATCACCTCGTCTGTGCGGGCCAGATCGCCGCTTACCCGAAATGTGCGGCCTTTCATTGACGGTTGCCGAGTCAAGTTTCCAGCGAACAGTAGCCGCGTGCCAATCTTTGCCTCTTCAAGCCTTCGAAGAAGGTCGAGGCGTGAAATCGGTGCGGCGGCTTTCAGGGTGATCGGGAATCCAAACCACGATGGATCGCTGTGATTCGTTTCCTCTGGCAAGATCAGCCACCTACTGCAGCAGGCGAGGCGTTGCTTTAGAAACGCGAAGTTCGCCTTTCGCTGTTTGATAAACCCGTCGAGCCGATCGAGTTGCGCAAGCGCACATGCCGCCTGCATATCTGTGATCTTCATGTTGTAGCCAACATGCGAGTAGGTGTACTTGTGGTCGTAACCCTCGGGCAGATCCCCCAACTTCCAACAGAAGCGTTTTCCGCATGTATTGTCCTTGCCTGGATCGCAAAAACAATCTCGCCCCCAATCGCGAAACGACTCGGCAATTCGCTTCAATCTCGGATCATTGGTTAGCACTGCGCCACCTTCGCCCATGGTTATATGGTGCGCCGGATAGAAACTGAGTGTTGCTAGATCGCCAAATGTGCCTACTTTCCGACCTTGGTAGGTGCTACCGAGCGCGTCGCAACAATCCTCGATCAACCAAAGATCGTGCCGTTTAGCAATCTCGCTCACGGCTGTGAGATCGAATGGGTTTCCAAGTGTATGCGCAAGCATAATTGCCCTAGTTTTCTTCGTGATTGCTGCCTCAATTTTGGTTGCATCAATGTTGTATGTGGGAATCGACACATCCACAAACACGGGAACGGCGCCGCACTGCAGGATCGGATTCACTGTTGTCGGAAATCCCGCCGCAACAGAGATGACTTCGTCACCAGGCTGAATCGCTCGACCCTCAAGTTTGGGCGAGGTGAGTGTTGTAAACGCGATCAGATTCGCTGATGATCCTGAGTTCACCGTGAGGGCGTGACGGACACCAACAAATCTGGCAAGCCGCCTTTCAAACTCAGTATTGAATCGTCCAGAGGTAAGCCACCCGTCAAGCGCTGCATCCACCATGTTGCGCAATTCGGCAGCACCGAGAACCTTGCCGGCTGGGGGAACTGGAGTCTCTCTAGGAATAAATGGCTTGGGATCGTACTGAATAGCCGCATATTGATTGACGAGCTCCGCAATCTTTTTCCGCAATTCATCCTTGGCCGCAGATGAGTCGAATTGGGGGAGCTCTACCGACATGCTTGAAACTCCGCGATCTGCGAAACGGTCTTGGCTCGCATGTCGTGGCCCCGCGCCGACGAGCGGTGCCAATCGATGATGGCAGTCAACGAATGTTCGAGTGGCCACCGCGGACACCATCCAAGTCTCTGCTTCGCCTTAGTAATGTCCAGTCTTAGGAACTGCGCTTCATGCGGATGTTCCTCGCTATCGATCTTCCATGATGCGCCTTCGCCCCACAGCTCTGTCAGTTTGTTGGCGACCCACCCAACCGGTTTCGCATCGTGTTCGACTGGTCCAAAGTTCCAGCTCTCGGCGAATGAGTGCCCATCGGTTATCAAACGCTCAGCAAGCAACAGATAGCCGGAGAGTGGCTCTAGCACATGCTGCCATGGCCGGATGGCGTGTGGGTTACGAATGCGGGCCGGATGCCCGGATTCGATTGCGCGAATAATGTCGGGAATGAGCCTGTCCAGCGACCAGTCGCCGCCACCAATGACATTTCCAGACCGCGCGCTTGAAAGACCAACGCGGTGATGGCTATGGCGGTCTGGTGAAAAGTACGAGTTGCGATACGCCGCAGAGACCAATTCGGCGCATCCCTTGCTACTGCTATACGGATCAAAGCCACCCATGGCGTCTGACTCAACAAATCCGCGATTCGAGCCACGATTTTCGTAGCACTTGTCGCTTGTAACCACTACGACTGCCCGCACCGAGGGGATGCGCCGCACTGAATCAAGCAAGTGTGCGGTCCCCATCACATTGGTCGCAAATGTATCGATGGGTTGCTCGTAAGAAACGCGAACAAGCGCCTGTGCTGCGAGGTGAAACACCACTTCTGGTTGAGCGTCCACCAAGCAGGATTCCAGTGCCTCTCGATCTCTGATGTCCGCGAGTGTTGAGGTCATTCCATCGGCCACATTTGCGATTTCAAAGAGATTAGAACTGGTTTGTGGCGGCAACGCGTAACCATGAACCACGGATCCCATCTGCTGCAGCCACAGGCTAAGCCACGAACCCTTAAACCCTGTATGCCCTGTCATGAAGACGCGGCGACCCTTCCAGAATGCGTTCATACCCATGTCTTCCACGGTGCCGCACCAGATTTCCAAAGGTCTTCAAGCAGTTGGCGATCACGAAGCGTGTCCATTGGTTGCCAGAATCCTTCATGCCGGTGCGCTCGCAATTGATCTGAACTTGCAAGGGCTTCGAGGGGTTCTCGCTCCCAGACGGTCGAATCGTCTTTCAATAGAGCGAGCACTTCGTTCTTGAGAACGAAAAAACCTCCATTTATCATTCCGCCTTCGCCGCGAGGCTTTTCAGCGAACGAGAGAACTCTGTTTCCGTCGCCAAGATTGAGGGATCCAAACCGGGCCGGAGATTGGGTGGCCGTCAGAGTGGCTTTTCGTCCGTGTGCTTTGTGAAACGCGAGCAGTGAAGAAATGTCGACGTCGCTTACCCCATCTCCATAAGTAAAGCAGAAATCGGGTTCACCCTTCAGATACGGGGCGACTCTCTTGAGCCGCCCACCTGTCATCGAGTCTTCACCGGTATCGACAAGAGTCACCCTCCATGGCTCGGACGATTGCTGATGAACTTCCATCCCATTCGTCTTGATGTCAAAAGTGACATCCGATGCATGAAGAAAGTAATTCGCGAAGTACTCCTTGATCATGTACCCCCGATAACCACAACAGATGATGAAGTCGTGAATGCCATGGACGCCGTACATTTTCATGATGTGCCACAAGATTGGCTTGCCCCCAATTTCAATCATTGGCTTTGGTCGCAAGTGGCTCTCTTCTGAAATTCGTGTTCCCATACCCCCAGCAAGAATGACTGCTTTCATGGAAGGGACCTTTCTTCTTGATGCAACGGTGTCATGCGTGCTGCATAGATTCTACTGATGCGATCGGCGACCTGATCCCACCCCCTTGCATGTGCCGTCACCCGCGCCGATTCTCCCATTGTTTTCTGCAAGTGTGAATCCATCAAGCAACCAAGACGTTCGGCGCAAACTTCGGGCTCATCGCGATCTGTAAGCACAAATCCATTAACTCCGTCGCGAACAAGATCCTTCACACCCATCTGATCGCCAATCACCACCGGCAGACTCGCTGCCATCGCTTCGAGCACCACCATGCAGAAAGTCTCGAACTCACTGAGCATTCCGAGTACATCGGCGGCACTGTAATACCGCTCAATGCCACCCGAAATCGCTCCTGTGAATATCACATCACCACTGATGCCAAGTTCGTTGGCGAGTTTCTGAAACTTGGCAACATTGCCTCGCCCAACCACCACAAGGTGCATCGGTTTCGTTGGGACCGCACGCCTCAAGTTGGCAAACCCTCGCATCAAACGATCGAGCCCTTTGGCCTCGAAGTTCATTCCGACAAACAACACGACAAATGCGTCACTTGTGATTCCGAGTGTCCTGCGAACTTCATTGCGCGAGATTTCGCTGAACGCAAACTGCTTCGCATCTACGCCGGGATGCACCACCATCCACTCACCAGGCAATGCGTCAAACTCCTCTTGGAATCGCTCCTTTAGCAATGTGCTCACGGGCATGAAGACTGCGTTCCCACCGCCGGCCATCATGCGCCGATCAATCATCATCATGACCCGATCAAAGAGTTTCGGGCGCCGCTTCCTTACATTTCTGATCCACATTCCATGCGGTGCTCCGTGGGTGCTAAACACATCCGCCTTGAATGTGGGCCAGTGCGAGTGCACAAGATCAAAGCTGCCTCTGCGGATCATGTACTGCGACAACACCGCGAACGACCATGGTCGCAGAAATCTAGGAAATTTAAGGCGGGGAACTCTGTGAAAGGTGACCGCCGAACATTGCGACTGCCACCGATTGGCAAACACATGAAGCTCAAAGTGACCAGTTGCAGCAAGCCGCTCAGTCACTTCCTGAACAAACCGCTCGCTCCCACCTACGCCACCAAATTTCTCCGCAATTATTGCGACGCGTGGAGCCACTCACTCCACCGTCACGCTTTTAGCCAAATTCCGCGGCTTATCCACGTCTTTACCGCGCATCACCGCCGCGTGATACGCCATCAATTGAAGCGGAACAACCGTGACCAATGGCTGCAGCAATTCCGGAACATCCGGCACATAAAACACATCCTCTGCCATGCTCTTAATGTCTTCGTCGCCCTCGGTCGCCACCGCAATCACATGGCCACCACGGCTTCGAACCTCCTGAATATTGCTGAGCACTTTCTCGTATTGACTGTTCCTTGTTGCCACAAACACCACCGGCATGCCCTTATCAATCAATGCAATCGGACCGTGCTTCATCTCTGCCGCAGGCATTCCCTCGGCATGGATGTAACTGATTTCTTTCAGCTTGAGCGCACCCTCAAGCGCCACGGGCCAATTCAATCCGCGGCCAAGAAACAGCCAGTTCTCTCGCTCGATGTATTTTTCCGTGGCCTTCTTAATGTGGTCACTCAACAACAGCGCTCGCTCGATCGCGGCAGGAATGCGATCGAGGGCCTGCAGGAATTTGGTGACATGGTCGGCACTGAGATAGCGCCGCCGACCTACAAACAGAGACAACATGCTTGCCACCATCACTTGCCCCACAAACGCCTTCGTACTGGCCACACCGATCTCCGGGCCCACTCGCAAGTACACACCCGCATCCGTTTCTCGCGAAATGCTGCTGCCCACCACATTCACAATTCCAAGAGCCATCGCACCTCGACTCTTCGCTTCCTGAAGCGCTGCAAGCGTGTCAGCCGTTTCGCCGCTCTGGCTCACGGCAACCACCACAGTGCCTTCTTCGACAATCGGATTTCGATAGCGGAACTCACTGGCATAGGACCAGTCACTTGGAATCTTTCCGAGTTCCTCCATCAAATAGGTCCCGATCATGCACGCGTGGAGAGCGGTGCCCTGCCCCACAAAAACAATGCGCCGAGACGTGGCAAGCTGGCGTGCCAATTGCGAAATCCCACCCAACACAATCTGCCCGCCACGCATATCCACTCGACCCTGCAGCGTCATCCGTAGTGCACGGGGTTGCTCGTAGATTTCCTTGAGCATGTAGTGTTCAAAATTTCCAAGTTCGATTTCCGCAAGATCAAACTCCAGCTCCTTCACCTGTGCATTCACCGGAACATCGTCCACAGTGCTGGTGCGGAAACTGTCTCGCGTAAGTTTGGCCACCGTGTAATCCGCAAGTGTGAACGCTTGCGTGGTGTGCGCCACAATGGCACTTGAGTCGCTGGCCACCACATACTCGTCCTTGCCCACGCCGACCATCAACGGACTTCCCTTGCGTGCAACCACCAGCACATCGGGCTCCTTCTGACAAACGACCGCGATGGCGTACGCACCCGTCACTTCTCGCAGCGCCGCCTGTACGGCCTTCTCAAGGTCGCCCTTGTACACCTCGCCAATCAAATGCGCCAGCACTTCGGTATCCGTGTCGCTGACAAAGGTGTGACCCTTCTCCGTGAGATAGGTCTTCAGGCTTGCATAGTTCTCAATGATTCCATTGTGAATGATCGCAATGCCATGACCCAGCTTTGAATCATCACAATGCGGATGTGCATTCTTGTCCGTAACGCCCCCGTGCGTTGCCCACCGCGTATGCGCGATGCCAAGGCTGCCCTCAAACTTGCCCTGCTTCTCGATGAGCTCCTCCAGATTGCGAACCCGACCAACGGCTCGAGCCATCTTCAGCTTTCCGCCCTCAAGAACCGCCACGCCTGCACTGTCATATCCGCGGTATTCAAGCCGCTTAAGCCCCTCCAGCAGAATGGGAGTGGCTGGCCGGCGTCCGATGTAGGCGACAATTCCGCACATGTTGAGGGCTCCTACGAGGCGAGAAAACCAAACAGAGATACAAGACGGTTCGGTAAGGTATCAGGGAAGTTCGCGCGGACCATGACATTGGTCCGGAGATGGAATGGATTGGCAACGATCTCACAGGGCCCGAAACGGAGACACTCGCGGTATGGCAGATTCTCTTGACAATCAGAAAGCCGCGATCCGCTTGCAAATCCGTGGCGAACTGCGTTCGATGGACGCAGCGACTCGCGCAGAAGAAAGCACCAGAATTCGTGCGTCCATTCGAGCGTGGCCCGTGTGGCAGCAGTCTCGGTGCGTGATGGGATTTCTTCCGCTGCCCAACGAGATCGACCTGCGACCGCTGCTGGCCGAGGCAATTTCTCGTGGAGTGTGCGTGGCTGTTCCTGCTGCCGGACATGATGGCTCCATGACTCCGCACCAACTGCAGTCGCTGGATGCGAACGCATTGGAACAGGATGAAATGGGTGTCTTTGTTCCAAAGACGCGACACCCTGTGGACATTGAAACACTTCAGGTGGTTCTTGTTCCTGGGATCGCGTTTGATGCATTCGGCCACCGCCTCGGTCGCGGTGGTGGGTATTACGACCGCTTTCTCGCGCGTCTTCCAAAGCCTTCGGCCACGCTTGGTGTTGCATGGCCTCGACAACATGTGGCACGCGTTCCCATTTCATCACAGGACATGCGAGTGGAATGGCTTGCACTTCCAACTGGAATCATTGCAGCACAACCGGTCGAACCGATCTAATCTTTCCCAACACCCTGCTCACTGGAGAACACGCAATGGTCCTTTCAAGTCAAAGTTCACGCATGAGTACACGCGGTCGATTCATGACCAACAGCGGCGGAAGGCGTGGGCGCGGCAAGCGAATGTTGGTAGCGGTCGTGCCCATCGCGGCTCTCGCATTCGTGGTCTGGTATGTCTGGTCGTGGATGACAAAGACGTCGGAGTTTGAGGCCGCACAGACCGCGGAGGCGATCATGCCACCGGCTGCACAAGTCAATGATGCCGTGATTGGCTCCGAGGGCATGACCAGTGGTGGCAGCGAGACCTCTCGCACCGAGGCACCCGCGACAACTTTGACGGTTCCGGTTGAACAAGGAAGCGAGACGACTGGTCGAACGACGACAGGCGAATCGAACGCGGCACGTTCTGGCTCCACACATGCGGTGATCGGTGCTACAACAAGTTCCGGCCAAGACAATTCAACCTCGGATGGCGGCAGCATTGCGTCGCTCAATACGGCGATCGATCAGGCGGAAAAAGACCCGGTACGAGCCAGAGTTGCCCTGACTCGGCTTCTCGAGGGCTCGGCGCTTGGCACCGCCGACCGCATGCGTGGCTATGACGCAATCAACAAGATCAACGGGGTGCTGGTGTTTAGCAATCGCATAGTGGCCACTGATCCGTATTCCACGGTTTACAAGGTGCAGGATGGCGATTCACTCGCTCGCATTGCCAAAGAACAGAAACTGAATTGCGACTGGCGGTTCCTCCAACGCATCAACGGTATTGCCAATGTGAATTCACTCAGCGTTGGTCAGTCACTGAAACTCCCGCTGGGAGCCTTTCATGGTGAGGTTCGCAAAGCCGAGTTCCGGTTCAACATGTTTCTTGGGGATGGCGAAAAGCGCGTGATGATTGCCAGTTACCCCATTGGTCTGGGCGAATTGAACAGCACTCCAACCGGCGCATTTATCGTGCGACCCAAGAGCAAATTGATCGATCCGGAGTGGCGCAATCCACGGACGGGAGAACAATTCAAACCAAACGATCCCAAGAACCCAATTGGCGAACGGTGGATCGGACTCAAGGGCATTGAGCCACACAACAAGGACTTTGACGGTTACGGAATTCACGGAACGATCGACGCTGAGTCCATTGGCCAGCAACGCAGCATGGGGTGTGTGCGCATGCGGCCAACCGATGTCGAACTTGTTTACGAACTGATGACTGAACCCCATTCAACCGTCACCATCGCCCCATGAATCCGCTGATCGTTGCCGCCGCGCTCTCTGTTGCTGTTCAATCATCGGTTGCTGCGGCCCAATCGGAACTGCCCTCGCCACTGCGCTCTCGAGATTTGCAAAAATGGATTGCTGATCTGAAGCCATCAGACGCCCAGCGAGTCGCCATTGAAAAGGCATTTGATGAACAGACGGAACACTGGATGCAGTTGCGAGATCAAACCATCCGGCCGGCGCAAACCAAATATCAGGCCGCGATGGGTGATCCATCGGCGATTGCGGGGTGGAACAACACGCTGGGTCGCGCAACAGCCTCGCTCGGTTCCATCGAGCGCACCATGTTTGACTCCATGCATGTGTCTGGCTTGACCGACGAACAATCATCGCAACTCGATCGACTTGCAGCAACGCGAGCCCGCAAGCGAGCTGGAGCCGTTGTGCACGGTCTACCCATGAATCTTCCGCGTGTGCCCGGGCTGAAAGACTTGCCGGAAGAAACAAGAACTGCGATCGAAGTGAAAACTTTCGCGTGGGAAGCTTCGGCCACCCCTGTCATTGAGCGACTTGCGGTGGCCACCCTTGACGACAACGCGGCTGAGCGAACTCGAGACCTTCGCCGAAAAATACTTTCTGGTGAGCGGGCGGCGGTGCGTGACATTGCCTCGCTTCTGCCGGCGGAATCTGCCAAGAACTATCTTGGGTCTTTTCGCCGCCAAACGCTCCCGCAATCTTTTATGTGGTCTGGTTCCCCAACCGGTACTCCAGATTCCATTCGCAAACAATTGAATGGCGAACAGAACAAAGAGGCATTGGCCATGCTCGAGGCGTGGCAGAAGCAGCGGGAAGAATTGGAAGAGGCCGCCATGGATGCGCTGCTTGCAGAAGTCGAATCCAAAGAGGCCATTGGAGCCCTCGAGTCGAAATACAGCCAACTCAACCGCGACAGCCTTGCAGACATTGCCAAGTCGGCCAACATGCCGCAGCTCAACGAGCCGCAAGACGGCATGTTCTTTTCAATGGGTGGTCCAGATGGTGCAGAGATCGATCTAGCCGACTTTGGTGATTTGGGTGATCTTGGGGAACTGGGTGGTGAAGGTGGTGTGGCCGTATTCGCTATGAATGGAGATGTTGCAATGGAAGGTGACGCGGCCGGTGGTGTCACCGCGATGCGCAGCGTGGTGGTGATGCGTGCAGATGGAAACGGCGAATCACTCCAGCCGGGCGAAGCAAAAGAAATTCGGGTCCTCGCGAGTCGCGCTGGCCAACCCCTAGAGACCGCGCATGACATGGACCCGTCTCACGCTGCCATTGCAGCGAAGACTGCGACCGCTATGGGATCAGCGATCGGCGAGGCGCTTCGTGGAAATATGGTTTTTGAAAGTGCCGACGCGGGCGCGGGCCACCCCTCGCCCATGATGCTCGGTGGTCGCATCAAGCCGCTCAGTCGTCAAGACCTTGAGCAACTTCGCTTGCGACTCAAAGTTCCGGAATCGCAACTGACCCTATGGGAAACACTTTGCAAAGACCTTTTGCAGGCCAATGCGGAGTGGATGAGCAAGGCACCGGACGGTCCGATGGCCAACATGATGCCACGTCCGGGTCAATCGCCCGCCGACTTTGTGGCTGAGCGCGCCGCTCGTGCCGGCAATCTGGCAAATATTGAGGAGACATGGTTTGACAATGTCAGGGCTGGCGTACAGGGTGTCGAGGCCGCTTCCGTGGACATTGAGCGATCTCGCCGTGCGTTGCAGCGAGCACTCGCAGCAACACGAGCTGGCGGAATGATGATGCCGACATTGCTCATGTCACGATGGGGCCGAGTTGATCTAGATGCCGCAATGGAAACCCTCTCTCCAAGTGGGGCGGCGCGCGCGGCGGCGGCGTTACAGGTGTGGCGCACCAGCATGCTTGTGGAACTTGCCGCAGCTCAGGTGCACATGGACGAAGTTTCTAAGGCGCAACTTGGCTTGATGCAATCGATCCAGCAGGAAGAAAAAGATAGCACCGCTTCAACTTCGCTCACCATGAACATGGATGGGAAGCGGGCTGCCGAATTGGAGCGAGCCCGTGAACCGCTTCAGAATGCATGGAAGCGCGTCGAGGCCGCACAGGCCGCCGGCGTTGAGTCTGTTGCCGACTCACTGCCACCAGCCGATGCGAATGCGTTGCGGCGGGCGGTTCGTCAGCAAACGCACCCCGAAGTCTTTCGATCGCAAAATAAGGTGGACAGCGCCTTTGGCCGCGTGATGGGATTGCCCAATCTTTCACCGCAACAATTGCAGACCATTGGGGCACTCTCGGATGATTTCCGCGGCCGTTCGGACTCCTTGACCGATCGCTCCATTACGCAAACGGACCGCAGCGACTCAACCATGAAAGACCTGATGGTCGGCGGTCCGGGCGGCGCGGGTGGGGCCACAGCAAAGAAAATCCATGCGATGGATTCTGCAAGTCAGCTTCGCACCGATGCCGCGTATGACCGAGAAGAACTGAACGCTCGCGCGCTTCGCCACCTGCGTTCGACTCTCACGCCCGAGCAGGCACAGGCTGCGAAGTTGAATTAGGCTTGCCATATGCCCAAGCCGGAACTTCTTGAGTTCTTTGATTCGCCAAGCGACGATCCATTTGTCATTGAGCATGTCAGCGAGGAATTCACAAGCGTGTGCCCCAAGACGGGGCACCCCGATTTTGGCCATGTCACACTGCGATATGCCGCCGCCGCCGTCTGCGTGGAACTCAAGAGCCTGAAACTCTATTACCAGAGTTTTCGCAACGAAGGAATCTTTTACGAGGCGGTCACCAATCGGATTCGAGATGATCTTGCCAGCCGTATGAGCCCGGCTTGGCTGCAAGTCATCACCGACTGGAAAGGCCGCGGCGGAATCCGAAGTCGCATCATCGCCAGTTACGGCGATGTGCCTACGGCTTGGTCGCGCGGATGACTGTGCTTGCAGAAAGTGTGTTGCACACGCTGCAGCCAATCGCGATTCGACTCGGCGGGGGATTTGCTATTCGCTGGTACGGCATCAGTTACGCCCTAGGCTTTATTGCAGCGTGGTTGATCATGCGATGGATGAGCCGCATGCGTCGCACGCCGATCACTGTGGAACAGGTTGGAGATCTGCTCACGTGGCTGATCGGCGGCGTGTTGATTGGTGGACGCGTTGGGCATGTGCTGTTCTATGAGCAGCATTTGTTGTGGACGGTGTCCGGTGAGTTTCCATGGTGGGGGCTTTTGTTTATTCACAAGGGTGGCATGAGCAGTCACGGCGGAATTCTTGGTGTATTTCTTGCGTGTTGGTGGTGGAGCCGTCGTCATGCCATCCCGGTTGGACATGTGCTCGACATGGCGGGATTCAGTGCGTGCCCCGGACTTGGCCTGGGGCGCCTCGCCAATTGGGTGAATGCCGAGTTGTGGGGGAAACCGCTTCCAGAATCCATGCAAGCCAACCCGCCATGGTGGAGTGTGAAATATCCAGAGCAGCTGTTGCAATCGGATTTTTCTGGTACGAACGCTCTGTCTGCAATCGCACAGAGTATTCCTGTCACCAGTGACGCGGTCGTTCGTGGAATGCAGATCGCACCCATTCCGGTTCGAGGTGGTGTGGATCACGGCTATGCCGCCGACATTGTGTATGCGGCGTGTTACGGCGGCGACGCAAGTGTTCAATCCAAGGTGGCCCCACTGCTTACCGCCTACTGGCCGAGTAATTTTATTCAGGCCACAAGTGATGGCGTTGTGTTGTTCGCACTGCTGGCCATTGTGTGGCTGAAGCCCCGCAAACCCGGCGTGATCACGGGGTGCTTCTTTATGTTCTACGGCTCATTGCGATTGGGCACGGAGCAATTGCGCGAAATTGATGTGGGGGTGTTTCACCTTGGCCCACTCACGCTTCCAATGTTGCTCAGCCTTCTTATGGTGGCTGGTGGTCTATGTATTGTGTGGTGCAGTGCCCGGCGAAATGTGCCGCATATGGGTGGCTTACTTCCGTCGCATGTGCCATCCGGCGCCGTCTAATTCAACCTTGGGTCTTTGGCGCGTCGTCATACACGGGAACGGCGCTCGCCCACTCTTTAGCCCACACTCGAAATCCACCTTCAAATGCGTTGGCATTGTCACCAGCTCGGCAGTGTTCCGGCAATTCTTTAAGGCTCTTCACATTGCCGCCCCCAATCACAATTTCATCTGGCAGCAACGCAGCATGAAGAATGCCGCACACGCTCTCCACATGCGATCGCCAACGCTTCTTTCCGTATTTCCTCAAACCCCGCACGCCAACATAGTCCTCAAAACTTTTTCCCTTGCGATACGGCATGTGCGCCAATTCGGTTGGAACAATGCAGTGCTCCACAATGAGGCATGAGCCAAGACCAGTACCAAGGCCGAGGAACAACATGCGGCCACCCTGGTAGCTACCCACCGCCTGCATCGCTGCATCGTTGAGCAATTTCACCGGCGCGCCAAGATCATTGTCAAAATCAAAGTCCATCCAACCGGGGCCAAGGTTCACCGGATTTTTCAGCGGCCTGTTGTTGCGAATGGGTGCAGGCAAACCGATGGTCACCGCGTCAAATTTCCATCCGGCCGCCAGCGTCTTGACCCCCGCCACCATCTGTTGTGGCGTAAGCGTTGGGCCGCTTACAAACTCTCGCTTCGTTGGATCGCTTGGAATTCGGATCTTGACATGCGACCCACCGATATCGATTGCCAGAATGTTCTTCATATGGAGTCAGAGTAGCGGCTCTGGACCGGGTCACGGTTTTTCTGGAAGCGATTGAACTGAAACAATCCACTTCCGGCAGAACAGGTGCTCCTGAACGCTTCCGGTTGCCATGTCCCAGAGCTGCTTGGTGGTGTGGCGACTTGTGAGATCGATGCGGCTTCCGATGGCGCCGTCTGGTGCTGCGGCCTGTAATGGAAGCGTGACGATGGCAAAGTCGTCATCACTTCGAATGGCGCTCTGTGGCACTCCCCATGATTCGGGGTAACCACGCACAATGGCGTTTGGCAAAAGAAAGCGATCCAGTTCTGCAACGGAGCGGAAATTTTCCGGCACCCACACCACCCTTCCAACCGTGGCCTCTCTCGCAGCGGCATCGAATGTGCCAAGCGGCGCGTTAAACACCGAGAGAAAGCTGCTCAACGAAAGAAATACTGTCATCGCTGCTGGCGCCGCGCACATGGCGCTCCAGTGCGGTCTTGCGATGGCCGTAACGGCAAACGCAATGGACGCGACAAGCAGCGGCCAGTGCCACCATGCAAATGCTCCTGGGCCAAGTTGTCTTTCGAGAAGAAAGGAGATCCACGCAACTGGAAGAAGTATGGCGATCGATGTCAACAGTGATAACACGAACGCGTTGCGCCCGACATGGTGCCATCGCGCCGCCATCAGCACGGCAACGGCGGGCATTGCTTCAAGCAAGTAACGGCCCGACCTCTGCTCAGGAATGCAAAACACAAGGAACACCGCAAATACAAACAGCCACAATAGTTTTTCCTCGGTGTGCAAGATGCGGCGGTGTTTCCAACACTCCACCATCACTCCGAAAAGCGGAAACGCAAGCATGCCTGCATTCAGAAACCAACTTGCACCAAGCGTCCACACGCTGTTGCCGCCCCACAAAAAGCCGGCAATCCATGAACCGGTGCCGCCAGCCAATTTGCCCACATTCTCGCCCACAACAAACTCTTTCCAGATTGCGGCCGGGGCGGGGTCAAACACAAACCACAGCGAAAATATTCCAAGCGAGACGGCCGCGGTGATGGCAAGACCCACCAACGAGCGACGAAGCGGTGCGCCCCACCGCCACGATCGCACCTGGAGATGCCACCACGCAAGCGCCACGCCAATCGGAAGCAACTGCGCAAAACTCTTGGTCAACATAGCCATCCCGGCGAGGAATCCAACAATCATTGGGAATACAAATTTGGAATCAAAGGATCGTGGTCTCCACCAAAGCATGGTGAAAAAACATGTGAACACCCAGAATGTTTCTGGAGCATTGGTGAGAAACGGCCGTCCGTATCGGTAGGTACTGAAAAAGGCCAAGTAGAACATCGCCGCAAGGACACCCTGAAAGATATTGCGGCGAGTCAATCGCCACGCAAGAAGTCCGCAGAGCAATGCGGTTGCAAATGTCCACGCCACACTTGGTACCCGGAGTGCCGCGAGCGACCAATGCCGCCCCCAATCTGTACTCAACAGCCCCTGCCAGAACAGCAATGGCGGCTTGGTGTTTCGCATGTCCATCATGTCACTCTGCAATGGCAACCACTGATTGGCGGTCGAAGTGACCCGCGTGATCTGCATGTACACCAACTCATCTCCGTTGCGAAGAATGTGCAGCGAGCCAATTCCGTGGAGATACGTGCACAGTCCCAACACCAATCCAGTGAGGATGAGTGGCACAGCAAGCCTGGCTCGTTCCAATTGATCCGCTTCGGGATCAATCCCCTCGGTCCGCACGTGTCGGTAGGTCCACAGGTCGTTGAGAACAAAGTTGATCACACAGGCAAAGGCGATGCCGACAAGATTCGCGGCGAGGTAAGGAAGCCATCGAACCAACACATTGGTCAACACCACCTGCACCAGAATGCCCGCCCAATTCGCCGTGGCGTATTGCACATACTGATGCGTCAGCGACAGAACCCGCGTGCGATCTCGATCCTTCCATGTCCATCGACGGTTCCAATAGAAATTGTTGGTCATCCCCAACACGATGCCGGTGGCCATAGCCAGATTCAGACGCAGCGAAAGCGTTTCGATGTCGCTGTACAGATGCTCCTGGCACAACCAGATGGCGACTTGGTTGATGAACACTCCGCTGGCACCAACGATTCCAAATTTGAAGAATCGGTGGCGCTGCCGCCAGCACCATGTGGTCACTGCCAGAATGGAATGAAGGGGTCCGTGCATGGCTTCAACCGGTTGTGTGCATTCCAACTGGCTTGGCAGTTGCCAACATCGCCCTTGCTACAGGCAACACTTCCGACGGAAGAATGCGTTTCAGACATTGGTTGTCGCCATTGCACGGAGAGGTGCGGTGGTTGAAGGCAGTCAGGCATGGCGCACATGGCAACGGCGTAAAGAAGGCGTGAGAATGCGGACTCCAACTTCGATAAAGCGTTGGAGTTTCGGGGCCAAAAAACACAATGGTTGGCAAAGGTGTCATCGCGGCAAACTGCCCGGGACCACCATCATTTGTAATGAGAAGGCTGGCTCGAGAAAACAGAGTCAGCAGGTGCCGCACGGATCTGGTGGCCCCAGCAAGGTTGACACACAGTGGATCATTCTCGCAACCACTTCGCAACTGTTCCGCAAGCGGTCGATCTTCTGGCATGCCGATTACGCCAACCGCGAAACCGTCGGAGAGCAAACCCTTGGCCACCTGCGCGTAATACTGCAGCGGCCACGCCCGAATCGAAAGTAGACCGCCGCTTGGATACATCAGCACCAGCGGCTTTCCGATCAGCGACGGATGGTCACGGTGCAACTGCTCAATTTCGCGTTCGACTTCGCCCGGCTCAGGCTTGAACTGCGGTGGAACAAAGGTGTCGCCAACGCGACTGTCCTTGCCACATGGAACCGTAAGACTTTCAAGTGAATCTGCAAGCGTGACAAATTGATGCGTGAGATGCCGATACGGGTTATACGGAACTGCCGAGGTCATCATGGACCCTCGATAGAGCCCCTCTTGAGTCCAACGATGAAATCCGGCTCGCTGCCTTGCGCCGGATAGTCCGCTAAGGATCGCGCTGATTCGCGAAAACAGTTCGCAATCAACGACGGCATCGAATCGCGTGGCTCGCATTCGCCATATTGCGCTCCAGAGATCCTTTGCAAGAACAACTGGGGAGTTATCCCGAATCGAAATGACATGATCTGGCTTGACCACATCCAACAGATCAAGAACCTGTCGATTCCGCGCAAAGAGCATCATGTGAATCTCTGCAGATGGATGGCGTTCGCGTAAGCGGCGAAACATTGGTTCGGCAAGAACCAGACTTCCCATTTCGCTCAGGAGAATCACCAGAATCCGACGCGGCGGTGGCGAAGGAAATCGACCCAGCACCAGACTGGTGCCGGCGTGCCAAAGGGAAAGCACCGCGCAGACAGGAATGCCAATCCATCGGTCCACGAATTTTTGAAGCTGGACATGCATGCCTTGATCGGCTTGAGCCGCAGGCTTGAGATGCTATCGTGCGCCGGTGGGAATGACCGCTCGATCGATCGGTGTTGCGGGAACGGTGGCGTAATGCCAGCCGACAGTCTTACGCGTTCCATGCTGCTGCTGGTTTTGGTTTCTGTGGTCTGTGCGGTGTGGCACATCCCCATGCCAGATGCTCCAGCATTTGTGGTCAACACATCGCGCGAGCGTGCGGCACCAGAAACAGCCACCACTGCGGTGTCTGAAACAGCCGCTCCTTTAGCGGCCTCTGATGCTTTATCGCCGCAACCAGAATTTGTTGTCATGGACCTTCCCCGTCCAACACCATCGGCGCATGCGTCGTCCATGGTTTGCATGCCCGACGGATCATTGAATGTTGCATGGTTTGGTGGCCAACAAGAGGGCGCGAGCGATGTGGCCATTCACATGGCGCGCGTTGAGCGTGGTGGGGTCACAAAGCAATGGGTATCGCTCACGCGGAAGCGCCTGCAGCAACTCACTCATCGAGTCATTCGAAAACTTGGCAATCCGGTTCTTCACATTGATGATGCCGGCGTTTTGCACATGTATGTGGTGAGTGTGAGTTATGGTGGGTGGAGCGGAAGCGCGGTGAATCATCTTCAATCGCACGACGGCGGCGCGTCGTGGGACTCCGCGCGGCGATTCATTCTCTCGCCGTTCTTCAATCTCAGCACCCTTGTTCGAAACCAACCCATTGTGGTGGCCGACGGGTCGATCGCTTTGCCGGCGTACCACGAATTCATTTGGAAATGGGGCCAGTGGGTGCGGCTGACATCACGTGGCACTGTCGTGCAATTCACGCGAATGACTCACGGTGGAACTTGGTTGCAGCCGGCGGTTGCGGCGATCGATTCCACCAACGCGTTGGCCGTGTTTCGATCGGGCGATCCGAACACACCCAGCATTGGCCGCACAGACACCTGCGATGGCGGAGTGGCGTGGGCGGAGAGCGCATCGCCCACAGGAATTGCAAATCCAAATTCAAGTGTCAGCATGCTTCGGCTGACGGATGGTTCCCTGCTGCTTGCCGCAAATCCCACCAAGAGCGGTCGCGGTGTTCTGCAGTTGTTTCAATCCGTAGACAAAGGAAACACATGGACGCCCTCTCGCACCATACAGAGAAGCGGAGGTGCCGCAGCAGAATTTTCCTATCCATTTCTGGTGCAGGATTTGCAAGGAACCGTTCATCTCTCCTACACCTATCGGCGACTGGGAATTCGATTGTGCTCGTTTACAACAGGCTGGTTGAAGTGCGATGACACAAACACTGCGGCGACAGTCGACGCGAATGTGCCGATGTCAACAACGCACGCAGTGAGTCCGCCAGCCCCAATCGGATCCGTATGGTCAACCCTCCGGATGCCCATTGTGATTGGTCTGCTCGCGCAGGGTGTCATCGTTGCGGCCATCATTCGCTGGTTCCGATTGATGCGCGGAAGCGCGAAACCAACTCCCATTCTTTTGGAGTTGTTGATTCCTGTTGTGATCGTTGTGGCGATTCCATTTGATGGAGTTTCGATTGCAGCGCACATGCGGGGACTATGGGGCGACCCAAGTACCGTCACGCTTCTTCTGGTGCTGGGTTTCGTTTTGCATCCCACCTCGATGCCGCCAAGGCCATCCACCACATCGTGTGTCGCTCTTTCGTTGCTCGTAACCGTGCCACTCTATGCGCCGCTCTTTCTTGGTACGCAGATTCTGGGAACCGATCTCTATGCAATCGGATTTCGACCGTGGGTGCTGATTGGTGCGATCGTGATATGCATTGTGTTCATGCGCCGCCGTCTGCAGAACGCATGGCTGTATACGATCTCGTTCGGATTGATGGCCTATTCCACGGACATGTTGGAGTCAAATAATTTGTGGGACTACCTTGTGGACCCCGGGTTATTGCTTGCACTCGCTGGATTTGCCATCGCCGGCGTGCTGGCTTCACTTCGTCCAGCGGTGCGCCATATTCCCACGCTGCTGGCTCTTGTGATTTCCATTTTCACTGTGGCCTGCAAGAGCCAGCCCAACATTGGTCCGGGAGAATGGTTCAACGGAGAGTCCACACTTTCGGGCGACGCAACTATTTTTGGTTCCGGTGGTCCAACCAGCGTCATGTGGAAACTTCCCGCAACGACAACGGATTGGGTTTGGCGAGTGAGTACCACTGCTCAGACGCGTGAACTCGCTATTCGGAATCAGTATGCGCATTCCAGTGACGATCCCATGCAGGGTCACGTGTGGTGGATTGGTGACAGCACCGGAAGCTGGAGTGGAACGATTTCTCCTGACAATCCGCGGGACGGATATGGTCGACCGGCCACTCCACCGTTTACCGCATTTGTGATCGATGGCGTTCCCGCAACTGGCGATGGCCGCGTAGAGGGCAAGGGTCAATTGGTCAGCGACGAATTGTTTCTCACGCTGCAGTGGTTCAAGGCCGATGGAAGTGTGGGTGCCCATTACAGCCTGAAGGCGCTTGGTCAAAATGAGCAGGAGTACTTGAAGGCTCTCGGCGCGATGCATGCGACACCGCCGCCGATTACGGAGCCGATTCCTCAGCGGAGTCCATGAGAGAGCCGTTCATTCGCGGTACGCTTATACCGTGGCACTGAGCAATCCCCCATCACCTTCGGTCTGGGACTACGCCCCCGCTCCCGAGAGTTTTCGACCACCCATTGCCGGCGAACATGGCCTGTTTATCAACGGCGCCTTCATCAAACCCCGGTCGGGAAAATGTATGAAGGTGATCAATCCCGCCAACGAGGAAACACTCACTCGCGTGGCCGAGGCGGGTAAGGCGGATGTTGCGGCGGCGGTTGAAGCCGCAACCAAAGCACAACGCAAGTGGAGCCGTTTAGCGGGTCGCGAACGAGCCAAGTATTTATTCCGCATCGCACGGCGTTTGCAGGAACGAGCCCGCGAATTTGCGGTTCTGGAATCACTGAATAACGGCAAGCCAATCAAAGAGAGCCGCGATGCGGATGTGCCCGAAAGTGCCAAACACTTTTTCCATCACGCGGGCTGGTGCGACAAATTGCAATACGCCATTCCGGGCGGCGGCGACGCGAAACCGGTGGGCGTGTGCGGCCAAATCATTCCGTGGAATTTCCCATTGATGATGGCTGCGTGGAAAATCGCTCCAGCACTTGCATGTGGAAATACCTGCGTGTTAAAGCCCGCAGAGACCACGCCGCTGACCGCCCTTCGGCTTGCGGAAATATTTCAGGAGATTGATCTTCCGCCCGGTGTGGTGAACATTCTTACCGGCGGACCCGACACCGGAAAATTGATCGCCTCACACGCGGGCTTTGACAAAATTGCCTTCACCGGAAGTACGGAAGTTGGAAAGGCCATCATGAAGGCGTGTGCGGCACGGCCGATTCGGTTGACCATGGAACTGGGTGGCAAAGGTGCCCACATCATCTTTGCCGATTCGGCGATTGATCAGGCCGTCGAGGGTGCGATTCAGGGAATCTTTTTCAATCAGGGGCAAGTGTGCTGCGCCGGAAGTCGTCTCCTGATCGAGGAAAGTATTTCCGATGAATTCCGTTCCAAGTTGCTGCACCGCATGAGCCAACTTCGCATTGGTGATCCGATGGACAAGAACACCGACGTTGGCGCCATCAATAGCGCGACACAGCGAGATCAAATCCATCGCTATGTCGAGATTGCTCGCAAAGAAGGTGCTGAAGTCCTTGAGAGTGGTTGCGGCACCATTCCGACCAAGGGTTTTTGGTGCAAGCCAACGGCGCTTGGTGGCGTTCAGCCGAGTCACACCGTGGCACGCGAAGAAATTTTTGGACCGGTGGTCGCCCTGATGACTTTCCGAACTGTGGACGAAGCCATCGCTCGCGCCAATGACAGTGTGTACGGATTGAGTGCGGGCATTTGGACCGAGAAAAGTTCAAAGATGTTTGAAGTGGCCCGTCGCTTGCGGGCCGGTGTGATCTGGTGCAATGGATTCAATCTCTTTGACGCTGCAAGCCCCTTTGGTGGTGTCAAAGAGAGTGGATTCGGCCGCGAGGGTGGGCGGCATGGTCTGTTTGAGTACCTCGCACACTGAGAACCATTCATGAGCGAAACCAAGAACGAACGCGTTACCGTACTCAAGACCCACAAGTTGTTCATCAAGGGTGCGTATCCGCGCGGCGAAAGTGGCCGAACGCATGCGCTGCGTGATGCTGAGGGTGGGCTGCTTGCGCACTTGTGCACCGGTAGTCGCAAGGACACTCGCGAGGCGGTCGAGGCTGCTCGCGCCGCATTGCCTGGCTGGAGTTCTGCAACCCCATTCTTGCGTGGGCAGATTCTCTATCGCCTTGCCGAGATGCTGGAGAGTCGCGCGATGGAAATTCAATCGGCCATTCAAGAAACGACGGGTCGAAGCGCCAAGAAGGCGCGGGCTGAAGTGAGTGCTGGTATCGATCGCATCGTTTGCTTCGCGGGATGGAGCGACAAGATTGCGAGCATGCTTGGCAACCAGAACCCAGTCGCACAACCTTTTTATAACTTTACGACGCCGGAACCCGTTGGAACGATTGGCGTGATCTCGCCGGAAACACCCAGTTTTCTTGGGTTTCTCAGTCTGTGGCTGCCCGCTGTCTGCGCAGGCAACACAGTGGTGTGTATGGCCAGTGAAACGTGGCCGCTTCCGGCACTGCTGGTCGCCGAGAGCATGCCCAACAGCGACTTGCCAGCTGGTGTGTTCAACTTGATCACTGGTCTGCGCAAGGAATTGCTGCCAGTGTTCGCGTCGCATCGCGACCTTGACGGGCTGATCGCCTGCGCTGATACGAAAGAATCTGTTGGGCTACGTGAACTGAGTGCCGACAATCTCAAGCGACTGCGATTGATTGCACCCGACTCAGATTTTGAATGCGATCGAACATGGGAAGGCCCCACATCGTTTCGCGGTTCTGTGGAATACAAAACGGTGTGGCACCCGATGAGTGTGGAGTAGGGTGTGATGAGTTTCTTACTCAGTCAGTAAGAAACTTTCGGAACGCTGGCCCCCACTCATCACACGCTTTCTTTGCGGTTCCAAGTTCAGACAATTTCTCCGAACCAATCCGTTGCGTGTCCTGTGTGTTCATCCATGCTGCAACCACTCGGCCATCCGCGCCGTCTGTGGCATAAATCTCGCATGCCGCATACCCGTACCCACGCTTCAGAATCTGCGTCTGTGGAGCCACATTCAGAAGCGGGTTGTTGGGTTTGATCGCGGTAATTTCTCCGCGCACCACCAGCACCCGATCACCAGTTCCGCCCGTTGCCTTGAGTGCTTGCTGCAATCCCGCCTCAAAGCGGCGACGCAATTCATCCAGTTCTTCTGCTTGCACCTTCAGGTCGCCCATCGGTGGAGAACGAATCGGCTCCACCTTGACCGCGCCGTACTGCGACAACGCAAACCCCTTGGCCTTGTAACTCGAAGTCTCCTCGCTCTCCGCAGATTTCATCATTGGAATGTTGCGAGGAATAAAGCCCGTCCGAACCACCGTGTTGCCGCCGCAACAGGGAACTGCGAGAACCAAAAACAAAACAACCACAATGCGAAGAGGGGAATAGATCATGTGAGCGATTCTATCGCGGCCGGTCATCAGCATTAACGAATGAATCTCAGAGAACCGAAATTCGGAACAATGCGGGTGCTTCGTGCAGCGGGATCTGAGAGTGTCAATCCGGCTCCAAGTGGAAAGGTTGCCGGGAAATAAACGCACCACGCCTTGCCAACCAACAACTCACCTGGCACCACAAATGGCGCATCAAAGTTGATGGCGGATTTTAGAATCGGGTGAGGTCTTCCCCAGTAGCGTCCATCTCGGCTCGCAGGACTGTTGTCACCAAACATCAGGTAATCATTTGGACCAAGCCTCGCCGGATGGTTCGGGTCACACGCAAATGCCCGACCAACAATCAGAGGGCCATTGGTCATGACTTGATTTCCAGCAAGCAGTGAACCCGGCTGGTAATACAGGTCACGGTCTATCCGCAAGTTGCGTGCAACGAATGCCGAGCCACCAAACTTCCACTCCAGCGACTCGATCGATTTCGGTTTGTTTCCAACTGGATCCTGCACGTATCGCTCAAGATCAATGCCAGCCGCCGACAACCTGTCCAGTGGCGAAGTGCCCGATGCCTTCAACTCATAGGGCATTTCAATCAATCGCTTTCCATTGACAAATAACCAGACGGCTTGGTCAACATGCCAGACATCAATGGCCACAAGAGACACGGGCGTGCTCAACGCGGCCGTTGCGTGCGTTATTGAATTGCCAGTCGCCATGGATGTCACGGAGGCAAAGGCTTCGCCGGACTTCACACCTGCCGTCACCTTCACGCCGCGGCTGACCAGTTGCACCCATGCTTCAAATTTGGCCGGATCGGATGGTTGAAAGGCTCCGCTGACACGAAGATCGCTCGTTGGAAATTCCGGAACGCGCCGCCACGCGTTATACGAATTCCAATCCGTCAAAGGCCACGCCTTCGCATCAAGTTGCAATTGGGTCGGCGCGGCGTTTGGCCACATCCAATCCCGGCGATCGCCCCATTTCCATTCGCCTCGCTCACTCTCAATCGGTTTGAATGCCGGCCCGGGCCATGATCGACGAAGCGTTTGCTCCATTCGCTTGCCATCCACTGGCATCCAATCGCTTCGCCAGACCGGTTGCCACACAGCTCGCTGCACAACTTCCGGCTTTCGCTGAATGCGCATCGCATCGGGTTGCCCATCAAAGGTGCCGGTAAACACATCACCATCAGCAAGCACCAGCGATTCATTGGGTAGACCGACAAGTCGCTTGATGTAATTCTGCGTGTCTCCCACGGGGTCCGGCGGATTCTTAAACACCGGAACATCCCATCGCTGCGGTGGAAACAGCATGGGGATGTACTTCAGCACCAGCACTCGATCTCCTCCAACACTCTGTCGCCGCAACGAACCAACCTCGCCTTCACTCATCGGGAATTGCCGCGTGACCATCGGATCGGTGATCGGTGCCTTGGCGGTGGGGGCGGCGCCGCTTTCAAACAACGGTCCCGCATCGGCGTCGTACGCATAACCCGTGTTGATCCCTCGCAACCGAACATGATCGCCACGCAGCGTGGGTGCCATGGAACCGGTCGGAATGACAAATCCCTCAAGAACAAATCCGCGAAAGACCATGGCCACAACAAATGCAAGAAGCAGTCCCTGCAGCGTGTCGATCCAGTCGCCGTCATGAGGGTTCGCCGCGTCAACCTGATTCATGCAAGTAATTCCTCAACGGGAACTGCGATCTCACGCCCATCTTCTAATCGCACCAAGACAAGTTGGACAAGAATTTTTCCGTCGACCACGGTTCCGGGGCCTTCGTCAGTGTTCACGCGAGAGCCTTTTTTAGGCAACTTTTTAGCAAGTTCGGCATAGGTCTCGTCTTCGTAGCGCAAACAACACATCAACCGCCCGCATCGCCCACTGATCTTCATTGGATCAAGCGTTGCCTTCTGCGTCTTGGCGCTCTTCATGCTCACTGGCTTGAGTACCTTGAGAAAATTCTTGCAGCAACAATGCTGGCCACACTTTTCATAGTCCGCCACCAGTCGCGCCTCGTCTCTTGCACCAATCTGGTTGGCCACGACGGGTGTTTCAAATGCGGCCTGAATCGCCTCAATCAGCGCACCCAAATCGGGTCGCGATTCATCGGTTGCCATCCAGTGCATGGTGAGAAGTTCGCCACCAAATATTGCCTCCAACTCGACAATCTTGATCGGCAAAGAAAACTCTCGGGCAATGTCGCGGGCTCTGTCAAGACGTGCGCGTGTGGACGCTTGCAAGCGGCTCCAGATTTCTAGGTCGTCCGGTTCAGCAACACGAAGAATCTTCCCCTCGTCTGTAAACGGATAGTCCTTCCCACCCGAATGCTCGATGTATTTGCGCACCTCGCTGCGTGACACGCTTTTACCGCAACCACCATTGCCGCATGTGGTGGTGAGCATCTCACCAAGTTCCACTCCACGGGGCGTACGCACCACGATCTTGCTTCCGCAACCTGGCTTGGACTTTCCGTCATAGGGAAACTCCCCCACCATGCGCTTGGCTCCGTAGCGCACCACAATACTGGTGGGCGGCTTCATGGCCGCATAGATCTGCTCATCGGTCTGTGCACCATTTCGCCGCCCCGGATCGGCGTCCTGTTCAAAGATTGGAAGCGGAAGTATGGACACGCCTTCACAATCGTAGCGGTGCGCCGCATCGGCAAGCGATCACCTGTGGAAAGAACGCTTGCGGTGGCGGCGTGGTGAGGTCTGACCTGAATCGCCGCGGTAATATGGTCGTCCCATGAAAGCGATCCACCATTTCATTCTGATTGCATCCGTGAGTTTGATCCCGCTGGTCGCACGCACACACGCTGCGCAAACTGGCCAGTCCTCTGCACCTGGACAATCGGCATCCGCTTCGCAGCCCGCAAATGAGTGGCCCCAGACCACCACCGACAACGGTGTCACCTACACACTCAACCAGCCAAGCTTCACGGCTATTTCGCAAAACGTTGTCACGCTGACCAGCGCCATGACTGTGAAGCCATCCAATGGCACGACAGCGATTGGCACCGCCACCATGACGGCCACCATGGTGCCGGCCGAAGTGGCTGGCCTTGTTGAGCTCAGTCACTTTTCAGTCAGTGGCATTGCGGGCATCAACGATCCAACTGCCCCCGCCACCCTAACCACCCTGCTCACCAACATGGCTTTCACCGTTCCGCTGTCCGCACTGGTACAGGACATCACGCTGGATGCGACACGAAGCAGCGCCACGCTTTCAAATTCACCGCCTGCAATCGTTGTAACCAACACACCCACCATGTTGGTAAGCGTCGCTGGTGCTCCGGTACTTGCGCCACTTGCTTCCACGACGTGGCAAAAAGTGATTAACACGCCTTTCATCCTTCTGAAATCTGCCGATGGACGATGGTGGGTTCGACTCGGCAAAGCGAATTGGATGAATGCGACTTCGCTCAACGGTCCCTTTGGTTTGGCGGCCAGTGCACCACCTACCGAAGTGGTCACAGCTATCGGTCCAATGCCGGCGACACCAGAAGGTCTCGGCGAGGACATCGACCGCGTTGGTGCGCCATTGGCGACTCCACCTTCGGTCATCGTGGCCACACGACCAACCGTTCTGGTTTCCATCAATGGTGGAATGCAAACGGAGCCCATCAGACCCGGATTGAACAAAGTGACCAACGCAAGCCAGACCATGTTCATCCGAACGGCGCCGCCAACACAATGGGTGCTTGCGTCCGGTCGCTGGTTCAGCAGCAACAGCACGAGTGGTCCTTGGGTTTATGTTCCACCCAGTGAACTTCCCGCTGAATTCAAGCAGATCAAAGCGGGCGACGACGACAAACTTTCGGCTGCACTCGCAAGCGTTCCTGGAACAAATGAATCCAACGCGGCCATTGTCAATGCCGGATTGGTTCGCACCGCAGTCCTAAGCCGCGCAACAGCGGTGTGTGTGGTGAACTACAACGGATCTCCCGCCTTCGCGGATGTGCAAGGAACGGCGATGCAGTATGCGACCAATTCAAACCAGCCGGTGATTCAATCTGGTTCCAACTTCTATTGTTGCGATAACGCTGCGTGGTTTGTTGCCAACAGTGCGACAGGTCCGTGGGCTCTGTGCGACACGGTCCCGGCATCCGTTTATTCCATTCCTCCGTCGTGCCCGGTGTATTCCTGTACCTATGTCGAGGTGTATGGAAGCACCGCCGACTCGGTCACCTTCGGTTTTACCGGTGGATACATGAACACCTTTGTGCAGGATGGTGCGATTGTGTACGGAACTGGATACGACTATCCAACAACAACCGCAGCAGACCAGACTATTCAGGTGTATCCGCAGACTTATGGCATGCAGGCTGCATACGACCAAGACTCTGGAATCTTTGCCCCACCTTCAGAGAGTGACTTCTATGGCTACTACCCATCGGTGTATCCAAATGTTCTCAATGATGGATGGGACGGATGGGGCTGGTACGAAGGTGGCACGGTTGCGTATGGATGGGGTTATGGAAACTGGGGACATTGGAATCAGTGGAATGATTCATATCGCCACTGGAATCCTTATTACAACCATTGGAACAATGGTCTTAATGGCTGGAGCCACAACGAATTCAATCATTGGAATCAGGTCAATCGTGATGCCAACATCGCTGCTCGCAACAACACGCCATTTAATACGGCAAGAAATTGGAATCGGGGTTCTGACACGAATGCCGGAGCGCACAATTGGACCAATGTTGGAGCGGCCGATCGTGTTGGCGATGGGGATCGTGCCAACAACCTTGGTCGTGCAAACGATGGTCGATTTGGTGGCCAGCGGTCTGGTTCAGCGAATGGAGCGAGCGGCTTTCACAACGGATATCAGAACGCCGGTCGACCCGGTGGCAGCGACAATCAGGACGCTCGCGGTGGCGGAGGCGGAATGCGCGGTGGTGGTGGCGGCCGCCGCTGAGCGATCACCTTAACGGCTGCGTCGTTTTCCTGCAGCGGAATGCTTTACGCCAGTTCGTGCCGTGCCTCGCTTGCCAACCGCGGCCTGTTTCGCGCTAGTTCGTGCGGTGCCTCGCTTGGCCGGAGATTTTTTGGACGTTCGGCCGCCCAAACGATTTGAACTGTTATGCCGAGTGGACTTTTTGGGGCCGCGCTTGCTTGAGCGTGCTGGGGCTGGTTGTGCCGACGCGGATGGTGGTAACCCACTTTCGTCATCTTGCCAGCGACGCCTCGCACTGAACTGGAGTTTGATCGGCACCTCACTAAACGGCAATTCCTCGCGAAGCCGATTGAGCAAGTAGCGCTCGTACTGGCCTTCAAAGAATGCTGGCTTGTTCACCACCATAGCAATCGTTGGTGGATTGATTGCAATCTGGCTGACATAGAACACCTTGGCCTTGGTTCCCAGTTTGCTGCTGGGGCCGCGATCCTCAAGAATGCGCCGCACCACCACATTCACACGCCCGGTCCCCTCTCGGTGATTGGATTGCTCTCGCAGCGAGAAACTCATTGCCACGGCCTCACGCAATCCCTTGCCGGACTTGGCACTCACAAAGCAAATGGGTGCAAACGAAAGACCCGGGAATTCTTGCGTAAGATAATTCTGATAGTCGGATGGCTTCTGATTCTTTTCAACCAGATCCCATTTGTTCACAACGATGATCGTTGGTTTGAATGTTTCGACCAACTGCCCGGCCAATTGTTTTTCGATTTGGCTAATCTTTTCGACCGCGTCAAGCAACAGCCATGACACTTCGCTGCGAGCGATGGCGTCGGTGGTGCGTGTGTTGGCATAAAACTCAATGTCCCCGTCCCAACTCTTTCGCTTTCGAATGCCCGCGGTGTCAATCAGCGTGATCGCCCGACCCTCCATCTGAATGCGAACATCAACGCTGTCTCGAGTGGTGCCCGCGATCTCGCTCACAATGACGCGGGGTTCGCCCGCGAGTTGGTTCACAAGACTGCTCTTGCCGGCGTTGCGCCGACCCACGATGGCGATCCGCAGGTCACTCGATGGTGGCGACTCGTCGAGGTCGTCACTCTTGGCGGGCAGCCTAGCGCATACGGCATCCCGAAGTCGGCCCATACCGTTTCCGCTTTGGGCGCTCACACAAAGCGGTGAACCGAATCCAAGCCGCGTCGCCTCGTGCGCCGCTGTTTCAAAGCTTCGATCATCCGCCTTGTTCGCAACCAGCATGGTCTTGCCAACAAACCCTCGCTTGCGCAACAGTTCGGCCACCGTTCGATCCAGTGCCATCACTCCATCGCGGACGTCGATCGTAAAGAGAATGATGTCCGCTGCATCGGCGGCAGCCATGATCTGGTTCTCAATGTCCGGCGTGAGGAGCGAGAGATCCTTGCCTGCATCGTCGATCCGTTTTTTCTCGGTGATGTAAATGCCCCATCCACCTGTATCAATCACTTCCACGGCACGGGTTGGCCCAGACGATGGCTTGATGGCGATCTCCGCTGCAATCCGATCTCGCGTGACACCGGGGGTTGGATCAACGATCGAAATGCGCTTGCCAGCAAGCCGATTGAACAGGCTGCTTTTGCCCACATTTGGGCGGCCAAGAATGGCAAGGCGTGGAAGCATGAGCGCCACATGGTACGCAAATCCGCCTTGAACCAAAACGACATGATGCATTCGACATGGCTGCCTGCGTGGGTGAATGCTTCACGCCGCAGCCGCCCCGTAGGCAACATTGTTTGTTTACTGTGGCGTTCGCAGAACGCGAAATCCAACCGTTGCTTCGCGCGTGACCGGATCGCCTAGTGATCGACTGTCACTCTTGGCACAGACCGGGCAATTGAACCAACTTCCACCACGAAATGGTTGTGGTGATCCGGGATCCGCTGTTGGATCGAAGCACCACTCCCACACATTTCCGTGCATGTCATACAAACCCCATGCGTTTGGTTTTTTCCCCGATACCGCGTGCGTACTTCCGCCGCTTTGATCGCGACCCCACGAAAAGGTTCCAATGGCAAGTTCGTCGTCTCCAAAACCCCACGCCCCCATGTTGCCGGCGCGGCACGCGTACTCCCACTCCGCCTCAGTTGGCAGTCGCCATCCGGGCCCACCCAAATCCTTCACAATCGCAAAACGAATGCTTCCGTCTTGCTGTCGCGAAATCTTGTCGAGGGCATAGCGCGGCGAGATGGAATCTCGTTTTGATTTCTCGTTGCAATACTCAATGGCATCAAACAGCGTGACTTGCTCAACCGGCCGCAACGCTGAATCCGGCGCGTCTTTGAACTTGGATGGGTTTCGATGCAGTGTTGCCTGAAATTCTGCTTGTGTGATTTCGGTGCGGCTCATTTCCATGGCCTTTGGGA
Organism: Singulisphaera sp. GP187; assembly: GCA_945871915.1. GTDB lineage: Bacteria > Planctomycetota > Phycisphaerae > Phycisphaerales > SM1A02 > SYAC01. The sequence goes on from CAMBXO010000010.1 coordinate 38,926, forward strand.
ATGCGTGCACGGTTCCCGCTCGCTTAGTCACACCGTCGGCCTCCAATTGTCCTGTTCCCTGATCAAGCGCACTCATCATGAAGGCGCCAGCCGGAATGCTGACCGCGTCACGCGATGGAGAATCCGCTGCAAGAATTACAAGCAACACCGAAAGGAGAGCCCGACTCATTCGGATTCCTTGCTTTGGCTTTGTCGTGCCGCGGTAAACCAATCATCGGTGTATTGCACTGGCGGCTCCAGCAACAGGGTCATGCGAGATGGTGGTCCCATCGGTGCTCCAATTCCGTCGTGCACTTGTTTTTGCGGTCCACCTGGTCCATCCGGACCCTCTGGACGCTGGTGATGCGGTGGTGGGCCATCGTGTTTTCCTAATGGCCTCCGTGGCTGATCGGTATTTCGCTGCGGCCACGAAAGTTCCATTCGCTTTGGCCTCTGCTTCAGCGAGTCGATCACCAAATCAATGCGATTGGGTTCTCGTGGCGGTCCATCTGTGCGAGTTGCGGAGAGGTGCTCGGTACCCGGTTCGGATTCCAAGGATGGCTCGGTACTCCAAGACCATCCGGGCAACAAACCTGTCTCAAGCATTTCGGCCATGTCAACCATCAGACCATCACGCGGACTCATGATCCATGCCGGCCACGGCCGATCGGCTGGATGTGTATGGACTTCTCCATCTGGAGAAATGCTCCACGCGGTGTCGCCATCTTGGCCACGAATTTCGGTTGCTCCATCGGGCATCCTGAGTGTAAGAACCATGTGTGTTGCATCCCGAATGTCAAGAGTTCCGGTGAGCGGCGGGCGATCGGCGTGTTCATTCGGTGGTTCCAAAATGAACATCACTCGGCGATCGCTGGAGGCTCGTTCTCGCACCGCAATCGCTCGCGCCCGGTCTGCGGCATTGACTCGTTGTGGAGAAATAATGAATCCGGCCACCACCAAGGCTGCCACCGCGGCAATGCCGCCGATTCGAGTGAGCATGTGCGCCGAGATTTTCTGTGATCTGGAAATGCGCTGCATGGCCACTTGAACGCGGCGCTCCCTGTCAATCTGCAGCTCGTGGCGCGTGATCAAGAGACCGTGCACCAGTCTCGCACGCGCTTGATCCGCAACCGACGCATCGGGTTCATCTGTCCATTCAAATGGGGTTCGACTCATGCCAACAACCCCTTTCGTTGCAAACACTCCGAGACCAGCATGCGGCCCCGTTGAACACGCTTCTTGATCGTTTCCACGCGCTCTCTCAGTTGTTCAGCGATGCGATCCGCCGACTCCCCAAGGTGATAAGCCATGTCCATGGTGGTGGCGTATGGCTCTGCAAGTTTGTCCACGCAGTCATTCAGGGCGGCGAGTTGTTCGTGAAATTCGACACCTGATGGCCCATCAAACCGATCGGCCTGCGCTTGAACTGACTCAATGAGCTCGCTGCTCACAACGGCTCTTCGTCGCGCGCGGTAGTTCTCCATGGCCACCAAACGGGCAATGCCCCGCAGCCACATTCCAAAGGGCCGGGATCGGTCGTACGAATCCAGCCGGCGCCAGGCTCGCAGCATGGTTTCCTGAAAGAGGTCGTCAGCGGTCGCTTGATCCAGCGACACAGCGCGAAGAAACGCCATCAAGCGGTCCGAATGTTCGCGAGCAAGGATTTCAAATACAGCATTGGCTGACGGGTGCGCCATGACTTAGAACTCAAGAAGCAGGAGTGCAATGTCTCCACCGTCAACAATTCCGCTTCCATCGATGTCTCCGGGTCCATAACTTCCAAGACTCAGTAGAAGCAGCGCAATATCACCAAAGTCTGTCGTTCCAGATTCATCTGGATCCAGAATGTTGTAGGTCGTCACACCTGCCGGCGGAACAACTTTGCCTCCGGTTGGGCCCGTGTTCGTGGTGTCGAGCGTTCCGTGATAGGTCGGACCAATCATGTATGGATAACTGGGTAATCCATTCGAATTGTGTGTGACAAAGTAGGCCCATGTTCCATCTGGATACTCCGGCGTAACACAGAAGCGAACATTGGAGGTGTCTAGATCACCAAGCCCGGCGACATACTCAAAATCCTCAATGTAATAGCCAAGTGGATAGGTGGCACTGACGGGCGGTCCATAATTCAACGTGGTCAGCACTGTTCCATTGGGAAGCGTGGTGCGTGTTGAAATGTTGCGAAGCCGATAGCTCGAAGTGATTCGTCGAATGTCCCCTGATCCGTCTGTGTTGGCAAAGCCATAGGGACCATAAACGGGAAAGCCATCAAACCCAAAGCCAACAATTGGGGAGTGGGAAACCAATTCTTCTGTGAACATGCAGCTTGCGTTTTGGTGATTGTGATACTGCACCATCGCCGGATGTCCGCCGCATGAATCGAAACCAGGTGCTTCAACCACAATGGCGTTCTGGTGCCAGATATTTCGGTTGTTGTAACTGCGGGCATCGCTTGCGTTGTAAATGCACACGCCATTCATCCACACACCGATCTGCCCCATGCCTGTGGCGGTTTTCGTTCCGGTCTTTGGCTGTGGATTTCGATTGATCCGAAAGGTCCATCCACCATCGATTGGCGAACCCGGATTTCCGGGCCACGGACCAATGCTGTACGAAGGAATCGAACTGCACGAGACATACACATAACTGGCGTTGTATTTCACGCTTCGCACATCTGCAAAAATTCCGTTGTACCCGGCGCGATCCGTGACATTCACTCGCCAACATTCAACTTGCGGCGGTGCGGAGAGCGCGGCCGAGGTCAGGCTGAACGCGAGACCGGATGCGAGATTGAGAATGCGGATTGGTCCAAGGTGTCTCATGGCACTTCCTATTGACCAACTTTGCCGCATTGGGGACAGGTTGCAACCAAAAAATCATGTTTTGAGCAAGGAAATCCCATCCATTTCCTTGGGCTGTGGCACATGAAGCAGTTCTAGCAGCGTGGGGGCCACATCGGCCAGACGCCCACCCTGCCGCAGCTTTATCCCCTTTTTTCTAGGACAGACAACCGTGAGCGGAACGGTGTAATTGGTATGAGCCGTGTGAGCCGCACCCGTGACGGGGTCCTTCATTTGTTCGGCGTTTCCGTGATCGGCCGTGATCACCAGCGAACCGTTTCGCTTGAGTGTGGCTTGCAGAATGTCGTGCACGCACGCGTCCACCACTTCACACGCCTGGATGGTTGCGGCGAGTGAACCGGTGTGCCCCACCATGTCGGGGTTGGCAAAGTTCACAATCAACAGCGACTCGCAATCCGGCGCGGCAAGCCGTGCAAGCACCGCGTCTCGCACACCAGTTGCACTCATCTCCGGCCTTAGGTCGTAAGTGGGAACATCTCTTGGGCTTGGAATGATGGCTCGATGCTCGCCCGGAAACGGCGCCTCGCGATAGTCATTGAAGAAGAACGTGACGTGCGGAAATTTTTCGGTCTCCGCACATCGAAATTGTGTGAGCCCCGCGTTACTGACCACTTGCCCAAGTATTCCGGCCATTTTGGGTGGACGCATAAAGATGGGATGAACCGGAAGATCCTTTTCGTATTCGGACATGGTGGCGAAGTACAAATGGTGTGGCCGCGGTTCTCGTTCAAAGCCGCCACCCTGCACTCGTGCCCACTCAGTGTCATTGAGCATGAAGGCTTTGCATATTTCACGGGGCCGATCGCCGCGAAAGTTGAAGAAGATCACAGTGTCTCCGTCTCGCACCACACCGTCATCGGTCACGCGCGTCGGCGGCAAGAACTCGTCACCAACCTGTGTTGGCCCCGCCGGGTGTTCCAGATTGTGCTGAGACGCCATCAGAGCGCTCTTGGCTCGATCACCACCACGCCCACACAAAAGATCGAAGGCCTGCTTCACTCGATCCCACCTGTGATCTCGATCCATGGCGTAAAAGCGACCGCACACCGTTGCAATGCGACCACCTGTGGTGATCAACACCTTCTCAAGCCATGGAATGAATCGAAGCGAGCCGTCACACGCGGTATCGCGTCCATCAGTAAACGCGTGCACAAATAATCGCTCCGATGGAAACTTTCGACTTGATGCAAGTTGCAGAATCGCCAGAAGGTGGGGCAGATCACTGTGCACCTGCCCATCGCTCAATAGCCCCATCACATGCACGCATCGGCCGCTGGACGCAGATCGATCGATGGCGGTCAGCAGCGTCTCGTTTCGCAAAAACTCGCCGCTTCGAATTGATCGCGTAATGCGCATCAACTCCTGATCCACAATTCTGCCCGCACCCAAATTCTGGTGCCCCACTTCGCTATTGCCCATCACTGGGCCAGCCGGTCCCATTGGAAGCCCAACATCCTCGCCACTGGTCTTGAGAAGAGTGGTCGGCCACTCCCTTTCAAGCATGTCGGCGCACGGGGTGTGTGCCAACTTCACAGCGTTGAAGGAGTCGTGATCGGCGTGGGGATTACGACCCCAGCCATCTCGCACAATCAAACACACTGGGCCTGGACTTTCCACCTGTGTTCCATCGGACATGAACCGAGTGTAGGAAAGCGGCGACGTGATGAATTCTTGTGGTGAACACTGGGTGAGGCGTTGCCCGATGTGTTCCGCGTGACTAGCCTGCACACCATGGGAGAAACCATTGCACCCACACAACTGGACGCTGCCGCGGCCAACGCGCTGCGTGACCGGTGGAATGTGGTTCGACAACGCGTGGAGGCGGCTGCCAAGCAGAGCGATCGCAAGCCCTCCGAAGTTCTTTTGGTGGTGGTGACCAAGAGCGGCAGCATCGACCAGATTCGCGAGTTGGTGAACCTTGGCCAAATTGACCTTGCAGAAAATCGCGTGCAGCAACTTGTTCAGCGAAGTGCGACAACCGGTGAGTGGCTTCAACGCCGCAAGGAAATGGATCCCAAGGCCGTTGTCCCCCTGGTTCGATGGCACATGATCGGTTCGCTGCAGCGAAATAAAGTTCGTAAGTGCATGGAAGTCGCTCGATTGATTCATGGTGTGGATTCACTGCGATTAGCCGAGGAGATGCAGGCGGCGGCTGTTCGTCGTGAGACTCCGATGGAAGTTCTTATTGAAGTGAATGTCAGCGGCGAAGCCACCAAGCAAGGCATCGCGAGCCCCGCCGTGAAGCACTTACTCGATCAGATGGACACCATGGCCAACCTGAAGGTGCGTGGATTGATGTGCATGGCTCCTTTGGCTGGTGGTGCCGATGCGGCTCGTCAGACTTTCTCTCGCTGTCGTGAAGTCTTTGACGATTGCCGAAGGGTGGGGTCGGGTGGCGATCGCTTTGACATTCTGAGCATGGGCATGAGTTCTGATTTCGAAATTGCGATTGAGTGTGGAGCCAACCTTGTTCGTGTTGGATCGGCCGTCATCGGGCCGCCTCAGGTTGAAGAGCCTGCCGAAGATGCGTAGTGCTTGGCGCGAGCGGTGCATGCGTAGCGAACTCATTTCCACCTCGGCTACATTGAGCACATGACCAGTGCCCAATGGGGTCTCTTGCTGCGTGGCCGATTCCTTGCATTTGAGGGGGCGGATGGAAGCGGTAAAAGCACTCAAATTTCGCGGTTTCAGGCGTGGGCGGCAGAGCAAGGAATTTCTCTGGTCATTGTCCGAGAGCCCGGCGGCACCGCTGTTGGTGAACGCGTGCGAGACATTCTGCTTGATCCAATTCATGCGGAAATGAAGGTTCGCTGCGAGATGTTGCTGTATATGGCTAGCCGCTCGCAATTGGTTCTTGAGCGAATCGAGCCCGCGTTACGACAGGGCTCGTGTGTTCTCAGTGATCGCTTTGTTGGAAGCACGCTTGCCTATCAGGGTGCTGCCGGCGGAATACCCGAGGCACAGATCCGCGCCGTTGCCGAAGTTGCCATCGGCGGGCGGTGGCCCGACCTCAATGTTCTTTTTGATGTCAACACGGAAACCGCCATGCGCCGGATGAGCCCCTTACTGGACCGCATGGAAAGCAAGGGTGCAGAATTTCACAAACGCGTTCGCGAGGGTTATCTCGCCGAGGCGCGACGAGATCCGAAGCATTACCTTGTGGTCGACGCATCGCAGACACCGGACAATGTTTTTGATCAACTCATGCGCGGGCTGCAGGCGTGGTGCACAACACTTACCCCCGTCGCCGTGGCTTGACCGATTTCGCCGTCTCAGGCGTTTGCTTGCCACCTTGTTTGCATCGCTCGTTAAGTTTCCGAACACGCTCGGTCAGACTCTTGGCTTGATCTGGTGGCATGTTGTGCAAATACGCCATCGCTAGCGCGTTAGGCTCACTGAACGCTTCAAGGGAAACCTGTGATCCGTCGGGTGTGTAACTGAATCCACGCACATTCAGGTCAGCAACAACCTGAAGCGAAGCAAGCACATCCGCGTCGTCATTTGTTTTTCCGCCGACCAGCAACGCAAGCAATCTTCGCATCGCTGTGATGTGCAGTTCCTCGCCAAATTGCCTGGACTGAAGCACTTCCTGATTGACGCGCTTCATGGTTTCGATGGGTTGTGGTTTTACATGCCACTCCTGTCCATTCACGCGCACCGAACGACTGCACACATGCAAGAGCGTTGCCACCATGGCCCGCCCGGTGGACGCGTTGCCAAGAGTGAAGTGTTCCTCGAACGGTTGTCCATCCAAATCGTTCTTATCCGACTGAGTAATTTTTACTTCGCCTGCCTCCATGTTGACCGACATGCTGCGAACGCCAACCTGATGCAACATCCACAATGCGCTTTGAAAGAGTGGATGATCCTGTGGAACATTCTGCTTCATGCCTTCGGCAACAACCTGGCAGCACAGTTTGGCAAACGGCTCGCCAGCGGTAAGACCGGGCATGATGTTGTTGGCAAGATGCAGAAAGGGCTGATTCTCCTGCGGCTTGAGTTCGATCTGATTGTCGTTGAGTTGGATGGTGACCATGGTGATGCGTCTACTTTCAATGCGTGCGGCGTTCGGGGTGGTCAATCTACGAGCGCAGTGAGGGCGTCGCAATCTGCCTTCAAATGCAGGGTTTGATCCTTGCGGGTTGTGGTGCGGGGGTCCAATTCAAACACTTTCACTATGCCGGTTGCGGTTTCCACTTGGTGCTGAGCCATTTCACCTAGATACACGGTTTCGCGGCATCGGCCCTGCAACATTGCGGGCTCATTCACAATGCGAAGCGACTCGGGCCGAATGTGAATGGTGACATGTGTTCCAGATGCCAAACCACCCGTGCTGCATTGCAGACAACCCGCCGCGGTTTCAACCATGCAGCCAGCCGAGTCACTGGAACCAACCACACCTGCAATGAAATTGGTTTCACCTAGAAACTCAGCGACAAAGCGATTACGGGGGCGGTGATACAACTCCCGCGCCCCACCCAGTTGCTCAATCCGTCCATCTCGAAGCACCACCATGGAATCGGCCAGACTGAGTGCTTCTTTCTGATCGTGAGTGACATACACGGCGGTCAATTTTATTTCACTGCAGATGCGCCGAATTTCGCTCCGCATCTCAAGACGCAATTTGGCATCGAGATTCGAAAGCGGTTCATCGAGTAATAGAACACCGGGTCGAAACACGATGGCCCTTGCAAGAGCCACGCGCTGCTGCTGGCCTCCGCTCAGTTGGTTGGGTCGTCGCTCCGAAAGCCCGGCCATACGAACCATCTCCAGTGCCTCCATCACTCGTTGCTTCACTTCTGTGGATTGCACCTTGCGAACCTGCAGTCCAAAGGCGACATTGTCAAACACGCTCATGTGTGGCCACAGCGCGTAACTCTGAAACACCATGCCCGCATTGCGTTTCTCGGCTGGAACCTGTGTGACGTCGTGGTTTCCAAAGAACACCTGTCCGCTTGTTGGCTCCTGAAACCCCGCAATCATGCGGAGAATCGTTGTTTTTCCACACCCAGAGGGACCCAACATGAAGAACAGTTCGCCCGCCGGAATTTGAAGATCAATGTCCCGCACGGCAACAACATCGCCAAACTCGCATCGCAGTTTTCGAAGGTTGATTGCAAGCACGGTCGGGCGAGAATACCCCGTTACCGCGCCGCCACCGGTTGCTCGTGTGTTACCTGACCCACGCGCATTCGCACACGCATAAGCCCCGGCACCGCAAGACGAAGATTGGTTTCAAGCCCGCTACGCAGAACACGATCGGTGCGAAACGCGGCTGAACTGCTATCCGCCAAGAGCGTCAGCGTGCCGGATCGGAATGTCTCCACCCGAACACAATTCTGTAATTCCGGTGGAGCGATGCGCATCCACGCATCGGTGGCCGAGCCAATGGTCTTTTCGAGTTGCCGAAGATCGCGAGCAAAGATGCCGACATCCTTGTGAACATCCCGCACGCGCTCGGGACGAACGCGCCATGTGGAAAGTTTTTTGATGTGGTCAAGTGGGTCGCGCATGGGTCTATACCTTCACGGCAAACATTCCCTCTGGAAGTGCTTGTGCCTTGCCCGAAGAATCGAGGCATGCAAGCGTTGTTGAACCAACACAGAGAAGTTCGTCGCCACGAAACAACTCGTAGGTGTGGTCAATCTTCACACTTCCAACACTGGCAAGCGTCGTCTCCATGCGAAGCAAATCGTCATAGCGAGCCGGTCGCCTGTAATTAAGTTGTAGCCGAACGACCGCAAGGAAGGCCCCTTCTTCTTCCATGCAGCGATAACTGCGCCCGGTTTCACGAAGCAGCTCGGTACGGCCCATTTCGAACCACACTGGATACACCGTGTGATGTGCGACACCCATCGGATCGCATTCACCGTACCGCACGCGGATTTCAAGGCTGCCTTTCACGATGACAGCGTATCGAAACACGCCCAAATTCCGAACACATTATTTCCCAACGCAAAACCGTGAGAAAATCCGCCCAAGGATGTCATCGGGTGCCAACCTGCCGGCGACCCCGCCCAGACTTTCCAGTGCCGCGTGAAGCGTGGCGGCAACAAGTTCCGGGTGAAGCGTGCGACCACCACCATCGGTTTCCAGTGACGCGTCGCTGGCGGCACGAAGGTGGTCGATGGCTTCATGCACCAGCACGCGATGTCGCTCCGCAAGACACATGGCCTCGGCCGTTGTTGTGGCTCCAAGATTTTCTGCCATTCGACCAACGGATGCGGTGAGTTGATCGATGCCAAGACCAGTTGTGGCACTGGTGCGAACGGCGCCGACACATTCCTTGGACTCCGGTCGGTCACACTGCGTCTGCACAAGAATGTGTGGAACTGTTGTACCCGCCGCGCGTTCACCCACGGTAGAGCATTGAAGCGTGATGGTGGCTCGCTGCATCGCCTCTCCACGCATGCGCTGGCCCAACTCGTCCATTGCATGCACGGCATCCATTTTTCCTGGCGCGTCCACCAGTAACACCTCGCGCGGCCCGTCTGCGCAGGGAATGATCCACGGCTCCACTAAGACATCGCGCGTTGTCCCCGCGACATCCGCAACCACTGATCGATCGCGACGAAGAAGTGCATTAAAGAGCGCGCTTTTGCCGGCATTCGTCGGACCGCTGAGCACCACCCACGGAGCGGCGGAAAGTTGTTCCATGGAAACCGATCCGTTGACCAACTGCTCAAGTGACTCGATCGAACTTGTAATCCCAGACCGCAAGTCGAGATTCGAAATCGCAACCACATCCTCCTGATCCGTGAAGTCAATCCCAGCTTCAACCATGGCCAGCATGTCCGCGACGGCTTCGATTGTTCGACCAACCCTTTCACCAATCGCGCCGTGTCGCAACAACGCGGCCGCTCGAAGTTCTGCATCGGTACACGCTGCGATGGTGGCGGCCACTCCTTCCACCTGTTCAAGCGTGAGACGACCAGCTTCGAATGCTCGCAGCGTGAATTCACCTGGATTGGCGGTGCGCACCCCAGGAATCGCCCGCAGCCATGCGGCCGTGACGGCACGAAGAATTTCACGATGCCCAGGAACAATCAGCTCAATGCAATCCTCACCGGTGTAACTGTGTGGCCCGGGCATGCACACCGCAAGACAGGGCAATGCGCCGATGGGCAATTGAAGTTCGGCCCCTCGAATGCAACGTCGCTCCGCGGAAAGACCAGCCCGCCCCTGGAGAATTTGAAACGCTTCAAAGACCTGCGGTCCGCTGGCACGAATGACGGCCGCGGCGCTGGATCCGCCGGCACTCGCCGTTGCAATGATCGTGTCACGCTGGCCGATGGTGGCCACGGCTCAATCGCGGCCCTTAAACCGACGCGATTGCTGCCCCTTCTCCCTCGCACGCTTCATGGCTGCTTCATACAGTTTGCCAAGTCGATCCTGCTTTGCCGGATCTCGTTTCTTGGGGGTGAAATCCATTCGTTCAATCTGTGCACGCACACGCTTTCCTTCAATAATTCCAATACATGTGCTAGTCATGATGTACAGCGTTAATCCACTGGGGGCCGTGTAGAGCATGATCGGAAACAAAATCACCGTCATCCACTTCATCATTTTTTGTTGCTGCTCTTGCTCGGGCGTCAAAGTGCCTGTGGATGGCGGCATCATGTATTTCTGTTGTAGAAAAAATACAACAGCCATCAACAACGGAATCAGATTGATGCCGGCAAAGGCAAATGGCCACGTGAACAGTGGCTTGTTGAATTCGATGAATTGATCTGGTGAACTTAGATCGCTCAGAAAGCGCCATCCACCAAATTCTTGAAACACTCCAAAGAACGCGGGACACTGCCGCAACTCAAATGCGAAATACAGCACGGCGTACAGCGCAATCCAAATGGGCATTTGGAGGAACGTTGGCAACATGCCGCCAACACATCCCGCGGGATTGACCCCCTTCTCGCGATACAAACGCATCTGTTCCGCCTGAAGTTTTTTGGAATCCCCCGCATATCGTTTTTGCAGCACCTCAAGTTCCGGCTTGATCGCGGCCATCCCCTTGGTCACGCGGGCCATTTGAACTTGGCTGTACTTGGTCACCGGGTGCAACAGCGTGCGCACCACAATGACCAACACAATAATGGCCAAGCTCCAGTCAAACACCACCCAGTCGTGCAGGAACGTGAGCAGCAACACAATGAGATTGGCCAACCAAGAAAAGGTGCAAAAGCTGCAGCAACCACTGATCAAATACAGAATCAACCCATCCATTCGAAGCGATCGATAGGGCTGCTGTGCCTCAAGCAAATTGGGGTCGAGCGGGCCGGCAAACACGCCCATGTCAAACGAAACGCTGCTGCCGGCCGCCAGATCAACCTCGGCACTTCTGAGTTCACTAAATGCAACTTGTTGCTCGGCCGGAAGCGCGTCGGCGTGTGACCACACTTCGTGAATTGCACCCAGACTCTTACCGTTTTTCGCCGTGGGGTCTGGCGCGTGAACAGCCAGCGCGAAATAGCGATTGGTGGTGCCAAACCAACTCAGTTCACAATTTTGCTGCCGTTGTTCTTCCTGTGGCCACAAAATGAAATTCTGCGCGGCGATTCGCTTGAGCACATCTGCCCGTTCAAACATGGCCCCGTGCACGATGACATTCTGTCGTGATGGATCACGCTGTGGTCCGTACAGGTAACCAAACTGAAAGCGGCGAATATCCATCATGCCGCCGGGGTCCATCGAGAGGTCGCCGGGACCATATTGAATCCATCGAATCTTGAGTGGCCGGCCAGACACATTCTCAACCCGCTGCGCAAGCATCATGTCGTATCCATTGCCTGGCAATGAGAATTGCCGCGAGACTTTGACAACCGCTTGTCCATCGGGGTCAATCACCTCGGTCTCAAACATTCCCGCGCCAACCGATTGCCACACCTCGCCAAACAGGCTTACCAACTTGCCATTGATTTCAATGGCGCGGGCTCCAAGGATCGGAACAGAAAACCCCTGCAGTTTTCCAAGTGTGTGCAAGGCGTAGCGAGCAGCGTCGGGCGGCATGGGTGGCGGGTTTGCATCGCCCTTGGCCACGGCCGTTCGATGTGCCTGCGCCATTTCGCGATCGCGTGCCGTAAGCCAAAAATCACTAAAGGTAATGCTGTCAATTCCAGCAGCATTGCGAGCAAATCCGATCGCGTAGGGATTCTGTTGAAGATCAAGTGATCCAAGACTTTGTGTTGCGGTGTTCTGGGCGGCTGCTTGCGGGAGGCGTGCGGAGAGTGCCGCGAGCGGTTCACGTGTTGTTGTGGATTCGCCACCTTGCGCAGCCGCGACTGGGGTGGTATTGGTTGTCTTGGATGACAACGCGGCCGAGTCCGCGGGGGCTTCGATCTGCTGTGCGACTGAAGTTGTTGGATCAAGCCCGCCTGTTTTTTTTGCGCCGGGTCCATAGATGGCGGACAACACCACGCCACCAGCGGCCACCACGATCACCAGCACTATGGGCCAGCGCGACGCCTTACGAGGTTCGGCCACGGTCAGCGCCCCTCAAGCAGTCGCTCGCCGAGCCAGTTGTTCAGTTCTGGAATGCCATGAATCTTCTCAGAGACCGCTTTGGCGTTGTATTCCAGACGAATAAATTTTGCTGATTTGGCCTCACCGCTGCCATCGAGTTCAATGATCGCGTAACTGCTTCGTGGATCAAGATCGCGCGGCTGACCAACCGATCCTGGATTAATGATTACTTTTTCGCCACTCTTGAATTGCCACGTGCTGTCAGAAATTTCTCTGGGTGAATAAAAATCACAGTCGCCGGTGAAGACTCCTGGGACATGCGTGTGCCCAACAAAGCAACAATGTTCGATGCGCTCAAAGATTTGCTGCATCTTGTTTGGACTGTTGTCCGCATCCTCGGGAAACAGATACTCGTTAATGGGCCGACGCGGCGTTCCATGAACACACAAGAATGGCCCCTCGTTCACGCGTACCCGCAACTTGCCTAAAAACTCCCACCGCTTCACGGCGCCTTCGCGATCCAGTTTGGCTTCTGCTTCAAACTGTTTCCGCGTCCAATGTGCTGCCTGCTCAGCGGCTGCATTGAAATTGGTTGGCTCGTACAGCACACCAAAGTCGTGATTGCCCATCAGCGACCACTTGCATCGCCGCGCAACGGTATCGACACACGCCACGGGGTCTGGCCCATATCCGATGATGTCACCAAGACACCAAATTTCATCTCCCTTCGCAGTGTTGATCTGTCGATCGATGTCGGCAAGCACCACCTCGAGCGCGTCCATGTTGCCGTGAATGTCACTGATGAGGGCGATGCGCACGATGGGTTCCGTTGGGGAGGGGCGATGCTAGAGCCCAGCGGAAATGCCGTCAAAGCATAGAAATCACGACCCCGGCACCGACTAGGTGTGGATCTCGCGGCTCTTGGCTGCCATGTCACGAACCATCTTGAGTAACGGGTCTCGTTCGAGTGGTTTGGTCAAGTAACAATTGCAACCGGACCGCAGACACCGCTCTTGATCGCCATGCATGGCGTGAGCGGTCAGCGCCGCAATCTGACCCGTCCAACCAGCGGCACGGAGTTGTTGCGTTGCCTGATAACCATCCACAACAGGCATTTGCATGTCCATCAGAATGACATCATGAGGGTGGCCGCTTTTACGAGCCGCCAGAGCAAGTTCAACCGCTTCCCGACCATTGTTGGCTACCGTCACCACCATGCCCGCTCGACGTAGGTGATGGGTAATCAGTCGTCGATTGTCATCGCCATCTTCTGCAAGCAGAACTGAAATCGTTAGTGTTTTTTCTTGAGTGTCGGTGAACTGTGACTGCGGCGTGGTTTCCTCGACAAGATCGGCTGGAAGTTCGTGCACCATGTCCACGCCCGCAAGATCACCCACGCCGACTTCGACCACAAACGTGCTTCCAATTCCCGGAGCACTTTCTTCATACAGGTCGCCGCCAAGCAAACGGGCAAGGCGTCGACTGATCGTCAGCCCAAGGCCGGTACCACCAAATCGCCGCGTGGTGGATGCGTCGGCCTGTGAAAATGGCCGAAAAAGTTTGGTCCGTTGCTCGGCGTCTAAACCAATACCGGTGTCCGTCACGCTGCACTGAAGCCTGGTGGTCTGTGGGGCGGGGTCGGTGGGATCTTCGTCGCGTCGAGTTGTGCCCTTGCCCTTCACCATGCGAACGCTCACCTGAATTCCACCGTGGTCGGTGAACTTCACGGCGTTGCCAATCAGGTTCAAAAGAATTTGTCGAAGGCGATGCGGATCGGATTGAATGGTCTGGGGAACCGAACCGGCAAGCACCAGACGCAGATCAAGGCTGCGTTCGGTCGCCTGTGGCTGCATCGAGGCCATTGCCTCCTGAATGACACGCAGCGGATGTGTTGGAACTTTTTCAACGCTCATCCCGCCCGCATCGATCTTGGAAATGTCCAGCACATCATTAATGATGGCCAATAAGTGTTCGCTGTTGCGGCGAATCGATCGCCGAAGCCGCTTGCGCTCATCGTCGCCCGCCCCCTCATCAAGCAACACATCAATGAATCCAAGAATGGAAGTCATCGGCGTTCGAATCTCGTGGCTCATGTTGGCCAAGAACAGACTCTTGGTTTCCATGGCGGACTCGGTCTGGGCGCGCGCACCGCGAAGTTCTTCATTTTGTCGCAACAGATCGGCGCGAGCATCCTCGAGTTCACGAGTCACGCGAGCCTGCTCCTCTAAAGCCGCGGCGAGCCGGTCGCTGGTGCTCATCAGCAAGAGATCGCGCGCGGCGCCAAGCGGCCATTCATTCATCATGCCCATCATGCGAACGGCTTCACCACCTTCAAAGGTTGCACAACCTCGCGCTCGCACCCATTGCCACATGCCATCACCCGTTCGCATGCGAAACTCAAGATCAAAATTTTGCTTCTGCTGCAAGTGCCCGGAAATAGCCCCGTGCAGCCGACCAATGTCCTCTGGGTGCACATGATTGGCAAAGGTTTCAAAGGTGTTTGAAAAACTTGTCTCGTCATGGCGAAGCATTTGACGCAGTCCAGACGAATACCACGCCGTTCGATCTCGAAGATTCCAGTCCCACGCTCCAAGACCTGCGGCCTGCACCGCTTCAAAAATTCTGTTTCGGATCACTGAGTTGTCCGCATGTTCGCTGTGTGGATCCATGGGTTGTGATCGCTTTCAGCCGCAGGACGCGTGTCCCGTGCACCGCTACGATAACCGCCCGCGCCGGGCAACTGCGGGCTGTAGAAAGCTTGGTCGACCCACGATGGCGCACAATGGAGAACTTTGAATGGCCCCCAACGCTTCCGCAACTGCTACACCAAGCCACTTTGACCTCATTGTCATTGGGGGCGGTCCCGGCGGCTACGTGGGTGCCATCCGAGCAGCCCAAATGGGCAAGCGCGTGGCCTGTATTGAGCGAAGCAAACTTGGCGGCGTGTGCCTGAATTGGGGATGTATTCCAACCAAGGCCCTGCTCCACACGGCAAAAGTTTATTCCGAGGCCTTTGCACATGGGGCCGAACTTGGCTTTGAGGTCGCCCCCGGTAGCGTGAAGGTGAATTGGGAAAAAGTCATTGCTCGCAGCCGAGGCGTGACGGGGCAACTCAATAGCGGCATTGGATTTCTTTTCAAGAAGAACAAGATCGAACACATCCAGGGTCACGCGAAGATTGTGGCCGGGAAAAGTGGATCGACTCCATGCCGCGTGCAGGTTTCGACCGCCGATGAGAACTATTACAGTGGCTCTGGAAAACTGGTGGCGGGTGATCGAGTCGTAACGGCCGACCACATTCTGATTGCAACCGGGGCCGCCCCCCGCCAACTTCCGTTTGCCCCAAACAACGGCACCACCATCATCAGCAGTTATGAAGCCATGGCTCTGCCTGTCAAACCCCAGAGCATGGTGATTGTTGGCAGCGGCGCCATCGGCATGGAGTTTGCGTACTTCTATAACACCTTCGGGACCAAGGTCACAGTGGTCGAGATGGTGGATCGAATCCTTCCGCTTGAAGATGCGGACATCAGTAAGGCTGCACTCAAGATCTTTGAGAAGCAGGGCATTGCTTTTCGAACGGGCTCTGTCACCAAAGCGATTGAGAAGAGTTCACATGGCGCCAAAGTCTTGGTTGAAGGCGTCGCCGACAAGAAAACGGAATCCATTGAATGTTCGGTTGTCCTTGTTGCCATTGGTGTGCAAGGTCGAACCGATGGCCTGTGTGATGCAACGCTTGGATTGAAGATGGACAAGGGATTTGTGATCACTGACGCACATGCAAAGCGAGACAAGGCGACCTACCAGACCAGTGTGGCCGGTGTCTACGCCATTGGGGATGTGATCGGCCCGCCCGCTCTTGCACATGTTGCAAGTGAAGAAGCGGTGGTCGCGGTCGAGCGAATGTTTGGACATCATTCGATCGGCATCGACTACGACGCGGTTCCATCTGCGACCTACTGCAACCCACAAATTGCAAGTGTTGGCATGACCGAGCAGGCGGCGAAGGCTAATGGAATCACGTACCACATTGGCAGTTATCCACTCAAGAATCACGGCAAGGCCATTGCGGATGGTGTGAATGAGGGACTTGTCAAAGTGATCACCGGTGAGCCGTATGGTGAGATTCTTGGCGCGCACATTATTGGAGAGAGTGCAAGCGAACTGATCCATGAAATTTGTGTGGCCAAGCGACTTGAGGCCACAGCAGAAGATGTGATCACCACCATGCATGCACATCCAACCATGGCAGAGAGCATTCATGAAGCGGTGCTCGCTTCTGAGGGCCGCGTCATTCACGGTTGAGTGGGCCGCCTGTTGACGACTGGTGTGGTGCCGGGCTTCCCACGAATCGTCCACCAACCGTGCGTTGAATTGCATCGGCCCTTCTGACCTCTGAAGGCAGATTTACAGATTCTCAGTGGAGAATTGGCTGCCTTTTGGTCCAGTTGTCTAGACGCGATGGAATCTTGGCAACACTCTATGAGTGTGGGACCGGCGTGCTGCCAGCCGCCTTGGCAGCGAAAGGTTCGGGCGGACATGCAAATCGTGGACGATCGGCGCGAGCGTTTAGCTCGCATGATTGATCTTGCCCGGGCGTACCGCGGGTGGACCCGTTCTGAAATCGCGCGCGCGCTCGATCGAGATCCGGGAAAGATTCTTCCGGAGAGCGGCAATCCAAAGTTGGATCTTGTTGTTGGGCTAGCGGATGCACTGGATTGGCCTATTGGCGAAGTGGCGGAGGATCTTGGATCGGCTGCAATTGAAGAACTCCCCGACCGCGACTTTCAATCGCTCGATGCTGAGGCGCTCGCGTGCCATCGTGCGGGTGATTGGCGCGGCATGGTTCGTACCGCTCGACGCATGATGTTGCTGGCAACGGATTCCATTCAGCGGGCGGTTGCATGCAATCGCGCTGCCGGCGGGTATGACGGTCTGGGGCTTTACACACGATCACTTCCGTTTCTTCAGAACGGGCTCAATGAACCTGCACTGCCTGCTGGATTACGCCAAATGCTCTCTGTCAATTTGGCCAACGCGCATTACGCAATGTGGCATCTGGTTGAGAGCCGTGCGGCAAGCCGTGATCTTCTGGATGCCATGGCTGAACAACCAGTCAACGATCGCCGCGGCAGAGTGTGTCGAGCCTTTGCCAACTATGTTCGTGGGTCAAGTGCCAGACGCCAGGCACAACTGGATCCGGTGCGGGCTACGGCACTCGCTGCGGAAGCGCGTCCGGATCTGTATAAGGCCATGACGGAATACGAGGATCTTGCCGACGAATTTTCGGACGATCGATATGCGGCGCTTGCCAACACCTGTCGCGGGGCACTGATCGAAGTCGACGCGCTGCAAGATCGCATCTCATCTGATGATGCGGTGGGTCGACTGATGGTCGCGCTCGATCGTGTGGTGGATGTTGAGCAGCACCAGCCCGGAGATTGGTTGGAAAGCTGGGGATGGTGGTGCATTTATGGATGCAATATCACGCTTCGTTGCGAGAGTCAGGAGCATGTTTCTCGCCGCATGGCCATCTTTACCAACAAAGCCATGGAGATCGCGGATCGACTGGAGAATTGGAGTTTGCGTGAACGAGCATTCGCCATGGAACTCACACGGCACAATCAGGCGCCGGAAGAACCGTGGGTGTTGGACAATGAGGAGCTTCGAAACCTTGTTGGAACGATGGGTCGGTTTCCAGCTTTTCGTGACAAGGGATATCGAATTCTGAAAAACGCCCGCCTTGTCACGCAGGAAGGGGGCGCAAAATGGCTCGGAACCTAAGGGCATCAATCTCTCTCGCTGTGGTCGCCGGACTTCTGTGCGCCGCAGCGGTGGCAAGTACCCGATCCATTGCTCCGGCACCCGCTGCCAGTGCTGCAAGTTCAGTTGCTTCATCAACTCTGCCGTGGTGGAAACGATCTCTCTCGCACACAGTGCAAGAAGAGTGGACATTCGCGCTGCAAATGGATCAGCAGTACGGCGCTAGGTGGCGCACGGCACTACCAGACAAGGTGGTGGCCAGAATGTACGAATCGTGGACACAGCAGCGAAGCGCAGCCCCCGGCCGCTGACGATTGACTTTCTCAGCGAGCCGCAATTCTTGGCGGCGAACCACCGGCTCTCTGCTTTCTCGCTCCGGCCCCGTGGCGGCGTAAAACCTGTGCGCTTGATGTGGTTTGCATAACCTCATGCAAACCACACCCCCATGCACCAGTCTGTTCACATTCTTGGCGCGGGCGGAATCGGTGTCGCGGTTGCCGAGTGTCTTGCCTCGGCGGGCTGGGCCGTCACGATGGTGGAGGCACACGCGCAAAAAACGGAAGCGGGTCGAGCTGATGGTGTGACCCTTGATGACCTTCCGGCTCGACGTTTGCCATTTGAATCCTTTGAAAACTGGAATCCACCGCCGGACACCCTTGTGCTGTTGTGTACGAAGACCTTCGACAATCTGTCCATTCTGCGGCGCATCCGCCAACCAGAGATGCTTGTTCCAATTCAAAACGGGTATGACCCACACCTCGAAAACCTTGATCACCCCTGTGAGGCCATTGCATCGTTTGTTTCTGCATGTCCGGCCAACCGCCCTGCGGCACGTATCACGCGGCCCGGTGCATTACACATTGGTGCAAGACGAACCGTAAATAGTGGCCAACGCGAACGCATCTCGGAACTTGCGCATGCACTCACTGGTGGGGGCATCATTCGCGTGCACTGTGTTGAAGATGTTCGACCATTCAAGGCGACCAAACTCATGTACAACGCCGCCATCTCGCCATTGGCGGCAAGCGCTGGCGTAGACAACGCCGAACTGCTCACCGACGGGCTGGCGCGGCGATTGTTCTTTGCACTGCTCCAAGAGAACTACCGCATTCTCAAGAGATCGGGCCACGCGCTTGATCGCATTGGACCATTTCATCCAGACACGGTTATGCGAATCTTGCAAACACCCCTGCTTCCGCGAATCATGGGATTGTTTTTTCAACCGTCGCTTCGCGGAACCTACTGCTCTATGAGCCCTGACATTGGAAGCGGCCGAACGGAAATTGATGCCTACAACGGACATCTACTGCGATTGGCAGGGGCGAGTGCCGCACCGATCAACCGGGCGGTTGTTGAACTGGTGAATTCCATGTCACGCGACTCGCTTGCACCCAATCGCGACTACCTCAAGCGGATTGCCAACCAACTTTCGCCGGGAGCGTGGTAATGCAACTGGTCACTGGCGGTGCTGGCTTTATTGGATCCCACCTCGTCCAGCAACTTTTGCACGATGGCCAGCCAGTACGTGTCCTGGAACACCCACTGGCAAGCGTGTCGCACCTTCCGCTGGATCGCATTGAACTGGTCCGTGCAGATATTCGAGACGCTTCCGCTATGCGCGAAGCGACCCGGGGCTGCCGTGGTGTCTACCACCTTGCCGCAGACCCAAATCTGTGGCGGCGAAATCGGAGCGAATTTGATGCGATCAACCATGTGGGCGCGGTCAATGTGATGCGCGCCGCACTGGATGCGGGTGCAACGCGTGTGGTGTATGTAAGCACGGAGAGCATTCTCACCTCGGCCACATCCAATGGCGGCGCGGTTGAAACGGCTCGGTTTCATGAGCGTGACATGATCGGACCATATTGCCTTAGTAAGTTTCGTGGGGAACGGGCGGCCTTTGCGATGAGTGATCGTGGGGCCCCCGTCATCATCTGCAGCCCCACGCTTCCGATTGGTCCGGGCGATCGAAACCAAACGCCCCCCACTCGACTCGCTGTGGCTTTCTGCCGTGGAAAAATTCCGGCCTATCTGGATTGCCGCTTCAACTTGATTGATGTACGCGATGCGGCTCGTGGATTGCTGCTTGCTATGCGGGTCGGTCGGCCTGGTATTCGGTACTTGATCGGTGGACACAATATTCGATTGATCGAGTGGCTCACTGTGTTGGCCGGAATCGTTCAGCGCCACCCGCCACGATTCAAAGTTCCCTACACAGTCGCACTCATGTTCGCGGGCGTGAGCGAATTGTGGGCCACCACTGTTTCGCATCGTGTTCCCATGACCACGGTGACCGGCGTCAGGCTTACAAGGCGGTCCATGCACTTTGATGCGTCGGCAAGCCTTGCAGAACTCGGCCTCACGTCCCGCTCGGTTGAAGAAGCCTCTCGGGACTCGGTGCTTTGGTACCGGCAACAGGGATGGATTTAGTGTGCGCAAGTCTGCCACTTGCGTCCAACTGGCCGCGCCGTAGCATCGCCCCATGACTCGCGGATTGTTGCTGACTCTCAGCGGCCCGTCAGGCGTTGGTAAGACGACGATTGCCCATGACTTGCTGCGCCGCTTTGGCGGACTCTTCAGTGTGAGTTGCACAACACGTGCACCATCGCCGGGTGAACTCGATAGTGTTGACTACCGCTTTATCAGCGAAGGAAGTTTTCTGGCCATGGTGAAGGACGGCGCCTTTATTGAACACGCCACTGTTTTTGGGCGATGCCATTACGGAACGCCTCGAGCACCGGTTGAGACTGCCCTTGCAGCCGGTGAACTGGTTGTGCTGGATATTGATGTGCAAGGCGCGGAACAGGTTCACGCGGCGGTTCCTGACATGCTGGGGGTGTTCATTCTTCCACCAAGCGATCAGATTCTCCTTGATCGATTACGACAGCGCGGCCGTGAAGATGAGCCGGCGATTCAGCGTCGCTTTGCCGAATCGCGTCGCGAAATGGCGCGGGCGCGCACCAATGGTGTGTATGACGCGTTCATTGTTAATGACGATCTTGCTGGAGCCATCGAGCAGGTGGCGGATCTGGTCGCATCTCGCCTCGGCCGAGTGCAGGCTTCATGATCGCAGCGTGTCGCTTCCCCACGTGCCAAGCTGTGTTTGTGGCAGACATGTCCCAAACCCAATTGGTGACCGTGTTCATTCCGATCACATTGGTTCTGATTGCCGTCATTATGGTTGCGGCCCTGTACAACAGTCTTGCGGTGGCGCGTGTGCGCATGAAGAACGCGTTTTCGCAAATCGATGTGCAGTTGCGACGCCGCTATGACCTTGTTCCAACCCTTGTCGAAACGACTCGCGGTTATATGGCTCACGAGCGGGCCACGCTGCAGGCGGTTACGCAGGCGCGGCAGGCGGCACAGCAAGCCATGGATGGTGTTTCGACACGGACTTTGCGAGGGGTGCATGGTCTTGCATCGGCAACCGCCGTACTGGATGGTGCGCTACGCGGACTGCTTGCGCGCGTTGAGGCCTATCCGGAACTCAAGGCAAATTCCACCATGCAAGTTTTACAGGAAGAGTTGATCACAACTGAAAATCGTGTGGCCTTTGCGCGACAGGCGTTCAATGATGCTGTCATGGGACTCAATGAACGGGTCGTCAGTTTTCCTGGCAATGTTGTCGCCGGAATCTTTGGATTCGAACAGGGTGAGCTTTGGCAAACCGAAGCAGAGACCAGAGTGGTTCCGAGCGCCTCTCTCAGAGAACCCGTGTGAAATTCTTTGACCACCAAGATGCCGCGCGGCGCAAGACCAGAACCCTTGTGGTGCTCTTTGTGCTCTGTATGGCTGTGATTGTGGCCCTGGTATATGTGCCGGTTGCGGTCATGAGCGGCGGGCGATGGGACCCACTCGCCTTCCTTGTCGTTGCGGGTGGAACATGTTCCATCATTTTGCTTGGCGCGGCTGTTCAGCGGATGCAGTTGCGAGGTGGCGGAAAGGCTGTTGCGGAATCGCTTGGCGGTGTGTGGCTCAATCCCGTTGGTGCCTCGCCAGCCGAGCGCCGATTGCTTGATGTGGTGGAAGAAATGTCCATCGCCAGCGGCATGCCGGTTCCGCCTGTGTATCAAATTGATGATGAATCCATCAATGCGTTTGCCGCAGGCAACACGCCGAACGACGCGGTGCTTGGCTTTACGCGCGGAGCCATTTCCTCGCTTGCACGCGACGAATTGCAGGGTGTGGTTGCCCACGAATTCAGCCACATTGCACACGGAGACATGCGTCTCAACATTCGCCTTGCATGTGCAGTTGCTGGTGTCATGGTTCTTATGTTGATCGGTCGTGCACTGCTTCATGGCTCGCGGTTTTCCGGAAAGTCAAAGAATCAAGGCGGGCTCTTGCTTTGTGCGGCCTGTCTCATGATCATTGGTGCTGTCGGCGCGTTCTTTGGACGAATTCTGCAGGCTGCCATCAGCCGACAAAGAGAGTTTCTTGCGGATGCCAGTGCCGCGCAATACACGCGTCATCCGGAATCGCTTGCGAGGGCGTTACGCCTGATTGCAGGGGTGCACAACAACACGCTTCAGTCGTCGGATGTCAGTGGATTGAATCACTTCTTTTTCACCAGCGCGGCCAACACGTGGCTGGCGAGTCACCCACCCATTCATGAGCGCATTCGGCGACTCGAGGAGTCGTCGTCCACCACCCAGATTCCAACCACTGTTGCAGTCGATTCCTCTCAATCCACAACAGTTGGGTTGCTGGGTCTTGCTGGTGGTCACCAGGTTGCGCCGGGACTGCATGTCGCATCCACAACCCCCGTTGCCCATGCGGACATTCCATCCATGTCGCACGTCTTACATCAACGGATTTCGCAACCTCTTCTTGAAGCGTGTAAGCAGCCGTTTGATGCACAGGCGGTGTTGCTCCTCTGCACATGGGCCGGCGACACCGCGGTACAAGATCGGCAACTTAAACTTGTGGAGCAACACCTTGGGCCAGCTCTTGTGTCCACTGTGTCAAGACTTCGACAGCCAATGGAATTGCTTCCGGAGTCCATGAGGATTGTTGTTGTTGATCTCTGCATGCCGGCCATCCAGCAACTCACGCACGATCAGTACCGTCCATTCAGCCATGCGTTGGTGGATTGCATTCGCGCGGATGGAAAGGTCTCTCTTTTTGAATGGACCCTGCGAACCATGCTCTCTCGGCGTGTGGATGCTCGCCACGTCGCAACACCCGATCGCCCGGGAACTGCTTCACTCGCAACACATCATCATGACGCGTTGCTTCTTCTTTCCGCGTTGGCGTGGACTGGTGGATCGGATCGCGCGCAGGCGGCCCTTTCGCGTGGCCTAGCAAATCTTTCATTCAAGCCACAGCCGCTATCGCCAGCGTCTGAATGCTCGCTTGATGCCGTGCATCAGGCCCTTGGAAACCTCGTCCAAATCAATGAGGCGGCGCGGCATCAGTTGGTTCGTGCGGCGGTCGCCACCATGACTGAGGATGGTGTTGTCAAGCCGCATGAAGCGCTCTTGGTCCGCGCGATCGCTGATGGATTGAATGTCATCATTCCCAACTCGATCGAATTGGTGCAATCAGACTTCGCAGCGGCGACCACGGAGTCGTAGCATGGCAAGCATGTTCAGGCGATTCCATCACACGCCAATGTTGGTCACTTGTCTTCTACCGACAATTCTGCTTTGGAGTTGCGGTTCACTGGGTGCAGAAGTTTCTTTGAAGGACATCCCACTCTCTAGTGCACAACACGGCATGGTGGGTCGATGGATTCTGTCCCCGGGCGATTCACACATTCCGTCGGATACGGAAATCGATCCTGACTCGACCGCGGCGAATGCGGAACCACTGGTCAGCCCGGCTGGGTCGGTACTCACGCTTGCTGAAAACGGAACCATGATCGCGCGTGAGGGTGAATTTATTCGGCGTGGCAACTGGAGATTTGACGGCGCAACCCTTCGTATTTCAGTCGAGCCGCCGCCACGCAAACTGGACATGGGATTTATTCCTGTTGTGCAGACCGATCGTCTCACACTCACAGGCACCGAGGGCATGGTGTTGGTGTATCACCGAGACCCATTCATCGCGGTCGAGAAAAAACTGCCATGACTCATGATGCTGCGTTCGATGTCTCACACGAACAAGACGCTCGGCAACTCTGGGTTATTCGACACGCCCAGACCGAGTGGAGTGTCGCGGGTCGTCACACCGGACGCACCGACATTCCGCTTACGCCAGCTGGTGTAGCCGCAGCCGAGGCATTGAGACCGTGGATTCATTCGATTCAATTTGAACGAGTCTTCAGCAGCCCACTGACCCGCGCCATGGATACGGCCAGGTTGTGCGGTCTTGGCGAAGTTGTTCAGCCGGAGCCGCTGCTGGTGGAATGGGACTACGGCGACTATGAAGGTGTCACCACTCGGGCCATTCATGAATCACATCCGGGGTGGGACCTGTGGCGCCACGGATGCCCGAAAGGCGAAACGCTTTCAGATATCTATGGTCGAGCCGAGACACTCTTGGCCAAGATCAATTCGATCCCCGGAAATGTCGCGCTCTTCTCACATGGTCATTTCTCGCGACTGATCATTGCTGCGTGGCTTCAACTGCCGCCATCGCGTGGGAGAAGTTTCGCCATTCGTGCCGGAAGCGTGACGGTGCTTGGGTTTGAGCATGGAAACCCTGTGATTTGGGCTGCGGGAGATGTACCGGGGTCGCCCGGAACAGGGCGATGAATCCGGCGCCCACGATCCACCGTTTTGGTCCAGTTGAACTTCATAATCACAGCAACGAATTGTCTGGACTTGCCACGATCCGCCTCTGTGATCCAGATCGTCGTCAGGCGCTGGGGTCAGCCATGTTTGACGGGCTTGAGCTGGCGATTGAAAAGTGTGAGGCGCTGACGGGGTCATCTCGCTTTCACCCACTCAGCGAACCGCCACCCGCGAATGCTGTTCGCGTTGTCATGATGGAGAGCAATGGCACAACATTCTGTTCTGGTTTCGACCTCCGCGCACTGGTCGATGATCCCGATCCATCGCAACCCCTGCTTGCATCTTTTCTTCGAAGGCTGGCTGGATGTCTTCGTCGCCTTCGTGCGCTTCCGGCGGTCAGTGTTTCTGTTGTGCAGGGGCCGGCTCTGGCTGGCGGTTGTGCGCTCGCGACGGCGTGCGATCTCACCATTGCTTCTCCAGATGCCTGCTTTGGGTACCCAACACATCTTCTTGGTGTTTCGCCAGCCGTCAGTGGCCCTGTCTTTCACGCTCGTTCCAATTCCGCGCGGCCCGCGTTTCTTGAAGGCGAGAAAATAGACGCTGCCACCGCTCTCCAACGCGGCATCGTGTGGGCACTCGCACCACACACTGACCAACTTGCATCTCTTGCCCGGCAAACCGCTATGTCATTGTTGGCAAAGGGGCCTCGCGCACTGGCCGCGACAAAGCAGTGGCTTCTTGATCACGATGATTGTGTCAATCACAAATCGCTGCAGAACGCCTTGCAGGCAAGCCTTTCCCTTGTTGGTGGGGAAGAGTCCCGCCGCCTCGTCCGTCACGCGACCTCGGCCCGTCCTCGAGCGTGATCCACCGCTACGCTTTCCGCATGTCTGAACTCGTCTCCGAACAGGCACGCGACGGCATCGTCACACTCAGCCTCAATCGGCCAGATGTTCGAAATGCTTTGTCACTCGAACTCATTCACTCGCTTCATGCGTCCATCGAACGCGTTGCCTCTGATACGACAGTCCGCGTACTGATCTTGCGTGGAGAGGGGAAAGTGTTTTGTTCTGGAATGGATCTTCGTGGAGTGCTCAGCGATGCCAAGAAAATGGGCGAGATGCTGCACACACTCTCTCGTGTGATGCTGGCGCTTCGCCGCCTTCCTTTCCCAGCGATTGCCTGTGTGCGAGGCGCCGCAATTGGTGGTGGGTGCGGCCTTCTCAACGCGTGTGATCTTGGTGTCACACATGCCGAGGCAAAACTTGGGTATCCAGAAGTTGATCTTGGAATCTGTCCTGCGGTCATTGCTCCCCTGCTTATTCGGCGCATTGGTGCGGGCCGCGCGCGCGCCATATTGCTGACTGGTGGTGTTATTGGTGGAGCCGAAGCCTGTCAATGGGGACTTGCCACACATCTTGCTCCTGAGCCAGAATTGGAATCGTCGGCGCTTGCAATTGCCAATCGCTTATGTGCTGGTGGTCCCAAGGCGCTCGCCGCCACGAAGCGATGGCTTGCTGAGATGGAACCAGAGATCAATGATGAAACAATGGATCGCGCGGCGGAGCTCTCTGCAAAGATCATTCAAGAGCCAGAGGCGCAACAGCGTCTGATGGCTCGATTTGAAAAACGAGACCGGGGTACCGTACCGCCATGAGCGACTCGCACCTTCCAATCGAGTGTCGTTCGGATGGAATTGTTGTGCTTCACTTGATTGCGAATCCGGCCAAGCCGCGGGGTGGTGTTGTTGTGCTTGATGCGTGGCTCGTTCAGGCTATTGATCATGCGATGCAGTCGGTTGATTCCATGGATGCTGTTGGATTCCTTCTCGTATCTGATAGTGAACGGGTTTTTGTCGCCGGGGCCGACCTTGCAGAGATTGATTCACTTCAAGACAACGCGCTCTTGGCCTACCTGAAAGCCGGGTCGGTTGCGTTCCGCCGAATCTCTTCGCTTCGTGTCCCAAGCGCATGTGTCATCCACAAGGCGGCGCTGGGTGGCGGCTTGGAGTTGGCTATGCACTGTGACGCATTGATTGGGGTCACACCTAGTCCTGGAGAGAAAAGCTGGAAGATTGGCCAGCCTGAGTGTGGACTTCATATTTGTCCGGGATGGGGTGGAACAGTTATGCCGCCCGCTCGCATGGATCCCGTGGCGGCCATCGCGGCAACAATGCATGGGGTCTTGTTTGACGCTTCAAGCCCGCCGGATGGTCTGTTTGATGCAACAGCTCGGTCAAAAGATGAGGCGATCGCTCTTGCCGCACACTGGATTCATGCGCACCCACGAACAATTTCTCGGTCCGCTCCGCGAAGTGTTTGCGACCCGGTCTATCGCGATGTTGTGGCCGCCTCCATTCCGTTTGTACGGCCGCACACATCGACCGCGGCGTCGATTGCTGTCCTTGATGCCATTGGTGCCGGGTTGAAAAATGGTTTTGATGCCGCAGTGGCTTCGGAACAAAAACACCTTGTGGCGCTTCGACACACCCCTGAGGCGCGCGCCAAACTGGAGGCGTTTCTGAAACGGACATAAGTCACCTGGGGCCGCAGCTGCCGTGCCTCGGAATCTATGCATGCCACCTGTGCCCCATATTCACCAGACCGCCAGTTTTGGCTTGTAAAACCAAATAACCAAGAATTGTTTTGTGAATATGCGGTGTGAATATTCGCTTGGCAATGTGTTCCGGGTATTGCGTCTTGGCTGCGGCTGCCGTTGAATAATGGTGTTGCCGCGCGGCCAGACCAAGGAGCACTGATGACCACTACCAATATTGCAACGGACCTCAAGAACCTCTCTGCGAAAGATCGAAAGCAGATTGAGCAGGCGCAGGAGATGCTTGGTCCTGATCCGCGAACCATGGGGCTTGTCAAAAATTACTTTTGGGGAAGTTTCCGCGAGGAACTCTTGTTCCCCTATCCGTCTGGCGCGGGTGCAGAAGAAACCGCCCGATGCGATCAGTTGCTTGCGAGCCTTGATCAATATCTTTGCACCGAGCACCCGGCTATTGAGATTGATCAAAAGCAAGAGATTCCGCAGTGGGTGATCCAGCGGCTTTTTGATCTTGGTGTGCTTGGCATGACCATTCCGAATGAGTTTGGTGGTGGCGGATTTGGAATCACCAGTTACAACCGTGTTCTGGATCGAGTTGGTCGGTCGTGCGGAAGCACAGCTGTCTTGGTCAGCGCCCACCAATCCATTGGTTGTAAGGCCCTCATGCTCTTTGGAACAGACGAGCAGAAGAAGCGATTCCTTCCGCGTATGGCCAAAGAAACGCTGAGTGCATTCTGTCTCAGCGAGCCAAATGTTGGTTGCGATGCGGGTGGACAGGAGACCCGTTGTGAACTCAGCCCGTGCGGTGGTTTTTATGTTCTTAATGGCGAAAAGAAATGGGCCACCAGCGCTGCCCTCGCCGGTTTGTTCACGGTGATGAGTAAGCAGCATGTTGTCGATCCCAAGACCGGGACGTCCAAGGAGGTTGTGACCGCTCTTATTTGCACGCCAGATATGCCTGGCGTGGACATCTTCAGCCGCAATCGAAGCAAGTGTGGAATCCGCGGCACTTGGCAGGCTCGAATTCGCCTTACCAATGTCAAAGTTCCCAAAGCAAATCTCTTGCACAAGGAGGGCCGCGGTCTTGTGGTCGCGCTCACCTGCCTGAATTATGGTCGATGCACACTCAGCGCTGGAATGCTTGGTGGCGCAACCTATGCCTATGAACAAGCCTGCAAATGGGCGAAGTATCGTCACCAGTTTGATCGGCCGATTGCTGAATTTGATTTGATGCAAGAAAAAATTGCTCGCATGAGTGCGTACGTCTACGCAATGGATGCAATTCTCTACGCCACAACCGGGTTTCTTGATCGCGGCGACGAGGACATCATGCTGGAGACGGCTATGTGCAAAGTCTTCTGTAGCGAGATGGGTTATCGCGTGGTCGACGATGCGTTGCAGATCATGGGTGGTGAGGGGCTGATGACTGAAAATAATGTGGAGCGCATTTGGCGCGACAGCCGCCTGAACACCATTGTGGAGGGTGCGAACGAGGTCATGCACAGTTTCATCTTTGCCTATGGCAGCAAGCAACTTGGAGAGTGGATGCTCTCGATTCGGAAGAATCCGCTTCGATCCATGGGTTCGGCTTTCAAAGTTGGGCGTGAACTCTTTCTTGGCATGCGTGGCACAACACCGTCCATTCATCGAGTTCACGAACGGATTGAGTCCTTGGCCGAGGAGGTCATGTTCCAAATCCGAGAGCATAGTCACCAAGTCAAGATGGCCTTCAAGGAGCACGAGGAAAGCCTGGTCACAAATCAAATGGTGCAGGCTCGGCTCTCGCAGTGCAGCCTTTGGATTCATGCGATGCTTTGCTCGCTTTCCAAGCTTGATCGCAATCTTCGAAACGGCCTTGATGGCGACGCACTGGCCTATGAAACGGCTGTTGTGCGCCACTTTATGGTCATGGCGGGGCTTGGAATCGATTCAGAGATTCGATCGCTGCGTGTCAACGGTGACTTCACAATGCGAAAGGCGGCGGCTGAAGCGATGAAGCGGATCGACACGCTTCCAAACGCGCATTACGCCATTCCGGAGCGGACACCGGATTCCGCGCGAGGAACTGGATTGAAATTTGATCAGACGCACATTCCGCAATTCGGCGCTGGAAGTACTTTTGCTGGTGACAAGGTTGGCCTGTAGCACCATTTCCCTCTCTCTACTGTCTTTCAACAAGGATTTATTCATGAAGCTTTTCGAACTCCTCTCGAGCCATGGTCACGAGCGCCTCGCATTTCACCATGACGCGGCCACGGGCCTGCGTGCCATCATTGCCATTCATAGCACCGCACTGGGCAATGCCTTGGGTGGTACGCGCCGCTGGGCCTACTCCGATGAAGCTGAGGCCATTCGAGATGTGCTTCGACTCAGTGAGGGCATGACTTACAAAGCGGCGGCGGCTGATCTTCCAATGGGTGGTGCCAAGAGCGTCATTCTTGCAACAGCAGGAAATCCGGCAACCGAAGCCGAGGCCCGCGCGATGGGTCGCTTTGTGGAAACCTTTCGTGGCACGTACATCGCGGCAGAGGATGTTGGTGTCACGCCGCAATTTGTGGATTGGATGGCAGCCGAAACAGAGCACGTCATGGGCGGTGATTCGGTCAGCCACGGTGGCGACCCTTCGCCATTTACCGCACAGGGTTGCTTTAACGCCATGGGGGCATGTCTTCAAAACCTTGGAAAGCCAGTTAATTTTTCTCGGCTCACCGTGGTTGTGCAAGGTGTTGGGGCAACCGGCTCTCGCGTAGCCAAACTCTGCCAGCAAGCCGGGGCAACGGTTCTTGTCACCGACACCAATGTTGCAAACCTGCAGCGGGTTGTGAAGGAACTTGGTGTTGGTGTTGTCGACGGAGATGTTTTCTCAACTCCGTGCGACATCTTGGCTCCGTGCGCGCTTGGTGGAGTTCTCAATCAGCAGACCATTCCAAAGCTGCGATGTGGAATTGTCTGTGGTACCGCCAACAATCAACTGCTTGATCCGATTGAGGATGGGGCCAACATCAAGAAGGCTGGTGTCCTGTATGCACCAGACTTTATTGTGAACGCGGGTGGTCTCATTCGCCTCGCTGGTCTTTACATTGGCCTTTCAGAACAGCAGATCAACGAAAAGATTCGACACATTGAAAGCACGACAGCCGTGGTGTTGCGGGATGCCCAGAACATGCCCAGCGCATACGAGGCTGGTGTGGCCTATGCCAAAAGCAGAATTGATCGCGGGCGTTCGAACAAAAAGGCGACGATGACCCCAGCGTGATGGGGAACCCGCGTGAACCGTAGACTTGGTTTCCTCTGCCAAAGCATTTCGCGAAGACTTTCGGATCCATCCATATGCCCATCAAAACGGTTCTTACCACCACCATCAACCGCGTGTCCATCCTGGATGAACACGGACACTTTGATGCTGAGTTAGGCAATGGACTCATTCCAGATGCTGACTTGGTTCGGCTCTATGAGCACATGTGCTCGTGTCGGCAACTCGACGAGGTGGCGTTTAAGTTGCAACGATCTGGCCGAATGGGGACCTACCCACAAAACATGGGGCAGGAAGCGGCAAGCCTTGGTGCCGCGTATGTGCTCAATCGCGATGACTGGCTGGTGACTTGCTACCGAGAAAATTGCGGCTTGTTCTGGCGCGGTGTCCCGGTTGAAAGCATTTTGCTGCACTGGATGGGTGATGAACGCGGCAACGCCATGTCACGCGAACACTTTGCTACGCCAATTGCTGTTCCAATCGGTACACAAATGTTGCATGCAACTGGGCTCGCATGGGCAAGCAAGTATCGCGGAGAAAAGCGTATTGCATGCACGTTCTTTGGCGATGGTGCCACCAGCGAAGGTGATTTTCACGAGGCCATGAATTTCGCCGCAAACCTAGACATTCCGGTTGTGTTTTGCTGCCAAAACAATGGCTGGGCAATCAGTGTTCCCGGCAAGATTCAGTGCAGTGCCCCCACGGTTGCGCAACGTGCAACGGCCTATGGCATGGACACTATCCAGTGCGACGGAAACGATCTCTTTGCTGTGGTGTATTGCTTTCGACGAGCTGTTGAAATTGCCCGATCTACTGGTCGCCCCTCTTTTATTGAGGCGGTTACCTATCGCCTTGGCGACCACACCACTGCGGACGATGCGCGCCGTTACCGTGATCAAGCCGAGGTCGACGCGTGGCGTGGCCGTGATCCCATTATTCGGATTCGTAAACATCTTGTTGAAAAATCGCTCTGGAGTGATGCAAAGGAACAAGAACTTCTCGCCCGCGTTGAGCGAGAGGTTGCCGCCGCCGTCGAACGTGCCGAGACCATTCCTGCGCCGCCTCGCACCGATTTCTTTGACAGCATGTATGCGGAAATCCCGCCTGACCTCCTGCTGCAGCGCACCACCATGCAAACGCATGGCATTGGACAGGATCCAAGCCAAATTGATGGTGCGGTGATCGAGCTTCCTGCCAAGAGCAATCACTAAAGGAAACACCGCATGGCCAACCTCACACTTGTGCAAGCCATCAACCTTGCTCTCATTCAGGAAATGGAACGCGACGATCGCGTCATCATTCTTGGTGAAGATGTTGGTGTCAATGGTGGTGTCTTTCGTGTGACCGAGGGGCTGCACAAACGGTTTGGTGCAAAGCGTGTTGTGGATACTCCGCTGGCCGAGAGCGGCATCATCGGTACATCGATTGGTCTTGCCATGGCGGGCTTGCGTCCGGTTCCGGAGATTCAGTTTGATGGTTTTCTTGGACCGGCCTACGACCAAATTTGTAGCCACGCGGCGCGCATGCGTACTCGCACGCGGGGCGCGCTAACGGTTCCGCTTACAGTTCGGGTTCCTGTGGGTGGTGGTATTCATGCTCCAGAGTTACACAGCGATAGCCCGGAATCTATTTACATCCACACACCTGGCCTCAAGGTGGTCATGCCCAGCAGTCCGTACGACGCAAAGGGTCTGTTGATTTCTGCGATTCGCGATCCTGATCCGGTTATGTTCTTTGAACCCAAGCGCATCTATCGCGCCTTCCGTGAGGAAGTTCCTGAAGATGAATACACGCTGCCGCTTGGCAAGGCCCGCGTGGTGTGTGATGGTGAAGACATGACCATGGTGAGTTGGGGCGCGTCGGTTGTGCAGTGCATGCAAGCCATTGAACGAAGTGGCCGAAGAATCGAATTGATCGACCTTCGCACCCTGTATCCGTTTGATATGGATTGTGTGGAAACCAGCGTGAAAAAGACTGGGCGCTGTGTGATTGTGCATGAGGCTCCCAAGACATGTGGATTTGGTGCTGAAATTGCCGCGCGCATCATGGAGCGGTGCTTTCTGCACCTTGAGGCGCCGGTGCAGCGGGTGACTGGCTTTGACACCATCATGCCCTATTACAAACTCGAACTGGACTATCTGCCCGATGCGGATCGAATTGCGCGGGCCATTGAAGAAACCGCGGCCTACTGACGCGCAGGAGACACCATGGCTGGCGTGAAGCAACCACATGATCGAAGCCACTTCATTCTTCCAGACCTTGGGGAGGGTGTTCATGAAGCAGAGTTGATCAAGTGGCGCGTGAGCGTGGGCGACACCGTCAAAGAACATCAGACCATTGCGGAAATGGAAACTGACAAGGCGCTTGTGGAAGTTCCAAGTCCGTGGAATGGCGTCATCTCTGAACTGTGTGGGAACGATGGTGATGTGATTCTTGTTGGGAGTGTGTTGGTGCGATACAAGGTGGGTGCTGCTGCACCGGTTGCCAAGATTGTTTCTGAAGCACCGCCAGCTGTTTCTGAAAGTGTTTCCGAGGATGCTGGAACGGTTGTTGGCAGTATGAGTGGATCACTCGGTGTTCCGAGTCGATTTGAGCGAAAGGCGGAGCACGAATCGCTGACGCGTCCTGCAACCAAGGCGTTGGCGACTCCGGCGGTGCGCCGCATTGCTACGGATCTTGGTGTCGATATCAAAACTGTTCGTGGCACTGGTCGTGGTGGCCGTGTCACAGCGATGGACATTGAATCCGCGAGCAAGGTTGTGAGAGATGTTGCGGCAGAAACAACCGCCTCACGAATCCAGATCGCGCAGTCGGTTTCTCCATCTGTGGTGGTGCAACCGCCAGAGGTTGGGGAACCGGTCGTTTCGCCTGTGATCGCCATGCCGCAAATATCCAATGAGGGGATTTCTCGCCGCATTCCTATTCGTGGGATTCGTCGCAAGATCGCACAGGCTCTTGACCTTTCGGTAAAAACGGCTGTCCACTTTACGGTGGTGGATGAGGCTGATGTCACCGCACTCGACAAAAAGCGAAAAGAGTATTCCAGCGTCCTTGGCGCAAAACTCTCCTTGCTTCCATTCCTTATGCGTGCGGCCACCAAGGCCCTGCGAAAGCATCCCGCCCTGAATGCCAATGTGGATGATGTGCGTGGCGAAATCCTGTGGAAGGAGCCTGTCAATCTTGGCTGCGCCGTCGACACAGACAATGGTCTTATGGTTCCGGTCATTCGAGATGCGGGCCGCCTGAGTGTGGGGGAACTTGCGGCGGCTGTTCGCTTGCTTGCACTGGCGTGCCGAGATCGAACGATTGCGCGTGAAAGTCTTATGGGCGGAACTTTCACGATCAGTAATGTTGGGAGTTACGGCGGCACCTTTGCCACACCCATCCTGAATTATCCAGAGGTCGGCATCCTTGCGGTTGGCAGGGTGAAGGAGCGTGTTCTGACAAAGAATGGTGCTTTTTATGCTGGGTATGTCCTTCCACTCTCTTTGAGTTGTGATCACCGTGTGGTGGATGGGGCCGAAGGCGCCAGGTTTCTGAACACACTTGTTGGTCTACTGGAATCGCCAGACCAACTACTCGCCGAATGATTCTCTGACGCGTGTGCCCACCACTTGTAGAATGACCCGATGCATTGCACGGCCGGAATTGCGGTATCACAAATCTGTCTCGCGCTGCAACAAAGCGCACCACCGCCGGTCACGGCGGCACCACCGCCAGGGTGGCCACTTGTGGGCTATGTCTTTGCCGTGTTGATGTTTGTTGGAGCAATCATTCTCAGTGTCAAATCATCCAACCGCTCCGGTGGTGGTGATGGAGGTGTTTCATAACCATGAAGAATCGTTCAACTGTCTCGCTCGTTGTTCTGAATGCTGTGTTGGTAGTGGTGCTTGCCACAATCACACTCGTTCCCATGGCCACGGCGCAGGCACCGGCGACCGCTCGCTCAACAGGTCGTTATGTCCTCTTGAGCGGAACGGTGCAAAATGTTTACCCCGGTGTGGTGTACATCGTGGATGACACAAATCAGGAAATTGTGGCTGTGCAGTACAACGAAACCACCAAGTCGTTTTTGGGAATGGGGTTTCGAGACATCAAGTCTGATATCAGCACATTTCAGAACAACCGTTGAGCCATCCGATGACACACACAAATCTCCAACGATCCCTTCCGTACTCCTTGTGTGCCAGCGCCTTCCTTCTTTTGGCGCTCATCATCTTGCAACTTGGTCGAACGCCCGCAGCCTTTGCAGATGAGGCCATTGTTGGAAGGGGAAACCTGAGTGCTGCAACGGTGAAGAGCGGTTTGTTGAGCGGAATCCCAAGTATGCCGGATTGCCTCTGGGTCGTTGATGATCGATCGGAGATGCTCTTTATCTATTACATCGAAAACTCTGCCAATGTGCGCCTGCAACTTCGGTACTCCGAGAGTCTTGCAAAATTGTTTGCACAAGGCCGCGGTCGCTGAGTCACCTCATGCACAACACGCTCGCCCGACCCGTGGATGCTGTGATGGTCAAGCGTCGTGTGGCACACTTTCAAAGTCGCAGCATCAAGACACACGCCAAGGCCTCTGGCCTGCGGCTTTGTCTCAGTATGGTCGACCTCACAACGCTTGAGGGGAAAGACAGCCCGGAGAAAATTCGGGCGCTCTGTGCCAAGGCCGCAAATCCCGCTGGTGGAAGTGGCCCAATGAAACATGTGGTTCCACCCGTTGCTGCGGTGTGTGTGTATCCAACACTGGTTCACGAAGCAAAACAGGCGTTGCGTGGAAGCACTGTTCGTGTGGCGTCGGTCGCTACCGGATTTCCGAGTGGGCAGTATCCCCTTTCATTGCGGCTGCGTGATGTGCAGGATGCTGTTCATGCTGGTGCGGATGAGATTGATATGGTGATCAGTCGTGGCCTTTTCTTGGCAGGAAAATATGACGAGATTCGCCAAGAAATTCGTGAGACCAAGGCCGCCTGCGGTCCGGCCCACCTCAAGATTATTTTGGAAACCGGAGAACTGGAAACGCTGGACAATGCGCGGCGCGCCAGCGACCTGGCCATTGAATCCGCCATGAGTGTTCCGGGCGCGCAACCACTGCGTGATGGCGAGGTGTTTATCAAAACCAGCACCGGAAAGGTTCAGCCGGCGGCAACGATGCATGTGACGCTGGTCATGCTTCAGGCCATTCTGGAATGCCACGCCCGCGGTGGCCCCCGCATTGGCATGAAACCCGCTGGCGGTATTCGTGCCGCCAAGAGTGCGCTGCACTACCTCGTCATGGTCAAGGAAACTCTCGGAGACGCGTGGCTTTCTCCACACCTGTTTCGCTTTGGTGCCAGCGCCCTTGCAAATGATTTGCTTCGCCAGATTCTTCGGCTTGAGCGTGGTCCGTATGCGGCGGCGTGGGATCTTGCCGAGTGATTGGCGTGTGTTTCAGCCGCGAAGATGCATCAAAAATTTCATCTCTCGACATTCAGTTGTGCGAAGTCGCTTCATGGTGTTCCGAACGCTCCTGAGCCCCTTGGTGGTGAGTGGTCGTTTTTGAAGCTCCAGAAGGAATGTCATTTCAAAAAGGGTGGACTCGGTCCAATCAACCTCAGAACAAAATCCTGAGACGGATTTGGCGCGCGTGGCCTTCAGGAACTTTCGGATGCGTGCCGGTGGCAATGAGAGTGTGTTGCAACCACCAAAGTGAATAATCTTTCCGGCGCACCGTCCGGCAAGAACCTCCTCGAGTTGATCAAAGTTCATTTTCTCGTCGTGTCGCCGCACATCGCCTGGCAAAAGAATTCCTTTGCGTGTGTGCATAGCAAGCCAGAGAATTTCATAGTTGGTGTGCTTGTTAAGGAACCATTTTCGTAAGTAGTGCTCAAGTTCCGCCCTAGTTGCAACGTCACGATGAATGAACTGAACTTTGTAATCAGAATCTTGAAGAAGCCGAAGCGCGGGAAGAACACTTGTTGATGAGCGAAGACCGAACCACTCGG
This sequence comes from Singulisphaera sp. GP187, assembly GCA_945871915.1. Taxonomy (GTDB): domain Bacteria; phylum Planctomycetota; class Phycisphaerae; order Phycisphaerales; family SM1A02; genus SYAC01. The sequence goes on from CAMBXO010000010.1 coordinate 75,448, forward strand.
ATTCCAAACAAAAAACGCCTTTGCTATAGATAAACATGTCTTAAGGGCTCATCGGCGTGCTGGCCCCTAGATCAACACCCATCGACCAAAGAATGCCGCCCCGAAGGTGGTGCAGAAAACTTGGTTCTGTATAGCACTCTTTTCCGTGGCCCATTCCCGTGTACCACGACCGCCCATTCCCTTGTGTGTGCTTCCATGTAATCGGGTGGTCACCATTCATTGTGAATTCACCGAGCTGTGTGTCGTGAAGTGAAGCAAGAACCTCAACCTGTCCGCGTGGATTGCTCTGAAAGCGATACCACTCGTCCGCTCGCCTCCATGGATTCGGAAGCCCGGCCATGCTGGCATCGCGTGGTGCTTCCACCCGCACATCGGCCTCGATCACTTTGGTGTGATCTCGAAACCACGCTCCAACAAGCTGGCCATACCACGGCCAGTCATATTCAGTGTCCGCCGCGGCATGCACCCCAACAAAGCCGCCGCCAGACTCGATGTAATTCTTGAAGGCCGTTTCTGCATTGCCATGCAAAACATTCCCGGTGGTATTGAGAAACACAACCGCGCCAAAGCGAGATAGGTTTTCTGTTGTAAATGCGTTGGGGTCCTCAGTGTGTTCTGTGTTCCACTGCCCTTGTCCTAATTTGTCGATCGCAAGAACCGCCGCTGGAATACTCGTATGGCGATACTTCATGGTGCGAGTAAACAGCAATATGGTCTTGGCCGCGGTGCCCGATGTATTAGTCGATGAGTGGAGCGGAGGAACAATCACCCGCGGGCGGCGTGTTCTTTCAAAACCAATGCCAACACCAATCACCATCGCAACAATCATGGTGGCTTGCACCCACGGCCGTGCGGTGTTGGGTGGGAAACTCGGCATGGGGCAAGTATGTGGCTTGGAACCCTGTTGCAACAGGGCTACTCTTACCGATCTGTGACTCAGAACGCACCGTTGAATTCCAAAACAATCGCTCGCCATCCGCGGCCGCTTGGTGGTGACACCACAAAAAACCTTCCGCAACCGGTGGTGAGTCTGACGAACATGGTCTTAAACAATGTCGACGCGGCTCGACAGACCATGCGAATTGGTAAGAAACCCGATTGGCTTCGTGGGCGAGTTCCTGCGGGCGACGAGTACCTCCGCCTCAAGGCCCTCTTTGAATCACAGTCATTGCACACGGTTTGTCAGGAGGCGAGTTGTCCAAACATGGGCGAGTGTTGGGGTCGCGGAACCGCCACCATCATGATTCTTGGGGACACCTGCACCCGCAGCTGTGGTTTTTGCAATGTCAAAACGGGTCGACCCACCACGGTTGACAAAGATGAACCGCGACGTGTGGCCGAGAGTTTGGCGTTGATGGGTCTGAAGCATGTTGTCATCACCAGTGTGAACCGCGACGAACTTCCAGATGGTGGCGCTTCGATCTGGGCCGAGACCATCCAGAGAACGCATGAGGCGTGTCCCAACATGAGCGTTGAAGTTCTTGTTGGAGATTTTTGCGGTGACCAGCGGGCAATTCAAGTTGTCTGTGACGCGCGACCGGACATCATGAGTCACAACATGGAAACCGTGCGTCGCATGCACGCTGCGGTGCGGCCCCAGGCGCGCTACCAACGGTCACTTGATGTTCTTGAGCAGTTCAAGGCGTCTGGGCTCGTCACCAAAACTGGAATTATGGTTGGGATTGGTGAACGCGATGACGAGGTCTTGGTTTTGCTTGATGATGTGCAGAAAGCCTCGCGTGCGGACATTCTGACTGTTGGTCAATATCTCCAGCCGACGCGAAACCATCTTCCTGTTGAGAGATGGGTTCATCCCGATCAGTTTCTTGCCTTCAAAAACGAGGCGCTCTCACGTGGTTTCCGCGTGTGTGAAAGTGGTCCACTGGTCCGAAGCAGCTACCACGCCGAGGAGCAGGTTGGATTACTTCGATCCTCCTGAAAATCATCAGCTTGTCAGAAGCCCCGTGACGATTGGTTCTAGGGGAAACTCCGCCAGGTTTTTGTGGAGATCGTCAAGCGTGATGGCTTCGATTCGTTCCATTTCTTCTGCAAGAGTTAAGTGTGGAAGGCCGTACGCCCACAACGAACCAAGGCGAGTCATGCGTCCAGCTGGTCGCTCGCCGGCGAGTGCGACGGCTGTCGCAATGCGGGCCTTTGCTCGATTCAGTTCCGCTTCATCGAGTGAGTTGTTGAGCCTGTGCATTTCTTCGTGAAGTCGACCTTTGACTTCTTCAACCGACTCCTTGCTGCACGCGACAAGGACTAGGTACTCACCAAGACAATCTCTCCCTTCAAAACTGCATGTGGCCTCTTCAGCGAGCCCGGTCTCAACAAGACTCCAATAGAAGCGGCTTCCCTCGCTGTCTCCCACAATTTGTGCAACCAAACTGCTGGCGTAACGCCGTGGATCGTTGAGTGCTGGCGCCGGCATCATCATTCCTAGATAAGCGCGGTTCAGATTTGCAAGTGTGTGGCTAAAACTATTTGGCCTCGGTGTAAACGCTGGGTGCTTACGGCCCGGCACGCCTCTGGGCCATTGTCCGCAAATGGTTTCGACTTGCTTCATCGTCGCATCAAAGTCAACCCTTCCAGAAATCGCGAGCGCCATGGTGTCTGATGCGTATCGATCATGAAAATACTTTTTCATCGAATCCCGCTGAAGGTCCGCAACACTCTGTTTGGTTCCTAAAACCCGATGCGCCATCGGGTGCCCGGTGTAATAGTGCTCAAGAAGTCTCTCGTACAGCGCCATAAAAGGGTTGTCCTCATACATGGCGATCTCTTCCAAGATCACACCCTTTTCCTCTTCAAAGTCGGCTTGGCGAAGTGCGGGCTGCAAAATGTCGGCGAGCATTTCTATGGCTGATGGAAGGTGTTCTGGAAGAGTGTGCGCGTGAAAGCAAGTCATCTCACCGCTCGTGAACGCGTTGTGGCTGGCGCCGATTCGATCAAAGTCCTGATTCACCTGAATCGCGTTTCGTTGTTCAGAGCCCTTAAACATCATGTGTTCAAGAAAGTGGCTCACACCCATGAGTTCTGTCGGTTCGTCTCGGGCGCCGGTGCGCACAAAAAATCCTGCGGCGGCGGTGTGTGCGCTTGGATCGATTTCCCCAAGAATCATCAACCCGTTACCAATTGTGCCCACTCTGTACTCAACAGCCATATTCAAAGTGTAAGCCCCGGTGTTGTTATGGGATGCTGTTGAGGGCGGCTAGGTTGGTTTTCTTGGCTGATTATCCAATCTTCCAGACATCGCCTGTGCGTGTGGGTGTCCGAATTGAATTCCTATGTGTGTATGGACTTCATTCAACCATCTGATCTCTCGCCTGACTCGGGCCTTCGCACCTCTATTCGATCTGCCACAGATCATCGTGGTGATCCTCGCCATCCGGCCGCCTGTGAACTCTTTGTTTCGTGGCACGGTGAGTTTGGAACTCCACACACCTATCCCGCAATAGACATCAGTGAAAACGGTGCCCGCATCGAGGTGGATTGCCTAGTCCCAGAGGGTCTTACCGGCAATATCCTCTCTCGCCACGTATCTGGATTTCGGATTGATCGACCCGCGATGGTGGTTTGGTGCCGTGTTGTCCGCGACAATCACGGAATCCCTCGACACTATGAGGCTGGTATTCGTTTTTTCTAAGTCCGATTCAGTGTTGTCGAGATCGCGGTCTCTGCCCACCGTGTGGTAGAGCCCCAAAAATCCAAGTCATGGTTGGTGGCTCCTCTCCAAGCACATTTCGAATATGCGCCGCAAGGAGTTTATTTGCTCGCCTGGTGGCGTCTTCGCTCTTTGGTGGCTCTACATCGCTCGAAACCGATTGAAGCGCAAGAAGTGTGGGTCGACCAACCCGCCACGCACCATCTTGCCCATTGTCCGCTGTCATCCGACCCTCCGTTGGGTCGAACGCTAGAGTCGTGGACTCATCATTTGTGTGGCTGAGGTCTGGTTGCCAACCTGTTTCCTTCAGAATGCTCCATTGAAATCGGAGCATGGACCAACCCGAGTTGTGTGTGCCTCCAAGTGCCCGAAGAAGCGAAAGTGTGTCATCGAATAGTTGTGGGTGTGGGTCGGCCGGCTGGAGCATTCGACCAAGCAAATCAGATGCATACCACCCGGTTCGATTTGATGTCAGATTGTCGTGCAGTGTTGGAAATGTCTCTTGCACATCCCACTCTGTCAGTGTTGTGAGTTCCCCGTCCCGCTTCAGCACCATGCCAACTTCGCCACGCGAAAGCAGATCAATCCCGCCGCCAAATTGTCCGTGTTCTCGCCTTGCCCCCTTGGCGAGTCCTCGAATGCAGCCGTGGTCCCTACAAAAAAGACTGACTGTTTGGCTGGTTTCCGAGAAATCCCAGTGTCGGATGCAAATAGCCTGATCGTGCTGCGCCACAGCGTGAGATGGTACGCCGCCGCAAAGCAGAATTGGTTTTTACACACGCGGGTTCGCTAGGTGCTTTGTCCGGTTGACTCTGGACTTCGAATCCCATGAACCGTCTCCACCCGATTGCGCCCAGCCTGCTTTGCTCGATACAGCGCAGAATCTGCTGCGGCAACCATGTCCGCGCTCGTTGCTGTTTCCGAAAGGCTTTGAATGTCCACAACACCAAAGCTTGCTGTCACAACAAGGTCGGGGTGTCCAACCCAGACTTGGCTTTCGATCGAGAGTCGCTGGCGCTCCGCAACCTCCATGGCCCGCTCAAGCGACGTGCTTGGAAGCAGCACGCCAAACTCTTCGCCGCCATACCGACATGCAATATCACTTCCTCGCCCCGCAGAAAGAATGTGCGCAATCCGCTCAATCACACTGTCTCCAAACGGGTGTCCAAATTGATCGTTCAGTCGCTTGAATCGATCCACATCACACATAATGAGGGAGAGAGGCCTTTTGTGACGAAGCCCCTCGTTTACCTCTTGTGAAAGTCTCTGATCAAAGTACCGCCTGTTCCACAGGCCGCTCAGGCTGTCAATCTGTGCCCTGTGCTCAAGCATTTTGACCAGGTGCTGCATGCGCAATGCGCTACGAACCCTGGCCTTGAGCTCGACCACCTCGAAAGGCTTTGCAATAAAGTCGACGGCCCCAAGGTCAAGCCCGCGTACGCGATCCATCATGTGGTTTGTCGCGCTAAGAAAGATGACTGCAATGTCTTGGGTCTGCGGGTTCTGCTTGAGACGAGAGAGCAATTCAAACCCGTTCATTTCATTCAACTCGATCGCCAACAGAATGACTTCTGGATTCAGATCCCTTGCCAACTTCAAACCATCTTTCGCATTCAGCGCCGCGTGCAGCTCCAACCGCTCCCCCTGCAACCGAACCTGCAGAAGTTTGTGAATCAACTCTGAGTCGTCGATTGCCAAGAGGCGTGGAAGTTGGTTTTCGTCATACATCGTGTGTCACCCGGAAGACTGTTTCCCGCCTTGGTGGGCACTGAGAAGCACATTCAGAAATTGTCGAAGCGGGGCGGCGGTTGTGTTCGCCCAATCATCTCCCCTATCCATGTTCTGCTCAAGTGCTGTGGCGGTGATTGTGATGGCCTGAAATCCGTAGCCGCCGCCAGCACCCTTGAGTTGGTGAACAAGTTTTCGAAAGCCGGCTTGGTCACGCTTTTTGTGCATCTCTTCTAGGGCGCGAATGTGCTTGGGAATTTCGGCAAGAAATGCTTCCAGAATTGGCCTCATCTCTGGCTCAGATTGAAAAACGCTAAAGATCGGCGTCACAACCACCTTGTCACGGCTGTCCATCTGGAGTTTTTTAGAATCATTGGCCATACTGAAGAGTCGAACCAATCAGGCTCGAATTTGTTCGGCAGTCTCAAAGAAAGAATTCGCTGGAATGTTCAAAATAATCGGAATTCGATCGGTCGGGTCTCCAAAACGGAGTAAACTGCCCCTTTCTATTCGCCTTGCTGCGTGAAAGCGCCGCAAAAGGAGATTTCTCAATGGTTCCAAAGCCGCCGCCCCGTGAGGGGCAGTTAGGTTTCCTCTACTTGCCACCCTACCGAATTCAGGGTGTCAGCGTTGCTGGCGAGGAGGCTGTCGTTCATGTTCCTGAGCTCGATATCGCCTTTGATGTGGGTCTGTGTCCACGGCCAATTCTGACGGCTGGAACGGTCTGTATTAGCCATGCTCACATGGATCACATCGCTGGGCTGCCGTATTGGCTGAGCCAGCGATTCTTTCAAAAACTCGGTGCTGGTCGGGTGTTATGTCACCCAATGCTTGTCAAACCGCTTGAGGCCATGATGGGGGCTTGGGTCGAACTTGAGCGCCAAAAGACGCCCCATGAAATTATTGGTGTGGCACCGGACAGCGATTTTCAACTTCGGCCCAACCTGTTTGTTCGTGCCATTGAAGTAGATCACTCGCCGCCAAGCCTTGGATTTGTTGTCCTGGAGCGTCGTAGCAAACTTCGCGAGGAATTTTGTGGTTTGCCGCAGGATAGGTTGCGAGAACTTCGTGTTTCAGGAACGGAAATCACAAAGACTTTGGAGATTCCTCTGGTCGCTTACACCGGGGACACCAAGATTGGCCCATTTCTTCTTCGAGATGAGTTTGTGAATGCCCACACCATTGTGACTGAATGCACCTTTTTTGAGCCAGAGCATCAGGAGCGAGCAAGAATTGGTAGTCACCTCCACATTGAGGATCTGCGGTCCCTGATTCAGACTTGGAAGGCCCCCAACATCGTTGTGGTGCATGTGAGTCGACGCACCAATATGTCGTATGCAAGGGAAAAATTGGCCGAGGTGGCTGGTGAGCACGCCGGCCGAGTCCACTTGTTAATGGATCACAGAACCAACAGGCTTCGATATGAGCAGCAGGTTGCGCTTGATTTAGAAAAGAACTCGCAACACCGGTCGGAAGATGTTGTGGTTGATCCAAAATGAATCTTGCGAAAAATATTTCTTTTTTCTTGCATTGCCATAAGGTGCGTTCTTTGTAAAAACCATGGTTGACGGCTCTTGTGGTTCTGCCTATCGTCGCCCCCTCAATTGAGTTTCCAAGGGTCGCTTTGCTCACCATGAAAACGTCTGATCAAGAACTGCAATCTTCCTTGCACGCTTATCTGCGTCGCAATCACCCGGAAATTTGTCGGCACTGGTTTGATCAGATTGGAGTCCTTGGCGTCAGCGGCGGTGTGCTTCGGCTTGCGGTGACCGAGCCTGTTCGATTGAAGTACCTGCAACGAACCTGTATGGCCCCGTTTACCGAGGCGGTTCAGTCGATTACTGGGCGATTGTTGGCGGTTCGATTTGTTGGCCCAGATGGTGCGGCTGGTGAACCCGCTTCACAATTGCCGTCTGGATTTTCTGAGCCCGGGGAAGCCACACCGCTTCTCGACGAGCAAATGGTTCTAAGTCCGGACTATTGCTTTGAAACTTTTGTGGTTGGCCCAGGAAACCGGCTGGCAAATGCGGCGGCCTTGGCTGTCGCCTCAAAGCTTGGCCGTGCCTACAACCCGTTCTTTGTTCATGGCGGTGTTGGGCTTGGAAAGACGCACTTACTGCAGGCTGTTTGCCAGCAACTCCTGCGACAACAGCCTGCGGCGCGAATTTTTTACATTAGCTGCCATACTTTTATGGACGCGTTTCATGAGTGTGTTCGAGCCGGTCGAATGAATGAGTTTCGTCATCGATTTCGAAATGTAGATCTGCTCGTTATTGATGACATCCACTACTTGTCCAAGCATGAGCAAACGCAAGAAGAGTTTTTCCACACCTTTAACGCACTTCACCAGGCTGGGAAACAGATTGTTCTCAGTTCCGATGCTGCTCCATCTGAGATCCCTGATCTTGAAGCCCGGTTGGTGAGTCGATTCAACAGTGGTCTTGTGGCGCGAGTTGATCGCCCCTGTTATGAAACACGTGTGAACATTCTGAAGTCCAAGGCGCGGCTGCATGACTTGCGGATGCCTGATGATGTTCCTGCGTATATCGCTGCTCGCGTCGACACAAACATTCGGGAACTTGAGGGGGCTCTCACAAAGGTTCGGGGTCTTGCGATGGCTATGAACCGAGAGATCGATCTTGAGCTTGCCAAAGAAGCGCTTGGTGGGGACCCGCTTCGCATGGGTCAGGAAAATCCTCAGCCGAATATTCAGGCGATCCTTGACGCGGTCATTCGGTACTACGACATCAAGCTCACTGACCTCCTTGGAAAGCGGCGACACAAAAGCGTTGCCCTGCCTCGACAGGTTTGCATGTGGCTGGCGAGGCGTCATACGCGCTACAGCCTTGAAGAGATTGGTGGATATTTTGGTGGGCGCGATCACACAACCGTTCTTCATGCTGTACGAACAGTTGAAAGCAAACAGTCTGTTGATGACCGACTGAAAGCTGATGTGGATCGGATCGAAAAATCGCTTTCGAGTCATCTGGCGATTGATGCGGTTCCTTAACGATTGGCAATGGCTGCTCTGGAATTCTGTGCGGGTGACGCGTGTTATTCAGACTGTGCTCATCTTGTCGCGCCAGTTTGTGTCGATAACGGAATTCGACCTGAAACCGGGCGTCTGGCTGACCGCATTGGGCTGGACGGATTCAAAGCGATCTTGATGTGGCGAAGACTGGACTTTAATTGACAGTCCTTCAACACCGGCCTGGTGTTACAACTGCTTGTCTTTACTGTGGTTTAGCGGGTTATTGTGACTTATCAACATTTCGACAGGGCTCTTTACTATGACTATGAATAAGACCATTCATGGCCCTGTCAGACAGTCAAGACCACCAATGTGACCAATAATCCAATTTGATCACTGGGCTTCAGATAAAGAATGTTTGTTCGTCATTCATTCGCTGGTGTCAATGATTGGTGATGCAATCTAAAGCCGGCTTACCGCAATTGACATGAGCGGATAGAGATGAGCCACGAGTGATGCGAATTAGAAAATTAAAATCAATTACGCGAGTCGTTCGACTGACAAGAGTCAAGGAATCAGCTGGAATCGATTGAGAGAATTCACGGTCTCACCGCCAAGAGAGATCAAGTTTTGTAGGAGTATTGAAGCTCTATACTCGTCATATGAACGAAACTTCTCCTCAGGATTCTTCGTGGACACCAGAGGAGTGTGCGTGGTCGATCGCTGCAATCGACAGTATTCGAAGTGAGGTTCATAAGGTTATTGTCGGTCAAGATCGCGTCCTTGACGAGATACTGCTCACGCTTTTGTGTGGCGGGCACGCTGTGGTGGAAGGCGTACCGGGGCTTGCCAAGACGCTGCTCATCGCAACGCTTGCAAAGACACTTAGTATGCAGTTCAGTCGAATTCAATTCACGCCCGACCTGATGCCGTCTGACATTACGGGCACCGAAGTTATTGAAGAAGATCGAACCAGCGGTACCCGCTCACTTCGATTTGTGCGCGGGCCTGTTTTTTCAAATCTGGTTCTTGCAGACGAAATCAATCGGACACCACCCAAGACGCAAGCCGCGTTACTTGAGTCCATGCAAGAACGACAGGTGACGGTTGGCGGTGTTGCACATCGGCTTCCTTCCCCGTTTTTTGTTTTAGCAACACAAAACCCAATCGAGCAGGAGGGAACCTACCCACTTCCCGAGGCCCAACTTGATCGATTTATGCTGAACATTCACATTGGATATCCAAGCGAAGCCGAGGAACTTGAAATTGTTACGCGTACCACCGGCGGAACAGTGATCCAACCAAGCACAACGCTTGATGCCAGCGACCTCTTCCGGCTCCAGGCAGCTGTTCGGCAGGTGCCGGTTGCAGAACATGTTGCCAAGTACGCACTGCGACTTGTTCGATCAACGCGAACGAAAGAACACGCCGACTCGACCGTAGCCGAATCTGTCTCAAAGATCATGAAGGACTATGTTGCATGGGGCGCGGGGCCACGCGCGAGCCAGTTTTTAATCTTGGCGGCGAAAGCCAAGGCACTGATGAGCGGTCATACCCACGTGACACCAGCCCACATTCAGGCGATTGCAGTACCCGTTCTGCGACACCGAATCGTGACCAACTTCAACGCCGAAGCCGATGGCGTGACAAGCGAAACGATCGTGCAGCGTCTCTTAGACAGCACACCAATCGATCCACTTGGCGACCGGCGTCCGCTGGATCAACTCATCACGTGACCGCCCCTCTTCGTGCCGAGGCATACTTGGCGCCAGAGACGCTTGCACAACTTGCGCCATTTGAACTTCGCGCACGCATGCTGGTGAACGGACTTGGTAGTGGAATGCACGCAAGTCCACGACAGGGTCAAGCAGTCGAATTCTCAGAACACCGGCCCTACACAGCGGGCGACTCGTTGCGACACCTTGACTGGAAGGTCTTTGGTCGTAGCGACAAACTGTATTTGAAGCGGTATGAGCAAGAGACCAATTTAAATGTGACTGCACTGGTGGATGCAAGCAGCAGCATGCGATTTGGAACAATCCAAACCAAGCCCGGGTGGGGAGGAACGGATGCCGGAAGCGGGTCTCTTCAGTGGACAAAATTTGACTGTGCGGCGGCGATTACAGTTGCGTTGGCGCACCTGTGCCTCGAACAACGGGATCGCATGGGGCTGGTGGTGTATTCCGACGACATTCGGGCCTCCATGCGGCCGGGTGGATCCAAGAAGCAATGGAGAAATATTGTGCAATCGTTGGCAACAGTTCGGGTTGGTGGTGTTGCACAGCCGGCGCGCGCCATCGACAACGCGATTGCGGGGCTTCCAACCCAGTCACTTATTTTCTTGTTGAGTGACTTCCTGCACCCGCTCGACACGCTTCGTGATGGGCTTGCAAAAGCAAAATTCCGTGGACACGATGTCGTGCTTTTACGGATCCTCGACCAACAGGAAATCGAATTTCCACTTGAGGGATTCAGGCTCTTTGAAGACATGGAGGGGATGCCGCCACTTGAGGCCGATGCGGAGGTGCTTCGCGCGGCGTATTTACGAGAACTGCATGAGTTTGATCAAGAACTCGAGCGGCTTGCAAGGGGATTCTCGTATGACCTACTTCGAATCAACAGCCATCAAGCGGTCGGGCCATTGTTGGCATCGCTCTTGAGTCGACGCGAAACACTTTGGCGAGCACGGAGGCGACAATGAGTTTTGCGCAACCCGGCCTAGCGATTGCGGCGATTATGGCGGCAGCAATTCCATTTGTTCTTCACCTCATTTTGCGACGACCACAAAGTACGCAGTGGCCCAGCACCATGCTCCTTCGACGAGCGATCGCAAAGTTGCACCGCCGCCACCGTCTCGAGCGATGGATTCTTCTTGCGATTCGCTCTCTTGCTTTGGCCCTTGTTGGAATGGCGATGGCAGGACCTTTTGCACGGGCGTGGCAGGGCGACCACACAACACGAGAGTTGTGGGTGGTGATCGACCATGGCGCAACCAGTGCGGAGCGGATCGGCGATGGGCAATCACAATTGGATTCACTGAAGCGAGGCATCTCTGTGGCGATGAGCGAACTTCAGGATGGTGATCGGGTGGCCATTGTGAGCGCAGCGAATCCAGCCAACATTTTGGTGCAGCCAACAAGCGATCTCGACCTTGCCCAAAGAGAGGTCGATCGGATCCGCACCCACGCAGTACCAGCCAACATTCAGGCTGCTCTTGAATTGTGTCTTCCAGCACAGGAATCCAATTCAAACCATCAACGCGAAGTGTTGTTGGCAAGCGGATGTCGGCGCGGAAGCATTCATCCAGAACAACCGCTTCCGGCTGCATGGCAAGAGCGAGGGCAACATGTTCAGTGGACCAGCCTTCGGCCACAACAATCCACCGCGCCGAATCGAGCGATCTGGTCAGCACGAGTTGGACGGTCCGCCAGCGAACTCCAGGGAACCCAAGATGTTCCAGTGCGAGTCGAATTGCGTCGATTTGATGGACAAGGCGCAGCCACAGATTCGGTTGTGGCACGCACCACAACCGGGAACCAACTTGGTCACTTCACGGGGCGGTGGAGTGAACAGTCAAACCAGATGGAAGTGACTATTCCAACAAAGATCACCGAAGCCGGCGGAATCATCATCGAGGCAACCAACGACGCACAGCCGCTTGACGACACAATTCCAGTGGTTGTGGAGTCAACAGCTAACCCACGTGTTGTCATTCTTGGTCGAAAGTCGGATTCGAACGACCTTGAACAACTTTCCACAACAACATGGATCACTCGAGCGCTTCAAGCAACCGGTATGACTCCCCAGGAACTTGATCCAGGATCACTCGCGCTGCGCCCACCAACAGATGCAGAGACGATTATTGTTTGTCGGCCAGATCTTCTCGATGAGGGCGGCTGGAAGTGGCTCGGTGGGTGGGTTGGTGATGGCGGAACTGCCGTTGTGATGCCAGTCGTTGAGGCCGCGGAGCAGGGATGGATGAGTGAGCTGGATCGCTCCCTTGGGGTTTCCGTGCATACGGAGCCGATTGCTAAGGCACAGCCAACGAGACTGGCGGCAAGGCAACCACGGTCAGAAATTTTCTCGCTGCTTGGTGCAGAGATCGACAGCCTGTCTGAGCCGGTTGGTGTTCAAAAATATATTTCGCTTGTTTCTGAGGGGAGCGAGGTCACTCCGGCACTTGTTCTTGACAACGGGTTGCCCGCGATGGTGATGGCTCGACCTAGAAACAAAAACGGAATCGTGATTGTGTTTGGAATCGCTCCGGAGCTTTCATGGAGCGATCTTCCGCTGAAGCCACTTATGGTTCCGCTGTTTCAGGAAATTGTTCGGGCCGGCCACATCCTTGCAATGTCGCGGGGCGACCTCCGCTCTGGCGAGTTTGGATGGCTTGGGCACGTTGCAGCGGGCGGGGTCTTAACACCACACGCAGCGGTGGAAGCTGGGGCTGTTGGCATAGAGATTGATTCAGATGGGCGAACCGCGTCAGAAATCCCATCGCCCGGTTTGTGGAAACTCCGACAACGAAACGGAAAGGAACGACTCATCGCCGTTCGCCTTGACCCAATGGCCGCAAGTATTGAGCCAGTAGAGCCTGCGGCCCTTCAAACATGGTGGAAGGCACTCGGTGAGTGGAAGTGGTTTGGCGAAACAGAACACCAGCAACGAGCGACGGATTCCCCGGAGTCACCATGGAGCTACTGGCTCCTTGTTGCAGCACTCGGATTCCTTGTTGCCGAATCGTTTTGGTCAAGGCGCGGAAGCCCACACACCAACCAACCAGCCGCGGCCACATGAACAGATGGATCACAGATCTTCTGCATGTGCCACCCAACCTCACTAGCGAGGCGTGGCACCTTGCCCTGGCGAGAGTGTGGCCAACCTGGATTACCGTATTACTGATTGCATCACTCGGAGTGGTGGCGTGGTGGAGTTACAAAGGACTTCGCGGCCACCCAACCAGCCTGCTTGCTATTCGCTTTCTGCGTTGGTGCACACTCACGCTTCTGTTGGTCCTTCTGATGGGTCCAATGGTGGAGTGGCCACGCGAGCGACACGAGCAGGATTGGGTCTATGTTCTTATGGATCGCAGCGCCAGTATGCAGGTTCGCGACGAGAGGGACAAGGAAAACAACTTTTGCTCACGAGATGCAACAGCCCAGGCACTTGCGGCCGATCCAATCTGGGAAAAACTTTCTAAAGAGCATGGAATTGCATGGATGGCTCTTGCAGGAAGCGCAAGCCCCATTGCCGATCCACACCAACTACCGGCCGCCGATGGTGCACGAACACTCCTTGCAGCATCGTTGCACGAGGTGCTTCAACGATCCGCAAGTCGACCAACAAGCGCGATCATCATTGTTTCAGATGGAAGAAGTCAGGACACCGTTCCAGCAGACATGCTGCGTCGATTGAGTTCGCAAGGCGCACCGGTTTTTGCGGTGGCCCTTGGTGATCCGCATGGCGCAACGGACCGCGCCGTTGTCGAGGCAGAGTTTCCGGCCCGCGCATTTCCAAAGGATCAGGTTCCAGTCCAAGTGACCGTGACCTCTGGCGACGATTCACCCATTCGAGTGGCGCTACGCGAAAAGGCAACCGGCCGCATTCTTGATGAGTTCACTGGAACACCAGGCCAAGACAAACGGATGAACACCACACTCACCGGAGATCGCAAAGACTCCGGCGAATCGGCGTGGGAAGTGGTGTTGTTACCCGAAGGCCAGGATTCGGACGCATCCAACGACACTATGCCGGTCACGATCACTTTTGTGGACCACCCGCTGCGGGTTCTCTATGTCGATGGCTGGCCACGCTGGGAGTACAGGTATCTGAAGAATTTGCTCCTTCGAGAGGAGGGTTTCGAAAGCGCCGTCATGCTTCTTTCTGCAGATCGCGATTTTGCACAAGAGGGAACCTCCCCACTCACGCGGCTACCTCTGTCACCCATCGAACTCGACCCATTCGATGTCATCATTATTGGTGATGTTCCAAGCGGATTCCTTGACGACAATCGACAGCGGATGTTTCGAGAACATGTTGCACGGCGAGGGGCCGGAATGCTATGGATTGGTGGATCACGAAGTACGCCGAGTTCGTGGCAGGGCACACCACTCCAAGATCTTTTACCGTTTCGCGGTTCCCTTGAGCTTGAGCGATGGGATGAACCAGTCACCATGGAACCAACCGAACTCGCCCATCGCCTTGGTCTTCTTCGGTTGGGTGACGGCGATCAGACGTGGCCAACAGAACTCGGTTCCACTGGCGAAAGGTGGGCACAAATGGAATGGGCCCAGCGGCTTGACCCACGAGAATTGAAGCCAACAGTCGAAACATGGGCCAACGCGGTGTCGGCAAATCCTTCACAGCCAACAGGCATCAGATCATTTCCGGTTGTTGTTTCGATGCGTTTTGGTGCAGGTACCAGCGCGTATGTTGCAACCGACGAAACATGGCGATGGCGGTTTGGACGAGGCGAAACACTGCCAGAGAGATTTTGGATCCAGATCATTCGACACCTTGCCCGCGGAAGTCTTCGTGCACACCAGAACGAGCCAACTCTTGAGGCGAATCCCGCTTCGATCGTTGTGGATCAACCGACGCGCGTCACACTTGACGGCACCACGGGCGTGGATGCGGAACGGGTTATTGTGGAAGCGAGGCGCGCGGATGGAGCAGAGGTCATTGAAATCACTCTGCTTCCAGAGGGTGATGGGCGATATTCAGCACCATGGTCCCCCACGCGCGACGGCGAGTGGAGTCTTCATGTTGCACAACCGCCACTCTCTCGCGCCACCGATGCGCAGCTCCGGGTTCGATCGGAAGAACCCGAGCGACTCAACGCCTCTCCAGATCACGCGGCGCTTCAACAGCTTGTTGACGCAACAGGTGGAAAGATGATCGCAGTAAACGACATCGGGTCGCTGGCAGAACTCGCCCCCCACCGAGCGATCACGATTCGACAACCCATTCAGCTACCGCTGTGGGATCGTTGGCCGGTGTACGCCCTCATTGGAGCAATGCTGGTGATCGAGTGGCTTGGCAGACGCCTTTTGCGACTCACGTGATATCGGTGTTTCTTTGGATTCTGCTGGTGCAATTTGTTGGTTTTTTCAGCGGGATTGCTAGGCTTTCCATAGATGCCAAGCCTCCTAGGGTCCAAGGTTCAATCACTCCACAACCGCGTGGTTCGATTGGATCAGGTTCAGAGCACAGCCTCATTTGCCGCAATGATCAGTGTTGCGGTTGCGGTGGCGGTTGGTATGGATCATCTGATTCGGTGGCCATGGTTTATTCGGGTCGCCATCGTGGTGACCGGACTCACCATCATGGTTCGAGTTCTTCGGCAGATTCTCATTCGCTCATGGATTCGGGCGCCGTCTGTCCAAAGTGTTGCCATTCGGATGGAGGAGGTAGAGCCATCACTTCGGGACACTCTCGCAAGTGCGATTGATTTTCAGCGAGATGGAATCGACAAACAGAATGCGATGGCCCAACAGGTTGTGCAGTCGGCCGAAGCGTTGTGGGATCAATCCAATCCATACTCACATGTGCGATCGCATGGCGCCATTCGCTCCACCCTTGCGCTTGCAGCATGCGCTGGGGCATGGGCTGTTGCAGCCGCGCACGATCCAGTCAACACCATGATTGGTCTTCGTCGCACCATCACTCCGTGGTCAGCTGATCAGTGGCCCGCACTTGTTTCGTTCGAAGTCGACACAGCTTCTGGCGCCGTGGCACGCGGAGCCAGCGTTCCGCTTCGGGTTCGAATCACCCGCGGCGATCTACCAGGTCTTCGTGTAAGTGCTGTGTGCACCATTACGGAAGCACATGGAAAAACAACGGACAAAGAATTTGATCTGATGCGGCAAACCGACGGATCTTTCGAGCGACCAACGATTGCAGAAGGCGAAAGCATGGCGGTCAAGTTTCTTTCGCGGGATGCGATCACGCCACCGATCACGCTTCAGGTGGTTACCGCACCAGCCATTGTTTCTGGAACGATCAACATTCAACCCCCCACCTATGCAGCACCCAATATCGAAGCAGTTCACGGAGTGTGGCAGGGAGTCGAGATTCGAGAAACAGGAACTGTTCTTGCAGGAAGCACAATCACTATGGAACTGGATCTCGCCGCGCCAGCTCCGTGGGTTGCGAGCGACTCTCTGGGGGTAAAAAAACTGGCCACACAGGTTATTGCGGTGGACATGAATGGCGTCACACTCGCGCCGCCAACAATTACCGCAGAAAACCCTTCTCACTGGATTGTGAAGTGGGTTGCAGACCAATCGGTAGATGTCACGATTCGGCCCACCGATTCCCTTGGTGTCTCAGCACCAGAACCGCTGCGAATTCCTGTGCGTGTGTCAGAGGACCGCGAGCCAACCGTGGTTGTAACTGAACCCGAGAGCGATCAGACTGTGACAACACAGGCAACGATTCCATTTCATATTGATGCGCGAGACGATATCGGCCTTCAATCCATTGGCTGGCGCCTCGATCGGCAACAAAGATCTGGAGAGCCATCACCAACCACCCTTGTTCAGGGACAGCACGAAAGCGTTGGGCGTGAAGATTCAATCAAGGGCACTCTCAAACTTGCATCCATGTCTGTCAAAGCCGGAGATCTTCTTCTGCTTCGCGGAGTGGCGCACGATCGCTATCAGAACGATCAAGGGCTCCGGGCACCAACCATTGGTGAAGCGAGGCAACTTCGTGTGGTGGATCGTGACATCATTGAGAAACAGATTCGGCAACAAGCCAACATGTTGCGGCAAGCGGTTTCAAGGTTGGAAGCGGCACAGCAAGAGATTGCAAAGGAGCAAGACCCGGCGGCGTCCGCTCGATCACAGGCCGGTCTTGCTGAACGCATTCGTCAAACGACCGCGGCAACCGAACGCCTGACCGAGCGACTTGCGAACAATGATTTGCAGGAGCTTGCTCTAGCCGAGACTCTTCAAGAGGCTGAGCGGCTTGGAGTTGAGGCGGGTTCGAACGCAACTGGTGCGCACGACGCGCTGCGGCGGGCTGGTGAACCAGAATTTATGGAGCAGGCGAAACAGTTGCAACACAACACCGAGCAAGCGTTGCATGAAATCGTTGAAATACTTGACCGGGACGATGACACCGCCGGGGCACAGAAGCGAGCCGATCGACTCGCTGAAACGATTGCAAAACTCCGCAGCGAACTTCAAGATGCGGCCAAAGAGTCATCAGGCAAGGCCCCAGACGAACTTTCAACTCAAGAGGAACAATCGCTTCGTGGGCAGGCAGCAAAGCAACGATCCGCCGCCGATGAAGTGCGTGCGTTGCTGGACGAGCTTCATTCCCGTGCAGACAAGGCACAGGAAACAGATAAGCAGAAGGCGCGATCACTTCGGCAAGCCGCTGAGCAGGGCGAAAAAGGTCAGGCCGCACGCCGGATGGACGAAGCAGCCGATCGAACCGAAAAAAATCAAGCAACCGCAGCAGACGAATCCATGGAGGCTGCTGCAAAAACCGTGGAGCAGATTCGCAGCGCACTCAGGGAGGATCGACGGGCTCAAGCAGAGAGCCTTCGGCGTCGACTCGCCAGCCTTGCCGAAACACTTAAGGCGCTTGTGACTTCCGGCACCGCGACCACACATCGAATTGACGGACTCGACGGGAATGTTGACACCCAACGCGACCCCATCGCGAACGAGCTTCTTCAGCTTTCTCGTAATGTCAGTGCCACAGCCGTTGAGGCCAAGGAGAGTGATCGATCACTGTCAAAAGTTGGTGGGATATTAGATCGATCCACCGAGCGGTTTGATGCAGCGGTTGGCACACTTCGTGCGGATCCAGCGGACATTCGCCGCTCCCACGAGGCAAGTGCACGAGGCACCGAACTTCTGCGAGAGGCACTTCGGGAAGTTGAAGCGGTGCAGAAAAAGGAATCCAGCAAGGCGTCTGAGCGAGAACGGAAAAACCTTTCAAAAACCTACGCAGAGTTGGCAACTCAGACACGATCCATTCGCGATGCCGTTGTGGTCACCATTCCACCCGCAGGCACAAGACTCGATCGTCGCGGAGCGGCAACTCAACGCGAGCAATCTCTCCGGGCACAGGAACTCCTTCGAGCATTTCGAGACGGCCCAAAATCAGCCGAACTTGTCTCGGAAGTCAATACATTCAAGGCGATTCACGACCGTATCGATCACGCGCTTCAAAAGACTTCGTCGGATCTTGAGGGCAGCGCAGCAGACAACACAACTATTCGCCATCTGGATTCAGCGGCAGCATCGCTGGATGCGATTGCGGTGGCCTTGACCGATCCCGAACAAGGCGACGACCCGTTTGCCGATGGAAAGGATCAGTCGGATTCTGGAACTGGCGGGGCGGGTGGAGGCGGCTCTCCTGAGGGCGGGCTTCCGCCCATTGCAGAACTGAGGTTGGTGCGTCAGATGCAAGCACATGTCAATCAACTCACCAAGGCGCTCGATACGGCACAGAGTGATGGAAAGGATGTCGCAATTGAGTTGGGTGAAACCGCGACCATGCAGGACGAGATTCGAAGGCTTGGAGAAGACTGGATTGAACGCATGAAGGAAAAGATGCCTTCACCGGGCGCCAACAAGCCAATATCCAGTGGTTCACCAACACCAAACTGGAATTATTGGCTATGGAGACAAGCCGCATCCGATCCACAGGAGAAGCGAGCCGCCACAACGACAACGACAACCGCAACTGAACCCGCAACCACAACCACACCGCCAGCCAAGACGCTTGACGAATTGCTCGGCCTAGAAGCCCCTAAGAGCAAGGATGGCGCGGCTCAGTCGCAGCGAAATCAAAAACTTGAGAAGTCCCTTAAGGAAGAAGACCTGAACGATCTTGCAAAGTCTGCAACCGAGAGCATGGAGCTCTCGACCAGATTGGTTCGGGAACAAAAGGATGTCGGAATTGGAACCCAGCGTGTTCAGGCGGAAGCGCTCGCGAATCTTGACGCGCTTCTTGACGCGGCAACGCGATTTCAAAAGCAGCAGCAGAAAAGTGGAAAGTCCTCATCGTCATCACAGGGAAAGCCAACTCCGGGCGAGTCCCCATCCGAACAGTCTCAAGAGAGCGGCGAGGACGGACAGCCAAAGCCAGGATCAGGCTCGACAAGTGGAAAGGCCGACGGTCAGAAACAGAATCAGAACGCCGCCGACAATTCTGGTGATCAAGTCGATCCACCGCCACCCGAAGACGCATCCATGGCCGCCAGTGGTGTGTTAGAGGAGGGGCGCAGCGAGTGGGGCCGCCTTCCACAACGCATTCGAGAAATCATGTCACAGGCAAGGCGGGATCGAATCAGCGCGATCTATCAACAAGCAACCGAGGCGTACTATCGGCGCATGGCCGAGGATCGTGCCCCATGACGCTGGCGATTTCGTTTTTAATCCTTTGCCTTCAGGCGCCAGAAACCAAGCCGCCAGAAACCCAATCGCCGGTCCTCAATAGCAACACCGCGACCGCCGCGGTTGAATCTGAGACCGAGCAGACTCGACCAACGCAATCTGGTAGCAGCGCTCAAAATGCACCCGGAAAAGAGGAGATGACTCCAGAGAGCCACGAAGCAACGCAGCGGGGACTCCGGTATCTGGTCAGTCTTCAAAATGACGACGGCTCCTTCGGGCGAGGTCGATTTGCAAAGCATGTTGGCATTACTTCGTTGTGCGGTCTTGCCTTCATGGCAGACGGAAGTGTTCCGGGGCGAGGCGTGTACGGCGATGTGGTTGCCAAGGCACTTGAATTTGTTCTGAACAACGCAACAGAAACCGGATTGCTTGCCGCCGAAAACAGTCACGGACCAATGTATGGCCACGGGTTTGCAACACTGTTTCTTGGTGAGGTGTACGGCATGGCACAGGAAGACGGTCGTGTTCGAGACGCACTGGTGCGAGCCGTCGAACTCATTGTGAACAGCCAAAATGAAGAAGGCGGGTGGCGTTACAACCCGGTTCCCTATGACGCAGACGTTAGTGTGAGCATTTGTGAAATCATGGGTCTTCGAAGCGCTCGAAATGCCGGCATCAAAGTTCCCAAAGAAACGGTTGATAGAGCAATCGCTTATGTGCGAGGTTGCCAAAACGGCGACGGCGGATTCCGGTACATGAGCATCATGGGAACCAGCGCGTGGCCACGCACAGCCGCCGGTGTCGCCAGCCTGTTTTATGCGGGTATTTACTCAGACGACTCCATCAATCGAGGCCTTGCCTATCTGAAGACCAACGCGCAACCAGATGGCAGAGGCCCGGCGGCGGAAGCGCACTATTTTTACGGACACTATTACGCCGTCCAGAGCATGTATTTGGCTGGAGGGCCTTGGTGGAGTGCATGGTGGCCAGTCATTCGTGATGAACTTATTGAGAAACAAAATGAACAGGGTGGGTGGATGGACTATCAGGCTGGTCCGGCCTACAGCACCGCCATGGGATTGATTGTTCTTCAAATGCCAAAGCGATATTTACCCATTTTCCAGAAGTAGCCGCACGACATGTTTCCAACACTTCTGTTCTTGTGTTTGGCAATCACCACCCACCCACGTGGTGATGCCATAGATGGCAAGGGAATATTTGGAACCACTGCGCATGATGGAACATGGGTAGCGATTCAAAAAGATGGAAGCGCCGGAACGGTTGACTCCGCCGCACTCCAAACAATTAGCAGCGATTCTTGGCCCGGTTGGCGTGCGATTGTCTTAGCCAGACCAGAATCTTTCTTTCGAGACCCCTCAACCAGAAGCATGATGGAACTCGATGATGGACAGCGCGTGGCCGGCGGGTTTGAATTAGTAAATCGCAGTCTGCAATGGAGGTCGCGCGAACTCGGCATGGTCGCGGTCAACCTTGAGCGGCTGTCGTGGATCGGGCCAACAGCGATCGCCGCAGAGGCGAGCCCAGAACGCGACCGGGTGTTGTTGATCAACGGCGACCGGGTGGACGGATTCGTGAATTCCCTCCAAGCAGAGCGAGGTGTTGAGGTTGAAGTACCAAACACAACAGGTGACCCTAAGAAGACAAGCATGTGGTTTGATCTGGCTAGGGTCGCGTCCATCCGATTGGCGGCGCGAACCACACCCCCAACAGGGTGGCGTTTTTGGCTGGTCGACGGAACCGTGGTCGACGCGGATCACTGGAAAAAACTTGAGAGCAATCTCGCCATTCAAGGGTGTCACTTGGAAGGTGTTGATCCATCCACTGTGATTTCGTGGGATCAGGTTCTTGCCGTGCAGCCACTCAACACACCCGTGGTGGCTATGAGTTCTATTGTGTGGAGCACAGCGGACGAAACGCCACAACAACGACTCACACCAGCGCGCGTGCGGCTCTCCCGTTCGCTTGGACCACTCAACATGCGAGATGTTGACTTGCTCGGACCCGGGACCTTTACAGCAACAATTCCAGAGGGCACGTGGCTATTAAATCTGCAGCTTGAGTCCACGCCAACTTTGGCGCACTACACCGACTGCACAATTCGGGTGCTCGATGGCGAGAAAGAAATCATGACAGAACACTGGACAAGTCTGACACCACCAAGACACCTTCAGATTCCGCTGCATGGACGCACACTCACGGTTGTTATTTCAAATTCTGCGCAAGGTGCATTTGGCGCAGCCATTCAACTAAAGGATGGCCTTCTGATCTCTATGACTGAGGCCGCAATTCCTGCCACTCCCCCGCACCCCACCGCTCCAACTTCGCCGCAGGCGGGTTCGTCGTTGGAGTAAGCGTAAAGCGAATCGCACCGTCACGGCAGGTCACGCCACGCGTGGTTGCCTTTAAGGTCTCAGCGAATCGATCGTTCAAGAATCGTCGCGGACCGGTGCTTTGCACTACAAACGACGGCCTTACCCACTCGCACAATTGTTGGGCAATCGGACGCCAGCCACCATGGTGAGGCAATTCCATCGCCCACGGCATGACAAGGTCGGCACGATTTAAGTATCGAGCGATTGCCTGATCCTGCGCATCTCCCCAGAAGACAGCTACAGGACGATGTGCCATTGAATCGTGGGTCAACACCACACCAAGACTTCCGTCATTGATGGTGGCCGGCGTGAATCCGCGGGGCGGATGAAGAACACGCCACTGAATAGGCCCTTGGCGAAAGACATCATTCTGTGCAAGGAACACAAGCGGCACACCATTCAATCGAAGCCAGTCGAGCAAGACGCCCGGTGCGGATTCTGAGTCCGCGATTGTCTTCCAAGATTCGCTCACCATCACGCACCCAACCGGAAAAGTTCGCACCACCTCTGGAACAGCGGAAAAGTGGTCAAGGTGAGGGTGGCTCACGACGATTGCTTTTAGTTGCACAACACCAAGGGAACGCAAGGCCGGAACAACAACCGAAGACCCAATGGTTGACCGAGAAATTGAGCCAGCATCAAACAAGATTGACTCGCCACCAGATTGCAACAAGTGAACACTTCCGTCACCAATCGAAAGCGACACCCAACGCAAATCCAGATCACTGGTATCGGCCGGCTGCGTGTTGTGTAGGACAAACAGTATCGGTGCAACCATCCAGACGGCCAATGTCACAGCGATCACACCGCACCGAGACAGCGATTGGCGACCGAACGGAACAATCCAAAGCCAACAAAGTGAGCCAAGAGCAAGAAGCATCCACCACCACACAAATGGATCGACCACAACAGTGCATGCGGGAAGGGCCTCAACCATCTCAACACACCATAGAAAGAGCCAACCAGATGCCCAGAGCACAAGGCCGGCCACCCAGCCAACGAGTGGTGTGCCGCCAATGATCGAAGCCAACGACGCAACAACCGTGATCAGGGCGGCAAGAGGACCAAGCACCGTGCTGACCACCGCACACCACGGACTCATGCGTCCGAATGCAAACAATGTGATTGGTGTGGAAACAAGCCACGCGGCCAGACTGGCGGCAAGCGCCAGTCGCACACAACGGCCAAACAACACAAGCCAAACAGCTCTACGAGAATTGATGGTTGGACAAAGCAAGCCAAGCACACGATCAACAGGCCCACTGCCATATCGAAGCGCAAGAACCGCCGCGTAACTCAATTGAAATCCAACATTGTGTGCCATCCACGGATCCACAATAAGTGTTCCGATGGCAGCCGCCGCAAGCAATCCATCTGCTCGCCATCCACGCCCAAGCGCAAGTGATGTTCCAGCCATCACACCAGCAACACCAGCCCGCAGCACCGAAACTTCAAGATCGACAACAAACAGAAAGCCAAGCCCAACAGTTGCCAACACCCACCCACGCAGTCCACCGGGCACACGCAGAAGCTCCATACCAACGACAACGGCAGCAAAAAGTACAGCCACATTGAAGCCACTAATGGCAAGAAAGTGGCTAAGCCCGGTGTTGGCAAAGCGAGTTCGTAGCGCACCATAGCCGGGGAGCCGGCGACCAGTGGTCATAGCAACCACAAGAGTCCGAACAGGATCTTGCGAATTCACTCCAAGCGAGGAAGTGAGGTTTTGATCCACCCACCGCTGTACTCGCGACCGAATCCGATCAAAGTGTGATGCTGGCTCAATCACAATTGGAGCGACTTCCATTCTTATTCGACCAACCAAGTGGTTGCGCCAACCAAACACCCTGCGATCAAGTTCCCCCGGATTGTCCGGCGCCAAGATTTGTGTCAGCCATCCACAGCCCTGAATCACACTTCCAGTCTGGAGGGCGTGTGCGGCAGCAGGCGCCGAGATTGAAACGACTCCAAGGCACGGGATCACTTCTGTGGGCGTAACCCACGCAACCAATTCCGCACGGCTTTGCCATAGCGGATTTTCATCCTGTGGCTGAAACCGATCGAGCAAGTCACTGGTGCTTGGATCTGGTGGCGCAAACGGCTGAAGAAGCCGTGCCCGCACCTGTACAAGCGAATTCCCATCACCAGCAAGACCCACTGCAGAGGTCTTCGGAATTCGCGCGACCGTGTCGCCGCCAAGAACCAAGCCAAGGCAGGCGACAATGACCAGCACCAGATTGAAAGCCAACCATCGTTTGCTCCGAAGAAGAAAGACCACGCCGCTTCCAGCCAGCGAGAACAACAGAACCCCATCGATCAACCCATCAGATGCGGCGGAAGATTCAAGTTGTAATCCCAGACAAATCCCCGCATACAGAGAGAGAGCGCACAGAAGACCAGGCACGGCATCGCGCATCAGAAAATGGTGACAAACAATCACCGCCCATCATGAACCCGCTGCGTTTTTTCTATGCAACAAGCGACCGAAAAAATGTCAGAACCCGCCGGCTGTCAAGCAGGTCTCGTGCGGCGGCGGCGGCATCTTTCCAAGAGAGTTGCTGCCCACCCATAACAAACCCAACAGCCGAATTCACCAGAAGCATGTCTCGCCGCGGCCCAGCTTGCTGACCCCGCAACAGTCCCTCTGCAATTTCCACAGCATTCGGAAGACCCACAGCAGCCACCGGAAGTTCAGAATGTTGCGGCACTCCAAAATCCTCTGGCCGCAACTGCCCCTCATCGACAATTGTTCCTCGCTTGACATGCACAAACCAGGTTGGTGCACAGACACTGATCTCATCCAAGCCATCAACCGAATGCACAACCATGGCCTCAACAGCCCCAAGACCAGCCAGAGTTTCTGCGACCGGCATCAGTAACTGCTTGTCCCATACGCCAAGCACTCTGCGCAACGCCCCAGCCGGGTTCGTGAGTGGACCAACCACATTAAAAATCGTGGGGACAGCAAGCGCCTTGCGAACAGCGACCGCATGAGCCGCCCCTTGATGGTGTTTAGGAGCAAGGCAAAAGCAGAAACCACGCTCATCCAACATGCGGGCCTGAGTTTGGGGCGGCGAATCTATTGGAAGCCCCATGGCAGCGAGTGTTTCAGAACTCCCAAATCCGGTGCGGGATCGATTGCCATGTTTGGCCACCGGGCACCCTGCCGTCGCAATCACCAGCGCGGAAAGAGTGCTGACATTAAAAACTTTGTGAGCCCCGCCTGTTCCACAGGTATCCATGATGCGTTCCGGCGCCGTTGCGGTTGGAACACGAATGGCCGAGCGCATGAACGCGCTGACACACCCCAGTAATTCTTGGCTTGTTGGAATTCGAAGGGCCATCGCACCAAGCCACCGCGTGAGCATGTCCCGACTCATCTGGCCGGCCATCACACAACTCATCACACGATCGATATCGCTCGAATGTAATGTCCCACCTTGCTCACAGCAACGAATTGCTTTCTCAATCTCGATGTCTGGCTGTTCAGATTCGGTTCCCATGTTCACAATGAATAGGTTGAGAGAAGTTTCTGAACCTTCACTTGATCCGGATTCACCTGAAGCGACTTTCGAAAGGCGGCGCGAGCATGCTCCGCCGCACCAGAATCCTTGCGACCACCCTGAATCCACCCGTTCAACAAATTGACACCGACACCGTTCCACCCCGGCCAGTGAGCCGCGTCCACTCGCACCGACTCACGGTAGCTCTCAAGACTGCGTGTGTAATCGCCCAGCCGAAAGTACGTCCACCCAAGCCGCTCCCAGCTGTTGGCGGTGGGTGCAACACGCACAAGAATGTTGGCGGTATTCACAGCCTCCTGATAGCGCTTGCTGTGGGCATACGCATTCAAGAGGTTCATCAATAGTTGAGGCGTTGGCTCCATGAGTTCTGCGGCCATCTCATATTGCTGAACCGCGTCAGCGGCCCGATTGACTCGCTCATAAGCAACACCAAGGTTGATGCGAGCGGCTCCCGATTCGGATTTCAACTTCACAGCCTTCTCAGCAAAGACCACCGCGCTGGCACCCTGATCCAGCTGCAGATAGGCAGTTGCTAGGTTGAGATTGGCATCAAAATCATCTGGCCGAACCAACAACGCCCGGTGATAGCAACGGATCGCATCCACAAGACGATTGAGAACCTGTAGCGCCTTTCCACGGCCGTAATAGGCCTCAAAACTCGCCGGATCCAAATTGGTTGCGTTGGCATAGGCGCCTTCGGCGTTCTGCCACTCTTGAAGAGAACTATGTGCATCGCCAATCCCAACCCACGCATCAGGCAGCTTTGGATTGTCTCGCAGAATCTCCCGAAACATTGTTAGCGCGCTGTCATAGTCACCATGATCCGCGCGAGCTTGAGCGTTGGCAAGGGAGCTGGTCTCATCCGCCGATGGTCGAAGTGGACCGCCCTGTGTCGCGATCGGTTGGGTGT
>CAMBXO010000011.1 GCA_945871915.1 Singulisphaera sp. GP187
GGCATGCAGAGTCAGGTGCAAGGTGCCCAGCAAATTCGTCAGAGCATGGATGCTCTGGCTCAAAACGCCAGTCGTGCCCGCGAAGCCACGGCGGAGTTTGCACAGGCCGCAACCACCCTGCAGGATTCCCTCACGCAACTCCGCGCCGCAGTTGGACTCTTTCGATTGCGGGATGCAAATGAAATATGATCGTTCGCTGCAATGAATGCAGCGTGGCCAATCTAGGTCTGGAACAGGCCATACCCCTTCGCCTGCAGTTCCAGCACGCGCGTCCAGCCATCGTTATCTACTTTGACGCCGGGTAGCAGATCGGCATTGCCGACACCAAGTTCACTCATGCGACTTCCGCAGGCCTCAATGCTTGCACCACCTTTTTGTAAGTCTGCGATCAAACTCTTCCACGGATTGCCCGCTTTGGTTCCCATCACGCGGTCATACGCGGAGTCATTCAGCATCAACGGCAAGGCTGGTCCGTCAAACACAAACACCATGCTGATCTCCTGCGATCCAGCAGCTTTCGCCGCCAGCGTTGCATCGCGCCAGTCTGCAAGCCCGTAATAAATCACATCTGCAGTTGGGCGGCGGTTTGCGTACACGACCGTTTTCCAATTTCCAACTTTGGCTTCAATATCAGCCTTCACGGCAGGCTTAGGCGTGACTGATGTCACCGGGACTGCAGCAAACGGACCGGTGGAAGTTGCGCAGCCGCAGGCGAGCCATGCACACGAGGCGAGCAGGGTGAGATTTCGCATGTCGCGGATAGTACCGATTCATTCATTCGCCAAACGGACTGAGTGGCGTTCCGGGGCAATTGGATAGAGAATCCGCCCATGCAGCCGCTCGCAGACAACTCGATCATGATGGCCTTGCTGTGGGGAGGAGCTGTGTATGCCTTGGTGCTTGGTGGCAAGCTCATGTCGTTCCGCAAAGGCGATCCATGCATGCTGGGTGTTGGTCTTCTGATTGGGGCAGCGTGTTGGATGCTGCTTCACCTTGGCGTCGAAGTGCATCTTCCCATTACCGTCACGCTGCCCGAGGGAACGAAGGTCATTGAAGTTCCCATCATCCGCACGCTCTCAGAGATGGGGTTTGTGGTTGCGGTTGCGGCCTTGGCCATGGTGTTGGTCTCGGCGGCGGCCATCACGATGTGGGGCAGTGACCTGATCCGTTTGAACAAGGCGGTGGTGCGAACGCTGGTGTTCTTTGGGGGCTTGACCCTGATCTGGCAGCTTCACTTTGCCGGTCAGTTCAGTATTCACAACTTACTGATCGGTGTCGGTGGTGCGAGCGTATTTGTCATCGGACTTGGATTGCAGCGCACGCTTGGAAATCTGTTCAGCGGATTTGATTTGCAAGCAGACAAAGTGGTGAAGAAGGGAGATTGGGTGCAATTGGGTGTCGGTGGTCCCGAAGGCATTGTGACTGACACCAGCCTGCGCACCACCCGCGTGCTGACGAATGAAGGGCAAATGCTGATCATTGCCAACGGCGACCTTCTGGCACGCACGCTCTTTAATCTGGATCAACCAAATCGAACGATCCGCGTTCGACGAACGATCTCATTGAGTTATTCCGTTCCACCCATGAAGGCGAAGGATGCAATCCTCAGTGTGCTGCGACAGGATCAGGGGGTCCTCAAAACACCGCTGGCACCATCTCCTGAAGTCCTTGTGCTGGCGTATGGTGACTCAGCGATCAACTACGACATACGGTTTTGGGTTCCCGATCGTCGAGCCATGGACGAGATCGTCGACCGCGTCATGGCACGCATCTGGTACGCACTGCGCGAACAAGGAATCGAAATTCCATTTCCCATTCGAACGCTTCGCATGGTGGACATGCACAAGGAGGCTCAAGAGTCTGCCGCCACCGTTCGGATCGACGAGCACTTGGAGCGGTCTGTGGTGCAATGTCCTATGTTTGCTGAGCAGTTCCTTTCGTCTGGTGAGCGGCGTGAACTGGTTCGTGACAGTTCAGAACAACGCCTGCATCCCGGTGAGTTTGCCGTTCGTCGTGGTGAGATGAGTGATCACATGTATCTCATCCTTGAAGGCGGCGTGGAAGTGAAACCAGAGGGTCGTCCGGTGGTGGAGCTTGCGGCGCCAGCATGGTTCGGTGAGATTGCATTGTTGCGCGGCGAGCCTCGGAGCGCGGATGTGGTTGGCGGTGCGCACGGAGCACGGTTGCTTCGCATGAGTCGCTTGAGTGTGTTGCCTGCCTTGCAGCGCAATCCAAAACTTGCTGGTGAATTGGCTCGAGTGTCGAACGAGCGGCGCGAAGCTGCAGGTATTCAGGATGCAGCCGAGGCGCGTACCACGGTGTTTGTGCGCCTCAGTCGTGTGGTGAAAGAGTTTCTTGGGGAAATGAGACCATGGTGAGTGCAGGGAGCATGTTCGTTTGGTGGTGCGGAGCGACCGAATGAAGGTGATGGCAACTTGGAATCACGGAGTGGCCGCGAACGAGCGAGCATTGCAAGTGATCAAGCAGGGTGGATCGGCCATGGACGCCGTGGTCGAGGGTTGTATGGTGACCGAGCTTGACGAGCGGCAACGGAGTGTGGGTCTAAGCGGCTGGCCAGATAGCGATGGTCGTGTGTCGCTGGATGCAGCCGTGATGTCAGATGACTCGCGCGCTGGGTCGGTGGCTTGCGTGCGCGGTGTGGCCAATCCGGTGCAACTGGCACGACGAGTCATGGATCACACGCCGCATGTCATGTTGGTTGGCGAGGGGGCGGAGCGATTTGCACAACAACAGGGGATGCTTGTTCGAGATCGAGCACTCGATCACGAGCAGCGAGCCAGATTGGATGCATGGTTGCAGCAGGCAATCCGTACTCCGCTCGTCAATGTGGAAAACCATGACACAATCTCGATGATCGCTCTGGATGCAAGTGGTCGAATGGCCGTGGCCAGTACCACGAGCGGCCTTGCGTTCAAGATACCGGGGCGAGTGGGGGATTCTCCGATTATTGGTGCGGGCCTATTTGTGGAGCGAGGTGTCGGCGCCGCAGTCTGCACAGGCTTGGGTGAAGTGGTTCAACGCACCATGGGGGCGTACGCCATGGTTGAATCGATGCGTCAGGGATTGTCACCGCAGGCAGCGTGTGAAGCGTTCATTCGGCGGCTGCATGTGCAGATTCCTGAGTCGGCAGAGTGCCAAGTAGGTGTCCTGGCGATGGATTACGGTGGCCGAGCGGGTGCACTGTCTGTGCAATCTGGGTTTACCTATGCGGTGGGAACTGCCGAAGACAACACGCTGCACGAGAGCGCGTTCACACAAGACATCAAGCAGGATTCTCCGCGGAATCGCTCCTGAGCACGGCACGAAGCGATGCCACTTCGTTGCGGTCGAACACGCCATTCGTTCGACATGACGCGTGAAGATGCGGCGAAACCTGTAACCACTGACGCGCATTGCTGGATCGAACCCCGCCACCCGGAATAATCTGAACTGGATTCACACCGAGTCGCGACGCGTGGTGATTGGCAGTTGCAACATCCTGTTGCAGCGTAGAAATCCTTTGAGAGAGTGTGGCCACGGCTGCATTCCATCCGTAGACGCCTGCCGTCACAACACGCGTCATTTTTAGAGTGGTCAGATCCTGCATTCCCCGCGAGCGATCCGTGAGAAGGTCGAAGGTGCGCAAAAACGCAACGATCATTCCATGCTGCAGCGCGGCATCTCGTAGCCGAGTGCACGCGTCCATGTCAATCATTCCATCTCCATCCAGTAATCCAATGGCCACCGAATCGGCGCCGGCTTTGGCGTATCCGTCAATTTCATTCAGTGACGTTTCCACAATGTGCGGCGTCGCACGGAACGCCTCAGCCACCAGTTCATGCAGTGCGCCATCCACTCGCGGGCGAATCATGGCCACGATGCTGCACCGAGTGGCCGCACGCGTGGCACGGACCACGTCACGCGTGGGCGACCAGCCTTCGCTTGCAAGGTCGTCGCACAATTCCAAGCGATCGGCACAGGGAGCGGCCAGCACCGCCGCTTCGATGGAGTCCACAGGCACTTCAAGGGTCGCCGACATTCTGCAAGAGCCTATCGAACCACCACCTGAATCTCTGCGGCTACATTGCAGCGATGCCGTCGTTGGTCTTGCGTCACCGTGTTGTGGATTTGCATTCGCGAACCATTGTTCCATGTGAAATCCGCATGCAAGATGGACGAATTGAATCCATTTCACCGTGGAATGGGCCAGTCGATCCTGGAGTTCTTATTCCCGGATTTGTTGATGCACATGTGCACGTGGAAAGCACCATGATGCCGCCCAGTGAATTTGCGAGAGCGGTGGTGGGGCACGGCACTGTTGGCGCGGTGAGCGATCCGCATGAGATTGCCAATGTGCTGGGTGAGCCTGGCATTGAATTCATGTTGCGGGACGCAGCAAGGCGCAACTTTCACTTTCACTTTGGTTGTCCATCGTGCGTGCCGGCGACACCGTTTGAAACGGCTGGCGCCACGCTGGACTCTGTTGCGGTCGCACGGCTTCTGAAGGATCCGAGAATGGGATACCTCAGTGAGATGATGAATTGGCCGGGCGTGCTGCAAGGGGATGCCGAAGTGTTGGCAAAAATCTCCGCTGCGAAAGCTGTGGGCAAGCCGGTGGACGGTCATGCGCCCCGTTTGATGGGTGAACAAGCACGGCGCTATGTCGCGGCGGGCATCACCACCGATCATGAGTGTGTGTCGCTTGGTGAGGCACGACACAAGGCGCAGTGCGGCATGTCCATTCTGATTCGGGAGGGTTCCGCCGCGAGAAATTTTGAAGCCCTGTGGCCGCTTCTCAAGGAACGACCCGAACAGTGCATGTTCTGTACAGATGACGCGCACCCGGATGTTCTGCGTGTGGGACATATCAATACGCTGGTCGCTCGCGCGGTGAGCAAGGGCATTGATGTCATGGACGCGCTGCGTGCGGCATGCATGAATCCAGTGCTGCATTACGGACTTGCATGCGGACTCCTCAGAGTGGGGGATTCCGCCGATGCCGCGCTGGTTGAGGACTTAGAGTCCTTCAAGGTGATTCGGACATGGATTCACGGGGAAGTGGTTGCGAACAACGGCCACGCGGTGTGGTCGCACATGCCAGTTGAGGTGGTGAATCAATTTCGGTCTGACTCGTTTCAGGCACGGGATTTCATTGTTCGTGCCCCGGCGAGTGCAGCGAGTGTGGTGGTTCGTGTAATCGATCCAGTGGATGGTGAACTGGTGACTGGCGAACGATTCGAGAGTGTGCCGGTGCGTGAGAGCGCGGCTGAACCAGTGACCGGCAATCACGCAGATGTGGCATTTCTCACGGTGGTCAATCGGTACAACACGGCGCCTCCTGCTGTAGCGTTCATTCGTGGTTTCGGACTTCAACAGGGGGCCATCGCCGCAAGTGTGGCTCACGATTGCCACAACGTTGTGGCTGTAGCCGGCAACCGAAAAAATCTGGCGACGGCGGTGAATGCCATCTTCGCATCGCGTGGAGGTCTGGCGGTGTGTGATGGCACTCAAACTCATGTGCTTCCGCTTCCGATTGCTGGATTGATGAGCGACCAGCCGTTTCAGCACATTGCACAGGAATATGAACGCCTCACATCATTGGCTCACCGGCTCGGCTCGCCGCTTCGTGCCCCATTCATGACACTGAACTTTATGGCGCTCCTGGTCATCCCTTCGCTCAAATTGAGTGATCGAGGCCTGTTTGACGGGCAGCACTTTCGCTTTGTTCAAGTCGTCGAATCCGCCTCGTAAAAATGTTGGACGAATGCCAGCGGTTCGCAACGGATTGAGGCGTTATACTTCGCCTCCCCCAAAGGGGATGTGTGTGCGGGTGTAGCTCAGTGGTAGAGCGTCACGTTGCCAACGTGAATGTCGAGGGTTCAAGTCCCTTCACCCGCTTTGTTTGTTGACAGGTGTCAATCGGCCAATCGCTCTGCAAGCATTCGGTGAAATTGATGCGGACCCTGCTCACGCGTCGGTGAGAATCGCCCTCGCGAATAAAACCGGGAATGAATGCCCCGCTGCACCAACTCGACCACTTGCTCGTCCTCTCGCTCCACGCGATCAAGGTCTGCACCGGCGCTCTGCGCAAGTTTGGATTCATCCCATACATATCGAATGAACGAGACCTTGGTGGTGTCGATGCTGAGCGGTCGCACCACATTGATGGACACTCCCCACGGATAAAAATTCAACATCAAGTTTGGAAAGCCCCAGTAGTAATACGCCGAAATGCGCAGGCCATGATCGGGTGATGATGTAGGAGGATCGAACGACGTGGTCGCCCCCTTTGCCTCGGCAATCTGCAGATTGCCCCAGTCGAACACCTCGGTTCGATAGGTTTCGTAGTCAATGGCATCGTTGAGGGCCCCGTGAATAAAGGGAATGTGAAACCCCTCAAGGTAATTGTCCACATACAGAGACCAATGGCATCGAACCATGTATTCGCGTGATTGCGACGCATCATGTCGCGCGTCGTTCAGCGGAAGCCATGCAAGCCGTTTCATGAGTGGACCCATCATGGTCTCAAATGTGGCGGCGGGTTTGGCGGATGCAAAGAGCAGGGGACCCCACTGAGCCAATGGAACCTTGGCCAGATGATCCGTTTCGGACGGAAAGCCAACAGCCTGTTCGAATTCCGGCATGCTTTGAAAGCGGCCATCCAATCCGAAACGCCGACCGTGATAGCGGCAGCGAAGGAATCGCTCATTGCACGGGCCTTCGCACAATTTCATGCCCCGATGGGTGCAGACATTACTCAAGCAATGCAGCGTGTCATTGGCATCGCGTGTGAGAACAATTGGTTCGTCAAGCAATCCCGGAAGCAATTCGATCGGCACAACTTGCCCCGGCGCTTTCACATGCGACTCATCGCCAATAAATTGCCAACTGCTGGCAAAATACTTTTCTTTGCCTCGCTCAAACGCTTCCGCATCGCTGTAATAGCGACCAGGAAGCGTGCTTGCACGCGAAATGTCCGGATCAATCGTGTAGCGAGCAGCCATCGTCGGGTGCCACTTTATCACCGATTGAAAATCAAACGCTCACTCACGAGCCGATCGATGACCGACTAACGATCCTTCTCGGGCACGCCCATTCCACTGCGATCTGGTGCCGGTGGTCGCGTCGGCTTCTGGAAAGGCTTTTCCGCCACTTGTTTGAGCAGAACTTCAACTGCCTTTTCAATTTGCGGATCGCGACCGCCCGCGGCAAGGCCGCCTTTCATCGTTCCCGGATCATCGATGACTTCAATATCAGGATCAACGCCGTGGCCCTCAACGCCCCATGTTCCATCGAGTTTGTAAAAACCAAATGTGGGAACGCTAATGTTGCCGCCGTCTACAAATCCGGGATTGCCGCTAATGCCCACAAGCCCGCCCCATGTTCGCGTACCGATCAGCGGCCCAAGGTCTTGATGACGAAAGAGCCACGGGAACATGTCGCCGCCCGAACCGGCGAGCCCGTTGATCAGCATGGCCTTGGGGCCATTGTGCGTATCTGGTGGCCACACTTGCTCGCCCGCGTCGCGTCGAGCCCATCCATTGGTGGCTGGGCGATTCATCATTTCAATGAATCGATTGGGAATCTGTCCGCCGCCATTCCATCGATCATCAATCAGCAGAGCTGGCTTGGATCGCTGCCCCTGAAACTGCCGCACAAGATCATTCTGTCCATCGGTACCAGTATTGGGCACATAGATGTAGCCAACCTGACCGTCACTCAATGTGTCCACGAGCTGGCGATTGCGTTCAATCCATGCTCGGTAGCGAAGCGGTTGTTCACTTGAGAGCGTTCGCACAACGACATCTCGTTCCGTGCCGTCCCGAAGCGGTTTTTCACTGACCGTGATCGTGACCACTTTGCCTGCGAGTCCCTCAAACGCAGCCCACGGATCCTTGCTGGTGTCCATGGCACGACCATTCACCGCCAGCACATGTTCGCCCTGTTTCACACCCACTTCACGCAATGGATTGCGAGCATCCAGGTCCCACGGTGCGCCTTCAATGATCTCCGAAATGCGATACGCCTTGATTCCGTTTTCGCCAGAGGCAAGATCCCACTCAACTCCAAGCATGCCCGCGCTTCCGGTGGCGGGGCCCTCGACATCGCCCTGCCCCTGCAAATATGCGTGGCCAACATTCAGTTCGCTGATCATCTCTGAAATAATCCAGTTCACATCTTCGCGACTGTTGGCGCTCTCCAGCAATTTCAGTGCGTGATCCCGCTGCGCGTTCCAATCCACCTGATGCATATTGGGGTCATAGAACCAATCTCGCATGATGCGGTGAGCATCAAGAAGAATCTGCCGCCACTCGGCGCGTGGATCAAGAGGGGCCTCCATGGGAGTGGTGACCACAGACTTGCTCTTGCCATCGGCTGACGCATCGATCACGCTTGCGGACCCGCCGCGGCCAACAAGAATCTTCTTTCCATCGGCACTCACTTCAAAACGGCCGCCTTCCGCCACATTTTTCTCTTTCTTTTCCTTGTCTGTCAGATCGAGAAGTTTCACGCCATCGCCGTTGCGGGCATACAGCAAATGACCCTTGTCATTGAAACCAATCGATGCATACGAGCCACCCTTCGGGGGAAGTTGAATGGAACGCGCTTCAAAGCCATCCATGTCAATGGAAATTGGATCAGGCTCTTTCTTGGTCTCCTCTTTCTTGGAGTCGTCCTTCGCCTCACCACTCTTGGCCTCATCACTTGGTTTGTCCGCTGGCGCCGCACCATCTCCGCCGGGCTGGTCACCATCTTTCGGAGGCGCGTCGTCTTTCTTAGGTTCGTCGTCCTTCTTAGGTTCGTCATCCTTCTTTGGTTCTTCCTTGGGTGGTGTGCCTGGCGGTGGCGTCTGCACAAATCCATTCGCATCATCCGTCTGTGCTGGCCGGCGTCGACGGCGCGGGCGATCACCCTCTGCAGGCTTGTCAGCATCACCACCCTCTGACTTGCCGGCCTTGTCACCATCGTCGTTTTTCTCGTCCTTGGAATCGTCCTTCTTGTCATCTTTGGCGCCGGGCTTTTCCTCATCGCTCTCGGCTGGCCATGGAATCTTGACATCCTTGCGAAGCGGAACCAAGTACAGCTGGTCGGTGTCGTTGTAAATCCATGTGCTGTCAAGATTGCTGTAGGTGGGTTCGAATCGCCGCTCGCTTGCAAAGACCAAATACTCACCCTTTCGATCAAAGGTGGGAATGGTGTCGCTGAACATGCCTGCAGTCACTTGCGTGGCTTTGCCAGTTGCAACTTCAAAAATCCAAATCGCAGGGGTCTCTCGGTTTTCCTCACCGCGGGCATAGGTCAACCACGCACTGTCATGGCTAAAGCTGGGGCGTAATGTTCGGGCACGCGGATCACGGTCAACGCGCATGCGAGCGCCATCTTCAATCGTGACCAGCCAAAGCGTTCCCGTTTTGTCGCTGTAGGCGATGCGCTTGGAGTCCGGGCTCCATGTGATGTCATTCTTAAATGGGCCGCCGTCGCTGGTGAGCTGCTTTCGCTCGCCCTTTCCATCCGCCGGCATAACGAACAACTCGTACTCGCCTGTGCTGTCATCGAAATACGCGATGGACTTTCCATCGGGACTCCATGTTGGATCCCGTTCAAACACGCCACTGGTGCTGGTGAGTGGGCGCGGCGTTCCATTCTCCGCCGGAGCCGTCCAAAGATCGCCGCGAGCACTGACCGCGACACGCTTGCCAGATGGGCCAATGGACCACGAACCGATGTTGCGAGATTGATCCACATTGCGGGTTGCAATGCGAGGGCGATCGCCTGGAACCTGAACAGCTACTTCACGGCTGACACCGCTTCCAAGATCAAGCACCATCAGTTGGTCGCCCTTCTGGAACACGATTTCGCCTGCGGAGTCATCATCTGGGCCAACGCTCGGCCAGCGAACATCTTCATCTTGAAAGTCGGTCATGCGTGTGCGGACGCCGGTGGCTGGATTGGCCTTGAAAATATTCAGTCGATGCGAATCTCCATCGTCGCTTAGGAAATACAGCGAGTCGCCGTGCCACATCGGAAGGGTGTCGATGCCCTCGTAGTTGGTTACGCGGCGGCTCTCGCCCGATTTCAGATTCAGAAGCCAAATGTCTGTGGCCATACCGCCGCGATATCGCTTCCATGTTCGTCCGTCGATCGAGTGCGGAGTGAACGCGAGCCACTCACCACTTTTGCTGATGGCAACATTGGCGCCGTACGCAACGGGAAGTGCCGCAGGAAGACCGCCCTTGCTTGCCACTCGAAATGGCCGCGTTTGGCGAGTGAGTCCGCCGAGATCCGTTGTGGTGAAGAGAAGGTCATTGTTCTCCCAACCATTCAGCGTCTCGGATGTTGGATGATGCGTAACGCGAAATGGCTCGCCACCGCCAATGGGAATGGTGTAGATATCGCGATTGCCTTCGTATCCACCCACAAACGCAATGACCGAACCATCGTTGTTGAACTTGGGTGTGCTTTCCGGACCTCGCGCGTTGGTCAAGGGCCGTGCCACGCCGCCACTCTTACTCACAAGCCACAGGTCGCCCGCAAAAGAAAACACAATGTCCTTGTGGCCAATGTCTGGCGACCGCAGCATGGAAGCAGGGGGAACTTCGGTTGGGTCTCCCGGCGGCTGAGCCTGAATTGGTGCAGAAAGTGTTGCGAAAGCAGCCAGCAACGATAGAGAAGCGAGAGTGCGCATGGTGTGAGTTGTACCCACAAACAGCCCGATGGTTTCGCTTGTTTGAGGTGTCAGGGCAGGTCGGAGCCATGATCCAACAGAGCCGCAACACTCCAAGCCTGCGCAAAGCATCCTGCAGGGCGTTGTGGCGCGTCACCATCGGCCACTTCACAAATTTGCCCAAGGCAACCCTGCCTTAAGTGGTGCAGAAACGGCTCGACTGCGATGGCAATTTCCGAATCTCGTTTGGCTTTCCGGAGGGCTTGAAGATAGGGACCCAGCAGCCACGGCCATGCAGTACCCATGTGGTACGCCTCATCTCGCTGCTCGACCGAACCCTCGAATCGTCCTCGATATCCAGGCTCATGTGGACCGAGTGTTCGAAGTCCAAGCGGTGTCAGCAATTGGTTCTGCACCACATCCAGCATCCGTTCCTCAATGGAAGTTGGCACAAGGTCAGTGCAACAGCACAAGGCCATTAGTTGATTGGGACGCAGACTCGCATCATCACCCGATGGTCCGTCGAGGACATCCAGTAAGCCGTTTCCATCAGGTCGCAGAAATCGCGCGAATGACGTGCGTGCCTTGTCAAGCGCGGTCACCTGCGCCGAAGAATTCTGTTTGACCTTGGGCGCCCATTCAATCATGGTGTGAAGCAATCCGCACCACAGAGCGTTCACTTCGACTGGCTTTCCCATTCGAGGCGTTATGACACGATCCTGCACCTTGGCATCCATCCAGGTGAGTTGGGTTCCCGGTTCTGTCGCCGCAAGCAGGCCATCGCGTGCATCCACTTTGATTCCATGACGAGTGCCCTGAATGAATGCGTCAAAAGTATTCTGAAGGGCCGGCCACATATCGCGGGCCAAGTCCCAATCGTGAGTTGTAGCGACCGTCCGTCGCGCAGCCTCGGCCAGCAGCAGCGGAGCATCCACACTGTTGTCTAACCACGGTTCATCCGGCGCAGGAAAGCGATTGGGAAGCAGACCGTCTCTCTGAAATCGTGCGAGCGATCGAATGATGTCGGCGGCGTCGTTGGCCCGACCCGTTGCAAGACAGAGACCCGGCAACGAAATGAGTGCGTCGCGTCCCCAATCAGCAAACCACGGATAGCCCGCGATCACACTGGTGCCTCGCTGACCATCCGGTAAAGAACGACGCACGATGAATTGATCTGCAGCGAGAACCAATCGCGATCGAAAGTGATCGCCGTGTGCCTTGGCAGCGTGGATCAACTCGGTCGACCGACTGAGGCACGCCTGAACAATGCGGTGTGCTTCGCCATTGGATTCTTCGCGGGTACTTGCGGTGAACCCGCGAGACTCACCTTGCTTGAGAGTCACCGTGAGGTCGCCTGCGCACATATGTGCATCAACACAGTCGTACCCAAGAGCCCGCTCGACTGGAAGGAGATAGTTGCTGTACCAGGTTCCGTCAGCAACAGCCAAACAGTCGTCGGCTTGCAGAAAGAGTTCGCTGCCTTCACCTGTTGTGCCAGTGAAGTTCACACGCAGTCCATGGTTCACTGAGGCGAATGTTGCAGGCACCGAATTGGCCCGCACCAGCCGATCATGCGGCCGGCGATTCACCATCGCTTTGATTCGAATCTTCACGGCGCTGCTCGATCGACGCAGCGTGAGCAGCACCGCCGTGGTATTGCTTTCGCGCTTCATGGCAATTCGTTCTTCAAGAAGTGCGGACCCGATGCGCCAATGACGAACCACAACGGAGCCCGCCATATGCATGCGAACAAGGTGCCCAAGCCCCGGCGCATCCATGTCACAACCGCCCCATTCATTGGCCGCCAGCGACCATTCGCGACCATCCACCGTGACAAACAATTCAATTTTTGGAACCAGCAAGGTGCGACCAGCTGGCGGATCGGTGGCCGCAACCAAGAGGCCATGCCAGCGTCGTTGCAACAGCCCACCAACGGTTCCACAGGCGTAACCGCCGATGCCGTTGGTGCAGAGCCATTCGAGTTGCCCCGATTGACGCGCGTCGTGCCATGCCTCAGGGCCTAGATCGACGATCGCGTCGAGGGCCTCTGTCATGTGGTGCTCTTGGCCGCCAATCGTGCACGCTCGCGTTCCGTTCGCCGTCGCTGCAATTCGGCCTCGATAAACGGCAAGATGTCCCCGTCAAGAACATGCTGCGGATTGCCGACTTCGTATCCAGTTCGATGATCCTTCACCCGGTTATCGTAAAAAACATAACTGCGAATTTGTGTGCCCCAGTCACGCGTGACTTTGCCGCCAGTCACCGCGGCCACTTCGGCGGCGCGGCGCTCTTCCTCAATGAGTTCAAGTTTTCCGCGAAGAACCTGCATGGCTTGCTTGCGATTCTGCGGCTGATCGCGAAAGGTGCTCGCGACCACTTGGATGCCTGTTGGAATGTGCGTAACACGAATCGCGGTCGCCACCTTGTTCACATTTTGCCCGCCGGGGCCGCTCGCTCGAACAAACGGAACGATGTCCAGATCCTTGGCAGGAATTTCAAGGTCGGCGTCTTCAAACTCGGGGCTGACATCCACCGTTGCAAAACTTGTCTGTCGCTTGCCTTCGGCGTTGAAGGGGCTCACACGTGCAAGGCGATGTGTGCCTCGCTCGCAGTTCATGTAACCAAACGCAAGCGTGCCTTCCAGGCGATAACTCACTTCACTCACCCCCGCCTCATTGCCAGGACTGCGATGGGTTTCCTCGGCTTTCCACCCCATCTCATTCCAGTAATACAGATACATGCGCTCCAGCATGCCCGCCCAATCTTCAGCCTCGGTACCACCGGCACCAGCCTGAATGCTGACAAAGCAGTTTCGAAAATCATGCTTTCCGGACAGCAGACTCTGCTTCTCAACTGCACTCATTCTCGACTGCAATCGAAAGAGAGACTCATCAACATCAGTGAGCAGTTCCGAATCGCCGCTCTCGTGGGCCATCTCGTAGCCAAGTTTTGCGTCTTCAAAATCCTTGATCACGCCCTCGAGCGGTTCAATCTGCGCCCGGATCATTTTCAGATCGCTGATCACGCGTTGGGCGGCCTTTGGGTTACTCCAGAGATCCGATGCGTTCATCGATTCCAGCAACGCGGATCGTTCAGAAATCTTGCGCGGCCAGTCAAAGAGAGTCGCGGATGGCGGTGATCCGCGCCTCAAGTTCATCCAAGACAGGCTGATGTGCGTCGAAGTGCATTGCGGAAGTGTAGCCATGGCGTGTCGCGTTGCGTGTCGCGGCTTCCGGATTGCCCGCTATCTTTCGCACATGCGCATCAGTCCGGTTGTTGCCAACATGAAGGAGAGCGCCACGCTTGCGGTTGCCGCCAAGGCCGCAGCGATGAAGGCTGCAGGAAAGCCCGTGATTGGGTTTGGTGTTGGCGAACCCGACTTCGATACACCGACCCACATTCGCGATGCAGCCAAGAAGGCTCTGGATCAGGGCATGACGCGCTACGCACCAACGCCCGGTGACAAGACGGTGCGAGCGGCTATTGCCCACAAACTGCACCATGAAAATGGAATCGCCTGCACAGCCGAACATGTCACGCTGACAACAGGCGCGAAACATTCCATTGCGATGGCCATGCAGGCTCTCCTGCAATTCGGTGCGGGGGACGAAGTGATTCTTCCCACGCCAGCGTGGGTGAGTTACAAGCCACTGATCGAGTTGTATGGGGGCACATGCGTTGAAGTTGGCTCGACTGTGGATCAAGGGTTTCTTTTGGATGTCTCGGCAATCGAAAAAGCCATTTCACCACGCACGCGAGCCATCATTCTGAACAGCCCGAGCAATCCGTGCGGCGTTGTGCAACCTCGCGCAACAATGGAGGCGCTCTTTCATGTTCTTGCACGCCACGAACATGTTGCCATTGTGAGTGACGAGATCTACGAGAAACTTCTATACCCAGAAGTGTCCGCCGGAGTCGTGCACATGAGCCCCGGTGCGGATCCTCGCCTTGCACAACGCACGATCACCATAAATGGCATGAGCAAGGCGTACGCCATGACGGGGTGGCGCGTTGGATACTTGGCGGCACCGGGTTCCAATGGTCAGTTTGCAAAGGAAGTGATCAAGTTGCAGGGGCAACTCACCAACAGCATTCCAACCTTCATCATGCCAGCCGTTGTGGAAGCCTTGACCAACGGCCATGCAGGCGTGCAATGCATGCGTCAGGCCTTTGCCGCGCGCGCTCAACTCACCTGTCGATTGCTTTCAGACATTCCGCGTCTTCGCACCACGCCGTCCAATGGCGCCTTCTATTCATTCCCGTGTGTGAAAGAGTGCATGGGACTACGAACCGCTGCAGGGCGCACGCTGGATTCTGCGCAGGCATTTTCCGAGGCCTTATTGGAGGAGTCCTTGGTCGCCGTTGTTCCGGGCGAGGACTTTGGAGCCTGTGCACGAACCAATATTCGAGTGAGTTTCGCCTGCGCCGAACCATTGATTGTGGAGGGCCTAGCTCGCCTGAAATTATTTGTGCAAGGGTTGCGTTAGCGACGCGTGTCGCGGCACCGTCACCGCCGCCAGCACAATTGCAGCAAACAATGCAAACCTCGCCGCGGAAAAGAGTGGCATGGAGAGCCCAACGGCGTCCCATCCAAGCAGTTCAAGGGGCGTCAAGGTGATGGCGGCCATGCATGTGGGAAGCGTGACAAACAGGACACCCGATACGCGAGCGGTGGAATCAAGAACAAAGCAACAGATTGCAGCGACCATGGTGGCAACAATGATCACAGGCAGCAGTGGGGCCGTTACACCAGGGACCGCAAGAGCGAACAAGAATGTGATCAACGCAAGACAGAACCAACTTCCGCACGCCATCATCATGGCATCGCCTCGCATCAATCGCTTGCTGGAAACCCACGCGGTTGCGATGGCGGCCACGGCCACACCTCCGAGGAGCCAAGGACCGGACCAAGGCCAATAGCCAAGGCGGAATCGCTCATGTCCTGAAGATTGCGGCACTGCATCATTGAGAGATTCCGGGCCAAAGAGGCCCATCCATTCCATGGACCGCAGCAGCCACCAACTTACGAGCATCGCAACAATCAGCCGTACAGCGGTGGCCGCAAATCCATAGACCATGATCTTGCGGCGGGCCAATCTTTGCGGAGCCATGAACCAGCCAAGCAGGGGCAACCCGATGGCGCAACCAAATGCCATGACGACTCCCGCCCTTGCGGTCCACCACGCAATGACTGTTCCCCCCACATCAAGAAAGACCGATCGACCTGACTCCACGAATTCGTCCGAACCAACCATGCCCAAGGTGTACAGAGCCGCAAGAACCATATTTCCCTGTTGCTGCATGGAAGACAGATTGACTCGATCCCATGTGTCCGTCGGTTGGTGATAGTCGGCATGTCCACCAATCAATGCAAAATTCAGTCCAGGCAATTCTCGATCTCGAAACACAGCAAAGTCGGTTCCGTGGGGCGTGTGCTTGGAAACTTCTGCAAAGAAACTGTTGGCAACTCCGTCACTCAAAGCCGGCGCCACCCATTGCATCACTCGCGCGTCATGCATTCCGGTCTCGTACAAGAGGCACGGCCCCGAATTCCCTCGGTTGTCTATGTTCAGCACCATGCCCACATCCTTGAACCACCGATGACTGTCAGCAAAGTATTTCGCTCCCAACAATCCGGCTTCTTCGCCATCGGTCAGCAGCAGAATGATGTCTCGCCCCTTCCACGGCTCACTGGTGAGCGCGATCGCTGCCTCAACGACCACCGCAACACCGATGCCATCGTCACTGGCTCCAGGCGATTGCGCAACAGAGTCGTGGTGCGCAACCAGAAGCACCGCAGCACCCTCAATGGTGCCACGCTTGCGAGCCACCACATTTCGCAAGACCACATCGTGCCCATGGACGCGAATGGGGGCCTCACTGACTTCCACTTCGAGGCCACGCCTTTGCAAGAATTGAGCCAGACGCTTGACCGCCATGTCATTCGCCGGGCTTCCAATGGGGCGTGGTTGATCACCGAGCAATTGGCGCGTCAAGGTCGAAGCGCGAATCGACGAGAACACCTGCGCATCGCGCGGTAGGGGATCGACAGGCTGCACTCCACGAATGCCGATCCAGCACCCAAGTGCTGTTGCAAGCAATGTCAAAAAAATCCGCTGCCCCGTTGTCGGCCAATGTTGCCGCAGTCCACGCAACACTTCGTCGGCCTCTGGGGCCTGGGCCATTACGACGCACCCACCGTGACAGGGACAGGCATGGGACGCGGCTCATAGTTTGGCGCGACCGCGATGTTGAGGGGTTGTCGCTTTCCATCGGGATCGCGAGGAATATTGTCCGCATCAATGATGCGTTGAATGGCCATGATTCCCTCAATCAGCATTTCGGGTCGGGGCGGGCAACCAGGCACATACACATCCACGGGGATGAACTGATCAACTCCCTGCACCACGGCATAGGTATCAAACACGCCGCCAGTACTTGCACAGGCGCCCATGCTGATGACCCACTTGGGCTCCGCCATCTGCATGTAAATGCGTTGGAGTACGGGCAGGGTCTTCACACTGACTCGCCCCGCAACAATCAGAAGATCGGATTGGCGAGGACTAAATCGCATCACTTCTGCGCCAAAGCGAGCCAGATCAAAGCGACTGCACGCGGTCGCCATAAGTTCAATGCCGCAGCAAGCGGTTGCAAAGGGCATGGGCCACACACTGGAACGCCGCGCCCAGTTCACGACGCGGATGAGTTGTGTGGAGAGAATGCTGTCGGATGGCAATGCGGATTCGAGGCCCATAGATGGAACGATAGTAGGGCAGAGCGACCGTACGGTCGATTGGCCAGTTCTTCCCAGTCAGCCGAGGAATCGCTGCAGTCCAGCAGAGTCCGCAATCACGGTGTAGAGCCGATCGACCCGCATGAGTTTCATAAGGTCGAGCAGGGGTGCATCGGCACCAAACAGAACCGATTTCATGCCCATCTTGTCGGCCCTCTTTTTCAGGTCCACGCACATTCCAAGCCCCATGCTGCTCAGAATGCGGACATCGGTGAAGTCCAAAACAAAAGCCTGTCCCTTGGCCGCACTCCCCAGCGACTCCAACGCTTCGCCGATTTCCGTTGCCACAATGGGAACCTCGCGATGACCCACATTGGGCACCACAATTCGTGCTAGCAGGTGGCCCCTCACGGTCTGGCAATGAGTGGTGGTTGTTCGTCGATCAACGGGCATAAGCACGAGCCATCGGGAAGAATGGCGTACGATGACATGGTATCGGAGCCCCGCTTTATGCGAACGATTCTTCTTTGCGTCCTCTTTGTTTCTTCATGGCAAGCGAGTGCAGCAGATGAGGCAACTGCGCTGGCTTCTGAAAGCGAATCACTCCAGCTCACGCAGAAGGCCGCACCGCAACTCAATCGAACCGAGTCCTCGCACTATGTGCTTCTATCGGATGCGCCGCTAGACGATGCGCAAGCCGTCACAACATTGCTCGAAGTCACGTACAAGGCCTTCATTTCAAATTGTGAAATTCTGGGGCTTGTT
Source organism: Singulisphaera sp. GP187 (assembly GCA_945871915.1). Lineage (GTDB taxonomy): Bacteria > Planctomycetota > Phycisphaerae > Phycisphaerales > SM1A02 > SYAC01. The sequence continues at coordinate 18,165 of CAMBXO010000011.1, forward strand.
CCGGAGCCGCTTCGCCACAAATTGGTGGCGGTTCTCTTTCGTGACAAGGCCGACTACGCGGCGTTTGCCAAGGCCAATGACGGCATGACGCAGACATGGACCGCCGGGTATTACAGCCCGCGTGTTGACCGTTTGGTGATGTTTGACGCCATGAGTAACGAAGATGTTAAGAAAGCCATGGACCAATTGGAGGCGAACAAGAAGAGCATTGCAAGGCAAGCCAAAGCCGCGGGAGCCAATGTGCTGGATGGTCATGGTGCCGGTGGAAAGGCTGCGCAGATCACGCGGCAGATTGAGAACAAGAAGGATCAGATTTCGAGTGAAGCCGAAGATCGATTTTGCGGAACGGTTACACACGAGGCGGCGCATCAGTTGTTCTTTCATACAAAAGTGCAATCGCGTGGGGTGATGTACCCATTGTGGTTGGCGGAAGGTCTGGCAACCAATTTTGAAGCGGCCGACACCGGTGACACCAATCTGGGCTTTCTGAGTGACAACCTGAAACGGCGTCAAGCCATGCAGGAGGCAGCGCAAGCGGACCGCCTGATTCCATTGCGGGTGCTGGTGAGCAAGGATCAGCATGCATCGAGCGGCGCCCCACAGAGTGAGGACCTGAAAAATTTTTATGGCCAATCATGCATCTTTACGAATTGGCTTGCGCGAAATCGTGCGCCGGAATTCCGTCTCTATCTTGAGGCGTTGAAAAATGGTGCGTATGCCCTTCCAAGCAAGCGAGAAGAAGCGTTTGTCGCACTGTTTGGTCCAGTGGAATCTCTTGAACGGGTCTGGCTGCGAGCCGAGGCTCGAAAGTGGAAGGGGCTTGCCGAAACGCCGTGGGGTGAGCGACTCGCTGATTTTGAAAACGCAAAGCCTCCAACGCCCGAACCGGACGCGAGTGCGCCGCCGCCCCCGCCCCCGCCACCGACGCAGCCGTAATGGGTTAACCGGTTTGCTTGGGCAAGTCGACTGGCCGACGCATTAAATCTGGAAGGCCACGCTGGTCCAGTGCGTCCCACAGCACCGCGACTTGCAGACCCACCAGCACAATCAGCCAGATCACATACATCCAGAACATAAAGACGGGAACGAGTCCAAGCGATCCGTAGATCAGACTCAGGCTCAAGGTGTGGCTGATGTAATAATGTAAAAACCCGCGGCTGAGTTCAAGACCGATCGCGCTCACGAATGCTCCAGCGATCACGCCTCTCAGGCGAGGCGGCTTACTCGGAACGGTGAGATACGCGGCCATCATGAGTGCCCACAAGACAACGGTGGACCACGCCACTCGAAAAGTTGAAAGGATCCACGACAATTGCGGAAGGCGTTCCGCCGTGTGTTCCACCATGGAACCGACCAATGGCACAGCAGCTAGCAACAGAGGCCCAGCCGTTAACGCAAACCAATACGTCACAATGCGGCGAGGCCAACTTCGTCCCTGCTCTGTTCGGCAGATCATGTTGAAGCAATCCTCGATGGTGGCCACCACCCACACCGCGCTCAGCATCAGCACCACGGCACCAATCCAACCGAGTGCCGACAAATCAAGATTGGACGCGCCCATGATGATGTCTGCAAGCCATGCATCCATGGCCACAGGGGAGGCCTCCGCGCCATTGGTCGCCGATATCCGAACCGAATTCAGACCCATGGCCGCGAGCGCGTCCATGACCATGGCACCAAAACGATCACCGGCCACCGCCTTAAAGATCAGCGTGGTGACCACCAGCACCGGAAGCATTCCAAGCAGGGTTCGATAAGCCAGGGCACTGGCCATCTGACTTGCACGATCCACAGCAATCCAATCCCGAAGCACTCCGAGATTGTGCAACAGGCCGCTCCACCCACGCGCATGCCGAGATTGGTGTTGGTCAGGAATCATCGTGGGAAGTGTACGAGCCACTTCGTACCATCCCGTGATGCCACGGCAACGAAAAGGACCTGCACATTCGTTTCATGACGATCGCCGAGGCGACCGCATTCAGAAAGTTCTCTCCGCCGCCGGCGTCGCAAGTCGTCGTGATTGTGAGGCCATGGTCCTGGAGGGGCGAGTGACCGTGAACGGAGAAATCCTTGACGGTCTACCGGCATGGGTGGATGCCAGCAAGGATCGCGTTGAAGTTGACGGGCGACCGATTCGTCGGCACGGCGTTCAGGAAATGGTGTACATCATGTTGTTCAAACCCAAGGGCATTGTCTGCACCAACGACGATCCGGAGGGCCGCCGACGGGCCGTGGATTTGGTGGATCATCCTTCAAAGCTGCGAGTGTTCCCGGTGGGTCGCCTTGAGATGGACGCCAGTGGTCTGCTGTTGCTGACCAACGACGGTGAACTCGCGAATCGTCTCACGCATCCGCGATTTGAGGTGCCTCAGGCCTACGAAGTCACCGTGGGTGGGCGGCTTGACGAAGTTGCCGTGAAGCGACTCTCGGAAAGTTTGTTTGCCAGGCAACGCAGCGATTCAGCCGTGACCCGAAGTTCGCTCAAACTTCTTGGTCGTGAAAGCACCAAGACAACATTGCTGATGGAACTGAAAGATGGTCGAAGTCCAAATGTCCGAGCCATGCTGCTGCGACTGAAACATCCAGTCCGACGATTGCGGCGTGTGGGGATCGGTCCGTTGCGGCTGCGAGGTCTTGGAGTGGGTGCGTGGAGAGAACTCACCTCCAGTGAACTTGCGCAATTGCGAGAGTCGGCGTTTCAGCCGCCGGCAAAGCGAGCGAAACCTGACGAACGCGGAGCACCGCCCAAGAAGACACCGGCAGCGGGAAAGCGCCGATAGCTGGTGCATTCCGCGGAGTGCGCCGCGTCAAATTACACCCCGCGCGTCTGCGGATCCCAAATGATCTTGTGCAACTGTGTCTGCATGCGAACAGGCAGGCGGTCGGCAAGAATCCATTGGGCCAGCAGTTTCGGCTCCAGACCGGTCGAGCCGGTTGTCTCGTCGCTCTTGGGTTGCGCCCACACCGCACTCATCAGCACGGCGGCCACGCGTTCATGCAATCGGTGTGTCAGAGTTTGGTGCCTCGCCCATTCGTAGTCGTTGCGATCGGCAAGAACAAACTTCACTTCATCGCTTCGAGTCAAGTGATCAAGATTGCTCCAAAGATTGCGGCGTTCCTCGCCACTTCCTGGGCACTTCAAATCCATGATGCGTATGCAGCGAGGGTCAAGAACAGAAATATCCATCGCTCCGCTGGTCTCGATCGTCACGCAGTGGCCTGCCTGACACAGCGCATGCACCAATCCAATGCAGCCCTTCTGCGCCAGCGGTTCGCCTCCAGTCACCTGCACCAACGGACAGCCGATGCGATGGGCCTCGTCAACAAGGCTTTGAATCGTTCTCGCTGACCCTTCTCGAAAGGCATACGCCGTATCGCACCAGTGACATCGCAATGGACATCCCGTGAGGCGAATGAAAAAGCACGGCTCGCCGGCACGCAGACCTTCACCCTGAATAGAAAAAAATGTTTCGTTGATGCGCAGTGATCCATCAAGCGAATCGAGTTCAGAGACCGGTAGCGAGGTCATGTGGATGCGCCGCTCATGTGTGTGCCGCCAAAGTGCCCAGGAGAGGACTTGAACCTCCAAGGGATTGCTCCCACCAGCACCTCAAGCTGGCGCGTCTGCCAATTTCGCCACCTGGACTCACCGGCCGAAAGCCGGGGGATCAAGTGTAGCCAGCGGCGTGGTGGGTCGCTACGGTTGGAAAAGTTTCTGCGGCATGGCGAAAAAGAAAGGAAGCCCCGATGAATGGAGGCTTCCTTCGATTCCAATGTTTCGTCCTGCTCAGTCGTAGTTCAACAGAAGCAGGGCGGCGTCTCCGCTGTCCACATACCCGCTCTCATCAAGGTCGGCAGGGCAACCGGGGCACTGACCGAAATCAAGAAGCAGCAAGGCCAAGTCACCGTTGCCAACACTTCCATCACCATCGAGATCGCCGAATTTGGTGGTGGTGCAGTTGAGGCTACTCACGGTGACATCATCAATGCCTGATTCCACCAGGCTTCCACCGGCCCCCTCGTCGAGAGAGATAAACCGAACTCGCACTGTTGATGTAAGCGAAATGAAATCTTCCAATGCGTAACTCAACTTCGCCCAGCTGTTCAAATTCGTATTGATGGAAGCGACTTGCACCCATGTCGAACCGTTATTCGATGAGGCTTGAACAATGAATGGATCCTCACCCGGTAGCGCACCGGTGTTGTTGGAGTGCCAATACCAAAAGTCCAGCGTCGCACTGGCGTAACCCGCCAGATCAAAGGTTGGCGACATCAAATGTGTTCGACCATTATCGACGTCGGCCTCACCCAGTGTTCCACCTGCAGTGCCCTGCCCAGTGAAATAGCAATTGGATGGGCTATGGGACGACTCTGGTTGTGCCGTCGTTCCAATCGGATTGCCGCGGACCCACTTTCCGGTGGTGGCAGTATCGCCTTGATTGAGCGTCCAGCCACGAGCGATTTCAGCATCGTCAGAAAGCAGGCTCTCCACACCGGATGCAAATACGGTTCTATTCGGAGTTGCTGGCGCCGAGGATGGGTAGGCCACCCACGCACCGGTGGTCGTTTGCGCTTCCACATACCACTCCAGTTCGGTTCCGCAAGTTCCGCTTGGCATAGAAACCATGGAACCGTTCGTGACACAGCAAGGCGTCATCGGAGTGGTCGCATAGGTCGATTGGCCTGCAACTCGTGACCGAAGAACGGCTGACCCACTGTAGGTGGCCGAAAGATTGTTCACCACAATACGCACCTCGGTGCCGCCTTGAGGATTGAGCAATTCTGGCGCACCTCCGGTGAGGGAAATATCCAGAAGCGATAAAGCTGGAGCTGGCAAGCCGTGGCTGCCGAAGGCACTTGCAATTTCGCTGTAGTTAGGGGTTCCGTTTGAAATGTTGCCGTCGTTGTCATCCAAAGTCAGAAAGTCCACAGTGATGTCCTGTGCAATGTCACTCTGGCCAGCGTGCAACGGAATGCTGTTGACCGAGAGCGACGCGACGCGCGAAATGGCATCGGTTGGGTACTTGCTGCCATACAACTGTCGAAGATCCCAGACGCAACCTGAAATCAATTGGCCACAGGCGTGGATTTCGCTTCCGCAACTCGAACAGGAACCCGAGGAATATTGGCAGGTGTTGTCTGCGTTGCGAATGCCAGCTGCACAACTTTGAAAGCCAAGTCCAAGTACCGGGTCATCCAATGTGAGCATGGCCATGACATCGCTCATGCCTTCGCCATATTGCTGCTGACCACTTCCGCCAGCTGCAACAAGATGGTGTCCATACTCGTGATGCACCACACCAGAGAAAGCGGTGTTGTTGCAACCGCCGCCTGATTGATAGAAGTTGATACTGCTGCCGTCGTAATAGGCATTGCAGGTGCTGGCAATATTCACATACACGGGGAAGGTGGTCTGCGTGGACACGCTTGGAAAACTGGGGCTCACGGCCAGCGCAAAATCTCGAATGATGTTGGCTTCTCGGTAGGCATTCGTGTGTGCTGTGTTCAATTCAGTCGGGGTAGCGTTGAAAACGAAATTGCCAGAAGAACCTGTAGCAATGTTCTGCGCCGCGACGGTCAGTCTGGCTCCGCTTGCTGAATCACTCACTTGAAAGTATTTCCCGACCAGATTGGGTTGCACCGACACCGTGCCAGTGACGGTACCGCTGGTGAAGTTGCCATTCACATCGGCGTACACGGTGTTGGCACCCACGGTGACCCCGGCATATTGCAGTGCCTTCGAGGCTTCCGCATGGCACACATCGGCGCCCTTTCCATCCGTGACCATGCCTTTCACATTTCCAGTCACCACCGCGTGATGAATTCTGCTTTCCTCATGCAAAATGGTTCCATCAGCAGCGTCGACAACAAATTGAACGCTTTGGTGATTGGATGGATCCCAGTTTCCGCCTGCTTCAGCCGTGAATTCGACTGCCAGTCGAGGCGTGGGAGTGTCGTGGTCAATGCCGGCCCAGATCACATACCGAGGCGAACTCATCACTGGTGGCGAAGAAAACTGAATCAATGCCTCACGCCCCACGACTCCAGCATCGATCGTTGAAGCATTCAGATTGCGTCCAGCCAACGTGGCGCCCAAGTTTCCAGTCGAGCGAAGCGTTCCGCCTGCAAGCACCATTGGGAAATTGGATTCGTTGCGAACAAGTCCCCACCCATACGAACGAAAGACCGGGACCCCTGAAACGGTTTGCGTGAAGTACACCGCTGTGAATTCCGAAGCGCCATCCGTCCCTTCGATGGCGACCAGCGGAAGGGAATGGGCACCGTCTGCAAATGGACCAATCGGTGCGAGATCGGTAAAAGGCACTCCCCACAATGAACTCCACTTCTTCATGAAGGTGGTCACGCTCTCCTGTGCCGAGTGTCCGGTGTTGAAAGTCTGCCCCCACACACGCCTCAAAGAACCCTGCGATTTCAGAAGGCTGCCATTGGGATAGGCGGCCTCAAACTGATCCTGAATTGGCAAGGTTGGGTTGCCATCGTTCTGATTGTTCGAGCCCGCGCCCCGATTGGCTTGACCCGAAATGCCGGCAAGGGTTCCGGCTGTGAACAGAAGCGTTGCAATGGCAACAGTTCGAAATGCGATTTGCATTGAGATCAGTCTTTCTCGAAGAGGTGGATCAGCGAATCGTGAGGGGGAAAAATGTCAGTCGTAGCTCAATAGCAGCAAGGCAATATCACCGTTATCGACATCGCCACTCTCGTCAAGATCGGCCGGGCATCCAGGGCACGGACCAAAGTCAAGAAGCATCAGGGAGAGATCGCCGCTTCCGACAATCGAGTCACCATCAAGATCACCGAACTTGGCTTGTGTGCAACTGATCGTGTTGATCACAAAGTTGTCAATGCCGCACACCACGGTGTTGTCAGTTCCGGTGTCCTGTGCAATAAATCGCACTTTCATGTTGTTGGTCAGCGTTACATAGTCGCCCAAGTTCTGATTGCGGCTCGTCCATGTTCCAGTTGTTGCATAGGAGCCAATCTGTACCCACGTTGAGCCACCATTGTTGGAAACCTGAACGACCATTGGATCACTGGTATTGGAAGTAGGAGAGGTGAGGTAGTAGGTTTGATAGAGCACCTCGCACGCCTCGGCAGCTGAGGCATCAAAGGATGGACTGGTCAAGTACGTTGGTCCGCCATCGAGGTCGTTACACAGACCTGTTGCAGCCGACACGCCTGTGATAAAGGCCTTGCTGGAGGTGCTTGGGGCATTGCAACTGCGACCACTTGGTACAGCCCACTCCCATCCACCCGAACCTACGGCTGGTGTACCGGCAACGGCAAAACTTCCATTGTTTGCCGCAAAGTCAATGTTGAGCAACGCCACCGTGCCACCGGGTGAAATTGCGGTGGTGGTCAATAGACTCGCAGGTGCAGTCGATGGCGAAGTGACAGTCCCACCCGTGGTGGTCTTGGCTTCAACATAAAACTGAAGCAAGGCATTGCAACTGGCAGCCGGGAAAGTTGCCTTGTAATTGTTGCCACCTGTGCTGGTGAGTGCGTAGCCGGTGAAAGATCCGCTGGTGCCTGTGCGAATGAACAGTTTCTGCGTTCCGTTCTGCACAACACCAGTCACCGGAGTGATGGTGACATCAATCTGATCGCCGCCCTCGGGGCTGACGGTGGTCGGAACCGTGCCAACCGTAATCGTTAAGAGATTCAGTGGTGGGGCCGTCAGACCATGATTTCCAAACGCTGTGGAAATGCGTGTGTAGTTGGGTGATCCGTCGCCAATAAAGTTATTGCCGCCGTTACTGACCGCATCATCAAGTGTGAGCACATCGACCGTGATGTCGGTCCAGATGTCTGACTGGCCCGCGTGCAGTGGCACCGAGTTGAACGCAAGACTGGCCAGTCGGTCGCGATAATCCAGCGTGCCATTTCCGCTGGCATCGGTTGGATAGGCGGGCTGCAATTGGTTTCGAAGATCCCAGAAACAACCTGAGAGCACTTGGCCCCACGAGTGGATCGCTGTGCCGCAGGTCGAGCCGGTGGCCGAACCAACGCAAGTGTTCTGAGCGTTACGCAATCCCGAAGAGCACGACTGGAAACCGTAGCCAAGCATGCTCTCATCCCCCATGACAATGCTGACCACATCGCCAAAGCCCTCGCCATACTGATTCTGGCCACTGCCGCCTGCGCTGACAATGTGGTGGCCATACTCGTGATGGACTATAGAACTAAAGCCCGTGTTATTGCAACCACCGCCGGTGGGGTAAAAGTTGATCGATCCGTCATAGAAAGCATTGCATGTACCCGAGACATTGTTCTTGATCACAAATCCAGTCTGCGTCTTGATGGTCGGATAGTTGGGGCTATACACCAACAAGAAATCGCGAGCAGCATTGGCCGAGGTGTACGTGTCAATCTCGGATCGCGTGTATTGATTGGTGGTGCTTGGAAACTGAAAAGTTCCTGTGGCGCCATCCGCGACGCTCTGCGATGAAACCACCTGAATGGTTGCCGCCGCGTCCTGCACCGTGAAGTATTGTCCTTGCAGCACGGGTGCGACCGTTTGCGACGAGGTGCCTGAGTAGGTGTGAACAATGCGGCCGGTCTTGTCGGCGTACACGGTTGATCCACCAATGGTTGCCTTGATGTACGGCATGCCGCGAAGGGTTGCGGTAGTGCAGGCGGCGGCTTTCGATCCCGGTGTCGCGAGGGCATTCACTTGTGCCGTCACCGTTCCGTGCAGAATCATGCTTTCTTGATGCAGAATGGCGCCGGTTTCGGCATCAACCACAAACTGCATCTTCTGATAGTTGTCGGGGTCAATGGAACTTCCGCCGGTGGCAACAAATTCAATTGCAAGTTTGGTTTCGACAGTGTTGGCATCCACACCCGCAAAGATCACATAGCGGGGCGTGGTGAGTTCTGGCGGCGCATTGAACTGATTCAAAACCTCTCGTCCGTACACAGAAGCATCCAGCGTTTGTGGACTCAGGTCACGATCGGTCATGGTGGCGGGGAAGTTTCCAAGTGTCTTCAAGGTTCCGCCCGCAAGCACCAACGGGAAGTTGTCCTGAACACCAACAAGACCCCACACATAACTTCGGAACACCGGCACTCCACGAACCTGTTGGCTCCAATAGGCGCCGATGAAATCAGTCTCTTCGCCATCACCCGTGCCCATCAAAGGAACAAGGTGTTCACCATTCTGGAATGGACCAGTGGCCACCAATTGGGAAAACGGAACTCCCCACAACCCACTCCACTTCTTGATGAACTTTTCGGCACTGTCGTGAGGTGAAGCGCCGGTCGAAAACTGTCGCCCCCACACGCGGCGCAAGTGACCATTGTTGAGCAAGAGTTGGCCGCCCGGAAAGTCAAGTTCGAATTGGTCGCGCAGCGGCAAGCCGCCGTCGTTGTCATTCTGGTCAATGGGGTTTCCATTCTTCTTGGCGCTTGCGTTTGGCGAAGTTCCGGCCAGCGTTGCGGCGGTCAGACACAGCGAGCCAATCACGATTGTTCGGCAGAAATGGGGCATGTGGGTTTTCAATCTCAGGAGGTGGGGTCGGTCGTAATTCTGGAGTGAAATCGCGGAATCAGAACATCAAATGACGTCCTGTTTATTGCTCCAAGAGGGGCTTTGGGCAACCAAAACATTGCAAGATTGTTGAAACTTGTAGAAATTTTCTTGGGTGAGTTATGCCAATCCCGCCAAGGCATTTCACGGAATATTCTTTGCAATTTCAATAATCGCAATCATTACCTTCAAAAATCCAAGTTCATTGCGTCAGTCGGTGTAGCTGAGCAAGAGAACGGCAACATCGCCATTGTCCACTTCCGCGTTGCCGTCAAGATCTGCTGGGCATCCTGGGCAAGGCCCGAAATCAAGGAGCAATATCGCCAAGTCACCGGATCCAACAGTCAGATCACCATCCAAGTCACCAAACGGTCCGGGTGTGCACTGCAGAGATCGGAACTTGATGAAATCGATGGCAGCCTTCACTTGGCTGTCTCCGGCTCCCAGATCCTCGGCTCGCACCTTTACACGCATCTGATTGGTGATCGAAGTGAATTCTTCAATGTTGTAAGTTCGTGTAGTCCAGTTATGAGTGGAATAAATGGTGTCAAGGACTTCATAGGTCAATCCACCATCGCTGCTTGCGAAAATCGTGAGTGGATCCTCGCCGGGATAGGCCCCGGTGTCGTTGCTGAGGTAGGTATTCACACTGAACTCAAGCCGCTGGGCCCCAACAGCACTGAAGATCGGAGATACCAATTCCGTGTAGCCAGTGTCGATGTCATTGCACGTGGGGCCGACTGCACCAGTGACATAGCTCTTATAGGAGCCAGCAAAGAGGGTTGGTGCATTGCAGGAATTCGTATTCGTTAATGCAAGGCGCACCCACGAGCCTCGAGACGGCGAAGCCGTTCCTGCAACGGTGAATTCAGTCATGACACCATCAAAGTCATCTTCAAATGCAATGCTCGAGTCCAATTCGCTTGCCGCCGAATAAAACGTCGATGGCGCATCGGTTGGAGAGGTCACAATCGTTCCGCCAGTGCTACTGCCTTGGAAGTAATACTCCAGGGTGCCTCCACAGGCGACAGCCGGAAGGGTGACCTTGTAATTCACGCCGCTGATCTTGGTGAGCGGAGTCATGGTGAAGGCGCCAGAATTACCGATTCGATAGAACATCTTTTCAGAACCAGCGACCACTTGGCTTGCAACCGGACGCATGTCAACGCTGAGTTCAAGGCCGCCAGCCGGATCGATGGTGGTGGGCTGGCCATTGGGGAACTCAATCAAGAACAGCGCCAAGGATGGAGAGGAGAGACCGTGCCTGTTGAAGGCCGCTGAAATAATGTTGTAGTTCGGTGTTCCGTCGGCAATGTTGGCATTTCCACCGTTGCTCACTGCGTCATCAAGGGTCAGGTAATCAGCAGCAATATCCGCACCAATATCACTTTGTCCGGAGTGCAGCATGACTGAATTCACGGCAAGCTTCGCGACTCGTGTGCGTGAATCAGATGGGTACGCCGCGAGATAAGAATTGCGTAGATCCCACACAACGCCCGAGATCAATTGACCGCACGCATGGATTTCACTGCCGCAGGTGCTGCAATTGGATGCGCTGTAACTGCACGCGTTGCTGGCCGTTCGAATTCCGCTGGTGCAACTGGAGAATCCAACTCCAAGCAAGTATTCGTCTGACACAAGAACCGCAAGCACATCACCCATGCCTTCGCCATAGGCGCCTTGACCGCTGCCGCCGCGGTTGACCATGTGGTGTCCATATTCATGGTGCACCACGGTGCTAAAGCCGGTGTTGTTGCAACCGCCGCCCGCCTGGAAGAAGTTAATGCTGCCACCGTCGTAATACGCATTGCATGAATCGGCAATGTTCGTATAGATGGAGAAGGACGTTTGCGAATTGATCGTTGGGTAACTCGGACTCACAGCCAGAACCTGATCACGCGCCTTGTTGGCTTCGTAATAGCAGTTGGTCTGCGCGGTCTTGATGGCGGTGGGGGTGCTGTTAAAAACAAAGTTGGCGGTGCCTCCGTTGGCCACGCTCACACTGGTCACGGTGGCGAGGTTGGCGCTGCCGGTGGATTCCAAAACGGTAAAGTATTTGCCCTTCAAGGTCGGTGCCACGGTGACCGAAGCGGTACCTGTGTAGGTCGCGGAATAATTTCCATTGACATCGGCGTAGGTGGTCACGCCGCCAACGGGAACCGAAGCGTAGGGCAGCCCGCGCGTCACTTCTGCGTTGCATGCGTCCGCCTTGTAGGCGTCGGTCACTTTACCGCTGACATTTCCGCTCACCGATCCGTGCAGAATCAGGCTTTCTTCATGCAAAACGGTTCCGTCTGCGGCATCCGTGACATACAGCATCTTGCGGTAACTGGAAGGATTCGAAGGATCACCAGCGGTCGCCGTAAATTCAACGGAGAGTCGTGGGCTGACCGCGTCGGTATCAACGCCGGCCCAAATCACATATCGAGGCGTGGTCAATTCTGGCGGCGCGTCAAATTGAGTCATCACCTTGCTGGTGTAGACATTGATGTCCATGCTTGACGAACCTAAGTCTCGTCCATCAAGCGTGGCTGGAAATTGTTCGCCAAGGTCCTTCAGCGTGCCTCCGGCCAAGACCAATGGGTAGTTCTCTTGATCACCCACAAGTCCCCAGACATAACTTCGAAACACTGGAACGCCGCGAACCTGTTGTGCCCAGTAGACACCGATGTATCCGCCCTGACCCTCGGCATCGGTCATCATGGATTGCATGTGGCTGCCATTTTCAAATGGGCCGACTGGTTGCAACTGGTCGAACGGCACCTTCCACAAATTGCTCCACGATCGCAGGAAGGTTTCGACGCTCGCATGCGGATCGATTCCATTTCCAAAAGTTCGACCGAAGGCTCGTCGAAGTTGACCCCGTACCTTGATGAGTTGCGCGCCCGGGAAGGCCTTGTAGAAAGCGGGCTCAAGTGACCGCCGACTTGCATCTGTTACTTCATCGCCGCGGTCGGTGAGATCGGGGCCAATTCCCTGAAGACCTTGTGCCTGTTTGGGGTTGGTGTTGGAAGTGGCCGAAGTGCCGGCGATAGCCGTAGCGGTCACAGTCAATCCGACGATGAATAAAGTCCGCAAGTGAATCATCTTGAGTGTCTTTCCTGGTCTTGAGGTGTAGTGGCCAAGCGATACCGTTCCCCACCGATTACGGCCAATCATGCCACATTGTGGTTCAAGGGACAATAACAATTTGCCTGTTTTTCAATGTTTTTCGACATGGGAGCTCTTTCGACAAACTCGCCTTGATGAAAGGTCCCCGTAACCCCTTGCTGCGAGCCTTGGCGGCACGGATTGCTACCTTCACAGAATGCTTTGGTTGACCCCCCAAGGAACCCGCTGAAATGACGAAGGCAACGCACGAACCCACCATTGAGAATCGAAAGGCTCGTTTCGACTTTGAAATCGGCGAGACTTTTGAGTGCGGCATGGTGCTTCGCGGAAGTGAGGTCAAGAGCATTCGGGCGGGGCAGGCAAGTCTGGCGGAGGGTTTCGTGATGGCTCGAGCGGAGCCGCCAACGCTGGAATTGCACAGCACACACATTGCGGAGTTTCCTCCAGCCGGTCGGGACCGTCAGCATGTTCCAACGCGGCAGCGGCGATTGCTTGCACATGCCAACGAAATTCGCAAGATGGCTTTGGCTATGAAGGCCAAGGGCTGTTCACTTGTTCCACTGAAGGTTTATTTCAAGAACGGTGTCGCCAAGGTGCTGGTGGGTGTGGCGACTGGTCGCAAGAAAGGCGACAAGCGTCAAGCGATCAGAGAGCGAGAGACCAAACGAGATATCGATCGGGAAATGGGAAAGAACCGCTAGGCAAGAAAAGGATCGCCGTGGGCGCCAGTTGGTTCAAGGCCCAGGGAACGGAATCGATTGGCCGTTGTCAGCGTCACGCTTGCCGTGGATGCATTGCACAATCAGATCCGCCACTGCTTCGGGTGGCATCACTCGTTCACGGGGCACTTCACTCACCGGAAAGATCAATCGCATGAGTGGAGTTTCCACATATCCGGGATTCACACAGAACGAACGCACCCCAATCGACTTCCCTTCTCGAGCAACGCTTCGCGTGAATGAATCCACCGCAGATTTGCTTGCGGCATAGGCAAGAAAACCGGGGAAGGGATCCATGACACCAAGGGTGCTGATGTTGACTACGCAGCCAGCCCGTTGCTTACGAAAATGCGGCCAACACGCCACGATGAGAAAGGCCGGCCCAAACGTGTTGATCGAGAATGTCTGCTCAAGGATGTCCTTGGTGGTTTGTTCAATGGGTACGCGAGGAGCAATGCCTGCGGCGTTGACAAGATTGTCAACGCGACCAAATCGTTCAATGGTCTGACGCACGACATCAGTCGCCGTATCGGATTTGGAAACATCGGCCGTGACCGCCATGACATCACCAGAGCCAATCACCCGAACATCATCCGAAACATCTGCGAGTTTGTGTTCCGTGCGACCCACAAGCACCACATGGTGTCCATGTTCGGCAAGCATGCGCGCCGTTGCGCGGCCAATGCCTGAGCCAGCTCCAGTAATGATTGAGACAGGTGTGCTCATGGTGGCGACACTCCGATCAAGGAACGAGGTGGTTTAGCCGCTCCCGACAACGAGCCGCATGACATCGTTGTAGAACGTGACAATGAAAAGGCTACCGAGCAGCAACAAGCCAGCCATCGTGGCCGCGTTTTGAAAGCGGACACTCGGCGGCCGTCCCAACAGCCCTTCATACGCCAAGAAGAGAAAGAGCCCGCCATCCACAATCGGAAGCGGAAGAAAATTCAGTACAGCCAAGTTCACGCTGATCATGGCGAGGAAGAACACCAAGTACATAAAGCCTCGATCCGCGACCCGTGTACCCACATGCACAATGCCGACCGGTCCCCGCAATTGATCCACGGACACCGAACCTCGCACCAATCGATCGAGCGTGAGCCAGGTGAGTACGGCCAATTTTTTAGTTTCCTGAAATCCCATGACCACAGCACGAATGGGATTTCCATTGGCAGAAAGTGTGGTCATCAATGGGTCAAATGCATCAAGCGGAAGTGGGGATGTTCCGTGAAGCAATTGAAGTGCTGCAATGTCGTGCGATGGAAGCGTGATCGAGGCCGAGAGGGTTGGTGCGTTGGGTCCCCATGGTTGTATGACCAATGGAATTGTTGCGTTTCGCGTGGACGCATTTCGCAGGGAGGATTGCAGGGTTTCCCAATCAGAGACTGGTGTGCCGTCGACCGAAACCACGCGGGTGAGTGGTTGCAATTGAAGCGAGGCGGCCGGAGTGGGTTGCGGGCCATTTTCACCAGCCACCCGATCGATGGATCGTGCCATGAGCGGGCTCTGCAATGCGGCTGCGATCAAGACATCCAGCCGTCCATTGGAGTCAACCGTTGCGGAGAGTGGAATCACCTCGCCCTGACGAAGCACTTCCAGACGAACGTGTTGATTGGCAGCGGCCTGAACCAATGAGCGGAAGTGAGCCAAGCTTGGCCCCCGATGATCTTGGAATGCCAACACAAGGTCGCCCGCCTTGAGCACCGAATCGTTTGGTGAACTCGGTCGCACCCAATCAATCCGCGTAAGAGGAATCAATCCAAGCAGCCCGTTCTCTGTCAAGGCAGGTTCGTCGGCAGAAGTGAAGTGTTGCAATTGCGGAATTGGGTGAAGATCAACGGACGCCGTGGCACCCTCGGGCCCACGCCATGTGGTCGGCACGGCCGCGCCATTGCTCTGTGTGCATGCAACTTGGAGCGACTCGACTGAATTTGCTTGCACGCCTTGAATGGATTCAAGCCGCCACCCCGGACGAACTCCAGCGGCCCAAAGGCCGGCCCGTGTGAGCGCGGGCTGAAGCAGGGGTTGTACAACGGGATCATTCACCAACATCAGGTCGCGTGCTGGTGCAATACCAATCGAGCGAAGTCTGACCATGGGATCATCCGTCGGCATCACATCAAAATGCAGCGGTGTCTCCACTCCGTGACGATGTGCCGTGACATGCAATGAAGTTCCCGGATTGCTCATGGCCGCAGCAATTTGCACATCAGCGAAAGTGTTGACCCCTTCACCATTCACAAAGGTGATGCGATCTCCGGGCTGCAAACCAACCGATGCGCCATCCACTTGCTTCGCGGTTGCCGCCGGTCCTCCGGGCTTGAGTTCTCCAATGGTGGGGCTTTCAAAGCGAACACCAACCAGAAAGGCCGCGACATATAAGAGCACCGCAAGCACGATATTTGCACACACGCCGGCACTCACCACCACCATGCGTTTCCAAACGGGGCGAGCGCCGTAGGCATCAAGATCCGAATCCAAACCCGTGGCCTGCAGATCCTCTTGTCCCTTCATCCGCACAAATCCACCGATGGGCAACAAGCGAATTCCATATTCGGTTTCGCCAACACCTGCGGCGTGCAAAGTGGTCACCGGAATACTTTCGGGCGGTCCACCAAAGCGTCGTTCAACGTCGGGCCGGGTACTGCCCATGCGCCACCCAATGCCGCGGCGAAATGCCAGCACGGCGGGCCCCATGCCGATGGCGAAAGCATCAACGCGAATGCCTGCCCATCGCGCGGCGATGAAGTGCCCAAATTCATGCACTGCAATCAGCAGGCCGAATCCGAGAACGATCAGGAGTAGATTTCCGCTGTCGCCAAGAAGTTGCATGGATCTTTCTTTGCGCCCAAACGGGCGCAACACAAGTCTAGTTGGTTGGAGTGCAACCCGTTCCTTGGATTTGAAAAACGGTCGAAGCCTCCGTGGGTTTACCGCGTTTCCAACGGAAGGCCGCGCGTTCGTTGCGCAATGAAGTGCCTCGCCTTGGCGTCCGCATCTTGCGCATCGGCAAGCGTTTCAAGAGGGTGATCCGGAAAGTGGTCGAGTGCCTCGCCCACCAGCGAACCGATGGTGCCGAAGGCAATGTGACCCTCCAGAAACGCGTGGACCGCAGCCTCGTTTGCGGCATTCAAGATTGCGCCGGATGTTCCGCCTCGTTGAATCACGGACCGCGCAAAGTGCACCGCAGGAAACCGAGCGTGATCAATCTGTTCAAATTCAAGTGACTTCATCAACGTCCAATCGAGTCGCTTCGCCACGCCGGGGAATCGATCAGGCCACGTGATCGCCATTTGAATGGGCAACTTCATGTCTGGCGGTGAGAGTTGTGCCACCACGCTGCCATCACAGTATTCAACAAACCCATGAACGATGCTCTGCGGATGCACAATTGCTTCGATGCGTTGCGAGGGAAGATCAAAGAGCCAGTGGGCTTCGATGATTTCCAATGCTTTGTTCATAAGCGTGGCACTATCGATGGTGACTTTACGACCCATGCGCCATGTTGGATGACGCAAGGCTTCGGTCACCGTTGCGTTGTGCGTTCGCTCAGGCGTCCATGTTCGAAATGGTCCGCCGCTCGCCGTAATGACAACGCGATCAATTTCTGTCAAGCGGCCCGCTCGAATGCACTGAGCCAACGCACTGTGTTCAGAGTCAATCGGAAAGATCTGCACTCCTTTGCTTTTGGCAAGCCCCGTGACAAGTTCACCTGCCGCAACAAGCGTCTCTTTGTTGGCCAAGGCCACATCGCAGCCGAGTTCGATGCCGCGAAGAACTGTTTCAAGACCAGCAAATCCCACCATGGCAGCAATCAAAAGATCGCCGGGTCGAGCCACATCGTCCAGCAATTGCATGGCGGCGGTCGGCCCGCTTCGGACACTTCCGGCTGATTCCAGCATTGATGCGCCACGCGGGTCGGCCACGGCAAGGTGGCGAACACCGAGCACTCGAGCCTGTTGTTCAAGCAGCGCGGCATTGGAACCGGCAGCAAGGGCAATCACCTCGCACTGCACTGGCGTGGTGGCAGCCAGATGCTGAATCACTTCGATCGCGTTTGTTCCAATGGAACCAGTGCTGCCAAGAACAATGACGCGTCTGGCAGCCTTGCCCACTCAGGGATTCCTTTTAAGTGCATCGCGCGCGGAACCCGGACTCAGTCGCCGCATGGCTGCCCCATAGAGCGAACGAAACATGCTCTTGGGTTTGGTGCCATCACCAGCGGAGGCATTAGATGCTGGCGGTGTGGCAGATGGTTTGGACGAGCCGTCGGAATCACTTCTGCGACCAGAACCCTGATTTGGGTTTCGTTGCGATCCACCTGCTTGCGAACCGCCTTCGCCTTGCGCGTTGGAGCGACCTCCTCGATTGCGACCGCCGCGGCGCCGACGCCGGCGTGCATGACCCTCTTGATTGCCTGCACCATCGGCTCTCTGAGTGGGATCACCACTCTGTGCATGCTGTGATTCGTCCGCACTGTTGTTGCTCTGATGTGCGGGATCATTGTTTTGCGGAGCGGACGGCGCACTCTGCCCTTCAGGTGTCGGTTGATTGCCTTCTGTTCCGCTGTGGCGATTTCGACCGCGACCACCTCTGCGCCGTCGTCGGCGTGGCGCACCGTTGTTGCCTGACTCATCGGGTCCTGGCGATGTTTCGGAAGCACCCGGAGTTGATCCCTCAGCATTCGGTTCGGGAGACTGACTTGGCGCACTTGGATCTTGAGCGCGTTGACGACCACGACCGCGACCTCGATTGCGTCCTTGGTTGCGACCACCTCTGCCATCAGACCCTTGTGGAGGAGAAACACCAGGTTCCGCAGGCGATCCGTGATCGTCCGAGGCCACCACTTCGCCGGCTGCACGGCGTTCAGCGTCGCGAGCCTTCCGTTCGGCTTCGCGCGAGGCTCGCTCCAACACTTCCTGCCGTTGCAAAGCAACCATCACACTGGGTTCGTCATCCGAAACTTCAGGTAAATCGTCAAACGCACCGCTGAGAAGCATTGCAGTGGCATCTGCGGGTTGCGTCTTCTTTCGACGTCGTCGGCGACGAGCTCGTGGCTCAGCGGTTTCACCTACTTCGACAACCGCTTCCGGTGTTTCCTCGGGCGGCTCCTCCGGTAGATCATCGATTCGTGGAATCGGTGCCGGGGGAAGGCGATCGATTTCCACATCGGCATTCTGATCGTCGTAGGCGTACAGGTCGACACGGTCCGCCGCGATGGCTTCGCTGATGCGAACGTCGATGCGCTTGCCGGTCTCGCGTTCGATTTCAATAAGTTGATCGCGGCGGCTCGACAACAACACGCTTGCCACCCGAACGCTGCAAACCATTTCCACTCGATGCACGCGGTCACTTCCAAGCAACGTCATCACACGGCGAAGAGCCTCGGAGGCGGTGCTGTCCGGAATGCGCACTTCGCCGCTGCCGGCGCAATGGGCACACTCGTGAAAGTGTGCTTTGCGAACACTCGGCCGCATGCGCTGTCGGGTGAGTTCCACCAATCCGAATTCGCTGATGTTGGTCACCGTCGATTTGGCCCGGTCCTTCCGCAAATTGGTTCGGAAGCGTTCTTCGATGTCGCGTCGATGGCGCATGCTGCGCATATCAATTAAGTCACACACCACCAGACCGCCCATGTCCCGCAGCCTTAATTGCCTGCAGATTTCATCGACGGCCTCCTTGTTGGTTTCAAACGCATTGGTTTCGCTGTCTCGTGCGCTTCGACTCTTTCCGCTGTTGACGTCGATCGACACAAGCGCTTCCGTTTGATCGAATACCAGTGCGCCACCCGATGGAAGCGTGACTTGCCGCTGGTAAATGTCGCTGATCTGTCGTTCGAGATCAAACGCCGTAAAGATGGGCGCTGAGCGGTCATAGAACAGGACTCGCGGCGCATCTTTGGGGAAGACCACATCCAAGAAAGCGGTCACTCGCGACCATGCATTTTCGCTGTCCACGATAATGTCACTAATCGTGTCGTCCACCATTTCGCGCACGGTCCGAATGAGCACATCGCTCTCGGTGTACAGCTCGGAGGGTGCACCCACGCTCTCAATACGGTGCGTCATGGCTTGCCACAACCGAGTCAGATAGGCGGCGTCGCGTTGCAGTTCGGTTCGGCTTCGATCAAATCCGGCGGTCCGAAGAATAAATCCGCAGCCCTCTGGCAATTCGAGTGAATCCAGAATGCGTCGCATCTCGCGTCGCTGGGTCTCGTCTTCAACCTTTCGGCTGACGCCAACCTTGTCCATGTCCGGCATCATCACCAGCAGTCTTCCGGGAATGCTGAGATAACTGGTCACCGTCGGACCCTTGGTGCCGATGCCTTGTTTGATGACCTGCACCAAAACTTCCTGTCCCTTTTTCAGACACTCCTGAATGGGTGGTCGTTCGCGGCGCGGAATTTTGTGACCAACGCGCTCCGCCTTCTCGCCTCCCGGGAAATATTTTGGGTGCACATCGCTGATATGCAGAAACCCATTTTGTCCTTCGCCGAAATCAATAAACGCAGCTTGAATGGCGGCCTCGACATTGGTGACGCGACCCTTGTAGATGTTGCCCACGTTGGTGGCGCTACCGCTTCGTTCGGCAAAGTAACTCTCCAGTCGACGGGCTCGTGCGAAAGCGATGCGGCATTCGTCGCCGGGCGCATCATTCACAATCATCACCGTGTCGCGGGGGCGTTTCTCGGCTTTCACCAGTCGCACGGCGGTCGGTGCAAGGGAGGCCGTGGTTTCGGCGCCTTCAGCGTTTGCTGTCTGATCTGCGACAGCATCCTCGTTTGAAACTTCCACAAGGAATTCACTCACGCCTTCGTCCGAATCGCGATCCACGTCTGGATTGTGATTCAACGCATCATCGGCGGGGTCGATCGCTTCATCGTGCACCATCGGCGGTGGTGCTGGCGGATCCTCGGTCGGAGTCCACATCTGCCCGACAGGGAGTTCATCCTGTGTCGGCTCCGTTTCATCAGTGGGATGTGGTTCAGGAGTTGCCGCCACCGGTTCAGGATGTGCGTCAGGCTCACGAGGGTGCGAGAGGTTTGGGTCGTTGGATTGTGTATCAGCCACGGGTGCTTCCTGCCGCGCTATGGCGGCGATCCGCGGCGGAACTTCAGCGAAGACGCGACATGTCCGCTCCGTGCGCGCGAGGAGCGCGTTGCGCCCCGGGTGTGCATGGAATGGGTTGAAATCGCGTCATACGAAGTCGTTCCGCCGTGGCTCTCGAAGGTCGCAGGTCGCTCACTCCGGTTTCTTCCGGGGGCGACCTCCGCAGACCTGCGGAGCCGAGTTTCGATTCCCGCGTGGCTCAGGCCGCAGCCCAGCCTCCGAAGTTCGCGGGGTCCAGTTTTCGTAACTCGTCGCGCAGCATTGTTTGAATCTGCCGCTCCGAGTCGAACGAACCCACTTTTCTGGCGAGTCGTTCGCAAAGTCCGATGTCCACGGAACGCACCACGCGTTTCACCACGGGGATCTGCGCCGGGACCATGGAGAGTGTACGCAAACCCATGCCCAACAGCAACATGGTGAAAACCGGGTCACCGGCAATTTCGCCGCACAAACTGGTCTCAATACCGACATGTCGCCCGGATCGGATGACATTTTTGACCAGTTGAAGCACCGCCGGGCTCGCCGCGGTGTACAGGTTGGCCACGCGCTCGTTGCCTCGGTCCACCGCAAGTGTGTATTGCACCAAGTCGTTGGTTCCGATCGAAAAGAAATCGGCTTCCGCAGCAAAGGTTCGCGCCATGAGTGCCGCGCTGGGCACTTCAATCATGATGCCAACCTTAGGTCGTTGATCAATGGCCACGCCTTCTTCATCCAGTTCCTCCATGACATCTCGAAGGATCAATCGCGCCTGACGCAATTCCATCAGAGTGCTGACCAGCGGAAACATAATGCGAAGCGGCCCGTGCGCGCTGGCTCGAAGGATGGCCCGCAGTTGGGTTTTGAACATTGGCTGGTTCTTCAGGCTGAAGCGAATGCTGCGTAGACCAAGGAACGGATTGCGCTCCGGTTCCTGCAACATGCCTTGAGTCCATTTGTCGGCTCCGAGGTCAAGCGTGCGAAGGATGCAGGTGCGGCCCGCGAGCAATTCCACGGTTCGCTTGTACGACTGGTACTGCGTTTCCTCATCAGGAGTTTCTTCGCCGGTCAAAAACAGAAACTCAGTTCGGTACAGCCCAACACCGTCGCCGCCATTTCGCAAGACAGCTTGCACTTCTTCGGGAAACTCGATGTTGCCGAGCAATTGAATGCGCGTACCGTCGAGTGTCACTGGCTCCAGGGATGCATTGGCCGAAATCACTGTGCGCAATTGCTGGGCCGCTGCACCGCGCTTAAGGAATTCCTCTCGAGCCGCGGCGTCTGGACGAACAATCATCACTCCCGAGTCGCCGTCCACAATCACCTCGTCGCCATCTTGCACATGCACCGTGGCGTCCTTGCAACCCACCACCGCCGGCAGTCCGATGGCGCGAAAAACGATCGAAACATGGCCTGTCTGGCCACCGGATTCCGTCACAAAGGCGAGCGCCTTCCCATGCCCAATGGCCGCGGCCTGACTCGGCGTGAGTTCGTGTGCAATAATCACCGCGGGTTCTGTCAGCCGTGCAATGCGATCTTCTTCCTCGCCCATCAACTTTCCAAGAACGCGCCGGTGCAGATCGAGAAGATCGTCCACCTTCTGCTCGAACACATCGCTCTTCATGGCTCGAAACTGCTGCGTGAGCATGTCGAACTGTTCTGAGACCGCTGCCTCCGCATTCAAACGCTGCGAAGCAATCGTTGCAAGAATCGGGTCGAGCAGCGTTCGATCCTGAAGCATGCCTTCGTGAAAGGAAAATATCTTTGCCGTTTCTGCACCGAGTTGTCCCTCCGTGCGGCGGCGAAGCACACTGAGATCGGTAATCGCGCCAGCAACGGCGTCGCGAAATCGCTGCTGCTCTCGATCAATCTCTTTTGGCGAAATGGTGCGTCGCGGAACATGGGTCTCAGCCGCACCAAGCAGCAAGGCCTTTCCGACCACGATGCCAGGGCTGACGGCAATACCTCGAAGTGCGTCCATGGCGCAAGTCCTTCCTATGGCGATGCGCCCTATGGGCGGACGATTGGCGACCACGATGGTCGTTTCTGGTCCGGCGGAGCGGTGCCGTACGCACTATAAAGCAAGCTGCCGGTTGATGGTGTGTGCTTCGAATCGCAGGCGAGCGGGGGCTCACTTGCCCCAATTTGCCGTCACTCCTACAATATTTCCTTTCATCCGGATAGATGGATGAAAGGCGGCGTTTGCCGCCATCCTTGCTTTCAGACCACTCTTTGGAGCCATCCATGCCAGCCACCATTCAACCCGTGACCACCACCAATCCATTTCTGACGAATCCCAAACTCAATCTCAAGGCACGACCAGCTTTTGCAGTGAAGGACATGTCCGCAGCCACGGTTCGCTTTGGCCGCAAGGAAATGGAACTCGCCGAAGTGGAAATGCCAGGGTTGATGGCGCTGCGACGCGAGTTCAAAGGAAAGTCTCCGCTGAAGGGAGCTCGGATCACTGGCAGTCTGCACATGACGATTCAAACCGCCGTGCTGATCGAGACACTTGTAGATCTGGGTGCACAGGTTCGTTGGGCAAGTTGCAACATCTTTAGTACGCAGGATCATGCCGCCGCTGCCGTCGCCGCTGGTCCAAATGGAACCCACGACAATCCAAAGGGCATTCCGGTGTTTGCCTGGAAGGGCGAAACGCTTGATGAATATTGGTGGTGCACTTGGCAGGCCATGCATTGGGGCGACGGCAAGGGTCCCAACATGATTCTGGATGATGGTGGTGATGCAACCATGTTGGTGCACAAGGGCGTAACGTTTGAAGCGCACAAGAGTGTGCCCACCCCAACAAGCGAGGACAGCGAGGAATACACCGTGGTGCTTCAGTTGCTTGCCGCGTTGCAGCAATCTCATCCGGGTCACTGGAACCAGACTGCGTCAAGCATTCTGGGTGTGACCGAGGAAACCACCACGGGCGTTCATCGTCTCTATCAAATGCAGGAAAATGGGGAGTTGCTCTTTCCGGCGATCAATGTGAATGACGCCGTGACCAAGAGCAAGTTTGACAATCTCTACGGCTGCCGTCACTCCTTGGTGGATGGAATCATGCGTGCAACGGATGTGATGCTTTCCGGAAAGGTGGCCGTTGTATTTGGCTATGGCGATGTGGGCAAGGGCTGTTGTCAGAGTCTGCGAGGGCAGGGGTGCCGCGTGAAAGTGACCGAGATCGATCCCATTTGTGCGCTGCAAGCATGCATGGAGGGGTATGAAGTCGTCACGCTGGATGATGCCATTGCGACGGCAGACATTTTCATTACCGCAACTGGAAACAAGGACATCATTCGCGCGGCGGACATGTTGAAAATGAAAAACAACGCGATCGTTGGCAACATCGGTCACTTTGATAATGAAATCGACATGGCTGGGCTGAAGCAGATCAAGGGGGTGGTGTGTGTCAACATCAAGCCGCAGGTCGATGAGTGGAAAATGCCTCATGGCAAGAGCCTCATCATGCTTGCGGAGGGGCGACTGCTGAATCTTGGATGCGCCACCGGACACCCAAGTTTTGTCATGAGCAGCAGTTTCACCAATCAAGTAATGGCTCAAATGGAAGTGTTCGGCAACAACTCGAAGTACGAGAAAAAGGTGTACACGCTTCCCAAGCATCTCGACGAGAAAGTTGCTCGCCTTCACCTTGGCCAACTCGGAGCCAAGTTGACGGAATTGCGGCCAGAACAGGCTCAATACATTGGCGTGCCGGTGCAGGGTCCTTACAAGCCTGACCACTATCGATATTGATCGATCGTGAATCGTGATTCGAACGGGCGGAGACGGATCAGTCGCTGCGCCGGGAATTCAACGGGCTCAGCTGGTGGTTGCGCGTGATTCCCACTCTTTGAGCAATTCACTTTCCGCTGCTCGGCTGATTCCAGCCGCACCGGGCTTGGCTCCAAAGTCAAAGTCGGGCTTGGTCTTGGCCAACCACTCCGCCGTGTCGCGTGCGGTGTGCGCCAAGGCGCGAAACTGAAGGCCGTGTTCAATGCCCTTGCGTCGACTGATCGATCCCATGGTGGCCTCGTCGGCCATGGAGGATGGAATCCACAATGGCATTCCCATCCAAGGCTGCACACCGTGTTCGAGTAACCATGCTTCATCCATCGGAACAAGCGTCGCGTTGTTTCCGAACGCCGCGCGGCAACCCCACACAAGACCGTCCATAGTCAATGGACCGTCTGGCCCAGCACAATTGAACGCTCCGCCGTGGCCTTTTTCGGCACAGAGACAGGCAAAGTCAGCCAGATCGCGCACATCAATAAAAGATGTTTCACACGCCCAAGGTTTTTCCGCAAGCGGCACGGCCACTTTGCCCCCTCGTTGCATGCGAGCAGGCCAATATGAGAAGCGATCCGTTGGGTCGCCTGGGCCCACAATGAGTCCCGGTCGCAACATGGTGGCCCGTTCGCCATACACCGATGCAAGCACTCGCTCGCATGCTGCCTTCAGCGGACCATACAACTCGTTCGTGAGTTTCTCTTCGCCTTCGGGAGGGTCGGTGGCCAGCGGCGCGGTCTCATCGGCATGCATGGGAAGCGGGTTGGCATACACATTCACCGTGGTGATCAACACATAGTGTCGCACCGCCGGTTTTAAAAGTTCGGCGCTGGCCCGCATGACGCGAGGCACATAGGCACTTGTATCAATGACGGCATCCCATGTCCGACCGCTGCGAATGGCGGCAGCGAGTGGTTCAAGCCCCGGTTCTTTCTTTGGATCGCGGTCGCCATGAATCTGCTCAAGATCTTTGAAAAGTCCGGGATTGGTTTTTCCGCGATTGAAGAGCGTCACCTTCCAGCCGGATTCCTTGGCCTTGGCAACAATGGCCGGTCCAAGAAAAGAAGTGCCACCAAGAATGAGCAGGTTCATGAAATGGTTGACCTATGGAGTTGGGAGAGGTTGCGGGAGAATGTTGGCCATTGCATCACTTGGTCCCGTGTGCGCGGGTGGCGTGCGTGTGAACAACAATATCAGCCCCGTGTGCATCCGTTGGATCCATGGTGACGGTATCAAGCGGTTGCAAACTGATCACCAGAATACGGGGCGCAGCGCACGCGAAGCGAAACTGTGCAACGGTTCCCAGTCGGTCCTCCAGATGAAATCCGCCGGCAAGATGGATCACAGACCAACCGCTTACATAGGCGTTGGCAGCACTGAGACCCATGGTTCGATCCCACATTCGTTGGGAGCGATGCATGGCATCCATCTCGTCGTCGGTGGGAGCACCAGGAGTCTCACCGGAGGCGGCGTGATCGTTTTGCATTTCGATCATGATGTCTCGCAGTCGCTTCCAGTCTGCATCGCGCGAGATACCGTCATCAATTTCAAAGAGCATGCGTTCTGAATACGGAAGGGCACGCAATGCGGCGTAGTTTTCTTTTCGCGCCCGAGAAACATAGGTGCGAGGTGCATTGGCCGCAATCACTCTGGCATCGCATCGCCGCGCCGAATCAATCATGGGTTGATACCACGGAACCCAGGTTCCCTTGCCAGCCCAGTCGCGAGAGTTTGTTGCTGAAAGAAATTCATCCAGAGAAATCGACCCAGCCAGATAGGCATCGGTGGCGGGCTGGTCGTTTCGTTCCAGAAACTCAAGACTGACCGCCGCGCGTTCATGGGATGCAAGAAAGGCCTCAACCAGCGCATGTTCCGTTGCGTGAGCGCACGCATCATCATGCGTTTCGCCAACAAAGACAGCATCCGCTTGTGCGATTCGATCCAGCACCGTGCTCCACGCCAACGATTCTCCGGTGGCCCCATCAAAGGCCAGCATCAAGCTGGGGTGAGGCGATTGGGCGATTGCGTGCGTGGGATCATCGCTGGTCACGGCGGTCACACAGCCACCAAGTGCCGCGCAGGAAAGTGCGGCACCGATCCGTTTGAAGAATTCGGTCAAAGGGTTTCGACCAACATGCTCACCGCATTACCGCCCCCGAGGCAGAGTGAACAGACGCCTCGCTTGCCGCCTGTCCGGCGCAGGTGATGAATGAGTGTGACCAGAACGCGAGCGCCACTCGCACCGATGGGGTGACCCAGTGCGATGCCGCCGCCGCCGATATTGAGTTTGTGTTCGCTGATTCCCAGTGGCTTGATGTCGGCGAGCACTTGCGCTGCAAAGGCCTCATTGATTTCAAAGAGATCAATGTCCTTCACCGCAAGGCCCGCTTTCGCGAGCAATCGTTCGATGGAAAGAGCCGGTGCAAAGAAAAGGTCTTTCGGCGCCACACCCGCGGTGTCGTATCCAAGAATGCGAGCCAGCGGCTTGAGTGCAAGTTCCTTGGCCTTGGCCTCGCTCATCACAATCACCGCCGCCGCGCCGCTGCTGATCTGGCTTGCGTTGCCTGCGGTCACCGTGCCCTCTTTGCCAAAAGCTGGTTTCAATTTGGCCAGCCCTTCAAGCGAGCTGTCGCCGCGGATGCCCTCATCCACATCGCACCCAGTCTTTTGCAAAATCTTTTCCGCGGAAAGCGAAACACTTTCGGCCTTGAACCAGCCTTCTTTGGTTGCGTGCGCCGCTCGTTGATGGCTTTGCACACTCAATCGATCTTGTTCGGCGCGAGTGATGCCAGCCTTCTCTGCGGTGTAATCGGCGGCGCAGCCCATGGGCCACTTTTCAAATGCACAACTGAGCCCATCGTGTGCCATGTGATCCAGCATCTTGGCTTCGCCATATCGCACGCCATTGCGAAGGTGCATGAAGTGCGGGGCCAGATCCATGTTTTCCATTCCGCCTGCCACCGCGCAGGAGATTTCACCAGCTCGAATGCTTGTGGCGACTTGCATGACGGCTTGCAATCCGCTTCCGCACACTTTGTTTACGGTCACGGCACTCACGGTGTTGGGTAAACCAGCAAGCAGAGCAGCTTGCCGCGCCGGATTCTGTCCAACTCCCGCTTGCAGCACATTGCCCATCACGCATTCTTCAACTGCTGCTCGTGCCGCCGGCGCGTCACTGAAGAGCGCGTCCAGAACAAACGCCGCCAACTGTGGAGCCGCGACCTTGGCGAGCGATCCGCCAAATTTTCCGCAAGGCGTGCGACGTGCAGCAACGATGACTGGGTGGCTCATGGGGGCTCCGTTGAAGGGTGTTGGGAGGGCAAATGGTAGCCTCGCCATCCACCGCATGAGCACCCCAAAGGCATCAACGAACAGCGGTCAGAGTTCGCCCCATCAGGCCGCTCGAGGCGTGGTGACTGACAATCTTCTCAGCCTTCAAACTTTTATTTTGGACGAGGAAGCGCGCCATCCCCATGCAAGTGGCGAATTCAGTTGGATCATTTCGGCGATTTCTCTCGCCGCGAAAATGATTGCCTACAAAGTTCGGCATGTGCGTTTGCAAGGCGGAGTGGGTTCACAGGGCGATGTGAATGTGCAGGGGGAAGAACAGATCAAAATGGATGTGATCGCCAACGAAGTGATCATGCGAGTGTTGGGCAGTCGCCATTCCATCGCGGTGCTCGGCAGCGAAGAAGATGAACAGCCCACGATTTTGCGGCGCGGTTCAGAGGGCGGAAAGTATTGCGTGCTCTTTGATCCACTCGATGGCAGCAGCAATCTGGATACCGCGGTGGGTGTGGGCACCATCTTCACCATTCTCTTGAACGACCCAACGATTCCAGGCGCGGTCGAAACCGTCTGTCAGCCCGGTACCAAACAAGTTGCTGCGGGTTATGTGCTGTATGGAAGCAGCACCGTGTTTGTGATCACCACGGGTCATGGCGTGCACATGTTTGAATTGGACATGTCTGTAGGCAGTTTCCTTTTGGTGTCGCGAGATCTGAAAATGCCGCGTACGTGCAAGGTGTATTCCGTGAATGAAGCCAATACCGAAGGGTTTCCAGAGGGATATCAGCGCTATTTGAAATGGGCGCACGCGAATGACTACAGCAGCCGTTACATCGGCAGCATGGTGGCGGATGTTCATCGCACGCTTGTGAAGGGCGGCGTTTTTCTTTATCCGCCAACAGCCAAGCATGCCGGAGGCAAGTTGCGGTTGCTTTACGAAGCCAATCCAATGAGTTTTCTAGTCGAACAGGCTGGGGGCATGAGCGTGAGTGGAACCAAACGAACGATGGAGATTCAACCCAAAGAACTGCACGAGCGCACGCCTTTGGTCATGGGTTCGTCGGGCGAGGTCGAACATGTGCTCCGACATCTGCGGGGTTGATTGAAACAACAGAAGGAGACGCCGCTGATGCGATGTTGTCACGCCATCATTCTTGTGTCGATCGTCCAAATGACCTGTGTCATGGCGGCCGCCGATCTCGATGCACTTTCTCCGCCGCTTCCGGCAGCACCAGGTCGTGGCTACGCCATGCGCCCGGCGATTGCCGGTGACCAACTCGTCTTTGTTTCCGAAGGAGACGTGTGGAGCGCTCGCCTTGGCAAGGATCTTTCGGCCCCGATTCATGCCATGCGACTGACAAGCGGCACCGGAACTGAAACGGCCCCGGTGCTGTCACCCGATGGAACTCTGGTGGCGTTCTCTGCCGACTACGACGGAACACCTGAGTTGTATGTGATGGCCATCACTGGTGGAGCACCCACGCGTCTGACCTTTCACCCATCCATGGAACGACCGCTTACTTTTTCACCGGATGGATCTTCGGTGATCTATCGAAGTGATCGAGCCAATGCACTTGGGCGAAATGAAATGTGGAGTGTGCCGGTGACTGGTGGCGTGTCCGAGCCTCTGGGAATTGGCGAGGGATCACAAGCGAGCATCGATCCACAGACAGGTCGGATGGCGTTTACGCCATGGAGCAATGAACATTGGAATTGGAAGCGATATCGAGGTGGAACTGCTCCCGATGTATGGATTGCCGATGCGGATCGAAAAAAGTTCTCGCGGCTCACGACCACTCGAGAAAACGAATTGTTTCCCATGTGGCTCCAGGGGCGTGTGTGGTTTCTTAGTGACACCGATGGCGTGATGAATCTCTGGAGCGATCGACCCGAGGGTGGCGATCGGCGCCAACACACTTCGATTGGTCCGAATGAAATCGATGCCAATTGGGCCAAGGCTGATCCGGCCCGCAATGGATCTCGAATTGTCTTTACGCGCGGAGCCGATGTCGTGTTGTTCGACGCCAAGGATGGCAGCCAGCAAACACTTGACCTTCGGCTGATCGGAGATCGGTTTGCAGATCGGTTGCGAATTCGATCACCCATGGATGAGGCGACGGCGTTCTCTCTTGCTCCCGAAGCGGAGAACCTGCTGATTGAGAGTCGGGGTGAATTCATGGTGATCCCTCTTGGCGCCGCGCGGCCAAGCCATTCACTTCCCGCCAATCAAGTCCCTGGTCGCGGTGCAACGCGCGAGCGAGGCGCCGCATGGATGGATCAATCCAAGATTGCCTATGTCACAGATCGAGACGACGGGTATGCGCTGGTCGTGCGAGATCTTTCAGATTCGAAGAGCGAAGAGAGTCTGTTGGCAACCAGCACGATCTGGCTGCACGATCCTGTTGCAAGCAGTGAGGGCACGCGTGTGGCATGGGGTGATAAGGCGGGCGTGCTGCGGGTGATCGATTGTGAAACCAGTCAAGTTGCGGAAGTGGATCACAGTGTGAACGGTGCGATTCGCGACTATCGATTCAGCCCGGATGGGCAATGGTTGGCATGGACGCGGCCGCTTGCCAACGGTCATGGGCAAATCGTTGTGCGAAATCTGCAGTCCGGAGAGACCGCTCCGATTGGTCACGGCATGACCAATGATTCCACACCTCGGTGGGACCCTGCGGGTGCGTACATGTATTTCCTTTCCAATCGGCACATCGATCCAGTGATGGATGAAGTGGAACTGAACTTTGCAAACTTCAATACATCCGTTGTCTGCGTTCTTCCATTGAAGACCACCACTCCACCGCCCTCAGCGGCCGAAGCACGAGAAGCGGAATTTGATTTAGAAGCATGGGCAACCGGACAGCGAGGTGCGGGGCCGAAGGACTCAACCGAGTTGGAGTCAGACGAAGCCGCGGATGATGCCGAGGCGGAAGCAGCAGAGAGTGGCGATACTGACGCCGCAGCGGGCGAAGAGGCAACGGAAGCACCCGAGAAAAGCCTTCCGATTCAGGTGGACCTCTCGGACATGCAGAATCGCGTCTCCGTGTTGCCTATCGAGCCAGGAATCTTTGATGGCTTCGAGGCCGCGCCCGGCGCTTTGCTCTTGGGGCGTCGACCGCTTGAGGGTGTTGCCACAGAGGTGTGGCCGCGTCCACCACTTGGCATTCCAGGAACGCACCTTGAAAAATTTGACATCCTGAAAGAGAAAAGTTCCCCATTTGTGGAGAGTCCCTTGGTGGCATGGTGCGTGGACAATCCAGCAACGCATGTCGCCACATGGGATGGCGCAAGCATGCGATTGTTGGATGTGTCGGAGGGCGATCCAGCGAGTGGGGAATCGCAGGAGGACGACACAGCAGCCCTCAATCTGGCGGGCATCACGATGGATGTCGATCCGCGTTTGGAGTGGCGGCAAATCTTTGATGAGTCGTGGCGATTGCAGCGGGATTTTTTCTGGCGTCGTGACATGGGCGGTGTGGATTGGGCGGCTGTTCGTCAGCGGTATCTGCCGCTGGTTGATCGAGTGGGAACGCGCGATGAACTCAACGAGTTGCTTGGAATCATGTCAAGCGAATTGGCCAACAGCCATGTTTACATTGATGGTGGAGACTCCTTTCGCCAAGCGGAACCCGTGAGTATTGGAACCATGGGTGCGGAGTTGCAGCGGCGCGAGGATGGATGGGTGATTGCACGCGTGCTTCCCGATCAAAGTTCCAACGGAGGCCCGGCGAGTCCGTTGGCCGCGCCGTTTCGCGCAGTCAAATCGGGGACCTATGTTCTGGAAGTCGATGGGAAACCCATTCCATCCAATCAGGAATTTGGTGCGGCGCTGGTGGGTCGAGGCGGTAAGCCGGTTCTGCTGACACTGGCAGATGCAGCCGATGGAACACATCGCCGCGTGGTCGAGGTGATTCTTCCAGAGAGCGATACGGAACTTCGATATCTCGACTGGGTGGAAACGAATCGGCGCCTTGTGGAACAGCAGAGCAAGGGCCGCTTGGGATACATGCACCTGCCGGACATGGACACAGCGGGGTTGACGGCATTCATCCGGACGTTTTATCCGCAGGCAAATTGTGAAGGCATGGTGGTCGACATTCGCAACAATGGTGGTGGCTATGTGAGTTCCGTTTTGGTGGAACGATTGGCTCGCAAGCCGTGGTCGTACACCGTGCCGCGTGAAGGACTCACCACATCCAATCCGGGAAAAACGCTTGTGGGCCCCATTGCGGTCTTGATTGATCAAGGCGCGGGCAGCGACGGCGACATTTTTCCCGACAACATGCGTTCAGCAGGCATCGGAACGCTGATTGGCACACGAACATGGGGTGGTGTGATTGGCATTGATATGGACAAAGGATTTGTCGATGGGGGCATGTCGTCGCAGCCTGGCTATGGGCACTGGACGGCCACGCGTGGATATGCCATCGAGAATGAAGGCGTCTCGCCAGACATTATGGTTGAACTCACGCCAGCTGACCGCGCGGCGGGGAGAGATCCGCAATTGACCAAAGCAATCGAGGTGTTGCAATCCAAACTTCCGGCGGAGCGATTCGTTCCGCCGCGACCAGAGACGCAGCCGCCTACCTCGCCTCAGCCGAAGTAATCACTCCAGCACATTCACTCGATGCAGCCGCGTTCCACAATTTTGAAATTGTGAATCGCCGTGAGGTCTCGCTTGCTCATGGTGCCAACCGAGAGCAATGTGCGTGCAAGTCGCTTGGGCTTTTTCACTGCCAACTTTCCAAGCATCGCAAATTTTGCATCCAGAATCTGTTTCAGGTTCGCCGTGGTGTTGCGAGCATGGCCCGATGGAAACATGACAAGACCGCTGTCGAAACTGGACCCGTTGGCCATGTCGACTTTGAGCGAGGTCGGAATGCCTTCCGGGTAACGGCGGTCATACTCAGCACCACCATGCTGAAAATCCATCTTGGCCATCAGTGAACGCGTTTCTGGATTCTTGATGGCCGCACGGTCATAGTCGTAGGGGCCAAGCATCAGTGTTGTCCAGGTGGCATCATTTCCGCCACTCAGTGACGCCGCAGGATCACCGGCCAGATGCTCCGCCGCCTTTCGCAGCAGCGTGCTCACGATGTACACCATGCTGTGATCGGCGCTTTGCCGCGTGGATGGATCTCGCTTGGCAGGATCGCCAATAATGCCGAACGCCGGTTCATACGCCGTCACCACGATTCGTTGAATTGCGTGCGGCGTCTTTGCAATCTCCGGATGTTTTTGAATCAGATCAATCATGCCCTGCAAGGCACCCGCGCTCTGGTGTTCGTAGAGACCAAGTTTGAAGTGCATACCCATGACCGCAAAGTCGTCTCCGGTCATGGAGAGTTGCAAGTCAAAGGGGCTGTCGCCGCTGGTCTGTTCAAACTGACGGAACATGCTCTCCGGATTGCGGAAGATGTCACGAGGACCCATGAATCCACGCA
Source organism: Singulisphaera sp. GP187 (assembly GCA_945871915.1). GTDB lineage: Bacteria > Planctomycetota > Phycisphaerae > Phycisphaerales > SM1A02 > SYAC01. The sequence goes on from CAMBXO010000011.1 coordinate 51,148, forward strand.
TGGATCGTTGCATGCACAGCACGGCGAATTCGGTGCTGATTGCAGCACTCGCCCCTTTGGAGTCGCTCAATTGCTTTCCAGCACGGATCGCCCGCCACGGAATGGCATGCGCCACAAACATTCCGATGGCACTCTCAATTTCGGCCGCACTGGCTCCGAGCATGGCTCCGTACACCGCAGCACTGGCAATCGCTCCATGCACCACATGGTCGATCTTGTAGGTCTTCAGCGAAAAGACTTCGGCCAGCCGCCCTCGAATTTCATCGACACACACCATGCCGCGCAGGGCGATCGCACCGTCTTCTCCGGCGAGTTGTGCCGCCGCAATGGGAACAGCATAAAAATCATTGTGTCCAAATTCCCCGGCGGTATGACCCAGCGACGGGCGATATCCAAAATTGGTTCCGTTGCTGTCCCATTCGCGAACGGCGGCCACATTGGCAACCACGGCCTTTTCCGGCGCCACGGCTCGAGTGCTTCCAAAAACCGTCACACCCTTTTTTGTTGGATACCGCAGAGCCTCGGCTCGAAGCAGTGTGGGCGCGTTCGTGCCGAGCGCCAGCGCACTTGCACCGCACAGCACAGCATCGGTAAAGAAAAGGCTGGTGCGTTCCAGCACGGCGGCACTCGGAGAACCATCACGCAAAAAGTCGATGGCGTACTGCCCGATTCCAAGGGCTTGATTGGAATTCCTAGATAGAACGCGTGGTGCGGTCGGGTCGCTCATGGTGTCTCGTGGAAGGGGGGCACCAATCTAGCAGCGACCATGTTGAACGATTCAACGGGGGAACAACGCTTTGAGCAATTCCGCCACACCCTTGCCCTGCGTGGCAATGGTTTCAAGAATCGGACGGCCCGCCGCAACATCAAGCAATTCGCGCACCAGTTTCGCTTCGCCCGCATGATCGGCTTTGTTGGCCACAAACACATCAGCGATTTCCAAAATGCCAGCCTTATCCATTTGCACGCTGTCACCCATGCCAGGCACTACCACCACAGCTGTGTGATCCACATGATTTCGAATGGCCACATCATTTTGTCCGGCACCGACCGTTTCAACAATCACTTCGTCAAAGCCAGCTTCACCGAGCAGACCAAGAATGTTCGGAAGACTTGCATAGTCCTCGCCCACGATCGCAAGCGATCGATAAAAGACTTTGTCATCAACTGCATTAAAGTCCACACGAAGTCGATCGCCCAGCAGCGCGCCGCCTGTGATGGGACTCATGGGGTCAAAGGCAATGACCGCCATGCGCCGGCCATTTCGCACCGCCTCACCCACCATGGATGCCACAAGCGTGCTCTTGCCAGCACCGGGGGCACCGGTGATCCCAACGACTCGCTTTGGTCGCCGCCCCACACCCTTGCCGCTTGGTGCGGCGTGCGCCATCGAAATGCGCCTTGCCAGACACGCTTCGGCACTTGGGGAGTTCAGCGGCGCATACGGTTTGACCGACTCACGCACGCTGTCCACGATCATGTCGAGCCCGGCGCCAGTGTGGAAAATTCGATGCACGCCAGCATCTAAGAGTGGCTTCACATCTTCCTGCGGAATGATGCCGCCCACATTCACGATCATGTCTGGGCGCCCCAGTGCACGACATGAATCAATGATCCGTGGCACCAGCACCAGATGGCTGTTGCTCATCATGCTGCACGCGATGCAGTCCGCATCTTCATCACGCGCACCGATTGCAAGACTTCGAGGCGTCTGCCACAAACCGCTGTAGATCACATGCACGCCGCTGTCCCGCAAGAGTCGGGCAATCAGTTTGACACCTCGATCGTGGCCATCGAGCCCAACTTTGCCAAGCAAAACGCGTGGCCGATGCGGCAAATCGCCGCACCGATCTCGTCGCTCTAAGGGTGTGGTTGGTTCAGTGGTTCCCTGCACGTCGCGTCTTCTTTGGGGACATGCGATCAGGCTGGTGACGCAGAATCGGCGGTGCTTGCGGCGGCGGGTTGTTCAACACGCTTTGCTTCGCTTGTCCACTGGGTGGGGTACAAGCGATGTGCAATCGCTCCGATGATCAAGTGCATGTCCTTGTAGTCATGGTCATCTAAAAGTACGGTTCGACCATCTTTCAATTTCAATTTTGCAGTCCATGTACTGCGTCGATCACCCGACGGGTTGCACCATCGACCCATGTCGATGTCCTGAATATCTGAAGGGGTAATCACGGTGGATGGCGTCCTGAGTGTTCCGTCATCGTCCAATCTGTAGGGTCTTCGCGTGGTGCGAATAATTGGCCAAATAAACATGGGCACTCCCAAGACTCCGCAACCAATGATGTACAGCCACATTTGAACTGGGCGGTCGTAGGCCGCAGGCTTTGCTGGAACGGAGCTACCGTAGCGAGTCTTGATTTCGGTCAGCACGGCCTTTGCCGCGTCCAATTCCGCTAATTCGGCTGGCTTGAGTTCGGCGGTCTCGGCCGCTTTTTCAAGCGTGGAGCGAGTCTCCTTGGCCTTGTCATACGCCGCGGAATCAACTTCAAGTCCAGGGATCTTGACTTCGTAGTCGTACCAGCCCCACAAAGCGAAGATGGCGCAGATCACTGCAAACCCAGTGTTTCGCCAGAATGTAAATGGTTGAATTCCGGTGACGACGGCCATGATCGAAGAAGTGTATCGACCACCGAACCGAGAAACACAAACGCCCCCGCATCCGAGCGAGGGCGTTTGCTTCATCGCGAAGGAGAAGACCCCCATGAGGGGCCACTCCGATGTGATCCGGCTTCCGTTCCGGATCACGCGGCCGCCGGTAGTGGCCGCATTCGAAGGGTCGTTCGGAGCGCTTTCCGTGCTCGTTCGACCAGTGCCAAGAGGGTCCATCCACTCGCCGACCTTGGATCCTCTATGGGGTTTCAAACCCCATCGCGAACATCTTGGATCGCCGTCGGAGCAATGACAGGGCGACCCAAGCGTGTATCAGTAATTCATCAACTACAACCCATACTGTTTCCGCAGTTCAGGCATCGATAGCAGGTGCCATTTCGAATGGTGATCGATCCGCAGCTATCGCATGCGGGCGCGTCACCCATGAGCGCGGCGTTGGACTGATCGAGCACGCTGATGTGTCGCTCGACCACGACGGTTGTCTTCGTTGCGACACTGACTGCCCCATCCGAAGCGCCGACCGTCGATGTGCCAGGCCCATCGTTGCGAGCGGCCTCTGAAAGGATCGATGCGATCCTCTCCGTGCCGCTGGCGGAAACTGGATCTGCATATTTCAGTGAAATCCTCTCGCTGACATGCTCCGATGCGCCATCCGTGCGCTGCTGCCATCCGAATTCCTCCTTGGAAGCTCGTCCAGTTGGTTCCTGCATCAGCTCCGCTGGTGAAGGTGCGACGGCGGACGCTTGCCGTCGCGGTGCATTGTGTTCCCGATAGCCGGCGATGAACTGCATGCCCATCCACCGGAAGATGTAATCGACCAGACTCTTGGCAAATGGAATATCCGCGTTGGTGGTCATGCCCATGGGTTCAAATCGCTGATGTGCAAACTTGGTGACCAGACTTTCAACGGGCACGCCGTATTGCAGTGCAACGCTGATGGCCGTTCCAAGCGAGTCCATCAATCCGCCAATGGTTGAGCCTTCCTTGGCCATGGTGATAAAGAGTTCGCCAGGCCGTCCATCTTCGTAGAGGCCCACGATGAGATATCCCTCATGACCGGCAACATTGAACTTGTGGGTAATGCTGCCGCGGGTTTCAGGAAGGCGGCGACGCATCGGTCGCTCAATTACACGCTCGACCACTCGCTCCACAATTCGCTCAACATATCGATCGCCATCCGCATTTCGTTTCTCATCCATCAAAACCTCTCGAATGGGATTGGCCGCTGTTTCAAAGGGTATTTCTGGCACGGTGACCGGCGTCTCCGTCGCAAGAACACCTGCGTGTGGGACAGACTCGGTGGAATCAAGGCCCTCGTTGTCCTCCTCATCACCGGGAACATCTGTCTTGGTGTTGAGCGGCTGACTCAACTTGCTTCCATCTCGATAGAGAGCATTCGCCTTGAGCCCAAGTTCCCAACTCAGTCGATACGCGGCACCGATCTCCTCCACAGTGGCCTCGGCAGGCATGTTGATGGTCTTAGAGATTGCACCCGAAACAAACGATTGCGCCGCAGCCATCATGTGAATGTGGCCGGTGGGAAGAATGAATCGAGTTCCAGTTGGACCGCACTTGTTGGCGCAGTCGAACACTGAAAGGTGTTCAGTCTTGAGATGTGGTGCGCCTTCAACCGTTTGCGCTCCACAGATTCGCTGGCTGAGTGCGTGAACCTGTTTCTTGTTGAGCCCAAGCAATTTCAAGCCGTTAAATTTCCCATCGTCTCGTGCCTGTGCCGGATCGACTCCGGCACTCCGAAGGACGGATTCAGGAATGCTCCATGCAGAGAATGCAAAACCCAATTCAAACATCATGGGCAATTGATTTTCAAGGCTGACGAGTTCGTCTCCGCTGTAACCACGGGCAATCAAGTACTCGCGGAATGTGGCGCCATGAACCGGAATCACACCCTTGCTATTGGGCATGGGGGTATCCAGTGTGAGCGTGCCCATGACGAAAGCCAAAATCTCGTCGATGTGTTCTGCGGAGTAGCCCAGTGCTTTGATGGCGGGCCGCACGCTTTGGTTCGCGATCTTGAAGTAACCGCCGCCAGCCAGTTTCTTGAATTTGGTGAGAGCAAAATCGGGTTCAACACCGGTGGTGTCGCAATCCATCAGCAAACCGATGGTTCCCGTTGGAGCAATTACGGTGACTTGCGCGTTGCGAAATCCAAACTTGGTGCCAAAGAGCAACGCATCGTCCCATGCCGAAAGGGCGCGAGTGATCACATCTGGAGCATTTGTAAACGGAACTTTTCCAGCCTTGAAAACGCCGTGATCAATCGAAACAGGGCGAATGCGCAGCGATTCCCATTCGGATGCATGGCGAGCCGTTCCATAGGCGGCGCGTCGATGGTTGCGAATCACACGCAACATGTCCTCTCTATTTTCCTGGAAACCTTCAAAGGGTCCATGCTCCGCGGCAAGCAACGCGCTGGCGGCGTAACTGCGGCCAGTCAAGATAGAAGTGAGTGCGCCGCACACGGCCCGACCCTGTTCGCTGTCATAGGGAATGCCAGCCTGCATGAGCACAGCACCAAGATTGGCGTAGCCCAGACCCAGTGTTCGATATTTCCAACTTCGTTCCGCAATTTCGCGTGACGGGAACGCAGCCATCAGCACACTAATTTCCAGAACCGCCGTCCACAGGCTGATGGCGTGCTCGTAACCATCCAGGTCAAAGGTGCGCGTCTCTGGATCGTAGAGTTTCAGAAGATTGATGCTGGCCAGATTGCATGCCGTGTTGTCCAGAAACATGTATTCGCTGCACGGGTTGCTTGCGTTGATGCGACCACCCCGCGGGCAGGTGTGCCAAGCATTAATCGTGCAGTCGTATTGCAGGCCCGGGTCCGCACATCGCCATGCAGCAAAGTTGATCTGACGCCACAAGTCAGCCGCCTTCACAGTCTTCACTGGCTGCATGGTGGTGCGGCCGATCAGTGACCAGTCCGCTTGCGCATCCACCGCTTCCATGAAAGCATCGCTGAGTCGCACGGAGTTATTCGAGTTCTGTCCGCTGACTGTGAAGTAACTCTCGCCGTTGAAGTCGTAATCCAACTTCAACCCGAGCTGTTGAGCCGCATCGCGTTGCTCTGGCGTGAAGTGCTTGGCACCTTCCACCATGGCGGCAACCTTGATCTCTTCGCGCACCTTCCAATTCACAAACGCCTCAATATCGGGGTGATCCACATTCAAGCACACCATCTTTGCGGCGCGACGCGTGGTGCCACCGCTTTTGATGGCGCCCGCGGCTCGATCACCGATCTTCAGGAAACTCATCAATCCGCTGGACTTGCCTCCACCTGAAAGAGGCTCGTTTTCACCGCGTAAAGTGCTGAAATTTGTTCCGGTGCCCGAGCCATATTTAAACAGCCGTGCCTCGCGGGTCCACAAATCCATAATGCCGCCTTCACCAACCAAATCATCTCGCACGGATTGAATAAAGCACGCGTGAGGTTGCGGATGGGAATACGCATCGGTGGCAGCGGTACATGCACCGGTAATGTGATCGGCGATCCAATGACCTTGCGCCGGACCGTTGATGCCATAGGCAAAGTGAAGACCGGTGTTAAACCATTGCGGGCTATTGGGCGCAGCAACTTGATTTAAGAGCATCCACGCGATCTCGTCGTAGAACGCCTGTCCATCTTTGGCGCTGGCGAAGTAACCAAACTTTTCGCCCCAGTGCCGCCAGCAGCCTGCAAGGCGGTGCACGACTTGTTTCACGGAGTGTTCGGAACCCAGCACGGGATGACCCGCGGCGTCGGTCTTGGCCACGCCTTCGCTGTCCATTTGGGGAACACCCGCTTTACGAAAATATTTGCTGACAACGATGTCGGTTGCGAGTTGACTCCAGCTCGCGGGAATCTCAGCGTCAAGCATCTCAAACACCGTGCTTCCGTCGCTGTTGGTAATGCGACTGGACCGCTTGGTCCATTCGACTGAGGAGAACACATCCTTGTTGACTTCGGTGAAGCGTCTATGAATTCGCATGGCTCGTTCCGTTGGCTTTCCGAGGGAAAAGAAAATCACCGCCCCGTTCGCGGGGCGGCACGTGCGTCAACTCGTTTGTGAAGATTCGAGGAAGAAGTTGTGTGGCTGCTCTGCGATTGACTTACATGCTGATGAACGGCATGTGGCAAGTCGAAGGATTCCCGCGTCGCACAGCACCATGAATGTTCTTCCTCGATACAAATATGAATACAAATGAGTGAGATTCGTGAGGACATTCGTCATGGCTCAACCAAACAGAGCGAGCCGAATTTCACCACGAAAGAATCCGAACAAACTCCAAACAAAAACGCCACTGGACCTTACTTTGCAACCGATCCAGGCTCTTTGAACTCCTGAAACGCTTCAGTTTCGATCGAATCGTACCCCCACATCTAGAGTCTGCAAGTTCAAAGCATACGAAATATTGGGAAATGATGAAGGCACATCGCAAGTACAACACACAACGACCTTTGCACATCGGCACTTTTTTCTTTGCACCCCAAGAATTGGTGTGGAGAGTTTGTCCGATCTGTCCGGAAGCCCAAGATGTTGTGGTACAACTCGAAAATGCGTGGAAAAACAGGCGTTTTTACATCTAGACTGCACCGGTGACTTCTTCGACTCAATCATCCTTGCTCGAAGGGCTCACGGAACCGCAGCAAAAAGCAGTCCTCTATCAGGACGGCCCTCTCTTGGTTCTGGCCGGTCCGGGCTCCGGCAAGACACGGGTCATTACTCATCGCATCGCGCACCTTGTGAGGTCTGGTGAGCTTGCGTCAAGCATTTTGGCGGTTACGTTCACCAATAAGGCCGCTGGCGAGATGCGTAGGCGTGTGCAAACGCTCTTGAGCGAGCGTGGGCAGGATGCAACGCGGATTCTTGCCTGCACTTTTCACAGCTTCGGAGCGCGGGTGCTTCGGGGCTATGCCGCCGAAGCCGGAGTTGCTGCCGACTTTACGGTGCTCGATGCAGACGATCAGGCGAAGGCCTGTAAGCAAGCCATGGTGGAGTCGGGTGAGGGGACGGCGCACCTGACCCCTCGAACCGTACTCAATGAGATCAGCGGCTTTAAGGATTTGTTGATTTCATCCGATCAGGCGGTCTCAGAAGCAAGGGATTGGCGTGCTCGCAGCGTGGCACGCATCTATTCCGTGTACGAAAAAGTTTTGCGACGAAGTTCCGCGCTCGACTTTGACGATCTGTTGTGCCGCGTGGCGCTGCTTGTTCGGAATCATGAATCAGTACGCAACCAATTGCAGAAGCGATTCCGAAACATTTTGGTGGATGAGTATCAGGACACCAACCACGCGCAGTTCAGCATGGTGCTCGATCTTGCTAAGCAACATCGCCGTCTGTGTGTCGTGGGCGATCCAGATCAAAGCATTTACGGTTGGCGAGGGGCGGATCTTGGAAACATTCTGAAATTCGAGGAGCACTTTCCGGATGCACGGGTGGTGGCGCTTGGCGAAAATTTTCGATCCACCGAATTGATCGTTCACGCGGCGTCGGTTCTTGTTCAGAACAATCGTCAGCGCCGGCACAAAGAACTTCGCAGTATGCGCGGTGCAGGGGAGGCGCCCCGATACAGCCGCTGCATGGATGAGCGCCTCGAAGCGGCGCGGGTTGTGCAGGAGGCGCAGCAAGCCTCACAGAACGGAATGCCGTGGCGAAGCATGGCGGTGCTGTATCGAATGAACAGCATGAGTCGTGTACTTGAAGAAGCTTTTCGTCGCGAGGGGATCCCGCATCAGGTGGTTCGTGGAACCGCCTTCTACGACCGGCGCGAAGTCAAAGACCTTGTTGGCTATCTGCGTTTGGTCGCCAATCCTCACGATGAACTCGCGCTCTCTCGAATCGTGAATGTTCCTCCGCGCGGCCTTGGTTCAACCAGTTTTTCCAAGATCGAATTGCATGCCGCTCGAAAGGGGATTCCGCTCATCGACGCCATGGCGGCGCCGAAAGAAGCAGGCGTTCTTGCGCGTGCGGCTACGGCGGCCACGGCTCTGGCGGCCAAGATTCGCGGATGGAGGCACAGCGCGGAAACGCAATCTGCTGAATCGCTGAGCGACATGCTTGGCCAAATTGCAAGGGAAAGTGGCTTGGAATCGCATTACCTTGCCGAAGACCGCGAGGCAGCCGATCAGGGGGAAAGCCGAGTGGAAAATCTTGCCCAAGTGGTGAGTGCGGCGGCAGAATTTGTCGCCGAGCGATCCATGCAGGAATCCCAAGACGAGGTGGGTACGCCGTGGGGTACGGCGCTTGATGCGCTTCGCGCCTATCTGGAACGCATTGCCTTAGTGAGTGACAGCGACAACTTTGATCCGGAACGTGGCGCGGTGACGCTGATGACACTGCACGCAGCGAAGGGACTTGAGTTTGCATTGGTGTGCATGGTTGGTTTGGAGCAGGGCAGCCTTCCGCATGCACGAAGTCTGGACGCATCGGGCGATTTGGAAGAGGAGCGTCGCTTGTGCTTTGTGGGAATGACGCGCGCCGAGGATCGCCTTCTGCTTACAAGTGCCGCGGTGCGCACCGTGCGAGGTCAAACGCTTGCGACCATTGAGAGCATGTTCATTCGTGAACTCAACAACGAACTTGTGCACGAAGAGGAGACGAATGAAGCAAGCGATGATGACCAGACATTGCCCTCGCACTCGTCACATCGTTCCGGACTTCGGGCCGGTATGCGCGTGCGTCATCCACTCTTTGGCATCGGAACCGTGGAAGGCATCTCGCCCCGCGGCAGCGGCACGGCCGTGCGCGTTGCCTTTGCAGCGGTCGGGCACAAAACGCTCATGCTGGAGTTTGCAAAGCTGCAGATTCTTGGATAACGGGTCTATCTCGCCGGCGCGGATTCCGAAGTGGAGCCCTGTGCGAATCGATTGCACAAACCAGTTCGCCACATGAGAAATGACCACTGGTCCACTTGATCTCGTATGCGCAGCGCCAGCGGCTTGCCTTGGCCATGGCCGGAATCCCGATCGACCCACAGCAAGACTGGATTGGCATTGGGATCGCTTGCATTCGTTGCTTGCAATCGAGCCGTCATCTTTCGGGCATGCAGTGGATGCACACGGCTGTCATTCTCGCCCGCTGTCAGGAGCACTGCCGGATACTTCGTGTTTTTCTTGATGTTGTGATAGGGGCTATACGCTCGCAGCCACTGAAATTGCTCTGGTTTCTCGCTGCTTCCGTACTCGGGCACCCAATACTTGGCCAGTAAAAACTGCTGGTAGCGAAGCATGTCCAGCAGCGGAACACCACAAATCGCGGCCGCGAAAAGTTCAGGCCGCTGCGTGATGGCGACACCAGTCAACAGACCGCCATTGCTTCCACCCATCACAGCAAGCTGTGACGACTGGGTCCACTTGTTGGCAATCAGCCACTCGGCACACGCGTAGAAATCGTCAAAGACATTTTGCTTCCGGTCCAGCATGCCGGCTTCGTGCCACGCTTCCCCATACTCGCCGCCACCTCGCAGATTGGCCACGGCGTAAATGCCGCCCGCTTCGACCCACGGAATGATGGTCGGATTGAAACTTGGACTCATCGAAGCGTTGAATCCACCGTAGCCGTACAGCACACACGGATTGTCGCCATGGGGTTTCAGATCTTTTCTTCGCACCATAAAGATCGGAACCATCGTTCCATCTTTGCTGGCAACGCGAACTTGCTCAACGGTCAGTTGCGTCAGATCAACGGGCACCTTGGGTTCCCACCACGAAACAGGTTTGGGCTCAGGCAGCGAAGCGATGTACATGATGCTGCGAGGGGAGTCGTAACTGGTGTAACTCAGGAATGCGTCGCTGTGATCTTCGTCCGTGCTTAGGCCAGCGGTGCCAAGCCCTGGAAGCGGAATGTCACCTTGCGATTGGCCGTCGCGGTCAAAGCGCTCTAACCGCGAGCACACATGGCGTGTGTACGACCCGATCATTCCGCCCTTCACCAACTCCACACTCTCAAGCACTTCATCGCGGCGCTCCGGAATCAGGTCCTTCCAGTTGGCTTGTGCTGGATTGTGTAAGTCCACACGAACGAGTCTCGCATTCGAGGCTTGAAAGGTGGTGTACAAGTACATATGCGATCCATCGAAACCGATTGGACTAAAGCGAGCCGGCAACCCAGTCGCAATCGGCGTCATGACGGGATCACTTGTTCCCGCTCGCCACGCTTGGAAATCGCCAACCGAAAGATCATTGGCTTGCCAGCCTCGGCTCAGTCCAAGGATGAGCCATCGACCATCTCGGCTCATGCCACCAAATGGAATCTCGGTCGGATTGGTTTGCTTCATCAGCAGCCGATCCGTTGCGGGATCACTGCCAAGGATGTGAAAGCGAATCTCTCGGCTGTAAGGATCCTTTGGATTTCGCAGCGCGGAATAGAGAAACCCATCCTTGGATGGTGTCCATCCCTCAAAGTTCACTTTGCCAGTGATCACATCTGGTTTCATCGCACCAGATTGCGTGTCCAGAACGCGAAGTTCACTCATCTCACTTCCAGACTTGCTGGTTCCAAACGCCAACAGGGTTCCATCAAGTGTTGGTGTCCACCAGTCCAACGAGAGCAGACCCTTGACATCCATGGCATTGGGATCAAAGAGTGTGCGAGCGGTGCTGCGGCTGGAAGCCTCGGTTCCCTTTTGCAATTTCAGAACCGGCTGGTTTTGATTGCCGCTGCGTTCGCTGTAGAAAAGAAAAGGTCCGGCCATGACGGGTGTCCCAATGGACGGCAATTTCATGAGCGGCTCAAGCGTGTCGGCGATTCGATCTCGGCATGGAAGCACATCAAGCGCTGCACGCGTGCGCTCCAGTTGCAGCGAGGTCCAGTCACGAACGGCTGGCGATTCGGACTCGAGTCCTTCGAGCCAGCGGTTTTCATCGACAAAAGTCTCGCCGTGCAGAATTTCCGTCACAGGTGCCAGCGAGGCATCGGGAGGGACAGCCAGAGCAATCAGAAGGAGTGGAATCAGCATGTTGAGCACGATACCCCGACCGTGCCTATGCCACCAGATGTTCAGCCGGCCACACGCATGCGAATCGTCTCCGCCATCGATTGCAGGCCCGCAAGCAGGGTTCGATCTCCAAAATGATCCACATCCAGAATCACAAAACTGGTGTCACGATCGCTCTGCAGAAATTCCGCGTGAATATTGATGCCCGCCCTCGCCAAGAGCGTGTGCATGGTGCCCAAGACTCCGGGAACATTTCGGTGCACATGCAGAATGCGAAGCATGCCCTCGCGCACCTGCGGCAAGTCCACCTGCGGAAAATTGACCGCGGTGGCGGTGGTTCCATGCTTCCAGAATCGGGCGAGTTTTTCCGCCACATCCACGGCAATGGCCTCTTGGGCTTCTTCAGTGCTTCCGCCAATGTGGGGAGTCAGAATCACATTGGCGATTCCCGCAAGCGGTGTGCGAAATCCCGGTCCATTTTTTTCTGGCTCAGCCGGAAAGACATCGGCGGCGGCGCCACTCAGTCGTCCGCTTTGCAACGCCGCCGCAAGGGCCGTGAGATCCACCACTTTGCCGCGACTGTTGTTGATCAGGATCGCCCCCGGCTTCATGTGTGCCAGTTCAGTTTCGCCGATCATGTTTCTGGTTCGATCCGAGTCCGGCACATGCAGCGTGACAATGTCTGAAATGTCCAGCAGAGCCTTGAGCGACGGGAGCGACTGCGCGTTGCCAATGGAAAGTTTTCTCGCGATATCGAAAAACACAACACGCATTCCTAAGTTCTCTGCCAACACGCTCAGCTGACTTCCAATGTGTCCGTAGCCAACAATGCCAAGCGTTCGCCCTCGAACTTCTCGGGCCGATGCCGAACTTTTGTCCCATGTGCCTGCATGCAATTGCGAACTTTTGTCAAACAGCCGCCGAGAGAGCGCAATGATTTCTGCCAGCGTCATTTCCGCCACACTTCGCGTGTTGGAGAAGGGCGAGTTGAACACCGGCACACCGAAACTGGCGGCCGAAGAAAGGTCCACTTGATCGGTGCCAATACAGAAGCAGCCAACCGCCGCAAGCGTGGATGCGGATGAGAAGCACTCCTTGGGCAGACGCGTTTTGGATCGCACACCGACCACGGTGGCTTTGGCAAGCAGCGAGGCCAACGCTTTGGAATCCGGACTTTTCCCCACATGCTCCACACGGAATCCCGCATCCATCAAGGGTGCATCGGCCGCCGGATGAATGGACTCCATCAACACAGCCAGCATTGGTTGACTCATAATTTTCCTCCAACGACATCCGGCAATTCATCCAATGCTGCCGTGAACACTTCGCATCCGTTTTCGGTCACCATGACATCGGCTTCGTAGTGAACACTCAGACTGCCATCGGCGGTCCAAATGGGCCACGCATTTCCGTTGGATCGAATTTCAGTTGTGCCTGAACTGATCATGGGTTCTACCGCAAGCAGCATGCCTGGCTCGAAGGCTTTCCATGCCTCGGTCCATTCACCGGGATAGGTGGGTGGCGTGTTGGCAATGTAAGGGGTTTCATGCAGTGTGTGTCCGATGCCATGCCCCCCAAGTCCACGAACCAGATAGAAACGGCATTCCTTTTCCACATAGCCATGCACAGCCTTGGCCCAGTCAATCAGCGGCCGACCGGGAGCGATGGCCGCGATGCCACGCCGCAAACTCTCGCGGCCACACGCTTGCAGCCGCTTGCCGATTTCTGTGGCGCTGCCAATGGAATAGGTCCATGCAGCATCTCCGATCATGCCGCGATGCTTCACGCCAATGTCAAGCGCCAGCAAATCGCCTTCAGCAAGAACCGTTGCATCGTGTTCTCCGTGCACCACCATGTCATTCAGGCTTAGGCAGGTCTGGCTTCGAAAGGGCGGATGACCTCGAACTTTGTAACCCACAAAAGCGCTCGTGCATTTGAGTTCTTTGAAGATCGAACCGCAGAACGCATCCACTTCGGCCAGCGTGTGACCGACCCGCACCCACTCAGCAAGTCGCTGGTGCGTTTGAACCACGCAGTGAGCGGCCGCCCGAGCATCCTGAATTTCACTTGGTGTGCGAAGAATCACGAGGCGATGGTAGCGATTGCACTTGTGTGTGCGAGGTTGTTTCCATTCGCTGCGACGCGCCGATGATCGGGCATGGAAGCGCGTCGATCGCGTGACGCCATGGTGCTTTATGGCGACAGGCGGCATCCGTTCAACACAACATGCAGAGGCGGTTCATGTGCAAAGCCATGAACAATGGATCGCTCGTCTCGATCGGCGAGCACGATCATGTCGGCGCGTCGACCGGGCTCTAAGGACCCGGTTTCTCCGCCGATCCCAAGAGCATGAGCCGCATTCACAGTGGCAGCCACGATGGCTTCTTCACATGAAAGCCCACAATGTCGGACTGCAAGATGCATGGCAAATCGCAGATCAATGGTGGGGGCGCTCCCCGGATTGCAGTTACTTCCAAGCGCGATCGCCGCGCCGGCATCGATCAACTTTCGGCCAGGTGCATAGCGTCCATCCAGGGCATAGCCCGAACACGGAACCATGACAGCAATGGTTGGTGAAGCCCCAACACAGCGAACAGTTTCGTCGGTTGCCGCCTCAAGGTGATCCACCGTTCGAGCGCCCTCCTGCACAGCCATCTCGGCGCCGCCAAGCGAATTGAATTGATCGGTGTGAAGCCGACACGCGAATCCCGCCGCCTTTGCGGCTTGAAGCACCGCACGAGCCTGATCCACCGAAAGGGCATTTCGCTCGCAGAAAGCATCGACCGCTGCATCGGGAAACAATGTGGCGAAGGCCGGAATCACTTCGCGTGCCAAACGATCCGGCCATTCGGGATCGTCTTGAGGAATGGCGTGGCCGCCCAAAAAAGTTCGGCGGACTTTTATGCTCACCGATTGAGCGGCCGTTCCAATGGCCCGAAGCATTCGAGCCTCTGTTTCTTGATTCAATCCGTAGCCGGATTTTGCTTCGGTGGTTCCAATGCCCAATCGCTGCATGGCGTTCAGTCGCCCACGCACGCCTTGAGCGAGTTCATCTTCGCTTGTGGCGCGAGTCGCCCGAACCGTGTTCAGAATTCCGCCACCGGACGCAAGAATTTCGCTCCACGGCATGCCGCGCCGAATGTTCTCCCATTCGCTCCACCGATTGCCTCCCCAACATAAATGCGCATGGCAATCAATCAGGGCGGGCATGCACACACGCCCCGCCGCATCAATCACTTCACCAAGGTCGCCGGTTGGATTTCCTGATCCCACACTCTCGATGCGGCCCGCATTGCATCGCACGAATCCGCGTTCAATCACACCAAGCGAGCGCATTGCGGCGCCTCGGCGTGCCGCCGAGCCAGCCAGTGTCAGCAGTCGCGCATTCACGACGGTGAGTGGACGCATGGGCTGCAAGGTATCCGTTGCGTTAGCATCGTCACGCATGAGGTTGATTCTTGTGCGACATGCCCGTGCAAAGGAGCGGTCGACCGAGGCGTGGCCAGATGATTCGCAGCGGCCGCTCACACGGGGTGGCCGCCGAGATTTCGCCCGACTGGCAATGCGTCTTCCATCGTGGATTGAAAAACCAAATGTTGTCCTTGCCAGCGCGTGGGTACGAGCATGGGACACGGCGTCCATCCTTTGCAAACAAGCCAAATGGCCCGATCCAATCCGATGCACGCAATTGGAAACCGAGGGCGGAACAGCTGCCGTGAACTCGATCTTGCTCATGCTCTGCACACGCGTGGAACAGAACAGTGTTGTCTTGGTCGGCCACGAGCCGGTTCTTGGCGAGTTGATTGGTCGCTTGCTCGGTGGCGGCGCAACGGTCGATCTTTCCAAGGGTGCCGTAGCCGTTCTGGAAATGGATCCAACTGAAGAGCGAGGTCTATTACTGGGACTCGTTCCACCTCAGGCTGTGCAAAAGCCGTGAATTGCCGGGCACGCACCGCCAGGCAATACTAGAATCCATCCGCGAGGAATCACCCGTATGAACATGCAACCAGCTGACCTACCGAATAAGAAGACCACGCCCCTTGTCGAAATTGATTGGAACGGAACGGTGCTCATCCTGCGGCTTGCCGGACCGAACATTGGTCAGCGCGAGAGCCCGATTATCACGGAAGAGTTCGCTCCGTATTTCAAAAAGCATGGCAAGGGCATCAAGCACATGGTGCTTGATATGACCACAGTCAATTTCATGAGCAGCATGGGGCTTGGCATGTGCATCGCGTGCCGAAATCTTGCCGCAGCGCAAGGGGCCAGCAGCATTCTGTTCGGTATGAACAAGGAACTTCAGGCCCTGATGGCGATGATGAAGATTGAAAAGATGTACAAGATCGCCAAGACTCACGACGAACTTCAAAAGTTCGTGAAGTGAGTGGCTGAAGCAGCCGCATGCACCACCACATCGGCTCGTTCCCAATCATCTGGGCGCAAAAAGCGGGCGGTGGTATTCACAAAGGCAACCGTAGTCACCGTATCGAAGAAGGTGTTGTTTCGAATGACCTGTGAAAGTTCCGCAACGGAACACGCCGGCCCACACTGAATCACCACGCGCCGTGTGCCGTGAGGAACCTGCTTGAAAGCGGCGAGACACGCGTCCGCCCCATCTTGGCACTGAATCACCTCCGTCGGAACAAAAGTGTTACGCACATCCTCGATCAAGGCTGTCCGCGCCGCGTCTGCGATTGGATCGCCTGTTGTCTGCTCCACAACAATCACATCGCTTCGGCGAACCAGCCGCATAAGGTCGGCCCACATCAGCACGCGGCCATTCACCCCGTCAAACATCGGCAGGTCGCGAGGTGGGTAGGGCGTCTCCGGCAACGCAGTCGAAAACTGTATTGGACTTCCCCAAGGCTCGCCAAGTTGGTCACCACCGGTGCACGACGAAATCAAAAGGATGGCAGCGATCAAAGCAGGGAATCGAATGGACGGCATCGCCCAAGCCTCTCCGGAATCACCCATGGGGTCAAACGCATCAATATTGACCGGAAACTCTGCGGATTCACCCTACGGATTTCAATTTCGATCCAATTCCCAATGTTCTTACTTGGCGAATTCGCCAATCAGGATAAAGTGGCTCTGTGACCCTCACGCTGGCTCCCGCAATCATTTCTTTGTTCTGTCTTCTTGCGTGGGTGCCTCCACAGACAGAGATGCCAGTCGAAGTTGCATTGGAGCAACCCCCGCAGGCGGAGGAAGTGGTTCGCTTTGATGGTGATGTGGTGATCCGCGCGACCATTCGAAATGCACAGGATTTGATGCTTCTCAATCAGTTGAGTGATGACCCGTGGTCGCACTCGCCTGGTATTGGTGGAGCGAGCGATTGGCGATTGACACGGGATCGGTTGCCAGTGCTGCGAACCGCAGGCGTTCCATTTACGGTGATCATTTCAGACGTTCAGGCGCTGGTGCAAGGGGAGAGAGATCGCCTAACCCAGCGAGCTGCGGCGGTGGACTGGTTTGCGGACTTTAAAAATTTGGCCGATGTGAATGCCAAGTTGGATGCGGTGGTTGCTGCACATCCAGCAACTTGCTCCATTGTCACGGCGGGAACCAGCATTCAGGGTCGCACGATTCGCGGCATTCGAATCTCTAGGCATCCAACCTCAACGCCGGTGCCAGCGTTCGTTTTCACCGCCACGCAACACGCTCGCGAATGGGCGGCAACCATGACGGCGATGTGGTTTATTGAGCGGCTCTCTGCAGATGACGGCACGGATGCCCGCATCACGGCGATCGTGGATGCCAGCGAAGTGTTCGTGTTTCCAGTGGTGAATCCCGATGGTTACGAATACAGCTGGGTGACAAACCGTATGTGGCGAAAGAATCGTCGTTTGAATTCAGGCGGCGCCTACGGCGTGGATTTGAATCGCAATTGGGGAACTGGATGGGGTGGAAGCGGTTCAAGTGGAACTCAATCCAGCGAGACCTACCGAGGAACCGCAGCCTTTAGCGAACCCGAATCCGCAGGCTTCCGAGATTTCATGCTGCCCCGCACCAATATGGCTGGTCATATTGACATTCACAGTTACAGCCAGATGTTCCTGTGGCCCACCAGTTATGTCGCCACACTTCCGCCCGATCAGGCGAGTTTCAGCAAGGTGGGAACGGCCGTGCAGACGGCGATCAAGTCTCAATACAACAAGACCTACACCATTGGTTCCAGTTACACCACCTACGGTCCGACCGCAGGATGTATTGAAGATTGGACCTACACCGTGGTTGGCAATCTTGGTTTTTGCGTGGAGGTTCGAGACACCGGTACGTACGGTTTCATTATGCCAGCGTCAGAGATTGCGCCCAATGTGATTGAGAACTTTGCGGGTGCGAAAGTGATGATGGAGGAACTGCTTAAAGCCTCCACGATTTCGCTGGTTTCAGGTCCGGGGTCCTCGATCGATGCGGACAGGGCTTCTCCGGTCAAGGTCACGGTGACACCCAATGTGGGCACGCTGATCGCAACCAATCCGGTTCGTCTGAAGTGGCAAGTGAACGGTGGGTCTGTGCAAAGCGCAGCCATGACCGTTTCTGGAAGTCAGCGTGTCAGTCAAGTGCCCGCGATTGCGTGCGATCAATCGGTGACATGGTGGGTGGAGGCTGAAACCAACTTTGCCATCACACGATGGCCGCAGAATGTCCCCGGTTCGGTGCGCACCAGCGTGGCCTCGGCCTGCGGTGTGGAAGGCGATCTGGACGGCGACGGTGTGGTCAGTGGCGCCGATATCGCTTTGTTGTTACTGGATTTCGGCTCGTGCCCCGGGTGCGCTGCTGATCTGGATGCCAGCGGAACGGTGGATGCCGGCGATGTCGCGTTATTGCTCTTGATGTTTGGCTGATTTACGCGCGGCTCTGGTAACTGCCGTCGACCGTACTCACCCGCACCTTCTCACCAATCGTTATGAACGGCGGAACACGCGTCTTGAGACCCGTTTCCATTTCTGCTTCCTTCAATTGATTGGTGGCGGTCGCCCCCTTGATCCCCGGCGAAGTGTCCTTCACGATCAACTCCACCATATTGGGCAATTCGATGCTGATGGGTCGACCATCGCACCAGTTCACAACGACTGAATTGTTGGGAAGGATGTACAGCGGAAGATCACTGACGAATTCGCGGCTCATTTCCGCCTGCTCAAAATTCTCGGTGTCCATGAATACAAACTTGTCGCCATCCTTATAAAGGAATTCCATGGGCCGGCGATCCAGTTCAACCTGCTCGACTTCCTCAGCTGATCGAAGCCGCTTGTCGATGAGAGTTCCCGAGTTCAGGTCGCGTGCCTTGATCTGAACAAACGCTCGCAAGTTGCCTGGCGTCACATGCGAATAGTTCAGAATCAGGTACAGGCGGCCGTCCATCTTGATGGCCGTTCCGGGACGGAGGTCAGTGCTCTTCATCAGTGCTCCTCAGGAGGGGGAAACCCGCAGTCTAACGAACCCTGTTTCATCCAAGACGGTCGAAAAATAAATACCCCCGGCCACAAGGACCGGGGGCGGAGGGAGGGAAAAGGGCTCTTTAAGCGATCAACTGTGCCATCACAGGTGATCAGATCACACGACATTTGCTCTTTCTCTAAGGGCGAATTCGTTAGACCGTCATCGGTGGAAGCCTTGCCTCAACCTCTGACATCCACACATTACCCCGGTTCCGATCAGACGCAAGTAATAGTCATGCAAAATGGCTTCAAAATCGGGAATCAAAGGACTTGGTTGATGGATGGGGTCGTCACCGTTGTGCCCAAGATGAAAGGTGCATTGGAATCCCTTAGAATCCTTCATTCAACCCATGGTGTTCAAGACACAAAACTCAATGATTTTGCTTGGAATCTGCTCATTTGCGGCCTCCGCATTGGTTGTTGAATCCTTGAAATCCACCCTCGAAATGGCACCCCAAACGGCCACCTCAACCGCCGCCCCGGCCGCACCAACGCAGTTTATTCCCGGACCTCCACCAATCAAATTAGACCCCGTTGCCGTGGATTACGGCTTTCTGGCACCCGGGGAAAGCCGCAAGGCTGTGGTTTCCATGACCAATGCTGGAAGCCATCCATTGACGATTGTGGCCATCCAACCGACCTGCAGCTGCACCACCACCACCAACCTGACCGGGCGAATCATGGAGCCGGGGCAATTGCTGCAGTTTGATGTGGAGATGGGTGCAAGCGTTGTTCCGGGTCCCCGCCACGCGACCGTGAAGATTCTTGCGGAGGGATTTGGTCGAGCTTTGGAAATGGATGTCAAAGGCGAAGTGGCCTTGCCGCTTCGAGCCGTTCCAAGTTTTATTAATCCGCCACCAACCGGTCCCGCCAAAGGTCGATTGGTTCTTGAGAGCATTGATCGAGCGCCGTTTCGAGTGATCTCGTCCCATGGAATGCCGCCGGTGTTTCTTGGATTTGATCCGGCAAAAGATGAAACGAAGGCGACGTATGTGCTGCGATACGACTTGAGTTCATTACCGCAGCAATCGTGGCCGCCGTTCTGGTTGATCGAAACGGATCGGAAGGACTGTCCGGTGATCGGACTGAAAGTTCGAGACGACCGGTTTGCCATTGCGCCGGTCTTGAAAATGCGCGAGTACGCGCTCAACCTTGGAATTCTGTACGCCGGTCAACCAAAGGACATTGCGGTCGACATTATGGAACCGACCGATCAGGGCGTTGCTGTGAAGGGGTCCGAGTCGCTCGCTGCACAGGTTCTTGGATCCGCACCGCTGGAAGATGGATCTCGAATCATGATTCGAGTCACTCCATCGGCTTCGGCCGTTGGTCCGTTGGTGGCGCCGCTGCAGATTTCGATTGGCTCGCGTTCTCAGCCATTGCATGCGTTCGGTGTAGTGCATCCCGCCGTCGCACCAGCCGAAGGAGCCACACCGCCGCCCTCGGAGCCAAGCCGATAGATTGCAACCACTATGGGAATTCTTGCAGGCAAGCGAGGTCTGGTGGTGGGCATCATGAATGATCGCAGTGCGGCCAGCGGCATCACGCAAAGCATCATCGAGCAAGGGGGTCAGTGCCTCTTTACACATCTTCCGGGTGAGAAAAATGATCGGCGCGTTCGCAACGCGCTGCAGGCACTCGGCGTCACGGATCCGTGGCTTCAACCGATGGATGCAGGAAGCGATGAACAAATGGATGCCGCCTTCGCTCGCATCGCCAAAGATTTCGGCACGATCGATTTTCTGGTTCACAGTATTGCGTTTGCGGATAAGGATTGGCTGAAGACCGGCATGTTCACCGCCACGCCGCGACAGGTGTTCACGCAGGCGATGGATTTGAGTGCGTACACCTATGCCGCGATGGCCAATCGAGCCGCCCCCATGATGTGCAACGGTGGTGCCATGCTGGCCTTGAGTTATTACGGAGCCGAAAAAGCGGTGCCGGGCTACAACGTGATGGGCGTTGCCAAGGCGGCGCTGGAAGCCACCAATCGTTACTTGGCCATGGAACTGGGTGAGAAGAACATTCGCTGCAACATTATTAGTGCGGGGCCCATGCGAACGCTCAGCGCGATGGCAGTTGGCGGGTTCAACGAAATTCTTGGATGGGTTGAGAAGAAGGCGCCGTTGCGCCGCAACATTACGACCGCTGATGTTGGCGGTGCGGCCGCATGGCTTCTGTCGCCAATGGCCAACGGCGTGACCGGCCAAACGCTGTATGTGGACAGCGGGTACTCCATCATGGGGTTGTGATCATCGGGTTGTGATCAACCCTCTGAAGGCAGCGCTTCAAAATCAAACGGGCGATCGCTCGCACATTCAGAATCCGGAACCAATGTTTGGCGAATCGTCCGAGCGAGTTGTGGCAGCCCTTGGCCTGTGACCGCACTCACGTGCAACGCATTGCCAGTGTGGTGAACAGGATCAAGGTCACACTTGCTGCGAACGTGAAGGGCATCAGGCCACTCGCTCAAGAAAGATTGATCTGGTCCGGCCAATGAAATGCACAGATCGGCCCGAGCAATTTCTTTTCGTGCAGCCGAGATTGATTGATGTTCGATGGCATCCGTGGTGGCACGCACACCAGGAGCATCGATGATCATGCACGACAGTCCATCGAGTGTCACCATGGCGCCGACAAAATCTCGCGTGGTTCCAGCTTCTGGTGACGCCGCCGCCACTTCACGCCCAGCCAAGGCATTGAGCAACGAACTCTTGCCAGCATTGGGCGGACCCACAATGGCAACGACTGGCGCAACAATCAGACGGCGCAATCTTCGCGAACGCTCCCCGTCGGCTTTGGTGGGCGGTCCATAGTGTTTCCAGCGTTTGGGTTGCGCAAGTAAAAGTGGAATCGCCGCATCACTTGCAGCGATGGGAAGAATCGATAGCACGCGCCGTGACACCGCGTCCTTGGTGACCGCATTCCACAAGGGCTCTGCATGCTCAGTGGCGGCAAAGTGAACACCTCGTTCCTGCAGAGCCATCGTAAGAACCTGTCGCACGCGCGGACCGCCGTGTGGTGTCAACAAGAGAGTGTTCGTGTCTGGTCGAGCGATCAGGCCTTCGTCATGCCCCAAAAGATTGCGAAGGGATATCGATTCGATTTCAGGAAGTGGTTGACCGATGGTCTGAGCCAGTGCTTCCGGAGAACCGCACAGGCGAAGCACTCCGATTGCCGCCGCACCCGGAGGCGTGCACCACCGAGCCTGAACGGGATGCATCTGAGTCACGAGCGTTCGTCGTCCACCACATCATCGGGTTCGCCCTGTTCACTGCCAGCTTTGGCCGCTAACGCAATACCAAGCAGCACCAGATCGGGAACCACTCGATCAACCAAATCGTTGCCTTTGAACAGCGTGTCAGCATCACCACCGGTGGCCACAACCATTGGAAAGGCGCCGTAGTTTTCGGCGTAACGCTCGACCAGCCGCTGAGCCATGCCACGAATACCTTCGTACACACCCAGCAACATGGCGGAGGCGGTGTTGCGCCCAAATGTTTCGGATGCCTCCGGCTGCGCAAAGGCCACGCGAGGCAAAAGAGAAGTGTGTTCGTGGAGCGATTTCAGTTGCAACGCACCGCCGGGCGCAATCGCGCCACCATGAAATGTTCCCTCGCCATCAACAAAGTCGACGGTGATCGCGGTGCCTGCATCAATGACCACTACAGCCTGCTTCAATCCGTCAAAGGCTGCAGCCGCCGCAAGCAGGCGGTCTTCTCCAACCTTGGCATCGTCGTCCACACAGGTTCCAATCGGAATCGCAAGGTCACGCCGCATGCGGTGGATATCGGTTCCAAGCAATTCGGCAAGGCGGAGCTCAAGCGGCCCACCGATCTTTTCATTCACGCTGGCCATCACCACCATGGCATCCGAATCTTCCATCGCCTGCCAGTGACGATCGATGGCGTTTGCTAACGCATCCACGGTTGTGTTTTCAAGATGATCGCTTGTTTGGAGCGATTGATCGAGAAAACGACCGACACTGGTGCGTGAGTTTCCAACGCAAATCGCCAGAAGTTTGGGCATTAGGCCATTCTAGGCACGGCCGCTCTCTGTGCCGTCGCAACGATTGCCGCAAGATCCTGTCGCATGCGATGGAGCAACCGAGTCGCCATGGGTCCCGGTTGACCGTTTCGAAACGGTGCGCCATCAAGGTGGGTCACGCTTGCCAGAACGCGACGACTGCTGGCGACCAGAATCTCGTCTGCGTTGCGAAGGTCTTCTTCCGTGACGCGATTCACTTGAACGGTCAGGCCTTCGCGAGGGGCAGCGGCCAGAACCAAGTCGCGCATGGTGCCATGCAAAATGGACGGGTCTTCATCCACGGCTGGTGTAATCAGGGCGTCGCCCTTCACGATGAGAACATTAGAACTTCCACCCTCGCTCAAAAATCCATTTCGAATCAACAGCGGTTCTTCTGCTCCGTGTTCGAGCCCCTTGAGAGCCGGAAGAATGGATCCCATCAAACTGATGCTCTTGATATCGCAATGAAGCCAGCGATCATCAGGTTGAATGCTTGCTGCGATGGAAGCGGGTGTCGTTAATGAATCAAGCGAATCTGTTTCAACGGCGAATGCAAAAGTGGTCGGCTGGATCCCCGGTGGCGGAAGGTGGCTCCGCGTCGGTGCAACACCGCGGGTGATTTGCAGGTAGACGGCGGCATCGCGCAACCCCTCGGCATCAAGGACCGCTTGCATCGCGTGCTGTGCATCTGCAGCGGTCACCCCTTTGATGCTAGTCAGCTGCAAACTTCGTTCAAGTCGCTTCAGATGCGCTTGCATGGCCATGCCGATGCCATCAAAAAAACGAACCATCTCGTACACGCCATCACCAAAAAGAAATCCTCGATCGAAGGGACTGATGTGCGCCTCCTCGAGAGGCATGACACGACCGTTGAGCCAGACGCGCATCGTTGTTCTACCGGCCCCTTCGAGAGGCCTTCACAAAGGCTCGTGCGGTTGCGGGATGCACCGGCTTATCCCATCGCCCGCCTCGCTTGATGGCGCTTCCAACAATGATGGCATCGGCATGTTCGAGCAATTGCGAAACGCTTGTCGCGTCCGCTCCAGATCCGACAATGACTGGCAATCGCGTGGCTTGTCGAACCGCCACAAGATCATCGTGATCCACCGGTTCTCCGGTTGCACGACCTGTCACAATGACGGCCTCGGCACCCATGAATTCCGCGGTTGTGACTTGTTCCGTCAATGAGAGATCGCTGGTGATGGCATGGCTTGAATGCTTTTTCATCACATCCACCGCAATCTTGACGCGTTCCGCGCCGATGGCTCGCCGAAATCGGAGAAGTGGCCCCGCATCAGCCTCATCAAGTAGCCCTTCATCGGCAACCGTGGCAAGGTGAAAACCTTCGGCACGAATAAACGATCCACCACACGCGTTGGCAACCGCCATGGCTGCGCGATTGGCACCAGCAAGAATCTGCACGCCAACAGGAATCGCCACGGCCGCTCGCACGCAAAGCACGCATGCACTCATGGCCGCGATGACTTCGCTGCCGACTTCGCGCCGCAGGTACGGAAGGTCATGCATGTTTTCCACTAGCACGGCATCGAACCCGGCATCTTGCAAGACGATGGCCTCTGCGGCAGCGAGGCGGGCGATTCGTTCAACGCGCAAAGATGATCGAGGCGAGCCTGGGAGTGCCGCCAAATGCACCATTCCAATAAGAGGTCCTGGGAATGTAGCCATGATTCACTTGTCTCCAAGGATGCCGCGGCGGTAACTCTGCCACGAAGGACTTTCGATGATGCGTAGAACCCAATAGTTGAACGGGGTGGTGACTGACGGCTTCAAGTTTTGTGACAGACCAAGACAGATGTATTCGATGACCAAAGGCTGCGGAAGGACGAACAGTCTTGACGGATACAACTCTTGCACTTCATATTGCAAGGCCTCTGTGTCGCCAAGAATCGCATCAACGGTATGGTTATTCAACGCCTCGAGTGCAGCCGCCAAAGTTGGAAAGGTTTGTGGATGAAGCGATTGCTGCTCAGCGTCCATGGCCGCAGCCGAATCCGCAACGGCTCCACTGGCCACATGCCGAATGTCGACAAGCGTTTGTATTGATGGTCGCATGCGACCAACCGTGAGTTCGCTGGCAATCAGACCTGCAAGGACCGACATAAGTGCAAACGCAATCAGCATCCAGATTCCACCGAGTGCTCGCCCAAGCCGAGTGATCGGTACGCGATCTCCGTAGCCAACAGTGGTCATGGTGGTCACGCTCCACCAAAGGCTTTCCCCAAAGCTCTTGTGAATCGATCCACCAAAGTGGTGTGGGTTGTTGCGGCGTTCCAGAAGACTCATCAATAAGGCAACGCCTAGCATGCAGCAGACCGTCCAGAACAGAATGACGGGAAGCCTTGACGCGGAGAGTTGCTTCAGCATTTCAAAAACGGTGGGCGATTGCTCCAGACGCACGGCAACACTTGTGCCACTCTGTTCGAAGGCGTGGCTAAACGCCATCACTGCTTGTCGATCGGGTGTTGGAATCACTCCAACGGCGAGAAAGTCGATGTTGTGTTCCCCGAGTGCCTTGTACGCCTCAAGCAGACTCGGAAACTCGACGAAGTCAAAGGGCATCTCAAGTCGCATCGCGACTTCTCGAAACAGCGTGACGGCGATGCCTCCCCATTCACCTTGTCCGACTTGAATGGCGTACGGTGGATAATCAAAAACCCCAACGCGCATGCGAGGCAGGTCCTTGGGCAATGTTGGGGCCGGAAGCGTGTGGCGGGCTGGCGTGCCTTCATTGGCCGCGGACGTGGTTGGGCTCGTCACCGGGTTTTGATTCGTAGCCCGCACCGGCGCGCAAACGAATGCCAGCGTCATGAGCATCAGAAATCGCAGTGGCCGGGTCATTCTTGAAGGATAGGAAATGAATTCAAGTTCGCCTGTGGTAGCGTGCCGTGATGGCCATCGGACCGTTATCCGGCAAAGTGGCAGTGATTACCGGGGGGAATTCCGGCATCGGTGCTGCAACGGCGCATGCATTGGCGGCACACGGCATGGCGGTCGTTCTTTCGGCACGCCGACACGATCGACTGGCCACGGTCGCGGACAGCATTCGTGCCAAGGGTGGTCGCGTGCACACTTTTGCATGCGATGTGGCTGCACCCAACGCAAGCCTTCACTTGTTGGATGAAGCGGAGCGTTCATTTGGCGGCGTGGATGTCGTTTTTGCCAATGCGGGATATGGAATGGAGCGAGCGCACCATGTCACCACCGACGCCGACTTTCGACGCATGTTTGAAGTGAATTTCTTTGCCAGTGTCGACTTGTTCAGTCAAACGGCCCGCCGCTGGATTGCCCGAAAGCAGCGGGGGCATCTGCTGATGACGAGCAGTTGCGTTGCAAAATTCACGCTGCCATATTTCGGTGCCTACGCAGCGACGAAGGCATCACAGGCCATGATGTGCCGCGCCATGCGATTCGAACTTGAGCCCTACGGCATCGAGGTCAGCAGCGTGCATCCAGTGTCAACGATCACAGATTTCTTTACCGAGTCTGCCGCACGAAGCGGTATTCCGATGCATGGGAAAAAAATTCCCAGTCATACCCCTAAAATCTTTGTTCAGCATCCCGAGCAAGTGGCCCGTGCCATCGTTCGATGTCTCCAGAAACCATCAAGCGAGGTGTGGACAAGTCGCACGGTTCGCCTCGCTGCCGGTGTGATTACGGCGTTCCCATGGATTTTTGATCGTGCCTGTCGCCGAGAAGCCGCACGCAGTCGGCGCCATCTTGGTGAGAAAGCCGCTCACGAATTCTGAGCCGATGCGGCTCGGTTTCAAGCCGGGTTGAGGGATGGCCTACCGTGGCATATCGTTGCCGCTCTTCAGGAGATCCCTCTATGGCGATTCGCATTGGAATAAACGGATTTGGACGCATTGGAAGGCTGGTGTATCGCATCGCCGCCGCGCGCGGAAACTTTGAAATCGCAGGCATCAACGACCTCGTTCCCGCGGACAATCTTGCCTATCTGTTACAGCACGATTCAAGCCATGGTCGCCATGTTGATTGCGTGAAGGCAACCGGCGATGGATTGACAGCAGGGTCACAGATCACACGCACCTTCAGCGAAAAAGATCCATCCACCTTGCCGTGGAAAGAACTCCAAGTTCAATATGTTCTTGAGAGCACCGGACGGTTTACGGAATTCGAAAGTGCCTCGCAGCACATCAACGCTGGGGCAAAGCGTGTGTTGATCAGCGCGCCCACAAAGAGCGACGCCGAAGTGCCAACCATTGTGTACAAGGTGAACGACCAGATCTACAACCCTTCACGCCACACCGTCGTGAGCAATGCCAGTTGCACCACCAATTGTCTTGCACCGGTGGTCAAAGTGATTGTTGACAGTTTCGGTTTTGAAGAGGGCTTGATGACGACCGTGCATGCAGTCACCGCAACGCAGCCGACGCAAGATGGCCCCAGCAAGAAAGATTGGCGCGGCGGGCGGAATGCGTATCAAAACATTATTCCCTCCAGCACCGGCGCGGCCAAGGCAGTGGCACTCTGTCTGCCCGTTGTGAAGGGAAAACTCAGCGGAATGAGTTTTCGCGTGCCCGTGGCCAATGTGAGTTGTGTCGATCTCACCTTCCGAACCATCAAGCCAACCAGTCTGGATCAGATTCATCAGGCCATGAAAACCGCAGCCAATGGAGCGATGAATGGAGTGCTTGGATACACCGAAGATGAAGTGGTGAGCAGCGATTTCATGAGTGATTCGCGGAGCAGCATTTACGACGCCAAGGCCTGTATGCAATTGAGTGATCGCTTCTTCAAGGTTGTGAGTTGGTACGACAACGAATTCGGCTACGCCAGTCGTTGCGTGGACATGCTTCAGATGATGGCTGAGAAGGACGGCGTGCGCTAGACCGCGCGGCGAACTGTTGTCACCGTGCAATCCATGCAGAGCGATCTGATGCAAGCAGTTGTTTCCGGTACAGAGGGATTCGGCAAGCCCATTCTGTTTTCCATGGCGGAATACTGGTGGATCTACGCCGGATTTACGCTGTTTGTCTTGGCGGTGCTGGCTCTAGACCTTGGCGTGTTTCACAAACAAGCTGCCACGGTCAAATTCAAAGAAGCTGCGGTGTGGAGCGTGGTGTGGGTGGTGCTGGCCCTGTCCTTTAATCTGGGCTTCTGGTTTTTCGCGCATTGGCGATTGCCGCAGTTAGATCCCGCCGTCTTGCAGGGGGCGGGTTATTCCACCGCGGCGGGTGCGGCTGACGCCATGGCCCTGGA
Organism: Singulisphaera sp. GP187; assembly: GCA_945871915.1. Lineage (GTDB taxonomy): Bacteria > Planctomycetota > Phycisphaerae > Phycisphaerales > SM1A02 > SYAC01. The sequence goes on from CAMBXO010000011.1 coordinate 79,416, forward strand.
ATTTCTTGCGGGATATGTCATTGAGAAGAGTCTCAGTGTGGACAACATTTTTGTCTTCGTGGTCATCTTTCAGTTCTTTGCCGTGCCCTCGAAGTACCAGTACCGCGTGCTGTTTTATGGAATTCTGGGGGCACTCGTTTCGCGAGCGATCTTCATTGCCGTTGGAAGCGTGCTGCTGCAGTACGCGTTTGTTGTTTGGATCTTTGGAGGATTTCTCTTTCTGACCGGGGTCAAATTAGTTATTCCCCACGAGCGGAAAACAGATCTTTCACGCAATCCGGTCTTGCGGGTGATGCGTCGATATGTCCCCGTGACCAAGGACTTTCATGGACATCAATTTCTTGTCCGCGTCGCGGGCCTTCGGCATGCCACGCCATTATTGGTGGCCTTGGTGGTGGTCGAATGCACCGACATTGTTTTTGCCATTGACAGCGTGCCCGCAATCTTTGCGATCACGCACGAGCCTCTGATTGTTTACACCAGCAACATCTTTGCAATTCTGGGGTTGCGGGCGCTGTATTTCCTGCTCGCGGGAGCCATCGACCTGTTTCACCTGCTGTCCTATGGTCTGGGAGTTGTGCTGATGTTCGTCGGGGTGAAAATGGTGCTTCCAATCTTTGATGTGCACATTTCGATTGGGCTCAGCCTGGCTGTCATCTGCGGTGTGATTGCCGCGGCAGTTGGATTCAGTCTGCTCTATCCGCGACCCACGCACAACAACACATGAACTCCATGCAACTTCTTGAACCACTTCAGCTCGGGCCGCTCACTCTTGCGAATCGATGTGTGATGGCGCCGCTGACTCGTTGCCGCTCCAAGCAGCCCGGAAATATTCCGTGGCAACTCAATGCCCAGTATTACGCACAGCGAAGTGGTGCGGGCCTGATTGTGAGTGAGGCGACGCAGGTTTGTGCGCAGGGGCAGGGCTATCTGTGGACGCCGGGCATGTACACGCCTGACCAGATGGAAGGGTGGCGACTGGTGACCGATGCGGTGCATGCCAAGGGTGGTCGTATTCATGCACAACTGTGGCATGTGGGTCGCATTTCGCATCGAAGTGTTCAGCCAGACTCGCAGGCTCCGGTGAGTTGCGGCAACAGCCAGAGTGATTCAACATGTTTTGCAATAGACGAGAAGGGCCATCCAGGCCGCGTGCATTGCGACCAACCTCGCGCGCTTGCCTCCGATGAGATTCCCGGTGTGGTGGCTCAATTTGTGCATGCGGCGAGGGTGGCGAAGCAGGCAGGATTCGATGGAGTCCAAGTGCATGGCGCCAACGGTTACTTGCCCGATCAATTTCTTTCGTCGGTGCTCAACACTCGCACGGATGCATGGGGTGGAAGTGTGGTGAATCGATCCAAGTTTCTCATGGAAGTGGTTCGTGGCGTGATCGGTGTGTGGGGTGCCGATCGAGTCGGCGTTCGCCTGTCACCGATGGGTGGCTTCAACACCATGGGCCACGATACGCAATGGCGCGAACAGCACTTGGAGGTGGCACGCCAATTTCAGCGGGAAGGTGTTGTCTATGTGGACCTCATCAATCAGGGGTGGTCTCAGGGCGTGGAGGGGTTTGACGAAGGATTCATTCGCGACTATCGAACGCTCTATCGTGGAGTGGTATTCCTTTCAGGCGGTTTTACTCTTGAACTCGCCCAGCAGCGCCTTGCTTCCAGACTCTGCGATGCGGTGGTGTTCGGTCGGCCGTTCATTGCCAATCCAGATCTTCCAGAACGTTTTCGGCGAGGGATTCCCTTGACCACGGGCAATCCATCGACCTATCACGGTGGAGATGAGCGTGGGTACACGGACTATGCAGCGGCAACGTGATCTTGATGTCGCGGCAGTCCCGTGATCGTGAAATTGCGGCGGGTTGGCGAATTCTCTCCACGTAAGGCGAGCCGCGCATTACGATGGGCGCATGATTCCCGTGAAAAGAAATCTACTTCGGCTGGCCGTGCATCTTGCGGGGTTTCCGCTTGCAAGCTGTTGTTGTCAGCCCATGGTTCTGCAGCCACATGTAGAAAGTGTTCAGCATGTTGTGCTGATTGAATTGGATGATTCAGCGAGTGCCCCGGCCATGATCCAAGACATGGACAACGCGTTTGCGCAGATCCCGCAGATTCGTCGCTGGGATGCAGGGCCCCACATCGACACCGGTCGCCCGGTGGTGTTGCATTGGTACACCATTGGACTGACAACGGAATTTGCATCGGTCGATGACTATCGTGCGTACCTTGCTCACCCGGCGCATCAGGCACTGGTCGCCAAGTGGAAGCCTCACTGGAAGCGAAGTGAGATGTTCGACTTCGGGTCATCCGCCCCTTCGATGGCCGAGCGAACTCGGATGTAGACTCCGAATCGCCCCCATCGAAGGCACGCATGTCGCACGCAAAGCCAACCGAAAAGACTCGCACCGAAACGGACACCATGGGACCGATTCAGGTTCCTGCCGAACACTATTGGGGTGCGCAAACAGAACGATCACACCATCACTTTCCATTTGGCGATCGCATGCCATTGCCGATTGTGCACGCATTTGGACTTCTCAAGGCTGCGTGCGCACAAACCAATACAGATTGCGGGCAGTTGTCCGGTGAATTGCGTGACCTGATTGTGGCGGCGGCGAAGGAAGTTGCCGCTGGCAAACTGGACAGCGAATTTCCGCTGAGTGTGTGGCAGACGGGCTCTGGAACCCAGAGCAATATGAATGTCAATGAGGTCATCAGCAATCGCGCGATCGAGATGGCCGGTGGCAAACAAGGTTCGAAGAACCCCGTGCATCCCAACGATCATGTGAACATGTCCCAGTCGAGCAACGACACGTTTCCGACGGCCATGCATGTAGCCGTTGCAACAGAAATGCATCGAGCGTTGTTGCCAGCCGTGCAAAGTTTGCGGGACGCGTTGCACGCCAAGGCGGGGAAGTTTGCGAGGGTCGTCAAGATCGGCCGAACGCATCTTCAGGACGCGGTGCCGCTGACGCTGGGACAGGAGTTCAGTGGATATGTGGCGCAACTGGATTTCAGTCTTCGGGCCATCGAAGCCACCATGCCGGGCGTGTGCGATCTTGCGATCGGTGGAACCGCTGTGGGAACTGGCCTGAATGCTCCCAAAGGTTTTGGAGATGCGGTTGCACAAAAACTTTCCGCAGCCACCGGACTTTCCTTCACCAGTGCGGCGAACAAATTTGCCGCACTCGCAGGTCAAGAGGCCATGGTGCACGCACACGGTGCCATGGGCGTATTGGCCACGGCGCTCATGAAGATTGCCAACGATATTCGCTGGCTCAGCAGCGGGCCTCGCTGTGGAATTGGCGAGATTTCCATTCCCGAAAATGAACCGGGTAGCAGCATCATGCCCGGCAAGGTCAATCCAACGCAAAGCGAAAGCATGACCATGGTCTGCGTGCAGGTGTTTGGAAACAATGCTGCGGTTCAATTTGCCGCAAGTCAGGGCAACTTTGAGTTGAATGTCTTCAAGCCAGTCATTGCTCGCAATGTGCTGCACTCCTGCGAACTGCTGGCGGGAACCTGCAAGGCCTTCCGTGAATTCTGCGTCGAAGGCATTCAGGCCAACGATCGCCGCATTGAGCAATTGCTTGCGGAGAGTCTGATGCTGGTCACCTCGTTGGCTCCACTCATTGGGTATGACAAAGCCAGTGCCATTGCCAAGCATGCGCACCACAGCCACATGACGCTTCGCGACGCAGCCATTCAGTTGGGTCATGTGGATGCGGCCACCTTTGACAAACTGGTTCGAGCCGAACTCATGGTGGGGCCGTGATGCACCGTCGAGCACAGATCTCCTGCATCGCATGGTTCGTCGTGTCGGCGGGAATACTTTTCTTGCCCTCATGTAAGAGTGAGCCCGTGTGGGTGCAGCAAGAAGTGAAAGCAGAGACCCAAGCAGCGTCATTGCAGGGAGTGACGTGGACTCTTGTCACCATGAATGGTCATGGAGCCAGCCCTAAAAACCCGCTCACCATCGAATTTGGAGCGGACTGGACGGTGACCGGCTCAGGTGGCATCAATCGATTTTCAGGTTCATGCACCACGGCAACGGGTGAAGTGAGATTCACTCCAATGGTGGCCACAAAAATGGGCGGATCGCCTGAACGCATGAAGATGGAACAGGAATATTTTGATGCGATCGCTCAGGTTCGGAATTTCTCGCTTCAGGGCGGTCTTCTCCGCCTGCGTGATGACAGCAAAAAGACGATTCTCGAATTCTCACGCTAAGGGTCGGAGCCGTGTCTCAGAGTCTGATCGACCATCCGAACTTTGACCCTTCCGACGAGGAGAGTGTGAGTCGTCGCGAGGGGACAATTGCCGGGCCGGTCGTTGGATGTGTGTTATTGCTCTCGACGCATCCATCATGTGGTGCGCTCGGCGGGATCAACGCATCGGCTGCATGGACACTCGGACTCCTTGGATGGATGGCGGTATGGTGGATGACACAAGCCGTGCCACTTGCGGTCACATCGCTCCTGCCGATCCTGTTCCTTCCGCTGCTTGAGATCGGAACCTTCCGCGACAACGCCACGCATTACGCCGACAGCATTATTTTTCTTTTTGCCGGTGCAGGTGTCATCGGGATTGCGTTGCAAAGGCACGGAGTGTCGGCTCGCTTCACACACGGAGTCTTACGCGTCGCCGGTACTTCATCGATTGGAGTTGTGACCGGACTTTTTGTCGCAACCATGTCACTGAGTGCGTTTATGAGCAACGCAGCGGTGACCGCGATGATGCTTCCGTTGGCTATGGGAATCATTGCTGCGGCCAAGCCATTGCCGTCAGTCACCGCAGAGCAGGGGCAGCGCGGCATGCGGAATGTCGCCATGGTGTGTCTCTTGGTTGTTGCGTATGCGTCCACGGTCGGTGGAGTCACCACAGTCATCGGTAGCCCACCCAATGGCATCGCCGCCAAATACCTCGCGGACTCTGGTTCGCCAGTGGAATTTATGGAGTGGGCTCGTTTCGGAACTCCGGTTGCGATTCTCTTTGCACCAATCGCAATCACCACAATGCTCTGGTTGTTTCCGCTGAAAGCAATTTCGTTTGAAGGGATTCAATCCAATGCTGTGGTTCGCTTCTCTCCAGCGGCGTGGATCACGCTCGCAGTCTTTCTGCTCACAATTCTTGTGTGGATGACGGCACCCGCATGGGCAACGGGGTGGCGACCGAAGTACCTCACCGATGGCGCCGTGGCAATCGGTGCAGCCGTTCTTCTCTTTACTGTTCCCGCGTCCATTCGCCCATGGCGACCCGTGCTCTCATGGAAAGTGACTCAGGGACTTCCATGGGGTGTGTACATCTTGTTTGGTGGTGGACTCGCGTTGGCAGACGCCATGCAACGAACAGGCCTTTCGCAGGCGATCGGCGAAAGTTTTTCTGGACTCGGTGCCATGCCATCGCTGGTGGTGCTCGGTGTGGTGGTTACGGTCTTGGTTTTTGCAAGCGAAATTGCAAGTAACACAGCTCTGACAGCCACCGCCGTTCCAATCCTTGGCGCACTGGCACCACAACTGGGCATTCCGGTCGAACGACTGGTCATCGCGGCGGCCTTCGCAGCAAGTTACGCCTTCATGCTGCCGGTTGGAACGCCACCCAACGCCATGGTCTTTGCAACCGGTCTCATTCCATCAACGGCCATGATGCGTGTGGGTCTTTGCCTTAATGTCATGGCGATCATTGTGATTACGCTGATGTCGCAGTGGTTGCTGTAGTCGCGCGTAGAGCGCGATGAACGCGTGCCAACACTGGAATCAGCGCCATGCCAGGCACTGCCGCAACAATCGACAACAGAAAGAACCAGCTGTAGTCGAAGTGGTGAACCATCCAGCCGCCCATCCAACCCGAGAGTGAATTTCCGATGGCCATGAAACCAGTCAGCAGCGCGTACTGAGTTGCCGTGGCGCGGCGATCGCACACACTCATCATGTAGGCAACAAATCCGCACGAAACCAATCCGCCGCACAGATTCTCGGCCATGATCACCATCGCCAAGGCTGCCGTGGGCGGCGCGTGTGTGGCTTTGACCAGCACCGTTGCATGGAAGGCTTCCGCCAGAACAAGAAAGCCAACATTGCTTGCGGCTTGCAGAGCACCAAAGACCCAAAGGCACCGAATGATTCCCCATCGGGCCACAAGCCATCCGCCCACCATCGCACCAAGAATGCTGAAGGAAAAACCCATGCCTTGGCGGACCCAGCCAATTGTTTCGGTGCTGTATCCAAGCCCCTGAACAAGAAGCGGCGAGTTCATGGCTCCGCCTAAATTGTCCGGCAGTCGAAAGAGCATGGTGAAGGCAAACAACACGGCGAGTTTGCTGCCCCAGCCTTGTGCAAAAATTTGAAATGGCTGCATCACGGAAGCGGAAAATCCATGCACGATGCCAGCGGGGCGTTCTGGTTCTTTTGCAAACCAAGTTCCGGCCATGCCTGCGGCACTTGAGAGCGCAAGTAAACCAATCGCAATTCCCCACGACCAATCATTCAACGATTCGCTTGCGGCAAGTCGGCTGGCAATAATCAAAGCACCCGCGCCGCCCACCACGGAAGCGATCCGCGCGCCAGTCACAAACACGCTCGCCCCAGCTCCCAATTCGCGTGGTGTCAGAACCTCAGCTCGAAAGGCATCGCCCACAATGTCTTGAGTCGCACCCGCAAAAACTAAAATGCCAAGCAGCACCAGCATGGCGGTGGGTGCCAGCGCGGAACCGCGGTGGTCCATATTCCATGCAAGCACCAGGATCATGAACATGCACAGACACTGCGACATCAACAGCCACGCACGGCGGCGACCCATCCATCGCAATCCGGGAATGGAACAGTGATCGGCCAAGGGTGCCCACAACACTTTGAAGGCGTAGGGAAGTTTCGCAAGCGAGAGCAGGCCAATACTCATCACGCTCCAGCCTGCAGCACTTGCCCACGTCGGCATAATGTTGAACGCCATTTCAAGTGGAATCCCGCCGCCGTACCCAAGTGCCAGCAACACCAGCATGGTTCGCTGCAGATAAAGCGGTCGTTTCTGTTTGCCGCTTTGGGCGTTGGCGTGCGCCTGCATCACTCCAAGATAGGGCATCGCGCGTTGGCGTAGGCGTGAACCGAAGCGGATCCCGATAGGATCGCAGCATGACGGCGCTTCGCATTCATCTTGGTGGACATCAGGCGAAAGAAGGGTGGACGCTGCTCAACGCACAGGCGGGTCCCGGTGTGGACGTTGTTGGCAATTGCACCGACCTCTCCATGTTCAAGGATGGTTCAGCGACCGAAATTTACGCGTCGCACATTTATGAACATCTCGGTTATCAGCAAGAATTGCTGCAGGCACTCAAGGAAGCCAACCGAGTGCTGGTTCGTGGTGGTGTGTTGCGAATTGCGGTCCCGGATCTCGAAGTGCTCTGCCAACTCCTTCTTGACAAGCGGCTGCCGTTGCAGGCTCGGTGGGAAGTTCAACGCATGATCTACGGCGGTCAGATTGACCAATGGGACTTTCGCAAATGCGGGTTTTCATTTGACTTGCTCGTCGGGGCTCTGGAGCCGTGCGGATTTCGTGAGATCCGACGGGTTTCAAGTTTCGGCATCTTTCAAGACACGTCCGACCTGCGATTCCTAGGGACGCCGATCAGTTTGAATGTGCAGTGCAACAAGGCGTAGGGAGAGTCGATGCGCGTTCTGCTTCTCACCATTGGATCGCACGGAGATGTTCACCCATTCATTGACATCGCCGCGGCTCTGCAGCGTGCAGGACATGAAGCCGTTCTTGCAACCAATCCGTTGTTTCAGCAGCAAATCGAAAAAACTGGAATTGCCTTCGAGTCTTTGATGGATCGTGTGGACATTCGAGACCTGATCCGGGACTACCCGGTGATGGACGCGGTCTGGGGACCGTTGGTGGTCATGCGACAGCTGATCTTGCCGGATGTTCCTGCCCTTGTGAAACGAAGTCGCGAACTCATTCGAAGTTTGAAGCCTGACGCCGTGGTCTATCACCCGATTCTTTTTGGGGCGCCGTGGGCGTGCCAACTCGAGGGCGGGCCGCGAACCATTTCTGTGTCGCCTTCGCCTTTGCTGTGGTGCAATCCGCGGGACACGATGGTGCTGATGCCGGGTCGCTCAGCGAATCCATGGAAGTGGTCCGTGCAAATGGATGTTGTCATTGGAAAACTGGGCATGCGTCTGGCACTGGATCCGGGTTTGAATCGTGTGCGTCGCTCACTTGGATTGCCCAAGTTGAAAGACCAACTGCGTCGCGCAGCCACCGACGCAGACCTAAATCTTGGCATCTGGTCGCCGCTGTTTCGCGCGCCCTTAGAAGGTGATCCCGCCAAGTCAGTCGTAACCGGTTTTACATGGCACGATCGGGATCCAACACAACAGACACCCGACCCTGAACTGCTTTCATTCCTTGACGCTGGGGATCCCCCAATTGTCTTTTCACTTGGCTCAACCGGAGTGCATGCGCCGCAACGCTTCTTTGAGCACGCGGTGGTTGCAGCGCAGTCACTCGGAGCAAGGGCGCTGCTGGTGGTGGGTCGCGATCAGCCAACGCCCAGCAATATGCCCAAGGATTCTCGATTCAAAGCGGTTGCGTATGCGCCATATTCCGTCGTGTTTCCGCGTGCAAGTGTTGTGGTGCATCACGGTGGAGCCGGCACAACGGCGCAGGGCCTGCGATCGGGTCGCCCGTCCGTGGTCACGCCGATGGCGCACGATCAGTTTGACAATGCCGCGAGAGTGCAGCGAATGCACGCTGGAAAAATGCTGCGGTTTTATCGCGTCACGGCCAAGCGGCTTGCCAAGGTCATTGCCGCCGTGCAGTCTGACCCAGCCTGTCTTGAGACGGCCACTCGGCTTGCCGCCGGTTTGCGGCGTGAGGATGGAGCGGTTGTGGCGGCTCGATGCATTGCAAGCGGATGGTCCGAAGGTCCTGCGTCAGCAGAACCAGTCGACAAGACGGTCCCTCGGAGCGGATAGCCTTTGGCAACCATGCCGCTTCGAAAGAAAAAACCTGCGCGTGGAAAGGCCGTGGCTCGCAAGTCGGCTCGCAAAGCGGTTCTTACAAAAGCCAGAAAATCATCTCGCCAATCGTCTCGCCAATCTGCTGGTGAGTCGGCCCAAAGTTTGCAGGCGCGGGTGACCGAACTCGAAAGCAAATTAAAGGACATGCGGGTATTGGAAGCCTTCACCGCAACGTTGTTGCACTTCACGCAGGAAGTGGACGACATTTTGTGGGATGTGGCACGACTCGCCGTGGCGCGATTGGGATTGGAGGATTGCGTCATTTATTTGATCGATAAGGACCGAGGCGATCTGGTGCAGCGGGCCGCATTTGGTCCGAAGAATCCCAAAGGCCACGAAATCCTTGAGCCAATTCGCATTCCACTTGGCAAGGGAATTGTTGGATCCGTTGCGGTCACTGGCAACGCGGAACGCATCCAAGACACTCTCCAAGATCCGCGCTACATTCAGGATGACCAGATGAGGCGTTCTGAACTGGCCGTTCCCATCTTTCACGGCGAAACAGTGATCGGTGTCCTAGATAGCGAACACAGCCAGCGGGACTTCTTCACTGCGTGGCATCAGGACTTATTCGTGGCGATTGCCTCCATGGCGGGTGGTCGCATCGCCGCAGCCCGTCTGGCAGAAGAGCGATATCAGTTGGCTACTCGCGACACGCTGACGGGCCTTGCCAATCGCAGCGAACTGATTCGGGAATTGCAAAAGCGACTCGATCAGGCCACATCAACCGTGTCCGTCATCTTTCTCGACTTGGACCACTTCGGCGTGATCAATGACTCCCTGAGCCACCTTGCGGGTGACGAACTGTTGTGCGCCATTGGCGATCGCATCAAGAAAAATACTCCTGCCGGCGGATTTGCCTCACGATTTGGTGGCGATGAGTTCGTCGTTGTGGTTGATTGCACGCTGGCCCTCGGGCGCAGCATTGCCGAAAAGATGTGTGCAAGTATTTCCGAGGTGCTTCGCGGCGGTGCCCTCGCCGGATTGCAAGTTGCATGTAGCGGTGGCGTGGCTGTAGGAATCGCCGGCAATGCCGCGGTGGATGTCTTGCACCAAGCGGATCTTGCCATGTATGAGGCCAAACGAACCGGCCGCAATCGGGTGCAGGTGCATGACAGCAATCTGGCAGCTCGCCGGCGCCGCGAACAGCGCATCGTTGTGGATCTCATGCGTTCGATCGATGGTGAGGACGGAACCCTTGTGGTCAACTTTCAACCGATTTACACACTGCCGGGGCGCAAGATGGTGGCAGCCGAAGTGCTTGCTCGGTGGGTTCATCCGGAACTCGGCCTCGTATCTCCATCGGAATTTGTGCCAGCCGCGGAACGAACCGGCAATATCCATCGCCTTGGACAGACCATTCTGTGCCGCGCGTTTTCCCAGATCCGTCAATGGAAGCCATTGGCCACGAATTTTGTTTTCAATGTCAATGTCTCGCCGTTGCAACTTCAACAGGATGGCTTTGCCGCTCACTTCATGAAGTGGCTGAAGCAGGCTGATGTGCCGCCAACCATGATCGCGTGCGAAGTGACAGAGTCGGCCTTGCTTGGCGACGAAGCCAAATCGTTGAGAGTTCTGAATGACATTGCCCACGAAGGTGTGAAACTTGTTCTGGATGATTTCGGAACGGGCTATGCGTCGCTGAGCACGCTGGTTCGGTATCCATTTCATGCCATCAAGATTGATCAGCGCTTTGTTCGCGGTCTGATTCACGCCAATGAAGCGGACGCAAAGGCGGCTCGTACCGTTGTGTCCACCGTTCTCGCTTTGAGTCAGGAGTTAGAACTCGACTGCACCGCTGAAGGCGTCGAGACCCTCGAACAGTTGCTGGCGCTGCAGGATTTTGGCTGCACACTGGTTCAGGGGCGAGGTCCAGGCCTTTCGGATGCCGTTGCGCCAGAAGTTTTTGAATTGCTTCTACGGGATCGTTGAACCATGCAACACAATGCTGTGCAGATGGATCGTGTCCAACAAGAAACACCGAAAGCTGGAATTCTTGAAGTCGTCTGCGGACCCATGTTTGCAGGCAAGACCGCGTTCCTGATGCGGCACATTGTTGAGCAACAGCAGCTGGGAAAGGTGGTGTGCGTTCTTCAACCCGCACATGACACGCGATCCGGAAATGGTTCCATTCGTGCCCATAACGGAAAGAAAATGCCAGCACAGACCGTTGAAGCCGCCGAACACGTGGTCGCGCTTGCAGCGAACGCATCGGTAGTGGTGATCGACGAGGCTCACTTTCTGGGTGGGCAGCTTGTGGAACCCTGTCGCGAATTGCTGAAGCGCGGATATCGGGTCATGGTGGCAGGCATCGACACCGACCATCTGGGCGATGCGTTTGAGCCCTTTCCGGCGTTGTGCTCCATGGCGCATGCGGTGCACCGATTACACGGAGTGTGTACGCAATGCGGCTCACCATCCACTCATACTGCGCGGCTTGTGCAAAGCGAGGATCGATTTCTGGTTGGAGGCGCCGAGTCCTATGAGCCCCGGTGTGGTTCATGCTTCAAACGAGTACCCCAATGACGCACGCCATCGGATTTCTTGGCATTGGCGTCATTCTGCTCATTGGGTTTGCGCTCTCCACCAATCGTCGCCGCATCGATCCCCGCACAATTTTGGTTGGGCTTGCCATGCAGTACGCGTTGGCGTACCTGTTGCTTCGATTTCCGCCGGTCGTTGCAGTCTTTGATGGACTAGCCACCGTGGTTACACGGGTCATCTCATTCGCTGATGCGGGGTCGTTCTTCATTTTCGGCAAAGCAACTGATGCGGGCGGGCCATGGGGTTTCATCTTTGCTGTCAAAGTGCTTCCGATCATCATTTTCTTCGCGTCCCTTATGGCGGTTCTGTATCACCTTGGCATCATGCAGCGAGCCGTCGCCGTGCTGGCGTGGGTTCTGCGGAGAACGCTTCACATTAGCGGCGCCGAGGCCCTTTCGTCTGCTGCCAATATTTTTGTTGGGCAAACCGAAGCGCCACTCACAGTCAAACCATTCATTGCCAACATGACGCGGTCGCAGATCATGACCATTATGGTTGGCGGCTTTGCATCTATTGCCGGCAGCGTGATGGCGGCGTATATCGTGATCGTCGGCGGCGAAGATGAAACCACACGCATCATGGTGGCCAAGCATTTCATGACCGCAAGCGTTATGTCCGCACCGGCAAGTATTGTGATGGCCAAGTTAATGCTGCCAGAGACGGAGCCGGTACCTGAAGAATCTCTCACAGCATTGGATTCAATGGCGTCGACCAATGTCAATGTGATTGATGCCGCGGCAGAAGGGGCGACTGATGGCTTACGCCTTGCCCTCAATGTTGCATCCATGCTGATCGCCTTTGTGGCACTGCTTGCCATTCTCAACTATCCGCTTGCGGCGCTAAGTGAAATCGGGCCGATCGCCGCATGGCGACTCGAACACGGTCTTCCGGTGTTCACGCTTCAGAATCTCTTGGGATATCTGTTTACACCACTGGCGTGGTGCCTTGGTGTTGGTACGGATGCGCACACGGTTGGCACGCTTATGGGGCAGCAGATCATCGCGACAGAGTTTGTTGCCTATCTGGATCTTGCCGAAGCCATCAAGGACGGGTCCATTTCTCCACGCGGCGCACAGATCGCCACGTTCGCGTTGTGCGGATTTGCAAACTTTCCGTCTATTGCGATCCAAATCGGCGGACTCAGTGCCATGGCCCCAAGTCGACGAAGTGACTTTGCCACGATCGGATTGAGAGCCATGACGGCGGGGGCTCTTGCCTGCTGGATGACGGGCGCGGTCGCGGGCACATTCTTGTAGCGACCAACATCGGGGTCAATTCATTTAGGCAACGGGGTTAGTATGCCGTTATGAAAACGCCAACGGTCTCAACCATGCTGACGAACATTCAGGCGTTGTTCGAAAACGAGACTGGCATGCCGCTGGCCAAGGCCACGCGATCGCAGTTGGAGATTCTTCTCAACGACGCCATCAAGCGGACCGTTGGCATGAAGGGCAAAGAGCAATTTTCGTCCCGTGAAGTCACGGTGCTTCTGACGGATTTGCGTGGTTTCACGGCTATTTCTGAGGAGCACACCGCTCCGGTTCTCTTGGACATTCTGAATCGCTACCTCATTCGAATGAGCGAGATTGCCATTCGCCACGGCGGCACGATCGACAAATTCATGGGTGACGCCATCATGGTGTTGTTTGGTGCACCATTCTCCCACGAAGAAGATGTCTCGCGGGCGGTTCACTGCGCGGTGGACATGCAGATTGCCATCTTTGAAATCAATAAGAACCACCGCGAGCAGGGGCTGCCCGAACTGAACATGGGCATCGGTCTCAATACCGGTACGGTCATGGCGGGGCTGCTGGGTTCAGACTTGTACACCGAGTACACCGTCATCGGCGATGAAGTCAATCTTGCGTCGCGCATCGAGGCGTACAGTCTGCGCGGTCAAGTGCTGATTAGCGAGGCAACGTATGCACGCGTGAAGGATTTTGTCACCGTTTCGGAGCCAATGGATGTGTATGTCAAGGGCAAGAAGGATCAGATCAATCTGTACGAGGTGCTTGCTATTCCATCACTCGGCAAGACCGTTCCACGCCAGGAAATTCGCAAGAGCCCACGAGTTGAAACGAACATGCCATTCTCGTTTTTCACCATCGAGGACAAAATCGTTTCAGCCGATTCCCACGCGGGAACGATTCTTGACCTCAGTTACAACGGTGTTCTTGCGGTGGTCGATTGTGACCTTGCGGCGCAGACCGACATCAAAATGGATCTCAACTTTTCGCTTGCCGGCACCACGGCAACCAATGTGTACGCACGCGTGTTGCGCACCTTTGAGCGGGACGGCAAGCGATTGGCGTGCATCGAGTTCACCTCAGTCAGTGTGCAGAGCAACATCAACATTCGGCACTTTGTTCAGTTGTTGATTCAGGGCGGCGTGACGAAATAGATCAGGCAATCGCCCAGCCCGTGTCACGCAGGTTTCTTCGCAGGCGCGTTCGTCTGAAACGCATCGTTCAAGAGTGCGCCAAGCCGCACGCCAGCCATTTGCAGTCGCTCGTTCACCACTGGGGACCATTGCTTGTAGTACGCGGTATCCACCTTCAGGTCGGCGGGTGGTTGCTTATAAAGTTGAATCGTGATGACCAGCGACTCATTGGCCCATGCAAGCGCATCCAAGTTGGCTAGCCATTGTTTACGTTGTTCATCGGTGATGGCTTGTCGAAGGTCCGCCGACATCACGGCCCAGCCACCCTTCGTGTCTCGCAGCCGCCGTTGAATCAAATCCGTGTCAAACACCTTGTGCAAGTTTGATTTCTTGCCAAAGCTCTGCACGGTGAGTTTGTTCCCACCAAGATCCTCCTTGTAGGACACATGGAGCGGCTGGTGAATGTCCCCCACAAAGTGCAGAAGAAATTTCAGAGCTTCCACACGCTTGGCCTTGGGTTGGCTTGCATCCTTCAACGTGGCAAGATTGGTGGCAATGGCGGTGACAATCTGTTCACCGCCGGCACCATCCCGCTTCATGTCGATGGATTGGGCTCCGCGTGGTGCATTGATGTAGTGCAGCGATTTGGCCCAGTCATAACTCTTGTCGCTCTTGATTTCGTCTGCCCAGCAGCACGCATCGGCAAGCGTTTCTTCCCCGATCAAATCACTGATGGCTTTGGCTGTCTCTTTGGATAGTGAAGCCGCTGCAATCGCACCAATAATCTTGTGACCATCGGCGCCCCATCCAAAGCATGTGCCATGAATCGAGAGTGCCAGAAGAACGGCGACAAGTGGTCGGAGCATTTCGATAGCCTATCCGTTGTCAGTTTGCGTGGCCACCGATTCGAAGGAGAGACGGACATGGGTACTCGAGATCGGCGCGTCGATGCCTACATTGCTCGCTCTGCTGCCTTTGCACATCCGATTCTCAAGTCACTCAGGGCACACATGCATCAAGCGTGTCCAGCGGTCCAGGAGACCCTGAAATGGGGGCATCCGTCTTTCCAATATCACGGGATTCTTGCTGGAATGGCGGCATTTCAGGCGCACTGCGTCTTTGGGTTTTGGAAACATGAAGTCATCGTGAAGGACTCAAAGCGAGCTCGCCAAGCGATGGGTTGTTTCGGTCGAATCACAAAGGCGTCCGACTTACCGTCCAAGCCAGCGTTTACACGCTTTGTGGTGCATGCAATGAAATTGAATGAGCAGGGCGTCAAAGCGGTTCGCAGTAAAACCCGACCTCGTGTTCCTGTTGCGATGCACCCCCAATTCAAGTTGGCACTCAGTAAGAAAAAGAAAGCGAAGCAGTTTCTTGACCAACTGTCACCCAGCCAACAGCGGGACTATCTGGAATGGATTGCCGAGGCCAAGCAGGACGCAACCCGCGCGCGACGCATCACGCAAGCGGTCGCATGGCTTGCACATGGCAAGCCACACAATTGGAAGTACATGTAGGAATCGGTGGCATTGCCCGGCGATCGATTGCAATGGGCGGCCAGAGTCGGACACGCACCCTCCCCGGAACAAATCGCTCACTCCATCATCTGGCCGGATCGGTCGGCCAGTCCTTCGTCGCCGCCTCGAGCATCCCCTGCAACACCGGCAGCTCCTCGGTCACCGTCTTCCAGAGCCGATCAAAATCGACTCCCCAATAGACATGAATCAGCACATTCCGCATGCCGGCGATCTGCGCCCAAGGGACTTCTGGTGCACGGCTCCGGCCGGCCTCCGAGGTGCGCGAAGCCGCCTCGCCGATCTCAAGGATCGCATGCATCAGGGCGCGCGCCAGCATGGGATCCGTGTCGAGGCTCTTACGGGACTTGCATTGGGTGAAGCCGATTGCCTGGCGCGCCGCATCAATCATGTGCTGGATGCGGATCCGATCTTCCGGAGCGCCGGGATGTTTACGCGGCATGCAGCAGACGTGCCTCTCGCAGCACCTCGTCGCGGAAGTAACCGGACAGATCGGCCGGAGTCCTTAGGTCAACGGTGCGGCCGAGGATCTTCGAAAACTCCATCTGCAATCCCGCGAACCCGATGAATCCAGGAGCCATTCCCGGGCGGAATTCGACCAGCACGTCGATGTCGCTGCTCGGCGAGAAGTCCTCGCGAAGCACGCTTCCGAACAGGCTAAGCCGTGCGATACCGTGTCGCCGGCAGAAGTCGGCGATCTCGGCGAGCGGGGTATGGATCGGTAGCGGCGACATCGCCGAGGATTCTACCCGGTCCATTGAGACATCCCAGTCGACATCGCGGTTGTAGCGCGCACGTCCCAAAACGACGCACGCACGCTGCAAAAACGCGAACGCCCCGGCAGTTCGGCCTGGGCGTCCACTCTTAACCTGGTGACGCGGTGCCCATACCGTTGCAGTCAACGACCGAGGTAGACTCGGCATCGCCCATGGTCATCCTCGGCCCCAAGATCATCGAACAAGTGAGCGAGCTGTGCGCGAGCTGTGCGCGGGCTGTGGGGTCGCACGGCTTGATCTCATCGGATCCGCCGTCCGCGACGACTTCGATCCAAGCACCAGCGACATCGACCTGCTGGTGGAGTTCCTGCCCGGGGCGCAGGTTTCCGCGCTGGATTTCGTTGAGTTGTCGGATGCG
>CAMBXO010000012.1 GCA_945871915.1 Singulisphaera sp. GP187
GCTTCGCGAGGCGACTCCGCGACACGCGGGTTCGTGTTCAACCGTGCCGCGGACAAGAGGTACGCTGCGATGTGCATCAGCCTCCTGACCCGGTTCTCTTCAAACCAGCTCCATTCACACCCGCCGTCAGAACTGAAGCCGCCGCAGCGAGCGCAGTCTGCAGCTCGACTGGTAGAGCTGGCCAAGCTCGGATGCGACACTCCAAGGCAGGATGTCGCTCGGGTGACGAGGTGCTGGGGGCACTGCTGGGGATATTCGAAAACACCACGTTTTCTCCTGTGTTTATGGGGTGAACATCCATGTGCCCCAGCTGAATGTCGAGGGTTCGAATCCCTTCGCCCGCTTTGCGTCATTCGACGTCTCGACGCCACTACTCGCGTCGAAGCCGAGACTTGCAAGCACGTCGAGCGCGCCGCTTTCAGATTCGAGAATGTCCGATAGCGCCGGAAAATGACTTGGCTTACCGTTCGCATAGGTAAGCAACGCGGTAAGCGAAGTCGCCACGTCATCGGTCCCAGTCGCTCGCGCTCGCTCCCGCTCAGGCCGAAGCGGCAGCTGCGGAAGGCGATCAACAGCACCGCCCAAGTCGAGGAGTCGCGGATCGGTGTAAGCGTTCATCGTGAGCTCCAGCGTCGAGTGCCTCATCGCCTCCTGAACCGTGCGAGCACTTTTGATTCTGACCTAATACCTAATACTGATCCTAATACCCCATCCCGCGAGCATGACTAACAGGGTGATTGGTGTAAATGAGTTGATGAAATTGATCCACTCACGTACACCGGAAAGGCACCCAATGCCACTAGCCCACAAGACCTTGACAAGGGCTTGACAAGAGATTGACAAGAGATTGACAAGAGATTGACAAGGGGTTTGACAAGGGCGTTGACAAGGGTTGCCTCAAGGACAGCCGATCAACTAGCGAAAGCGAGTGGGGTGGAACGGTCCAAACTTAAACGCAAACCACAAGAACAACACCACCCCCACAAACGCGGCCAACAAATTCCACGGCGGCTTTTTCACCTTTTTTTGATGACACGTGAGAATGCATCAAGATCCTCATCTTTATCTTCATCTTCATCTTGTGTCGGCATGGTAAAATGAGGCTACATCAACCGCTACGAGTCCAAGGTGAAATGTTCTACTCAAGTACACCGGAAGCATCCGAGATTGAATGCACCAATGCGTCGGCACGCAGCCTGCCGGAGTAGCGATACGAGCGCTCATTGTCCTGCGTGACCGTGGGCCGCGGCATGTCCGTTGATGACAGCGTGACTTGGTCACCGAACACGCCTCGCACGCGCACCCAACAGCCCCTTGGAAGTTCCACATACGACGCGCCGTTATCTGTTTCTAGGTCGAACAAGTCGCGATCCTTCGTTCGCGACTTTGGCACATCAAGCACCAGACTTCGCCGGATCTCGATTCGGCTGCTGCTGATGTTCATGCCGTCCTCGCAAGGATGTCGCACTTCCAAACGGTCCAATCGAATCCGCGAGTTGGTCAGATCGATTCCATCATCTGCCGAATGCAAGCTGCGCACGTTGGAAATCTTCCACTCATCTGGCCCAACACCGATCAGCGAAAGGCCATCGATGTCATCTCCAATGTTGAGATTGCGGCCGGTGACTTTGCTTTGACTGGAATACGAATCGTGCCGACCCAAATGCAACAGCGTGATCGATTGCGCGCGGAACTTGGACGGCACACGCCCTGCGACCTTTCGCAGCGAGATGCCATCCTTCGAGCCGCTTGCGTAATTACCTAAAAACCAAACGCCGCCATTGTCCGCATGCTTGACAGGCGTGTGCGAACCGTTGCACGCCTTGATCGTGAACCGCCGAGCCTTGAGTTGCGATCCAGGATCAAAGATGATCGCCGCGCGCCGAATCCGGCTCTTCCTTACAACTCCGTTGGCGATCAGCAGCGTTGCACCATCCGCGATGGTGAGTGCCACACCAGTCCGTACCCGCACCTCGCCGCCAATCACCCATGTGCATCCCTTGCCCAACGTTCGGCTGCGGCAGATATCAGATGAGATCACTTCGATTTTCTTGGGACGTGCTGCTCGCTTTCTTGCGGTGCTGCGGTTTTTTTTCTTCGCTGGCATGAGTGTTCTCTGTATGGGTTCGAGAATCCATCCGTGGAATACAAATCAATCCGTGGACGCGGCTGCCGATGCCGGAGTGACCGAGACAGCGGATTTCGTTTCATCACTGGTCCATACCAGCCCGACCGCGCCGGAGAGAATCCAGAATCCAAGGGCAATCAGCACATAGGGCAGCAGCGACTTGGCCAACCGCTGCATGGTGGACGCGACAAGTCGGTGGCTGACCAACAGGTAACCGGCCACGCACCACACAATCGTCATGACGACGAACACCATGAGATACGCGGGGATCGCCGAGAGATTTTTCGCAAACACCGGCACATACACACCAAGATTGTCGCCGCCATTCGCCGCCGTCACCCCCGCCACCGAGAACACCTGCGCCGACATGGCCGCTGGAGTTGACCCAATGCCATCGCCGTCATCGCTCGAATCCCCCGCCGCTCCTCGCCGCCAGTTGCTCCAAAGCTGATGAACGCCAAGCCCCAGTGGAACAAGCCCCAAGAGCGCGATCCACTCACTCGGAACAATCAGCGCACATGCAGCCGCAAGGATGCTCACCACAACAAGTCCGCCGATGCCGACAAACTTGCCCACCACCACCGCTCGCCGATTCAATCGTGGATCGGCGAAGAACGCCATCGTTAAAAAGATGTCGTCAATATTGGTCGACGCGTACAAGCCAACGCCAATCGCAAGATTTTCGATCATGCTTGTCACGTCGCAGGATTACTTGGTGAGCAACTGCTCTGCCAACCTCAGCGACTCGGTTGGCACACGGAGAAACCCGCTCATCGGATTCTCAAGTTCCAAAATAAGGAAGACCGCACTGGCAACAATCAAGCTGCCGACTGCAATGGTGGTCAGCACGGTGGCATTGCGAGTACTGAAGATGCCGAAGCAGAAGAATTCCAGCACCAGCCAGCCGAACACCACCACAAGAAAGACTTGCGGAATGGACGCTGGCTTCACGGTAAAGAACCAGCGTTGCTGTGCCAAGTTGCCATCACCGTAACTCACACGGCCCCCCAATATTTCTAGCGCACGCGAACGCAAATCTCGCTGCAACTCGTTGGTTGGGGCCAAACTGTGAATCGTGTTGTAGAGACGCTCCATCATGCTGATGCCTTTGACCGCGGTTTGGTCAGCAATGAAGTACGCGTCGCCAGCTTCGATTGTTTCGATTCGATAATGGAGCGAGTCCCGCAATTGCTGGCGGGCACTGGCCGACTCAGCACCATAATTGTCCAAGATTTGATCCAGCGTCAGAATGTCGACTGCCATCGAGGTGATGACGGCGTTGCCTGCGTCGTAGGTTTCTTTCGCAGAAGCGGTCACCATGCCAAGCAAAATGCTTGTCAGCGTGGCCATCATGCCAATTGTGAGTCGCACGGATGACTTGGTCGCATCGTTTTGATGGCTTTCAGGCAGTCTGCGCTGAACCCAAAATCCAACGAGCGCGGCCACACATGTGCCGACGAACACAATCAAACTGACCAAGACATCCGACATTCGTGCCTCCTGAAAACGATCGAACTGTACCACCGATCATTGCAGAACTTGGCGCAGAACTTGGCGGCGCGGCCTGCAGTTTGTTCAGCCAATGGCTGGCCCATGCGGTCTACGCCCCGATGGCTCTGTCGGCAAACTTCTGATTCGCGATCTGTTGCTGAATGACCGTGGCAAGTTTGTGAATCACCGTTTGATAGTCGTCGTAACTGACCTGCCCCTGCTTGCCTCGCAACACCTTGATCTCGTTTGCGGCGGCGAACAGCGATTCGGTCATCTGAATGGTGCTTGCCTGATAGTTGATTCGCAATCGCGGCCACAGTCGCTGCAGCGTGTCGCTTTGCGCCCAATTGAGAAAATTGCCAAGCCAGATATTCACGCCGGTCTTGTCGCGCGTGTAGATCGTTTTGTAATCCTCAAAAATTTGGAACACCGAAATGGCGAACGCAACTTGGTGCATGTCCTTGGACGATGCGATCGAAAGATCGGGATACATCTCAGCCGGCAGCGAACCCAACTTGTCGTAATCATGCGCCAGCCGAAAATTGGGGGTAATCCACAGGTCATTGATGATCTTGATGGTGGACAATTCCAAAGCTTCCTCGCTCGCCATCTCTTGGCTGCGAGCCTGGTGATACAAGGTCAACGCCACAAACAATCCAGCTCCGCCCGTGAGCAACATCATCAATTTGTAAATAGTGGATTGCTCAATGGGTTGATCCAGATCCGGGTCCTGACAGAGCAAATACACAAATAAAGCGCTGATGGCGATCATGGCCAGAAGCAAATACTTTGAGAAAGTCATGTGCGTCCTCCTGCTTGAGTGAGCGATGGATCCAAGTTGGACATTGACCTCAGTGACGCGCCCAGTCTATGCAAGGCGGCGGGCCATCTTGCCCGCGTTGGCGATCTGTTGGAATCCGCGGTGACGACTTCATCAAGATCGTGGTGATGGTGGCGTTCCCCATGGACCGCCAGGCAACCAATGCGATTTGGATGGCTCGCCGGTCAAGGCACACGCCAACGGCAAGGCGACGAACACCCGTACGTGGTCAATGACAGCCTTGAGTTCATCCGGCGCATCGTTGAGTTGGAGTCGCTTTCGAAATGCTCTCCACTGTTGCTGCTTCTGACGATCATCACCAAACGCGTCGGTCAATCCAAACGGCATCTCGGCCGGAATCGGCGTCTCGCGTCGGTCGAATGTCGCCCGAATCGCTTTGGTCAGCGTCACGCCGTCGAACCTGAATTGGCGAGCGATGATCCAAAGGTCAAAGAAGTCCTTCATTCGACTGTTGGCAATGCCAAGGACCGTGAGTGCTTGGAGTTTCTCCGCGACCACGGTTTCGGGTGGATACATCTTGAGCTGTGGCGCGTCATGGTCGAGCAGAGTCGGGAACAGTCGTTTCGCTGCATCTGGCACGACGACATCTCCAAATCCGACATCCAATTGAATTGGAATGCGCGCCGTGCCCAGAGCTGCCTCAAGCCGCACTCGAATGCCGCCATACTTCTGACCCTCGCGAATTTCGGTAGCCGTGACAGACTCTGCATTGAACTCGATGCCATCATTGGCAACTTCAATGGAGATAATTCGCCGCATCAATTCGGCGGTCGCCAGTGGAGAAGGATCGCCAACGCCGAGGAAGTCCACATCAAGTGTTGGGCGGTGAAGATCTGCGACCCACACACGAAACAACATCGCGCCCTTCAGGACCAATTGGTCGCCATGTGGTGATTGTGATAGCCGAAACAGGAATCGTTCAATCCCATACTGCAACAGGATCGCGTTGTAATCCTCATGCCGCGACTTCGCAAGATTGAGCAGACGCTGCCGCACAGATGCTGCGGTGTTCGTAACGGGCTTCTTGCTCACACGAGCGATTCCATGTAGGGCCTCATCACATTGGCCACACGATCCATCTTGGCGAAGCGATGAAGGTCGTTCATGGACGCTTTGCGGCGGCGCCAACTGACACGAAGTGCTTCAATTGCAACATCGATGCCAATCTTGTTGCGGTGGCGAAAGCAGTCGGCGACCGTTTTGGCCGGGTTCGTAACCCGGACCTTCACGCCGTGAATCGTGTGATGCTCGATGCCGAACCGAATCGCTGGCCCCGACGCACGGATTAGGCGGATCGGCGGATAGTCGATTACCGGTTTGCGAGATGTACGATCGATCATCACCCAAATCTCGAATGGGTTCTGCGTAGTCACCTCGTGAAAACGAAGCGCGGAGAGCAGGCAGATCACCGCTCTGGGCAGCCGTTTGGCAATGTCGGCAAGGTTGGCAGCCGTAGATGGCTCAAGGTCTGCGCGTGCATAGATGCCGCGACCGCGACGGATGATGTCGCCACGATCAACGAGCCTTTTCAGAACCATGCGGGGTATGCCACAACGATCGAGATCGCGAGGCCGGATGATCTCTTGTCGTCGGGCGAGGTCCAGAAGTCGGGTTGTCTGGGTCTTGGTCGGCATGTGTTACGGAATGTCAACTCTTATCGACAAGAGTTGACATTTCGTAACAACCTATTCGGCCACGTCCACCGATGCAAGCCACAGCCGGCCGTCGCCCGTCAGCAACATCATCGATTGGTAGATCGTGGCAGAGAAGCAACTGTTGTACCCCGATATCATCCTTGCATGCACGAATCGAGTGGACCACATCCGGTGGATGATCGATGCGATCCGGCGCTCATCGCTGTGCTGCGTTCACAGTCGGAAGGCACGCGGCTTGGCGCACAATCGGACAGTCGAACCTGATGGAGCCCACAGAACTGCTGCGCCTTGTCGGGGAGCGGCTTCACTCACCCACCGTTCGCTTTCACCGCTTTCACCGCATCCACCGCAGCCTGCAATTGTTCCAATCGCTGCGGCCGCGGGCCCCACAGTTCCACAAGGTGCGGCCGATTCTTTACCGGCATCGCTTGGTATCGCCCTTCGCGATACATCTGCTTAAAGATCGCATCCACATCGTCCCTATACGCCACGTCCACTGGCCGAATTCCGTCCGACTCCATTTCCACGGGCCACTCTGCAGACTTTGGCACAAACGCAAGAATGTCCACATGATCCAGCGATTCTCTCACTGCAGGAATCATGCTCTTTACAAATGCGTCGTTGATATCCGTGGTGCCCTGATTGGCGGTGTATTGCGAATACGCCAGATAGTCCATCGGCGCGCGATCAAAAATCACATCATCACTCGACGTGGCATAGCGATGAATCCGGCTGATGTTGTAATACAACTGAATTCCGTTGTGCAGTTTGGTTGATGCATGACGAAAAAGAATTTCGTACGGCCCGTGCAGGCCCAGGGCTCGATAGGGTTCTTCTTCGCGAATGAAATGGGGGTGACTGGCCATCCAGTCATTGACAACAGTGGACTTTCCTAATGAATGGCTGCCAGATATTGCGATGCGCATTGCGAGTGCGAGTGTATGAATGAATAGAACGGGATTCGTTTTCCTCGCGAACGGTGGAGCCGAGGTTCAGGTTTCACCCTCGCAGGTTGTGAAGCCGTGGGTCAGGATTTGCGCCAGTGACGGAGCCGGAATTCAGGTTTCCCGCCTGCGGGAAACACGGAATTCCGGCTCCAATGAGAAACACGGAATTCCAGTTCTGCGCACGTGGAAAGCACGGAACAAGGGTTTCCCGCAGAGCGGGGAACCCGAATTCCGTGCTTTATCGCAACCCGAATTCCGTGCTTTATCGCTGCTTGGAACAAAACTTCCGTGCTTTCTATCTACCTCAACCGATCTCAAAAGTGAAAATGTTCATTTTCCACTAACCGATTTGTTTCCGCTTCCGGAAAACAACGATATACTGGACACACATGCCCCAGCGCCCCGAGACCAATTTCCAGAAGAACATGCTGCGCAAGCTCAAGGCTGCTGGTTCGCCATGGCCATCGCAGGTCGAACTGGCCATCGAACCGTGGATCCGGCGCGGAGCCTCGTCGCATTCCACCAATGGTGCCAACAACGGTCAGCCGGACTTTCGCGTGCGCCTTGGCTGGAAGCGTGGTCGCTTTGAATTTGTCGCCGAGGCTAGGAATCGCAGCACCCCCAGCGTTCTGGCAACCGCCGTGCAACAGGCCAAGCAGTACGCGGAGCAAGTCGGCCTGCCGCCGATGGTCATCGTGCCCTTCCTTGATGATGCCCGAATGGATCGACTTGCCGAAGCGGAAGTCTCCGGTCTTGATCTCTCTGGCAATGGAATCGTCATGGTGCCAGGGCGTCTCCTTCTGCGTCGCTCCGGCAACAGCAATCGGTTTCCGGAATCACAACCGATGCGGTTCGCGTATCGCGGCGCCACATCGATTGTCCCTCGCGTCTTTCTCTGTAGGCCGCGATTTGAATCGGTCAGTGACATCAAGAACGAAATCGAAGCCCGAGGCGGCGACGTGGCACTCTCCACGGTGTCCAAGGCGCTCGCTCGCATGATGGATGATGTGCTGATCGATCGAGGCGGAAGACAGATCACCCTGCTGCAGCCTGATGCCTTGCTCGACAAACTTGCTGAGAACTTTCGCCCATCGAGGCGCCTTCAATCAATCTCACTCAAGTGTTCCCTCTCGCTTGCGGAGATTTTCACAAAGGTCGCCCGCAATCGTGCAAGGCCACGCATGGTGCTTTCAGGGGCATCATCTCAAAACCGCTACGCCGCCGGTCTTCGCTCCGATGAACCGCTGGTGTACTGCGATGACCTCGCCGCGGTCTGTACCTCGCTTGGCAAAGCGTGCAAGGAGAGTGCACGATTCGCTGATCTCACCGTCGTTGCCACTGATGATCGCACGCCGTTCTTCGATGCTCGCCCGGACGCATCGGGCAGTCTCCTCGCTTCGCCCGTGCAGGCGTATCTTGAAACGGCCGTTGGTGACAAACGCGACCGCGAGATTGCGCAAGCCATCCGCAAGCGAATTCTGCGCGACTTGAAGTAGCGTTCACACTGCAATGCTGACCGACCCGCTTACAACAACCGTGCTGGACTTGGACTCCGCTCTTGGCGGGCATGCGGACATTCTGATTGCGGGAGGGTTTGGTCTCTATCTCAAGCAATGGCATCTTGAAGCGTCGCGTGCTCGCACGCTTCTGCCGTTTGATCGCTGGCCTCGGGCACGCACCACGCAGGACATCGACCTATTTCTCCGCGCCGAGATCGTGGCGAATGCGGAAATGATGTCGAAGTACCGCTGCGCCTTGGATCGCCTTGGGTTCACGGTGGAACCGAACGCCAAGTGGCTCAAGTTCAAGCGATTGGTCAACAGTCACGATGTGATCGTTGATGTGATGGTTGGTCCGATGGGTGACATGGCCGATGCAACCGAACGGACCGCGTTTCGTGTGAAGCCCAAGGGCTCTTCGGGCCTGCATGCCAGGGCAACCGATGATGCTCTAGGCGTCGAGCATGAGCCGGTGCGTATACCAGTCACCGGAACTCGATCGAATGGTGTCTCGCACTCCTGCAACATTCTTGTAGCGCAAACATTCCCGTTTGCACTCATGAAACTTGGCGCCATGCAGGATCGGATCCACGACACCAACAAGGACGAAGGGCGGCACCACGCTCTTGATCTCTATCGCATTGTGGCCATGCAGACCGAATCTGAAGATGCGATCGCTGGCAAGCTGGCTGCTCTTCACGCTGGCGACCGCAGAGTGGCAAACGCGATGAAGGTCATTGATCAATATCTGAAGCCGACTGATGGACTTGGACGGATCCGGCTACGCGAACATCCGCTTTGCCCACCGGACGCGGATCTTGATTGGCTATCGCGCGAACTCAGTCGCCTGTTGCAGCCTCGCTGAGTCGCACCTTGCAATCCATCCCGCACACGCAGCCGCCGATGTTTTTGTTGAGAGCGGTTTCTCTAGGCGGTGGAGCCGAGGTTCTGGTGTTTCGCCGGTGACGGAGCCGGGGTGCTGGTGTTTCGCCAGTGACGGAGCCGGGGTGCTGGTGTTTCGCCAGTGACGGAGCCGGAATTCAGGTTTCCCGCCTGCGGGAAACACGGAATTCCGGCTCCAATGAGAAACACGGAATTCCAGTTCCGCGCAAGTAAAAAGCACGGAACAAGGGTTTCCCGCAGAGCGGGGAACCCGAATTCCGTGCTTTATCGCTGGAAGAAAACAAAAATTCCTTGCTTGAGGCCCTAAGCCGGACGAAGACTTTGATCACCACCCCGATACATGTCAGTACGCCAAGGGCGACTTTGACGCAAGCGGCACGATTGACAACGGCGATCTCGCCATCATGCTCTTGTTCTTTGGCGATGTCACGTGGCCGTAAAGATGTGTGCCACATCATGCCGATTGACTCCGCATGCCATCCCCGCGATTTCCATCGATTGAGAAGTACCTTGCGTCGCTGGACCCCATCAAGGCCGCCACCATTCGCTCGGTTCTGGATTTGATCCTGTCCAAATTTCCAGAACTCCAATCCAAGATCTCGTGGAATGTGCCCACCATTCACCGCAATGGAAAATATGTGGCCGGCATTGCCGCTTATTCCAAACACCTCACCTTTGCACCGTGGAGCCCCACCATCATTGCGGATTTTCGGGTGCGACTGAAAAAGTATGTTGTCTTTCAGAACTGCTTTCAAATACCGGTCGATTGGAAACCTGATCGCAAACTGCTCACCGACCTCGTCAAGGCCAGACTGGCTGAATTAGATAGCCAGAGTGCGTAGTCTTACCGCCATGAAAGCTCTATCCGCCTCTCTGCTTGCGGCCCTGCTTCTGCTTCCGGCCCCGCTTCTGGTGTCATGCAATTCATCCGGCACCGCTGGCAATCAAGCCACCAACATCACGGGGCGAACCGGGGTGCTTCCGGGCCGCCGCTTGATTGCTCGCCTACGAAATGATTCAGCCAAGCCCCCCACCACCACTCCGCAGGGAGCGCCGGTGGATCTGGTCATGCTGGATACCAGCACCACCACCACCGCACACGTGGGCGATGCACTGCATGTGGAATTGCACGCCAACACCGGCACGGGATTTCAATGGATGTTTGTGGGTTGCGATGACCGCCCCACGGATGCTTCACTTTCTACCGCCAACGGGCCAGTGGTGCTCACACCGCTCTTTGACTTGAAAAAGGGCGAGGGCACGGTGCGACCCACCGATGCTGGCAAGCCTGGCGCACCCGCCCATTGGGTGTTTGAGTTCACCGCCGCACATGCGGGCACATCCACCATGCAATTTGTGCTGGTGCGTCCCTGGGAAAAGGGAACCAAGCCCGCCGATTCACGCACGCTTCAAGTTACGGTTTCGGGCAACTGATTTCACGCGAGGGCGGCGAGCCGAGTGATGGCATGGTGTCAGCGTGCCATGATGCGAGGGTGCCATGATGGCGCGGTGTCATGGTGCAAGCGGCTAGCATTCTTCGCATGCACGATCAAACTTCTATCCACATCCTTCATTTGCGCCGCAGTGTTCGGTGCCTTCAGGTCGCAGTCACCCTTCTTGGTGTGTTGCTAGTGCTGAGTTGGTTTCCGGGTAATGCATCACCGTCATTTGATGTGATCACCTGTCAGGGCTTGCGTGTGCTAGATGCTCACGGAACGATGCGTTTGGCCACCGCCATCACACCCGGCGAGAGCACCTTTAGCCTGAACTGGTTTGACACCACCGGGCAAGTTCGAATCAGCGGAGCCACCACCGCCGATGGCAGCGCCTCGCTGTCACTCTTAGATACGCAGGGATTGAGTCGCATTTCAACCGAGACCGCACTCAATGGCAGCGCGCTGACGGTGTGGCGAAACGATGCCAACATTCCCAGATTGAGTGCGGGCACGCTGCAAGATGGGACGGCCTTACTGAAATGGCAGGACCCCGAGGGCATTCTTCGCATGGATGCGTCGGTAGACCCCGAGGGCTGGGCCGGGCTTCAGATTTTTGATCCAGAGGGCCACCCACGCATTACGGCTACCTGTGCGCCGGGCGATCGAGTAACGCTGCCAACGGTTGACCTTGGTAAGTAAAGAAGTGCGTCACTTCTTCTTTGAGCGATCGTCGTCGTCGTGATCGTTGTCATCGTCGTTGCGATCACCCTTGGGTCGGCCGTTCTTCTTACGGCTATCGACTGAGCGATCCACTTCGGCAAATCGTTTACGCATCATCACGGCTCCCTGCATGGGGCCACCGTCATGGCCCATCATGGGGCCGCCATGCTGCGGCATGTCGTGCTTGTCGCCCGATTTGCCAATCATGACTCCAACAAAGAACACCGGCAGCACCACCACAATAGCGATCAGGCATTGGCGCGAGCAGCAGACTTTCTTTTCAAGGGATGCAAGGCGATCGCTGCAGCAGCAGGTGCCACACTTGTTTGAGGCTCCTGAGGTGCAACATGAAGCAGCGTTGGATTCGGTCATGAGTGACTCCTTAGAAATGAGGCGAAGACGGCTCATGGTACGCCCGCATGTGTCACGAAGCAATGCAAGACACGCCGTTCACCTACGCTTGTTCCGTGGACGCCAAATCCAGTCAATCGCCCAATGCCTCACTCTTTACTTTGGAAAGCATGCAGTTCTTCGGTCGCGTTGCCAGCGACTATGAAGCCATGTTTGCCATTCGTCTTGCCGAGCTTTCGGGCAAGCATGTGCTGGACTGTCCGTCGGGGCCAAGTTCATTTGTAAGTGAAGCGAACGCCGTGGGTGTTCATGCGATCGGCGTCGACCCGCTGTATGACCAGCCTCTTGAAGTTCTTCTTCAGCGTGGCGCTGCCGATGTGGACTACACCATGGCACGCATGGGGGACAACTCCAGTGAATTTGGGGATGTCAATCTTCAGGCCTACGCGTCAAGCAAACTTCAGGCCATGATTCGCTTTGCACGCGGCTTTGAGCAAGGCAAAGCGAACGGTGTGTATCGCGCGGCGCAGTTGCCCAATCTTCCATTTGCGGATGGTGCATTTGATCTGGTGCTGTCGGGGCATTTGCTGTTGACGTACAGTTCACCGGAATCCGGCGGCATTCTGCCCAACTCAGACTTTTCGCTGGCGTGGCACGTGGAAGCCGTTATGGAATTGGTGCGAGTCTGTCGCGGCGAAGTGCGGCTGTACCCCACCACCACTCGATGGAAAACGCCTTGCCGTCATCCGTATGCTGAGGCCATTGCAGAGCATTGCACCAGCCGTGGCATGCGGGTTCGCTATGAACCAAGTTCTTTTGCTCGCGGCCACCATGTCCATGACGCACTCAATGCCTGCATGGTGATCTCACGATGAAGCATGTGCACCAATCTTGGTTGGCATGTGTTTTGTGTGGCGTGGTGTTGGCTCTGTGTCTTGGTGTTGCGCCACCTGATTCTGCTCCTGCACCTGCACCTGACTCTGTTGAAGCATCACTGCCGGAACTTCCCGCGGCCATGACTCCGGCAGCTCGCGAACAGGGTTGGGGCTCGCAGCGACAGGATGAAATGCTTGCTCGCGTTCGGCAGGGCAAGCCGCCTGTATCAATTGTTTTTATTGGCGACAGCATTACGCAAGGCTGGGAAGACGCTGGTGCAGAAATTTGGAAGCGTGACTTTGCGCCACTGGGCGCGTTGCAACTGGGTGCGAGTGGCGATCGAACCGAACATGTTTTGTGGCGGCTGCGTGAAGCGCCGCTGACACCGCTTGAGCCGCGAGTCATTGTTCTGATGATCGGAACCAATAACACCGCCACCGGTCGAGACAGCGGCGAAGTGATTGTGCGAGCCATTCGTTTGATCGTGGAAACATTGAAACAGCAGTGCCCAGCCGCACACATTCTGGTGTTGGACATCCCTCCGCGAGGGTTGCAGATGAATCCTGTTCGAGGTGTGGTGGTGCAAATCAATCAGGCTCTTTCACAGTGCAACTGGCCGGCGAATGTGAAATTTTTGCAGGTGGGCGATCGGTTTGTTCGAGGCGACGGAAGTATTGATCCGGCCAACATGCCCGACGCTTTGCACTTTTCCACCAAGGGCTATGGCATGTGGAGTGATTCGATTCGCCCGGCGGTGGCGGCCATTCTTGCGCCACCGATCGTTGCACCTCCATTGCCTGCGCCCGCGTTGCCCGCACCTCCATTGCCTGCACCGACCTCCAGTCCGTAAGATGCCAGCATGTCTCGCCCCATTGGATGGATCGCCATTGTTTTTGCCATTGCGTTAGTCGCCCTCTTGGGGTGGCCGGGTTCGGCTCCAGCCCCAGCCTCGGCTGCTCGATCGATTCCATTAGGGATGAAACCCTCGCTACCCACAAAACCATCGCCCACTTCGCCAGCTTCGCCCACGACCACCGCTTCGCCCGCAACGCCCACTTCGCCCACGGCCACCACTTCGCCTACGACTCCCACTTCGCCGCAAATCGCGCCGGCCATTGCAAGCAATGTGAAGGCCGATGAAGAAATTGCTCTCCTGCTGCAGCGAGCCATCCAGACTTCTGGCGCTCCTGCCATGGCCGCTGCCGTGGTGAAAGATGGCCGAGTGATCGGCAGCGCGGCTGTTGGCGTTCGCAAGAACAAAGATGCCACGCCGGTCACACTGAATGATCCATTTCCAATTGCCAATTGCACCAAGGCTTTTACCGCCACGCTGATCGGACGTTTGGTGGATCAAGGCAAACTCAAATGGGAAACCACCATCGCGGAAACGCTTGGACGCGAAATCCCTGGCGTGCATCCCGACTTTGCGGGTGTGACGGTGGATCAACTGCTGCACCATCGAGGTGGACTTGTCGCTCGCGGGCCGTCTGAAGTATGGACGGAGGCACAGCGAGCCAAAGGCACGCCACAAGAACAGCGAGCGGTCTATGTGGAAGCGATCATCACCAAGACTCCAGCGAAGTCGCCAGGACAATATCTGTACAGCAACGCCGGGTACGCCACGCTCGGCATGATGGCTGAAGTGGTGATGGGAATTCCTTTTGAACAACTGATGAAGGAGCAAGTGTTTGAACCGCTTGGCCTCACCACCGCTGGGTTTGGTCTTGCGAGTGATTCCAAACTTGTGACGGCGCCGTGGCCACACACCAATGGCTCCGCCATCTACACGGAGAATCCGGCATGCATCGCGCCGGGTTCTCGCATGTTCATCAGCATTGGAGATTGGGCTACGTTTGCCAATTTTCAACTGGGGCATCAACCCACACCGCCGCTGCTCAAACCAGAAACTTTGGCCCACCTGCACGCGTTGCAAGGCGAAACGGCGGATCATGAAATGGGTTACGCCTGCGGCTGGTTTCGCCCCCTGCGAGATTGGACCAGTGGCCGATCACTTCACCACATTGGCACCAATTCGCTGTGCTTCTCGGAAATCTGGCTGGTGCCACCACGTGATTTTGGTGTGATGGTGGTGACCAACGAAGGCAATCAGGAAACAACCGAGGTGGTCGAGCACACCGTTTCGGCACTCGTTGAACGATTTTTAGGTGTGAAGACCGGTCCACTGGAATCTGCGAAGGGGTCCTCACAGAACAAAGCACCGGTGATCCCCAAGTAGGCCGGATCAGCGATGGCTGTTTCGGGTGGGATGCCTGGATCGGTGTGCTGGGAAATTTTCGATACGAAATTCTTCACCACATGAAAGTCCTTGTCGAAACTCACAACCTGCACAAACGCTTCGGCGGCATTCACGCGGTGCGCGGCATCAATCTTTCGGTGCGTCAGGGTGAGGTGCTTGGGTTTCTGGGGCCAAACGGCGCCGGCAAGACCACCACCATGCGCATGATCACCGGATTTCTGGCGCCGACCGACGGAACGATTCGGGTGGACGGCGTGCATGTGGGGCTTGACCCATTTCAGGCCAAGTCGCGAATCGGGTATCTGCCGGAGGGCGCTCCCTGCTACCCCGACATGCGAGTGGAGGAGTTTCTGGCGTTCATTGGTCGCGCCCGCGGCTTTCGCGGATCGGATTTGCAGTCCCGCGTTGAGCGATCCATCGAAGCCGTTCACTTGCAACAGGTTCGTAAGCAGACTTTCGAGACGCTGAGCAAGGGGTATCGCCGCCGCACCGGCATTGCACAGTCGTTGCTGCACGACCCACCGATTCTGATTCTGGATGAGCCCACGGATGGCCTTGACCCAAATCAAAAATTTGAGGTTCGCTCGCTCATTCGCAGCCTTGGCAGGGAGCGTGCCATCATTCTGTCCACGCATCTGTTGGAAGAGGTGGAAGCCGTCTGCAGTCGCGCGGTGTTGATCAACCGCGGCCACATTGTCTTTGACGGAACACCACAGGCCATGGATGCGTTAGCGCCGGCATCCGTCAAGGCCAACCGGTTAGATCATGTGTTTCGAAATCTGACCACCACTGAACCAGCGGGTACCACCAAGTGATTCACCGAACACTGGTCATTACCCGACGCGAATTTGCCGCATACTTTTCCACGCCGCTCGCCGCCGTGTTTTTGGTGATCTTTCTCTTTCTCGGCGGCCTCTTTACTTTCAACATCGGCAGTTTTTACGATCGCGGCATTGCCGACTTGCGACCCTTCTTTCAGTTTCATCCGTGGCTCTTTCTCTTTCTGGTGCCCGCGGTCAGCATGCGTTTATGGGCCGAGGAGCGCCGCACGGGAACCATTGAGTTGCTCACCACGCTGCCCTTTCGACTTGGTGAACTTGTGGTTGGAAAATTTCTTGCGGCGTGGGGATTTGTGCTGGTGGCCTTGGCTCTCACGCTGCCAACATGGATCACCGTGTCGTGGCTGGGCCAACCAGACCATGGCGTGATCTTGAGCGGCTACATCGGCAGCGCCTTGATGGGCGGAAGTTTTTTGGCGGTCGGCGCCTGCCTGAGTGCATGCACCAAGAGCCAAGTGATTGCCTTTGTGGTGTGCGTGGCCGCATGTTTTCTGCTGCTGCTCACCGGTTTCCCAGCGGTTCAGGATTATTTCAATGGGTGGGCACCTCGAGCGGTGGTGGAAGCCATCAGCAGCATGAGCGCGCTCACACACTTTGACGCCATGGTGCGAGGCGTGGTGGATGCTCGCGACCTTCTTTACTTTGTCAGCGTGATCGCGGCCTTCTTGTTTATGAACGCACTCGTGATCGATTGGAAGAAGGCTCTCTAATGCGAGTCGACGCAAAACACACCGCGCTGTGGGGTATCACGCTCACGCTGGTGAGCCTGTTTGCACTGAATGCCGCCGCTACTTTTCTGTTGCGAGGCGTGCGATTGGATCTTTCGGCGGAGAAAATGTATTCGCTGAGCGATGGCGTGCGGTTGTTCATGGATCGCCTTGAGGAACCCGTGCGACTGGAATTGTTCTGGAGTCAGCAAGGTGGTGAAGGTGCCCCCACCATTCGCGCGCATGCACAGCGATGTCGTGAATTCCTTGAAGCCATGGTGGCACAGAGCAACGGGCTTGTGGAGTTGGAGTGCATTGATCCCATTCCCTTTAGCGAAGCGGAGGACGCCGCTCGCGCCGCGGGCGTTTCGCAATTGCAAGTGGATGGTGTTGGCACGGCGCTCACGCTTGGACTGGTGATTCGCGGGCCAACGGACAAGTTTGAAACCATGGCGTATCTCGATCCTTCGCAGGAACCATTCCTGGAGTATGAAGTGGCCAGCGCCATTGCTTCGGTGGGCCGCAGCAGTAAACCGTCCGTCGGATTGCTGAGCACCCTGCCATTTACGCCGCAGGACAATCCCATCAATCCATCGGCGGCACGCGTGCCGGCCACCATTCAGCGGCTTGAGACGCTGTTTGATGTTCAACGCATTGATCCGACGGGCGACACGCTGCCACCGAATCTGGACGCGCTGTTGATTGTGCAACCTCGCAACTTCAGCGAAGCGCTTCTGCACGCGGTGGATGGATGGGTGGCGGATGGCAACCCAACCATGGTGCTGTTTGACCCTTGGTGCGAAACCGATCCCAGTGCGCGCGACCAAGGGCTTGGCGGCATGAAGCCGGGAACCGTGGCCAATCTTGGGCCCTTGCTTCAAGCGTGGGGTTTGCACATGCCCATGGATCTGGTGGTCGGCGATCGGCAAGCGGCCACGCGCATCACCACACGAACGCTCGGCGGGCAGACTGTTGAATTGGACTATCTGCCGTGGCTCAGTCTGACTCGCGCGGCCATGTCGCCAGATGATCCGATTACTGGAAGCCTTTCGGGTGTGAACCTGATGAGTGCGGGTGAATTGCAAACACTTCCCGGCGCCACCACGCTTGTTCAACCGCTTATGCGATCAAGCGAGGACAGCCAGTTGATTCAAAGTTTGAAGCTTGGATACTTTGGCGAAACGGATCGCTTGATCAAAGACTTTAAGCCCGATGGCCGCCGAAAGACTTTGGCTGCGCGCGTGACGGGTCCGTTTACTCGAGCCTTTGGAAATACTCCGGGCAACGCCAACCTTTTGGTGATTGCCGATGCCGATCTTGTTGGCGACGACACGTGGCTGCAGCCGCAACCACAGGGCGGAATGCGTGCCATCGCTGACAATGGCCCGCTGGTCTTCAACGCCATTGAAACGCTGGTGGGCGATCGCGCGTTGGCCTTCTTACGGAGTCGCGGCCAGAGTCGTCGGCCGTTTACTCGTGTGGAAGAAATTCAACGACAGGCGGAAACGCGTTATGTTTCGCGTGAACAGGAATTGAAGACCAAGGTGAAAGATGCTGAACTTCGCATTTCGCAACTGCAGCGAGAAGGCGTGAGTGAAAGCAATGCCGCAGGGCTTCTGACACCGGAGCAAACCAAGGCGATTGAAGAAGTGAACAAGGAAGTGATGCAGGCTCGAAGCGATTTGAGATTGGTGCAATTGGAATTGCGACGCGACGTGGAGCGAACCGGCCGCAATCTCATGATGCTCAATGTGGTGGTGTGGCCTTTGATCGTTGCGTGTCTTGCGGCCACATGGAGCATCCTTCGCGCAACGCGTTCGCAACGCCGCACGGAACCATTGGGAGCCGCTGCGTGAATCGAATGCTTCCCATTCTGGCTGTGGTGGCTGGGCTGACCACACTGCTTGCTGTGTGGGCCATTGGTTCCCGTGTGGCCAACAGTTCTCGCGGACTGCAAAGCAGCATGTTTCCGGAATTGTCCACCATGGCCAATGCTGTGCAGGCCATCGAATTGCTGCACGACGAGCAACGCATTCGACTTGAGCGTGGCAGCGACGGCGTGTGGGTGCTTGCATCGCGTGACAACTATCCGGCAGCCGTTGACCGAGTGCGTGACTTGCTTGGTGGCTTGACCAACTTGCAACAAGATCAGGCGCTGACCACAAAACCAGAGCGACATCAGGAACTCAATCTTGCGTGGCCCGACCCTGAGCATCGAGCCAGGATCGTTCGCCTGTTCACCAGCGCCGAGGGCGCGCCGCTGGAAGTGATCATTGGCCAAGAACGCATGACACCTCGAAGCACCTATGTTCGCCGCTTACCAGAGGCCCAAGTCTGGCGATGTCGCGGTGGCGTGAACTTTGACATTGAAGCCGGACAGTGGATGCGAAGGGATCTGCTCTCGTTGCCATCAACTGAATTTCTTGGAGCCACCTGGCTCGGCATGTCGGTGACCCCTCGCCCGATGTCGCAAGAACCACCCACGCAGCGAAGCCCGGAGATGTTTCAGACAACAAGTGATGGATCCACCCCGTGGAGTGCCGCACAGATGGCGGCTTCGCGGAGCGTGCTTGGCGAGTGGCCCGCTCGACTTGAATTTTCTGATGTGCGTGCTGCCCACAAGGACTTTGTTCCGTCTGCAGATCGCACGATTTCCTTTCACGTGAAGGGTGCGCTTCTTGTGATGGAGGGGCAACACGAAGGCGACACCACATGGTTTCGTCTTCGCGTGGAACCCAAAACAGGTGGAAGCCCTCCCACCAAGGAACATGAGATCGGTGACCCATGGATTCCGGACTGGAACCAATTTGCCAAGTCGGTTGCTGGCTGGGAGTTTCAATTGCCCGCCTGGCGAGAAGCGCAACTCACGCGGTTGCGAACTGACAAACCGGAACCCGAGGCGCCACCTCGCCCCGACATGAAGGGGCGAACTCCTCAGCCGCTGTCGTCGACGGTGCAACCCGCGCCCAACTGATCGTGTTGTGATCCGTGAGCGATTCCGTCACGCGATGAATGTGCTAGTTTCCCGCAATGATCACAGGCACCGCACCACTGCACCGAATTTCATGGAGCATGATGACGATCGAGGGCGTGCTGCTGTTGCTGGCCGGAATTTTTCTGGTGGTCTTTCCATTTGCCAGTTCGCTGGTGGTCACCGCTGCGATCGGCATGTTTCTGGTTGCCATCGGTGCGGTGGGTTTGTTTGCCGCGGCCAAGGGTCTGACCCATGGCCACGGAAGCGTGCTGGCATTCGTTGGTCCGCCGCTGGCCATGTTGGTCGGCGGCATTTTCTGGACCGCTCCCGAAGCTGGTCTTGCCGCCGTCATGGAAATCGCCGGGGCCATCACACTGGTGGCAGGCCTGATGCAAATTGCGATCGCCATGGGAATGTCTGGTCGCATGCACTGGGGGCTGCTGCTGATCAACGGCTTGCTGACCGTTGCCGCTGGCCTGTGCATGGTGGCGGCGCCGGACCTTGCGGTCTTTGTCTTTGCCATCTTCTTTGGTGTGCAACTTGCATTCCATGGCGGCCACTTGATTCGCGTTGGCCTTCGCATGAAGCGATGGACGCCGGCGAGGTAACCCAATGAAAATGCGAGATTTCATGAAGCGTCACTATCGCCACTTCAACGCCGCAACGGTGGTGGATGCAAGCGAGGCCTATGTGAAACACCTCGACAAGGGTGGCCGCATGCTGGTCACACTTGCTGGCGCCATGAGCAGTGCCGAACTGGGCATCTCGCTTGCCGAAATGATCCGCAAGGACAAGGTGCACATGATTTGCTGCACCGGCGCCAATTTAGAAGAGGACATTTTCAACCTTGTCGCGCACACGCATTACGCTCGCGTGCCTAATTGGCGTGAACTCACTCCGGCGGATGAGATGAAGCTGTACAAACGCCACATGAATCGAGTCACCGACACGTGCATTCCGGAAGACGAGGCGATTCGCAGGCTTGAAAAAGTGGTGCTTGACGAATGGATTGCGGCGGATCGCAAGGGCGAGCGGCGATTTCCCCATGAGTTTTTCTATCGAGTGCTTCTCAGCGGCAAATTGAAAAAGCATTACGACACCGACCCGAAGAACAGTTGGCTGTTGGCGGCTGCGAAGAAAAACCTTCCGATCATTGTGCCAGGATGGGAAGACAGCACGCTTGGCAACATCTTTGCAAGCCATGTGATCGGTGGCCGAGTGAAGAATGTGCACACCGTGCGAAGCGGCATTGAATACATGCAGATGCTGGCCGAGTTGTATACCCGCGTGGCACCCAAGAGCCCGATTGGTTTCTTTCAAATTGGCGGCGGCATTGCCGGGGACTTTCCCATCTGCGTGGTGCCCATGCTGCATCAAGATTTGAAGCGGAGCAATGTGCCATTGTGGGGATATTTCTGCCAAATCAGTGACAGCACCACGAGTTACGGCAGTTACTCCGGTGCGACCCCCAATGAGAAGATCACCTGGGGCAAGTTGGGGCCAAAAACCCCTCGTTTCATCATTGAAAGCGATGCCACCATCGTGGCTCCGCTCATGTTTGCCTACATCTTGAATCAGTAGCCGTCGCAGGCCAGCGAAACCTTCGCACCATCGATCGAAATGGGGGTTGGTGGTGAGCCGCGGTGGAAGCAACATGTTGATTTTCTATTTGTCAAGGAATTTCAGATTTATTCTTGCCTTGGTTTGATTGGATTCGACCGTGAATTCAAGCCACCGTTTCTGATTGTCCGACGGTGCAAGCCAGCGGTTTGGATGACCAACCTATTTCAAAGAAAGGCACCTCGAAGGAGGGTTCCCATGACGCGCACCACTTCGCCCACATTTGCCGGCGTGCCACCTCGCACTTCCTGCATTGCCAAACTCACCGGACTGGCTCCAGATCACCTCCTGCAGGGCCAGCAGCGTGTGCTTGAATTGGTGGCAAGTGGTGCGCCGTTGCGGGAAACCCTGACGGCGATTGCGAAATTCAGCGAAGACACCATTCCACACATGATGGCGTATGTGCTGATTCTTGATCCAGAGACGCAATCGCTTCGCAAGGGTGGCTATGGCCGGCTGCCCGAGAGTTGTGCAGACTTCGTCGATGGCCTCAAGCCTGGACCCGATGTGGGCAGTTGCGGAACGGCTGCCTATCGAAACGAACGGGTGATTTCACTCGATGTGCGAACCGATCCGAAGTGGGTGCACTTCCGGGAATTCGCAGCCACCTACGGAATTATCTCCGCGTGGAGCACGCCACTCAATGACTCAAAGGGCAATCTCCTAGGCGTGTTTGGCATGTATTACGGTGAGATCCGTGAACCTTCAGCCGACGACTTGGATCTGGTGGATCACTTTTCGCATTTAGCGGCCATTGCGATCGACCGTTACCGATACGACGCCGAGCGTGAACATCGAATCACCCACGATGTTCTCACCGGGCTCGGCAATCGGCAATTGCTGGTGACCACGGCCGAAACCCTCATCGCAGATTCGGCGCAGGATGGCAAGGTGTATTCGCTTGCGATCCTCGATGTGGATCATTTCAAATTGCACAACAACGCCCTTGGGCAGAGTGTCGCCGACCGATTGCTGGGTGCGATCGCATCTCGCCTGCAAGATGGACTTTCGGACATTCCTCTGCTTGCGAGGTTTGGTGGGGATCAATTTATTGCACTCCTCCCAATGGGGACCAGTGATGCCCGTGATGTGATTCAGCCAGTGTTGAATGCCTTTCACGCCCCCATGGAACTTTCCAACGCCTCGGTGGTGGTCTCGCTGTCCGCCGGAATCGTGCAGTGGCAACCCCGGATGGACTCCCTTGACGAGGCGCTGTCGCAAGCAATTGAGGCGCTTAAAGCGGCCAAAGAACTTGGTCGCGATCGTTGCGTGGTGTTTGGAGAAGCGGAACGAGCCATGATTACGGGCAAGCGGCGCGTGGTGAAATTGCTTTCCGAGGCCTTGGCCGACCATCGGGTGGAACCATTTCTGCAGCCGATCGTCTGCCTGCAAGATGCTCAACCCATTGGCTACGAAGTGCTCGCACGACTCCGGGGCCCGGAGGCCAGTGACCTTTCACCCGGTGTTTTTATTCCGATTGCCGAAGAGAACAATCTCATCGAACGACTTGGGATGCAAGTGCTGCGATTTGCGTTTCGCACCCTAGCGGAAAATGCGGATGTGTTGCGAGGCATGACGATGCATGTGAATGTCTCCACACGCCAATTGATGCGCGACGAACTGACACGCCAGGCACTCGCCGCCGCTCGTGACTTTGGACTCTCTTCTGATCGCATTGTGCTCGAGGTCACCGAGAGTCACTGGCTTGACATTGACAGCCCCGCGAAGACTTCCCTGCTGCACCTGCACGAGAGCGGATTCCGATTGGCTCTTGATGATTTTGGTACCGGCTATGCCTCACTGAGCCAGTTACAAAACATTCCTTTTGACTTTGTGAAGATCGACCGGTCGTTTACCACGCAACTCACCAGCGGTGCGCGCGGACGTGCGCTCTGCGACGCGGCCTTGACCATGGCCACCGCATGCAACATGAAAGTGACCGCGGAAGGCGTGGAAATGGAAGAACAGGCTCAGATCCTGAAGGAACTTGGCTTTCACTTCGGGCAAGGTTATTTATGGGCCAAACCGATGCCGGTGGATACGGCGCTCGCGTGGCACACGCCCCGTCAATTACCGATGTTGCTCTCGGGCTCCAAGTAGGTGTAGCCGTTGATGCCACTCTCGTAGAGGCGCACCAACGACTGGCTCTCGCTTGCGGTCATCTGCTTCAGGCGAACCGCTTTTTCGCACTCGCGGCGAATCTGCGCCTGCAATGCATTCAGGTCGTAGTGCACATAGTTCAGCACATCGCGCACAGCATCGCCTTCAATAATCTCGTCAATCCACCACTGCCCGGTGCCATCGTGCTTCACGTGCGCCACATGCGTGTCGCCGAACAAGTTGTGCAGGTCGCCCAGCGTCTCCTGATAGGCACCCACCAAGAAGGCGCCCACGTAGTAACGATCGCCTTCGGCAAAGTCGTGAAGTTCGACAAACTTTTTCACATCGCGATCATCCACAAAGCGATCAATGCGTCCATCGGAGTCACACGTAATGTCGGCAATGGTTGCCTTGCGAGTGGGTTTTTCACCGAGGCGATGAATCGGAACAATCGGGAACAGTTGATGAATGGCCCAGATGTCTGGAAGGCTCTGGAAGATGCTCAGGTTGCAGAAATAGGTGTCGCTGAGCAGGCTTTCGAGGTCTTCTAATTCTTCGGGCACTTCTTCCACTTCACGGCACTTGTCGCGAATCCTTGCACAGGTGGCCCAGAAAATGCTGTCGCACAAAGCTCGGTGTTCCAGACTGAGATAGCCCAAACTGAAGAGCCGCCCCGCCTCATCTCTGGCTTCGCACGCATCGTGATACTGCTCGATCAAGCGGCGCTCGGTCACGCTTTTATACGTGTCAAACAATTCCACCAGCGGACGAGGCAATTCTTCTTCGTTGGCCTTGAGTGCAGGCAACTGCGCTGGCACCGCACCTCGATCGGGGCGATTGGCACCGATGGCATCAAAGATCAGAATGCTTTGCTGGGCCACCATGGCTCGACCGCTCTCGGTAACGATGGTCGGGTGCGGAACCCCCTCTTCGTCGCACACACTCATGGCTCGGTACACCACGGTGGCCGCATATTCGGCAAGCGTGTAATTGGTACTGAACTCGAAACTGGTCTGGCTGCCGTCGTAGTCGATGCCCAAACCGCCGCCCACATCCAGGTACTTCATGCCCGCGCCCAGTTTGACCAGCTGCACATAAATGCGGGCCAGCTCGTTGACACCCTGATTCACCTGTCGAATGTCATGAATCTGACTTCCCATGTGGCAGTGGAGCAATTGCAGGCAGTCTTCCATGCCGCGGGCTCGCAGATACTCAAGCACTTCAAGCACTTCGGCGTAACTCAGACCGAACTTGGCCTTGGCACCGCTGCTGTGACGCCATCGACCAGCGCCGGGAGTGCTGAGATTGACCCGCACACCAATGCGAGGACGAATCTGAAACTTTTCGCCCATCTCCACAATCAATTTGAGTTCCGTCAGATTTTCGATCACCGGAATAATGGTGCGACCCAATTTGGCTGCAAGCGTTGTGAACTCTATGTATCGAGCCTCTTTGAAGCCGTTACAGATAATCAGTCGCTCGGCCGAATCGCTGGTCATGCCAAGCACAGCCAACAGTTCCGGCTTGCTGCCAACCTCTAGGCCGAATCCAAGCGGGGAGCCGTACTGGCGGATTTCTTCCACCACACGCCGCTGCTGATTCACCTTCACCGGGAAGACGCCGACATAATCACCCTTGTAATTGTTTTCCTTGATCGCCGTGTTGAACGCGTCATGCATGTCCAGCAGGCGTCGCTGCAGCAAGTCACTGAAGTGCACCAGCACCGGCGTGCTAAGGCCTCGCTCGCGTAAACCCTCGACCACTTCCAGAAGATCGATCTCGGTTCCCGGAATTTTTTCAGGGCGAACCACCACATGGCCCTTGCTGTTGGCATCAAAGAAGCCCTTGCCCCACAGACGAATGTTGTACAGGTCGACCGAGTCTTCAACCGTCCAGCCAGGCTCAAGACCCGTCACACCCGTGCGACTTCGCAGCGGTGCTGGCGGAATGGTTGGCGATGGGGTGACTGGCGGAATCGTATGTTGTGTCAACGAGGCTTTACTCCTGGCTGCCCGGAACGGGCGTCAGCCACTGGTGAAGCGTGAAATATACGCCGACTTCGCCAGAATGCGAGTGAAATTTTCAAACTCACGAAGGATTCTTCGCGCGGCTTAGGTCGACTTGGACTCAGGTTGCAGCCCTTGCAGACTGCGAGTCATGCTTGTTTCGTGCAGTTGCACGCTCAGGCGATCCAGTGCTTCTTTGGCGTTGTGAAGCATGGCGG
Source organism: Singulisphaera sp. GP187 (assembly GCA_945871915.1). Taxonomy (GTDB): domain Bacteria; phylum Planctomycetota; class Phycisphaerae; order Phycisphaerales; family SM1A02; genus SYAC01. Next base: position 25,569 of record CAMBXO010000012.1, read on the forward strand.
CATCGGCCGCTGAAGGGTCGCGTTCAGCCGCTTCGCACAGTCCTGTGAGGTGATTCATGGCACTTCCTAACTCTTTTTGATAGGCCGCCGAGAGGACCGAACGCGTGCGTTCCAGGGCATCGGCAATCCATTTCAGATCCAGCCTTGCGTTGACGGCAAGGTCGACCACACGGTGCAGGTGCATGTCGGAACGGGCATGGGCCAAGGACTCCTGTTCAATGCGTTCAACCTCCGCGGTGGTCAGACCATTGGACGGAACCACCTGCAAACTGGCTCGTTTGCCGCTTCGACGCTCGGCAGCGCTGACCGTGAGCACGCCGTTGGCATCCACAGCAAACTCAACATGCAGTTGCGGAATGCCGGCGGGCATCGGCGGAAGCCCCTTGAGTTCAAAGCGACCGATGCTGCGGCAATCGGCCACCATTTCTCGTTCACCTTGCAGAACATGAATCACGATGCCGCTCTGATTGTCAACGGCCGTGGTAAACGTTTCGGTGGCGCGGGTTGGAATCGCCGCGTTCTTCATGATGAGTTTGGCCATCGCTCCGCCACGGGTTTCCATGCCAAGGCTCAGTGGAATCACATCGAGCAGCAGATCGCGGCGACCGCCCATCAGAATGTGCCCCTGCACAGCGGCTCCAAGAGCAACAACGGCCTCGGGGTCAAGGGCGGTATAGGGAACCAACCCCGTCAGTTTTTCCACCGCGGCTCGTACGGCGGGCATTCGCGTTGAACCACCCACCATCACCACTCGGTCGAGCGTGGGATGACCCGCATCAGCCAATGCCAATCGAAACTTGTCAAGGGTGCGTTCGATCAGCGGTCCGATGAGGGCGTCCAAATCACCTCGGGTGAAATCACATCGCACCACGCGGCCTTCATCAAGGGAAAGTTCAATGGACGTTGTGTCGCGGTCACTGAGAGAAATCTTGGCTCGTTCGGCAAACACCCGCAGCACCTGCATGACGCGAGGCGTGGGGGTAAGCGAACCAAATGTTTCCGTGGCCCGTGCCAGCACCCATTGCATGATGAGGCGGTCCATGTCATCGCCGCCAAGGCGAGTGTCGCCCTGAGTTGCAAGCACCTGAAACACATCGCTTCCGGTATGCACTTCGTCAGGCTCGATGCGAAGAATGGAGAGATCAAAGGTGCCGCCTCCAAAGTCATACACGGCAATCGTTTCAGCCTTTCGCGAGCGATTCAAACCATACGCAAGAGCCGCGGCCGTGGGCTCGTTCACAATGCGTTCAACAAGCCATCCGGAAAGACGCGCCGCATCCCGCGTGGCCTGTCGCTGCGAGTCATCAAAGTAGGCGGGCACCGTAATCACGGCTCGACGAACTGGCTGAGCGAGTGCCGATTGGGCAATTTCTTTCAGTTGTGCAAGCACCACGCCAGCGACTTCCTGAGGAGTAACCGCACGACCTGCTACAGAGAAAGCCGCCATGCCGCGGGGCCCTTGCACAAGGCGACTTCCAAAGTCATGGGCAAGGTGCTCACTTTCCGCGTGGCTTCGACCCATGAATCGCTTGCTGCTGGTGATGGTGTCCAGTGGAAACTCGACAGCGTGGTCGCGCGCCGCGTGACCCACCACAGGTTTGGCGCCCTGCAAAAACCGAACAGCGCTTGGAAGAAGTTGGCGACCCTGCGAATCGGACAGAATCCGCGGGCCAGCCGAATCACACACCGCCACCAGCGAATGCGTGGTCCCAAGATCGATGCCCACAATCGGATCGGTCATAACGGCGATCGTAGCGGCAGCGAGCGAAAGGCCTGCGACCACTCACACACTACGGCGTGGATTGAGCCTTGGGCTTGGGTGGTTCCGATCCCTCTGGCAATTTATTGAGCAGTCGTTCATGGCGATTCACAAAGAGTGGCCGAATCAACTGAACAAATTCGTCCACCAATGGTTGCTCGCCACGCAACGTGAATACGCGCTCAATACCAGAGGGCAATCGCACGGTGACCGTGGTCACTGGCTCTGCTTTGTCAGGTCCGCAGTCCGACGGCTTGCCCTGCACCCACGGACAACGCCCCATGAATTCGCGAAACTGAATCGCTACCGTCTCAGGTAATTCCTGCTGAAACGTGACCTCTCCGTTGACGGCGGCCATGCCACCGGAATAGCCCGCATTGCCCTGACGGCTCACCTGAAACAATTCGTGCTGCATCGTGGACGCCCGACTGATGATCACACGAAGCGAGAATCCGCCGGTGTCCGCCACCACCCGATGCCGTTCCAATTCGGTCGCATCCACGGTGCAGCCGTTCCATGCACACCCGACCGCAAGAATCAGAACCCGCGCGGCGCATTGCACCACTGGCAATTTCCATCCGGTGCTCCTCAGATAAATGGATTGACTTTTCACGCCCCAGGTTTTTTGAACCATGCGTACGGGTCCGGACCAAAGTCATATCGCGTCGGAAGAATTCGATCCTCAGGAAGTTCACGCAGAAAGGCTGCTTCGGCCATGGCTCGAACCCATTGACCGGTGGCTTCGTCAGGCCCCTGCTGCACCGGGCAACGACTCACAAACACCCATCGCTGAGAACCCGATGAAAATGTCAGCACATACAACAGCTCGCCATCGGCGGCTTCCAGCAGATCGGGATTGCCTTCAAAATTTGCAAGGTCCGGCGAAGCAAACCCAAGGGTGCGGGCCAATTCCCACATTTGCAGAACCTGCTGTTGATACAGCACACGCGACTTGCCCGGCCGAGTCCGAGCATGCATGGTGGGGCCCAAATCCGCAAGAACCGTGCCATCACTAAAGAGAATCATCTTGCCCTGCCGCATCCAAGGCTCACGGCGCGTGTCGGCATTCTTGCCTGCAAGCACGGTGACATCTGCGGTGAAATCCGTCGGCGTATGAAGTGGATCGTGCGGCTTGGTGACGCACCCCGCGAGGGCAATCAGCAGCAGAAGGGGCGCCATCCGAACCATGCATGCAGCCTACCACGCGCCGCGTTCACGCCGCTACGCTGCAGCAGTCATGAAGACCAGCGTTCGATGGATCAACGACTACCTTGACCGAGCAGCCGATGCTGCAACGCAAGCCGCTGCGCTGACCGCAGCGGGCTTCAACTTTGACGGGCACGAAGTGTTGCCCGACGGCGCCGTGCAGCAGGAAATCGAAACCACCAGCAATCGCGGAGATTGCATGTGCCACCTTGCACTGGCTCGCGAATTGGCGGCTGCAACGGGTCGCACGCTTAAGGAGCCATCCGACCAACCGATTGCAAAGGGCCCGGCCACAACCACTTTGGTTTCAGTGCAAAATCAGGACACGACCGGTTGCCCTCGCTACACCGCTCGGGTGATTCAGGGTGTGAAGGTGGGTGCAAGCCCAGAGTGGATGCAGCAGCGACTGCGAGATGTGGGCATTGTGCCTCGCAACAATCTGGTGGACTGCACCAATTTTGTGCTGCATGAAATGGGACAGCCCACGCATGTCTTTGACCTTCGAAAACTGCAGGGCGCACAGATTTGTGTGCGCCGCGCAACCGCCGGCGAGCCATTTCACCCCATTGGTGAACAGGCTGTGGCCATCAAGTTGTCCCCCGCCGATCTGGTGATTGCGGATGCACATCGCGCGGTGGCTCTTGCAGGCGTGAAAGGCGGCATCGAAACCGCGGTTGACGCATCAACCGTGGATGTTCTGTTGGAAGCGGCAACCTTTCTCCCAACGCAGGTGCGGCAGATGAGTCGAGCCCATCAGATTTCAAGCGACAGCAGCAAACGATTTGAGCGAGGCGTGCATCCGGCGGCCATCGATGCGGCGGCCAATCGATTGGCATTTTTGATTCTGCAAACAGCAGGTGGAACACTATGCAATGGCGTCACCGAAGCGGGTGCACCGCTTCCATCGCAGCGTGTGGTTTCTATGCGGCCTTCGCGGTGCGGGTCGCTGCTGGGTCTTTCGCTTTCCGTTGCGGACATGATGGCGCCGCTGGCGGCACTCGGTTTGTCACCCGTTCACAAGGGCGATGCGATTCATTGCACCATTCCGCCCCAACGCATGGACCTTGTGCGAGAAGTGGACCTGATCGAAGAAGTGATCCGATTGTTGGGTACGGATCGCCTGCCTGTGGGTGAATTCATTCGTATTCGAACTGCAACAGGTGATCACCGCATGACGGCCATCGAGCGAGCCAAGGATGTGCTGGCGGGAATTGGATTTGTGGAGTGCGTGACCCATGCATTGGTGGCCGAAAAAGTTGCGGATGCGTTACTCACCAAGGGACACACCGCACTGCGGGTTGAGGATGCCCGCGCTGGCGGCGCTCCCTGCTTGCGGCCCGCGGCACTCACGGGACCACTGGCTTCCAGAGCCTTGAATGCAGATCGAGGCGCCACCAGCGGACTGAAGTTATTTGAAATCGCCAATGCCTTTGACCTGAGTCCGCTTGGAACGCACAACGAGTGGACCGCACTTGGAATGATTGCGGATGCACCGGATGCTTCCGAAGGATTCCGCATGTTGCGAGGAGTCCTTGATCGATTGGCGCATGAACTTGCGGGTGAACAACTCACCGTTCAACCTGCTGCGGACAGCGCGGGAATGGGCCCCTGCGCCACCGTGTTTCTGAAAGGCGTTTCCATTGGACAGATCGGATTGCTTACGACGGCGGCTGCGAATCAAGTGGGCCTCGACCTACCGCTGGCTGTTGCAGAAATCAAACTCGAGCCGCTCATCAATCTCTTTCCGCCTGAACGACCCGCGATACCGTTGCCAGAATTTCCAGCGGTGGATCGAGACATCAGTATTAGTGTGGACGAATCACTCGCCTGGCACATGGTCGAAAAAACTGTGATGGCGGCGCGGTTACCCCATTTGGAATCCATCGCCTTTGTGGGTGCCTATCGAGGCAAACAAGTTGGTGCGGGGCGTAAGAGCGTGACCATGCGGCTTGTGTTCCGTAAGGCTGACGGAACGCTTCGGCGCGAGGATGTGGACGCGGCCATAGCATCGCTGGCCACCACCATGCAAGGCTCTCTGCACGCGGAGATGCGAAGTTAGTGGAACACTTCGCTGATATTTCGCTGGCAGACTTTGCCAAACGCCTTTCAGAAAAAGTGCCGGCACCCGGTGGCGGCGCGGTGGCGGCTGTCACGTTGGCGCACTCCGCGGCGCTGGGCGCCATGGTGCTGCGATACACCGTCGGTCGGACTGACTTTGCCAAACATGAAGCCGACAATCTTGCCACGCTGCATGCCCTTGATGGCACACGGGTCACCGCCCTGCTGCTGGCGGATCGAGACGCTGCGGCGTATGCCAAACTCTCATCGTTGTGGAAACTTCCGGCAAGTGATCCAGTGCGGAAGCGAGATTTCGACGCAGCCTTGCACGAAGCCATTGCCGCACCCAGTGACCTTGTCAAACTGGCACTTCGAACGGCGCAGTCGCTTTCGTCCCTTCCGCTTCGCACCAACCCACGCCTTGGAAGCGACCTTGTGATTGCTGCAAGCCTTGCCGCTGTTGCGGCGGACGCGGCGGCATGGAATGTTCGAGTGAATATTTCTTCTCTCACGGATGCCGCACAATCGCAATCCATTCGCATGCACACCGATGCCGATGTTCACAAAGCTCGCACCTTCGCCGAACAGGTTGCTGCCGCCGTTCAACACGCAGGCTCGAACGCCTCGTCATGACGCCCTTCGTAGGGATTCCAATTCTGCTTGGTCTGGCGTTGATCGGTTTCATTCTGTGGTCTTCGTTTTCTATTGCATGGGATGCAGCGCATCCGCCTCGCAAGGGTTTTGCATGGGCATTGGCTACAGGGCGACCGCGAAGTCCTGAATCCTTGGAGATGATCGCTTCGGAACAGACACTTCCGGGCCTTGATGGCGTGAATTGTCCGGCGTGGCATATTGAAGGAACGGGCCCACTCCATGCTCCGACTCTGCTGATGCTGCATGGATGGGGTCGCTCTCGATGGGACTCACTATCGCGATTGGAACCATTGTTGCCGTGCGTGCGTGAAGCGTGGCTTCCGGATCTTCCGGCCCACGGAGAACATGCGGCTGGCAATTGTTGGGTTGGTGTTCGAGAACCCATCGCCGTGGCGGACATGCTGGCGCAGATTGCGGCGCAGCGTCCCGGCGCGCCGATTGTGATCATGGGCCATTCACTCGGCGCGGGCGTGGCCATTCGAGGTGCGATCGTGGCATTGGAACGAAACATTCCGGTGGTGGGCGTGATCGCTCTGTCGCCCTATCGCGATCTTCGCTCCCCCATTCCGGGTCGGCTTGCGCTTCGAGATCTGCCCTCGTGGCCGTTCACACCTCTGGCCCTTCGCATGCTTGCATGGGTGGGTCGAATGGATGAGCCACTGGAACACGATGCGGCACGCCTGCACTGTCCCGCATTGCTGGTGGCATGTGAAGATGATTCCATTTCGCCTGCAGATGATGCGACATTGATTGCACAGGCCATGCCACACGCCACGCTCATGGTGCTACCCGGCGATCGCCATGATGAACCAGGTGCAACAGACCGCACCCGATTTGAGGCCAGTCTGCAAGCATTTGTTCGGGGCGTCACTCCGACGCGGCAGGTTTCAGAAACCGGACTCGCGTAAGCAGACCGTTGGGCAACGGTCGCACATCCCACTGCATTGGACCGAAGGCTTCTGAAAGACTTGTGGCGTCGATCTCCTTCAGTTCCTCCACCACATTCAATGGAATACCGATGCCCACCTGATCGGCGATTTCTCGCTGATCTTTGGGGACCGCGCCTCGTTCCACACGCGTCGCCCATGCAACCAATTCCTCTCGACTGTTTTCAAGGGAGGCAACCAAATCGGAATAGCCCCACGCAATCACGGGATCGCTTCCCACCGCTTCAAGCGATTGGCGACACGCCGGCACGTCACCCAGTTTGCCATCACCGCCACGCAGACACTGCTCCACCACTTCGGTCGAACCGATGAAAAACATTTCGCCGCCGAAACCGAAACTCTGCTCATCGCTTTCGCTGGTAAACACGGTGTGGCCGTTGAAATCGCGAGGCTCAAAACCCGCTTCAGGCAGAAAGAGATTCATCAAACCGGTCACCGCATTTTCGTCGTTGCAACGAATGACATACGCACCTTGCGATGGAGCCGCCTCGGAACCGGGCTGCTTATCCGCAAGGCTAAAGAAATGCATGTCCGAACCCATGGCATCGAAGGCTTTGCGTAAGTCGGGACCATATTGCTGAAGCGTTGAATCAAGATTGGCTGCCATGGCTTCGGGCAAATTGCTGACAATCGTTTCAAGCAGTTTCATCACATCTCGAAATTGAATCTGAAAAACTCCGTACTCCATCGCATCAGCCGAAACAAATTTTGGTGGCGGCTTGGCAGGCACGGCGGGATTGGGCAACGCCAACACGCCCGCTCGATCGCCCTTCACACAAATTCCACTGTGGACTTCTAATTGGGATTGCGGTTGATCGCAACTCACCGCAAAGCCGAATGCTTTCAATTCACCAAAGACGGCGGTGAGCATCGGCTGAAGGAATCCAAACTGCGTGCCCGAAACACCAGCCACTCGTTGCATGGGTGCCATCAGCATGACCGCCCATCCGTCACCGCGACCAACCTGATCCAGTGAGGCTTGAAAGTCGGGATCATCCTGCACGGATGCATGGGGCAATCCTTCAAAGGCCGCCAGGGTTTCGTCAAGATCCTTCTCGACGCTGCCAAGAAGAAATCGAGAACCATCTCGGACATACCAGATGGTTTCCACATGTTGAAACATGCTGCCTTCGTCAAAGAACCCGCCGCGCCGCGGCCGTGGTCGGCGAGGACGACCATCCTTGCCGATTTCTGGTTTGGGTTCCTCGGGCTTCACGGTGATGGCCGAAGCGCGCCGGCCTCGGATGTCGACACTCTTCACGCGACCCGGCTTCGTTTTTTCAAAGTCCACCAGCACTGCATCAAAGATCGCCGCCACACCATCCGCGGTGTCGCCCCAATCTCCGTACAGAATAAAGTGGGCCTGATCACTATCCAATTCGTCATCATGCTTGGCGTACAACGCGCCGCCGACTCGTGTGGGTGCACTCCACGCATCTTCGGAAACACCAAGTTCTCGAAGTCGCTCGGCGGATTCTTTCTGAGATTTCTCAAGGACTTCCTTCACCAGTTTTTGAATGGGCTCGGTCTGCCACCATGTCGCCACCGGAGTTCGGTTCCATCGTTCACGCGAGGCGGCAACATCGTCGATGCCGATCACCAGCCAACTGTCCTTGGGGGCCAGCCGATCCATGGTGAATGTTTCCACCGGGTCCGCCGCATGCAATGCACTGGCCGCGCAGAGTCCAAGTATGGCGGCCAGAACCATGCGTCGCGTATGAATCACTCGGCTTTTCCCTTGGTTACTTGGCCGCGCTGCCGTCAAGCAGTTCGCCCGGCACTGTAAAAGTGGAGCGTGTCGGACCATCGTGATAGTTGTGACCGGCGTTTGGATTCGTTCGGTCATAACTAAAGGCTTCGCGATTGCGAATGAAATCCTTTACATACCTGCTTGGAATGGCAAACCCTAACGCCTCGCCCCCGCGAATGCCCATGTTGGTAATGCCGATGACTTCTCCCTTGGTATTGAACAGTGGCCCACCTGAATTGCCAGGGTTGATGGGTGTGTCGGTCTGAATGTAGGTCAGGCCGTCAAAACTTCGCTGCGTGGTGCTAATCACGCCTTGCGTCAAGGTGCGCTCAAGACCAAGCGGATTGCCAATCGCAAAAACCGGCTGTCCAATATCCAGTCTCTCCTCATTCTGAACTGGTGCAAAGGAAAACTCCTTGCCATCAGGGTGGCGAATCTGCACCAACGCAAGATCCAAGTGGTTGTTGACCGCGATCAGTTCAACTTTGTCAATCTCGACTCGCTTGAGCGTGCCATCCGATTGCGGAAACCAAACCGTCGCCTTGAGTTTCTGTTCGCCCTGCACCACATGCGCATTCGTGATGGCGTGGCCCTGTTTGTCAATGATCACACCGCTGCCAAGACCGCTGGGCGTGCTGATCTTGACCACAGATGGCCCCAGAATTCGAGCGTGTTCCTTTGGACTCAGCGTTGGCAGGTCCGACGAGGTGTGAAATAAATCCACTTGTTCCGTTCGAACGGCGGTCGGAAGTACTGCGCTTTCAATTCCCTCAACATCTTCAACATTGAAACTCAGCACCTCTGGGCCAATGTCCACCCAGATTCGCTGATCGGTTCGTTTCAGAATAATCCCATCGACTCGACTGCCACTCTTGAGTTTCACCAGATCAGCACTGGCAAGGCTCGAGAGGCACACAAGCGAAACGGTCATGCAAGCGGAGTGGAAGGTGCGGTTCACCCCGCTACTATAGCCTTCACGCACATTCAACCGCGCACCGCGAACTGGAGAACCCATGGCTCTGGCCTTCCTTGTCTCATCTCTTGTCTTGCTTGCTCCGCAGTCTGGTGACCTCTCCGGAAACTTTGGTTTCCAGCCTCTTGAGGTGCAGAAAATCGATCCCAAGGCGGGCCCATTAGAGAGCGCCGATCTGAACGGCGATGGTTTGAAGGACCTGATTGCGGTGAACAATCACAAGAGCCGAATCGAGGTCTATTACCAGAAGCCCGATGCCAAGCCGGGTGAGGAAAAGGCACCGGCCGTTGGCTCGAACGAATTGCCTGAACTGTGGCGATTTCGCCGAGAAACCATTTCGGTTCCCAATGAAGTACAGGCCGTCGTTCCCTACGATTTTGACGGTGACGGGCTCATGGATCTGATGTATGCAGGGCAGCCAGGGACCATTGCCTTTGTGCGACAGACCAAACCGGGTGTGTTTGAAGTGATTCGAAAATTGCCGATCAAGAATCTTGCAGGTAATCGCGACAACTTGCATGTGGCCGACCTTGTTGGAGATTCCAAGCCGGAAGTGATCGGCAATGTTGCAGGCAAGATCATGGTGTGGCCGTTTGACAAGGATCAACTCGGAACGCCCATCGAGCTGGATGTTGGAAGCGGCAATGTGGTTGCAAGTTTGATTGAGGACTTTGACGGAAACGGCACTCCGGATATTGCCGGCATCGTTCCGGAGGACTCCAGTCCGATTCGAATCTGGCTCTCCGCTCGCGAGGGTTCTTCGCTAGTGCTTGGCCCGCAACTTCGATTTGAGTTGCCCCCGCTTCGCGAGGCAGAAACCGTTCGATTGCCCGGTGAGAAGCAGGCGCTTCTTGGTGTGATTGAAAAAACAAGCAAGCGATTGGTGTTTCTGCGTCTTGAGAAAGCCTCCATCAGCGGTGCAGGCGATCGTGAAGCAAGCATGCAGACCTGGACCTTTAAGGATCCGGAAAATCGAAAGCGAAGTTACGCCGTCGTGGACCTTGACGGCGATGGCTTGCAGGATTTGCTGGCCACCAACACTGCTGAGAACGCGGTGATGCTGTATCGGCAACGACGCGGGAAGGGCTTTGAAGGTGCCGAGCGATTCCCGGCTCTTGCCGATCTGGATTCTGTCGCCGCGCTTCCGGCTGCAACGGATCGGCCCGCGCAGGTTTTTCTTCTCAGTGAAAAAGAAGGCGTCCTCGGTCGCTGTGATGCCGGAACCGATGGCATTGGATTTCCAAAGCCTGTTCCGCTTCCTGCGGGCGCCACACCGGTGACCATGAATTTGGTTCAGTTCAATGGCGTGCCCACGCTCGCGGTGGTCACCAAGGATGGACGCAACTACACGCTCACATTGGTTCCGGCCACTGGCGAAGTGGCCATGGATTCCAAGAACCATCGCAGTGTTTCGCTGGGCAGCCTGAGTCGCAATCCTGAATCCATTCTTGGTGTGGATGTGGACCACGAAGGCAACACCGATCTGTTGGTCTTTACACCTGACAAACCCATGATCATGGTTCGAGAAATCAAGAGCGAGAGTGGCGCACAGGAACTGAAGATGATGGAGAGCAAAGACATGGGTCAGTTTGGACTCGTGCAAGCCGCCAACGGCCGCAACACCACGGTGTTTGATGTGCTGGGTGATGGAAAAAGCGAATTGCTGGTGGCGGATCGCAACTTTGTTCGCGCGTTGCGATATGACGCCGCGCCGGCTGCGGGAACCAGTCCCGGTTGGCAAGTGGTGAAACAGTTCAATGCCGATGCCAGTGACGCCAAACTCACATGCGTGTCCGTGATGGGCGACAAGATTGTGGCGGGTGATCGCGAAAATGGCCGGCTTGTGGTGTTCGGTCGCAATGACAAGGCCGTATGGCAGCAGTTGGAAGCGATCGAGGTGCCCGGATTCAAGTTCAATCAGATTTACGCTGGCACGTTTGGCGGCGATGATCATCTTTCCATTCTTGCCATTGGCGATGACAGCTTTGGATTGGTTCGCCTCACCGGCGATCGTTGGAAATTGGCCGAGGTGGCCAGTTGGCGAAGCGACGAACCGCGTCGCGTTGAGCATGAACTGGTGCTTGGTGATGTGAACGGCGACGGCTTTGTGGATGTGACTGCTCTGGATGCCGGCGAGCAGATGGCCGAGATTCTTTCCTTTAGTCAGTCAGGCAAATTGCTGTATGGAACGGCTTTCAAGGTCTTTGAAACGAGACTCTTTAGTGGAGGCGAGCCAAAGGAATTCGAGCCGAGCATGGGTCTGGTGGTCGACATGACCGGCGATGGCAAGGATGATCTGGTGCTGCTTTGCCACGATCGCGTGCTGCTGTATCCGCAACAAGCGGTCGCGCTGGCCGCCCCCACTTCACCCGCAAGTCCCGCGAGTGCGAAGGCATCGCCACCAGCTCAAAACTAATTCAGTCACTCACGCGTAACTGTGCAGCCCCGTGATCACAAAGTTGATCACGATCCAATTGAACAGCATCACGCCGGCACCCAGAACGGCAAGCACCGCCGTCCACAGCCCCTTGTCCTTGCTGCGCCATCGCACGTGAATCAACAGGGCGAACACCACAAAGGTGTTGAGCGCAAACACTTCTTTGGGATCCCATCCCCATGGACGCCCCCATGAATGATCGGCCCAAATCGCGCCCATGACGATGCCCGACCACAGCAAAACGAAACTGAGTTCCATAAGCGTCATGGTGACTCCGTCCAGAATTTCTCCCACCCGACCCTTGCCAACAATTTCTTCGCCTGACGCAAGGGCAATCATTTCACCGGCACCACCCACACGCGCATAGGTCGCCTGCCCACCCTGCCACCGCCACACCAGATACATGGTCGCGGTAATGGCCGCCATAAAGATGAGTGCATAACTAAAGATCACCACATTGGTGTGAATGTAAAGCCACACATCATGCAGCACCGGCATCATGTTGCCGATGGCGGGATTGAGTTGCGCCGGCAACATGGCGCACGCCATCAACGCCACCATGCACCCAACACTGGCGCAGAGTGCAAAGAGACCTCGAACGGGCAATGATCGCAATGCGCACTCGGCGCACACCGCTAAGGCCGCGCCCATCCATGACGCGGTGGTGACGGCTTCAAACATGTTGGAGTTTGGCCAGCGATCGCTGATAAACCATCGCAGACCAACCGCACTGGTTTGTAACACGAACGCCGCAGCAAAGACCATCAAGCCCAGCGTTGTCGCCGTGGGCCATTTCCATGAGAATCCAAGCACAAGAAATGTGACGGCCATGAAATACACACACCACACCCAGGTCATCTGCCCGGTGCGGAAATACCAACTCTCCCACGCCAGTCGCTGATCGCTTGGATAACTCGCCGTTTCCACACTGTGAAGTGCCGTGCTCAATTGGTGAATAGCTTGTTGGGCAGCGGCAACATCCCCTGCACGCCACGCAGCCTGCAGTGCTTGCCACGGTTTCGAAATGTTTTCAGCCGCGTGGTCCAGCGTGCCCCACTGTTGGTCGATTCGATCGGATGGCACCAATTTGAGATGGGCTCGAATTTCGGCAGGCCGCATCAAGAACACCGCACCACGAATGAAATCGATCTGCTTTGCAGTGCGAATCAAGTCCCCCTGCATCTGCTGCATCAGAGGAGCAATGTCCGGTCGCCATGCACCACCCGATTCATTCCACACCAAACTGGGTGCAATCATGCCGTGAGACTCAAAGCCGCGAAGTCTTTCGGTGAGCGAGGGATCCATCGATCGAAGCGCCTCGGCCATTCGCAGCCTCACTTCTCGATTTTTCACGCGGATCACATCGGCATCTTCATAGGCCTCCGGTCGAATGGCCATGTCGAGCAACGTAAAAGTTGGTGATTGCCCTTCGACCGCCCGACCACCTGAAATGTTGTGCAGATAGCCAAAGGCCAAACTGCCCAGACTCTTGATGCGGCCATCGCTCATCACCGCCGCTTGCTCAAGGGGTTCCAAATCAATGGCAGATTGAAACTCCGTTTCTTGTGTTTCACGATCCATTGCAGAAGCCGCGAGCGGATTCACTAAAGGCATCACCAACACCAACCATGCGGCCACGGTTCCCATCACCTTTGGAATGGCGGCCGCGATCTGCCGCTTCAGCGCTCGCCGCTTGATGACTGGCTTCACATAAAACGCATACACCATTCCCATCACGGCAAGGATGCACCCGGCGAGTTGCACTTCGACTCCCTTTCTGGAACCCACACCAAGCACTGTGTAATTCAGTCCAAGACTTCGAGCCGATTCCTGATCGCCCTCATTGGGCGGATCCCACTGCGCTTGAAAGAACCACAGCCCACCATGTTCCACCGGCTGATTCACGCTTACGCGAGCCGGGTCACTCCAGGCACCGCTGCGGTCTTGAAATCGAATCAGGCTGACATAGTCACGAATCGTTGTGGACTCACCGGTAAACCCGCCTTCATGCGTGGCAAGATCAAAGGTCTCTAACGCAATCGGATCAGGCATGACCAATCGCTGCCGGGAGAAAATCATTTCCAGCACCGTTCCATCGGCCAGTCGCATGGTGGTTGGATTCAAATCGCGGCGATACAAAACATCTTCCGCCCGTTCAAATGGATAGTCGTGATACGCAAGCCATGCGGCCTCGCCACTGGGTGCCTGCACCAGTGCCATGGCGAATTGCTCGCGTGCATCTTTGACACGCTGCTGCTCTGGCACAATAAATGGTCGCCGCTCAATGATGGCGCGGGCAAGGTACTCATCCACTCGAAGTGACACCCCCTGCGAAAGCTGCAGGGCTTCACCAACCACCGCTGTGCGAGAACGAATTTCCCCCTCGATGGTGTCGATCAAGGTGAGATGAGCCGGATCAGGCCCCGCCACCAGCGTCACCGGCGTCTGCGGAAGACCTGAAATCAATTGCGTGGTAATGCCGGGAAGCAAATTCTGCGGTGGTGATTTCGGATCGGGACTCTCCCCAGGCTTCATGTCCCGGTTCAAAGCGGGATCATCAAACACCCAGCGGCGAATGGTGCCGTGCGGTGATTCAATATCCAGAATGGCCACATCCACGCGTCGATCCGAAATTTTTAGCCGCTCCTGCATCGCCACCACTCGCAATCGCACACCTGAACTTTGTGGTCCAACGGCGCGAGGCTCATCATCTGGACCAGCCCATTGGTCAATGGGAAGATCCACTTCGTGGCCATCGATGTGAATCCGAAGACTGGTGGGTTTGGCAAGCGCGTGCAAGGCTTCTTCCGACGCGGCCCATCGCAAGGAAATCACGTCATCGGGGTCTGGTGGAAGTGTCTCGTCAAAGGCGGCCAACTGCACGGATCTGGACACCGTTTCACCCTGCACCATCACCACACGCGCCACGGGATTGAGTGGCGCATCCACTGGCCCGCGTGCAAGACGAGATCGCTCAAAGGCATATCGAAGGTAGCCGGTTGCCTTCAGCGTGACGGATGGAAATGGATCCTCCGCATTGAAAGGCGGAATCGAAAGATCCAGAGACGCGTCGGTGCGTGAAACGCCATCGCTGGTGAAGGCCAATCCCGCTTCTGGAACATAATCGTTGTAGAGAGGCAATCCGGCAATCGGCCGCATGACCCACCTGGTCTGGCCCGGTTTCCGCAGATACAGAGCCCAACTCTTGGAGAGGTCATTCTTCAAGTAGAAATAGTTTTGTGATGCGTATTCGGTGGACGCAACGAAGCCTGGCTCCACGATCGCTTGGCCTTTCACCTTCACCGCCCGTTGGAGCGGCTGCTTCGGATCGTCCGACACGATCAAGTCCTCGCTCAACTCTGGCCTGCCCGCAATGATCTGCCGCATGAACCGTCCGTTTGGATTTTGCACCATCAACATGATGCTGTACGCACGCTCGCCGTCCGAAGTGCCGGTTCGAAGTTGCCATGCAGGATCAATGTCAGCCACTTGAACGGACCACACTTCGCGACCCACCATGATGTCCGTCGTAGCGCCTGGCATGGCGATCAATGAACCAGTTCCCTGCGCACCATCGGATGCGGTGACCTGCAGTTGAACGGATCGCCTTGCAACGGGCGCGTCACCTTCCACTTTGGTGGTGAAGTACCAAACACTGCCGGCGATGAGCGTGATGATTCCCGTGTGAATCATCCAGACACCAAGATTCACGACGCGAAATGGAATTCGTCGGATCGTGGTCCACGCCATGGTGGTTGCGATCAAGGCCAGCAGAACATCAAAGGGCCACCAGTGAAACCATTCGAACTCCGTCATTTCAAAGGGTCGCCACTGCCGCACCTGTGCATGCACCCATGCGTCAGGGTGCAGCAGATTGGGATGCACCGGAAAAACAATCCCCGCGCTGCCAATGGCCATGTACACAAACAACAGCACCAGCAGCACAATGCCGAACTTCACATTGCAGAAGAGATTGGAAATGCCGAGGAACGCCTTGCCCACCATGCAAGCAATCGTAGGAAGACGACCCCAAATCATCCATCGGCTTCGGTTACCATTCCCCACTTCCTAGGAGATCATCATGATTCAAAAACTTGTGCAATCCACGATCGTTTTCACTCTGGCGTTTGCCGCCTCATGTGCCAGCACGCCTGCCGCCTCCACCGCGCCCGCTGACAAACCAGCGACCGAAGTGGCCGCGTCCACGCCGGCACCCAAGGCTGCTGAGTCGGCCAAGCCAGTCGAAACGCCAAAGCCTGTTGTGGCCGAGGCGACCTCAGCCGCACCCGCGGCTCCCGCCTGCAAGGGGTATGTCAAGATGGTGACCAGCAAGGGCGACATCGTGATTGAACTTGACGGCGAGAAAGCACCGATCTCAACCGCCAATTTTCTTGCCTATGTGAACAAGGGGCAATACGACAAGACCATCTTCCATCGCGTGATTAAGGATTTCATGGTTCAAGGTGGTGGCTTCGATCTCACCCTGACCGAAAAATCAACTGGCGCGCCGATCGTAAACGAGGGCACCAACGGACTCTGCAATGCCAGAGGCACCATTGCCATGGCTCGCACGAATGATCCCAACAGTGCCACGTCGCAGTTTTATATCAATGTTGTGAACAACACGATGCTGGATTCGCGACCCGGACGACCCGGTTACGCCGTCTTTGGCAAAGTGATTGACGGCATGCAGGTGGTCGATGCCATTCGCGCCGTGCCGACTGGACGCAAGATGGCCACGACTCGCGGCGGGCAAAGCAAGATGGGTGATGTTCCCACTGACACGGTTGAAATCACTTCAATCGTTCAGATTGCCGCACCAAGCGGTGGAGCAGCGGCGCCAACTTCGGCTGCCGTGCCTGCGGCCACCAAGCCCGGCATGTGAAGTGGCTGCCATCATGACCCAAGGTGCTCCGTGCTTGCATGGAGCACCTTGGGTCGTGATGGCAACTTTCGATTACACCTTCGAGTGAAGTTGGCGAATCAACTCCGCTTCGTCCCAGACCTGCACGCCGAGATCGCGAGCCTTGGCCAGTTTGCTGCTTGCTTTCGCGCCGGCGATCAGAATGTGCGTTTTCTTTGAGACGCTGGTCGCCATGGTGGCACCCAGTGACTCCAATTGCTCCGAAAGCGCGGCTCGATTGAATCCCTCCAGCGTTCCGGTAATCACGATGGTCTTCCCGGAAAATGGTGAGTCGGTGACCGCCCCTCGCTGAGAGATGGGGCTTGTCAAATCCACGCCAACCTTGGCAAGGTCGCGAAAGATTTGGCGGACCTCCGCTCGAGAGAGATCGTGCGCAAGGCTTGCTGCCGTCCCCTCACCAAAGTCGGGGAGCGCCTCAAACTGCTCTGCTTTGGCTGCGAGCAATGCGTCGGCATTGGGAAATGCCTTGGCCAACGTTTTTGCCGCAGCGGTTCCGATGAGCCGAAGGCCGAGGCCCGCCAAGACCCGTGCAAGTCCGCGCGTCCGCGCAACTTCGGCGCTGGCAATGATTGCATCGGCCGTCTTGTCACCTAGCTTGCGAAGCACAACCTTTCCCGACTTGTTGACTGTCTCACTTTCAAGTGCCGCCATGCTCGCTCGATCCAAGGTGAACAGATCGCTGAAATCCGTTACCAGACCAGCATCCACAAGTTGTTCCACCACGATTTCCCCAAGCCCCTCAATATCCATCTGATCTCGACCCACAAACCACTTCACACGCTCTCGAAACTTCGCGGGGCATTCGGAATTTCGGCAATACACCTTGGGACCCTCGGCTTCGGTCAGTGCTCCGCAACTGGGGCAGCACTTCGGTGCTTCGATGGGCACAGCACCAACGGGGCGATTGGCCATCACCACCTCGATCACCTGCGGAATGATCTCGCCCGCTTTTTCAATGACCACCGTGTCCCCAATTCGAATGTCCTTGCGACGGATTTCTTCAATATTGTGCAATGTGGCGTGACGCACCACGGTTCCACCCACAGGCACCGGTTCCATCGTGGCTCGCGGCGTGAGTGTTCCGCCTTTGCCAACCTGCCATTCCACCTGCAACAGCGTGGTGGTTTTTCTTTCCGCGGGGTATTTGAATGCCACCGCCCACCGTGGTGCCTTGCTGGTGCTGCCCAATCGCTCTCGAAAGTCAAAGCGATCGACCTTGGCCACCATGCCGTCCACGGCGTAGTCCATCGAAGTGCTGGCCAAACCAAAGGCCTCAATCGTTTTCACTGCCACGTCTGCGTCGGTACATCGAACCGATCGATCATTCACTGGAATTCCAAAGGCCCGGCACGCCTGCAACATGTCGGCAAAGGTCTTCAAAGCAAGCCCCTGCATTTCGCCAACTCCATGCATGGTGAATCGCAAGCCTCGCTCTCGAGCCACCGCGGGGTCGAGACTCTTGAGAGTGCCTGCGGTTGCATTCCGTGCGTTGGCAAAAACATCTTCTTCCTGCTGCTTGCGGCGAGCATTCACAGATTCAAAACTGGCATGGGGCATGTAAATCTCGCCTCGCACTTCCAGAACCAGTGGAGCCACACCTCGAAGCCGAAGTGGCACACTTCGAATCACACGAACATTCGCCGTGACATCGTCACCTGTCTCGCCATCTCCGCGCGTCACCGCCTGCACAAGGACGCCCCGCTCATAGCGCAGCGAAATTGCAACGCCATCAATCTTCGGATCAAGAATGATGGCTGGAACTTCGCCGAGGGCCTCCGAACATTTTGTCATCCACTCACGAAAGTCGGAAAGTGAATAGGTGTTGTCGACCGATTGCATCGGCACACGGTGGCGGGCCGTCTTGAACCCTTTACTGGGCGCGCCACCAATGCGAGCGACGGGGCCGTTGGGGTCGACAAGAGACGGATGCGCTTCCTCGATGGCCGCAAGTTCTGCAAGCAACGCGTCGTATTCGCTGTCGGCCATAAACGGCGCGGCGTCGGCGTAATACGCAACATTGGCCCGCTCGAGCAAGTCCTTCAATTCCTCGGCTCGTTGTGAGGCCTTTGAAGCCATACAGGTCAATCGCCCGACACAATCGAATCGGGGCCCTTGCCAGCGGTCTTCTCGTAATACCCATCGCCCTTGCGCTCAAAGCGAGTGAAGCCAAGGCGATCCAGATTTTTCTTCGAGAAGCGACCCTTGTCCGTTTGTGTCTGCACCTGCGGCATCACCACGAGTCGCTTGACCGGCTCACCAGTTTCAGGATGCTTCGTCAAGGGTTCATCTGTGATCGCATGAAACACCTCAAAGGGTTCGCCTTCGGTTCCATCTGGCTTGATCACCGCATAGACATAGGTGGGCATAACGATTACAGCATAGGTTCAAGGAAGGCCCGGGCGGATGCAACTTCTTCCACTCGTCGGTCACCGCCCTCTCGCTCAATCACTACGGAAACGCCCGTGGAAAGTGAACGAACGACGGACATGAACTCGGTCCATGGCACTTCTCCCTCACCGAGCGGGGTCTCTTTTCCCCATGCACCGGATTGCGCACTCGCATGTGCATCTTTGGCATGCACTTGACGCACCCACGGATGAAGAATGGCCAAAGCCTGCATGGGATTTCCCGCGCCGTAGAGCAACATATTGGCTGGATCAAAATTGACACCCGCCGTGGGGCGATTGATTTCATGGAGCGCCTCAAGCAGGTGTTCCGCACGCTCCTGCCCTGTCTCGAATGCCACTCGCACTCCGGACGCTTGAAAGAGATCAATCAAGATTTGAAGGCGCTGCCTCATGATCGCACGCTGCGGATCGGATTGGTCATGCGGAAGGCAACCGCCATGAAAGGACACCAGCGAAACTCCGGCGCGTGAAGCAAGTTCCGCTACGCGTGCAGCCAACTGTTGATTCTGCACCCACGTTGCGTCCGGCCGCACGCCACCCGTGGCTCGAATACTTGCAATGGTTGAGTAATCCTCGCCGCGCGGTCTCATCATGCCGCTTGCAATCACCATGCCGGCATCGGTCAATCGCTGCGTCGCATCCTTCCAGATTTCGGGCGCATCCACCAACGGTGTGAAGTCCAATTGAACGGCCTTCATTCCCGATTGCTTCATGCGCTCGACTAATTGAGCGGGGTCAGATGGTCGAAGGCTCCAGCTACATACCGCAAGGCATCGACTTGACATGGCATGAAGGTAGCGAAACCCACTGGAAATGAGATGCATTCTGCCCCTACCATGGTCCAATGCCCGCGACCGATGCCCCAACCGAAGTGCAGCCCGAGGTCGCGCAGCGTCGAACATTCAGCGAAACATGCGAGGCATTTATTAGCCGACTGAGTACGCGCAACTGGTTCTGGCAAAAAGTGTGCAGTCTGATCTGGCTTCCCTATGCCTTTCGAAGCGGGATCACCTTGCGACGGGCCGGTGAAAATCGTTTCACCGCCGTCTTGCCATTCAATCGTGGCAATCGCAATTGGTACAACGCCATGGCGGGCGCGGCGTTGTTAGGAAATAGTGAGGTGGCCGCCGGTCTCTTTTTGTTTGGCCGCGTTGGCAGCGATTACATCGTGGTGTGCAAACGCATGGAGTATCGGTTCCTTCGGCCATGCGTGGGGCCTGCGGTGTACGACATTGTTCCCAAGGCCGATCTGGATGAACTCGTTCGAAATGGCCGTGAATTCAACATTGATCTGGAAATGGATATTCGCCAGCAGATGAAGGATCACGGCAAAAAGCGGCGCGTGGGCAAGTGCCTGATCACCTTTCATTGCACTCCAAAGAGCATGATGAAGGCTCGGTCGCTTCGCAAACTCCTTTCGCTTCGGGGTGATTGACCCGTTTCGGGCATTGGACAGACCGATGGCGACTGGGCATGCTTCCCGCATGCGTCGCGCCCTTGAGACAACAGGATGGGGTCTCTATCTGGCCAGCAGCTGGACATGGTGCATCGGAATGTTTCTGCCCATCCTGCTGCTCCGCTGGTGGGGTTGGCCTGGATTCTTTGCGTTTGCAATTCCAAATGTGTTGGGATGCATGCTCTTTGGATATGTGCTGACACCCCAAACAAGTCGAATGTGGTGTGAACGCTTTGCCAAACCCATGAGATGGTTTGCGTGGGCCACGATTGCGTTTCAAGCATGGTTCTTAGTGTGGGCCACCACCGGAATTCCAACGGCCTCTGGTCTTGCAAGTGTGGTGCCAATCATCGCGTTCGTGTTTCTCTTTTTCCCCGGCGGAAAAAGATTCTGGATCGGAGCAGGATCGTTGGCCTTTCTGGCAAGCATGGTGCTGTTCGCAGTCAATGGAATGGGATCGCTCGCGGTTGAAGCGCCCGCGGGATCACTTTCAATGGCAAGTCTTGCCTTCGCGGCTCCATGTATCAGCTTTGGATTTCTCCTGTGCCCCTATCTGGATCCCACCTTTCATCGAGCGCTGCAGCAAAGTCCAAGTCGTCACAGCTTTGCGGTGTTTGGCATTGCATTTCTGCTGCAACTTCTCTTTGCTGCCAGCACCTTTGACAATCGAATTGGCGGGCCCCATGTCACCTCCGCGATCTGGATGCAATGGATGATGCAGACCGGCTTCACCATGTGCGCGCTCGTTGCGGTCACCGGACCGATTGCTCGAAGTGTCTGGGCCTCTGCACCGGTGGATCCGATGGATCTGTTGATGAAAGCCTCCATGACGCGCCGAATGGTGTGGCTTGTAGGGGTTCCCGCAATGGCTGCGGTTCTCGGCCCCATTCTGCTGCAAGTGATGACCATTGCCACAAAGGCCAACCCAATCCTGATGCCAGCAGCAGACTTACTGCACAACGGTGATGTCACGGACTGGTCGGCCGGTGAGGCAACCTATTTGCGGTGGCTCGGTTTGTTTGGCGTGGTGTTCCCCGGGTGGCTGGCCTTGCGGCTTCGAGGACGCTCGACGGCGACCACATGGGGAACGCTCCTATTTGCCGCGGCCCTTGCCGATCAGGGCATGGTGGGTGCGAGAACCTACTTGTTGTTGATCTCCTGCGGGGTCATTTTGATCGTGGCGTTCCTTCCGAGCCAGCCGAGGAATGAAACCAATGAAATAGTCCCTGCGGATTCCCGTTAGCCACCCGGCATTTCACCATGAAACTCTCCAAAGAACTCAAACCTCTGGACGCAACGGACTTCAATTCCGATTGCGCTCGCCACCTGCTCAATCGAGCTGGGTTTGGTGGCACGCCCGAGCAGGTGCAGGCCCTGACCGATCTTGGATTGGTCAAAGCCGTCAATCTGCTGGTGGAATTTGAAGGCCGTACCTATGCGGACAAGGGGGCGGAGGAATTTGATAAGGACATCATGCGGCCGCCCACGGATCAGGAACGGCAAGCCCGAATTGCTGCGCGTCGATCCAACGATCAGGCTGCACTCGATAAGTTCGAACGCGAGCGCAATCGGCAACAGGGTGAAGATCGTGAACAGATTCGCGACATGCAGAAGTGGTGGCTGCAACGCATGATCGAGACGCCCCGCCCGCTTGAGGAAAAAATGACACTCTTTTGGCACGGGCACTTTGCCAATGGCTATCGAACGGTGGAAGAAAGCTGGAACATGTTTCAGCAGAACCAACTCTTTCGACAGTTTGCCACCGGGAACTTTGCCCACTTGGTACGCAAAGTCATCCGCGATCCTGCCATGATCAAGTATTTGGACAACGATGAAAATAGAAAGGGTCGAGCCAACGAAAACCTTGCACGCGAACTGATGGAGTTGTTCACGCTTGGCGAGGGCCGCGGGTACACCGAGAACGACATCAAGGAGGGCGCTCGCGCACTCACGGGCCTTTCGCTGCGAGATAACGATTCCTACTTTGATGCGTCCACCCACGACGACGGAAGCAAGACCATCTTTGGCTACACCGGCGCATTCGATGGTGACGGATTCGTGAATCTGATTCTGGCACGCAAAGAGTGCCCAGAGTTCATCTGCACCAAGCTCTATCGCTTCTTCGTCAACGACTCGCCCGGAGAATTTTCCAAAACGCAAAAGGCATTCGTTGCAGAACTTTCTTCGCTCTTTGTCGCCAAGAAAGGTGAACTGAAGCCTGTTCTCAAGGCTCTCTTTAGCAGCGAACACTTTCACCACCCGGCCAATCGAGCCGCCATCATCAAGAGTCCCATTCAACTGATCGTGCAATCGGTTCGACAGTTCCACTCGCCCATTCGTTCCCTGAGCGTGCTCAACAGTGCCTCAGACTTGATGGGGCAACAACTCTTCCAACCACCCAATGTCAAAGGCTGGGATGGCGGCCGCGGATGGATCAACACCAGCACCCTGTTCACTCGGCAAAACCTGATGGTGTATCTGCTCACAGGCCGCAGTCCCAAGTCCCAAGAATGGGAAGTGAACAAGGACGGCTTTGATGCCACACATCTTGTGGCCGCTGCGAAAAAACCTGATGGCAGCGTGTCCATGGAAGATGGCATCGCATGGCTGTTGCGGTGTTCGCTTGCCACGCCACCTCAGACCGAACGCGTGGCCGATGTTCTGACAAGTCTTCGCAGCCGCAATGTTCCGCTGGACAATCATGGTGTCATTGAGGCACTCTGTCTCATTACCGCAATTCCCGAGTATCAGCTTTGCTAAAGGAGTCCTCATGTTCGAACTGAACACCCCCTACTCACGCCGCCTGTTCATCCGCCACGGCGTGGCGCTGGCAAGTCTTGCCACCACCGTGCCGGCGTTCATTCAAAACTCTGCCTTTGGTTTGGTGGCACAAGCGGCCAAGACGCCTGGCCTTGCCGGCATTCCGTCTGAACGCGTGCTGGTGATCGTTCAATTGGGTGGTGGCAACGACGGCCTGAACACGGTCGTTCCCTACGGAGCTGCAGAATATTTCAAGGCGCGACCCACCATTGGTATTCAGGCGCCAACTGGACAAGGACGCGGGCAGGCCGGTGCCGCACTTGAACTGGATTCAAAACTTGGAATTGGCTTGCATCCGTCACTTCGAGGTTTCAAAGAACTCATGGATGATGGGCAACTTGCGGTGCTTCAGGGAGTGGGTTACCCAAACCCCAATCGAAGCCACTTCACCAGCATGGACATTTGGCAGACCGCCAAGAGTGGTGGCAAAGGTGATGGATGGATTGGTCGATACTTTGACAACACCTGCCAAGGCACACCATTTCCGGAAGGCGCCATCAGCATTGGTCGAACAGCGCCGCTGGCGATGGCTGGTTCCATTCAGAAACCGATCAACTTTGAAAGTGCCGATCTGTTTCGGTGGATGGGAAATGATGTCGACAAGGGTATGGAGGCCAGTTACGAAAGCATGAATCGTGCGGGCGTTCTGCCGGAGACGCCTGAAAAGAGTCAAGCGGCTTTTCTGATGCGGACGGCGCTTGACGCGCAACTGAGCAGCGATCGAATCCGCGCGGCGGTGAATCGGGAGCCGCTTACGCAGTGGCCCAACTCTGATCTGGCTCGTCAACTCAAAATGGTCGCCGCCATGATTCGAGATGGCATGCAAACGCGTGTGTACTACACCAGCATCAGTGGCTTTGACACGCACGCCGGACAGTTGGGTGGCCATGCCCGCAATCTTCAACAGGTGGGTGATGCCCTGCTGGCATTTCAGAATGAATTGAAATCGCAGCGAAATCAGGATCGCGTGCTCACGCTTGTCTTCAGCGAATTCGGCCGCCGTGTTTCGCAAAATGCAAGCGGTGGCACCGATCACGGAACCGCGGCACCGTCCTTTTTGATTGGAACCAATGTGAAGCCCGGCGTGCATGGCAAGCACCCCAGTTTGACTGACCTCGACAACGGCGACTTGAAATTTACGCAGGACTTCCGAAGTGTGTACGCAGCCGTTCTTGAAGATTGGCTCAAGACGCCGTCCGCCAAAATTCTGGGTGCCACGTACGCAAAAGCCAAAGTGCTCAAGGCGTAATCCCCGCCTTGGACATCACGACTCTTGATACGGTGGATCGGATTCCTCATCGATCCATTCCGGCACAACGCCTTCGGGAAGCGCCTCAAGAAATGCACGGCCGTACGACTTGGTGGCAATGCGTGCGTCGAGCACCACCACATTGCCACGATCGGTGCTGCTTCGAATCAGACGACCGAAGCCTTGGCGAAATCGCAGAATGGCTCGCGGTAACGTGTCCTGACGAAACGGATCGCCGCCGCTGGCGACCACCCGTTCGCTGCGAGCCTTGACCAGTGGCTTGTCAGGAGGGTCAAACGGCAATCGCGTGATAATGACATTGCGAAGACCCTCGCCGCGCACATCCACGCCTTGCCAAAAACTATTCACGCCAAACAGCACGCTTCGGGGATCTTCGACAAATTGCTGCAGCATCATCGACCGCGGAAGTTGACGGTTTTGCACCAGCACGGCATGACCCGCTGCTCGCAACGACGGCTCCAGACGCTTGGCCAGATTCTCCATCGTGGTGGCGTTGGTAAACAACACAAACGCGCCACCGTCGGTTCGGTGAATCTGCGCCCGGATGCGATCTGCCAAGGCCTGCTCGTATGCAGCATGGTTGGGTTCCGGCATGGTTCGATCGATCAGCAAGCGAACTTGATGCGCAAAATCAAAGGGGCTTCCAAGTTGTGCGCAGACGGCTCCGTCGAACCCAAGGCGCTGGCCCAAAAGCGAAAAGTCTCCTCGCGTGGTGGCCAGCGTGGCACTGGTCAGCGTGACAGAAATTGGTTTCGAAAAGAGTTGCTCGCTGAGAATCGGCGCAACATCCACCACCGCCGCCGCAAGCGTCATCATTGGGCGGCTACGGCTTCGGTGGTGCTTGCGACTTTCAATCCAATACACACAGCCGCCGAGGGATTGCGTGATCAATTGATCCGCACTGCGAGCGGCCATGTCTGCCCGCTCTGCATAAGCGTTCAGTTCAAATGCATCGGCCTCGTCCTCTGCTTGTTCCTTCAGCAATCGAAGCGACGCAGCAAGTTCCCACATGGGCTCACTCAAGCCATTGGGAATCGCATCGGGTGTGGTCACACGGCGCTCGCCAGCCCCATCGCCAGTTTTTCTGGACTGCATCAGCAAATCAATCGCCATGCCTTCCATGGCGTGTTCACACCGTTCCACCAGACGCATGGCCGCTTCCACCTGCACCTCCGCGCCAGTCTTCAGACGCAATTGAGGTAAAAATCCTTTGCCACCATGTGCGAGCAACGCTCGAAGAAAGTGCTGTACAGCAGCTTCGGAAAGTTTGATGCCAAAGTGCTCGCTGGCCACATCCTCCAGTTCGTGGGCTTCGTCCAGAATCACATGTTGGTAATCCGGCAACAAACCATGGCCACGCATTCGCAATGCGAGATCGCTGAAGAACAGCGCGTGATTGCAAATCAGCAGGTCGGCATTCTCCATTCGCCTGCGAGCGGATTGATAGAAACACTGGTCATAGGTTGGGCACTTGCGACCCATGCAATTGTGTGAATCGCTCTGCGATTGCTCCCAGACTGCTTCACCGGGATGCACCGGAAGCGACCCAAGCGAACCATCCTGTGTGGTGGTTGACCACTCCTCCAGTTGATGGAGTGCGTGCCGCTCCGACTCATTGAAGAACAGGCGATCGTGACGCTTGCCCGCAAGTCGAAGCCGCCGCAAACTGACATAGTTGTTCCGGCCCTTCACCAGGACCGCGCTAAATTCATCGGTGGCCACTGCACGCAACAGCGGAATGTCTCGGTCGATCAGTTGCTCCTGCAGACTGATGGTGTGCGTGGCCACCACCACGCGTTCACGCTTCTCCACAATGTGCCGGATCGCGGGAATGAGATAGGCGAAACTTTTCCCAACGCCCGTCCCCGCTTCGACCATCAAACGCCCCTTGCGCTGCAAAGTGTCCTCGACCAATCTTGCCATCTCCACTTGTTGAGGTCGGAACTCAAACCCCTGCAGGCGGCGAGCCAGTGGGCCGGTCTCGCTCAGGATGGAATGGGCTTCAAGTGACACAGGTTGCAGCGTAGTCGCACATGACTGGGCATTCGTCTGCCTGACTCAGTCGCTTGAAAGATCCGTTGCCCCGAGTGGTTTGCGAGCCGGAAGCCCCTGATCGCGTGGGTAAATGCGTACGGTCTTGGCCATCTTTCGAATGGCCACAATGGTTCCCGTTGGAGTTCGAAGTGTGGTCTCCACCTCGCCCGAAAGTTCCTTCAGCGCACGAACCGCTTGTTTGAGTTCTTCAGGAGTCTTTTCGCCTTTCATCGCAAGCAGCAGACCGTTCACCTTCACCAGCGGCAAGGCCAGCTCAATCAAGGTTGCCAAGCCACCAACTGCTCGACAGACGGCGACATCAAAACTCTCTCGTAAGCCAAGCCGAAAGTCCGCCAACTCTTCGGCGCGCGCCAATCGAACGGTGACATTGGAAAGGTGAAGCAGGGCCACCACTTCTTCCAGAAATCTCGCCTTCTTTCCTACGCTCTCAACCAATGTGACCTGCACAGCGGGAAGTGCAATCGCTAACGGAATGCCGGGGAAACCACCGCCCGAACCCAAATCCACGACGGTGGCCGCGGATGCCGAAACAAGAAACGGCACCAGCGAAAGGCTGTCAGCGGCATGTCGTACCCACGCCTGCGCGGGATCTCGAATGCCGGTGAGATTGAACCGTTCATTGGCTTCAAGCAGCGCGTCCAAGTGAAGGGCGAGCTGCTCTTGATCACCCGGCTCAAGCTCAATGTGCTGCGCCGCGAGCGCGTCGTGAAATTCCTGTGGAGGTACACCAACGCGAGTCATGCGACCGCTCCCAACGCCTCGATGCCTCGTGGTCGGCGCATCGCAAGATTCATCAGCAATCCGGTAGCAATCCACAACGCCACCAAACTGCTTCCGCCGTAACTCACAAAGGGCAGCGTGACGCCGGTAATCGGAAGCACGCCAAGCGTCATGCCAGTGTTAATCACCATTTGACCCGCAAAGGTAGCGGCGATTCCGATGCACACCAGCCTTGAGAAACTGTCGCGGGCATACAGTGCTATCAACAAGGCCCCCAGCGCGTACACCAGCCCGCAACCCCATGTGATCAGGCCGCCCACAAAACCCCACCGACAGCAAATCACCGCAAAGATCATGTCGTTGTGTTCTTCGGGTAGCCGATTGTGGCGAACCAACGCGCGGGCTTGATCAGCGCCCATACCCATCAATCCGCCGCTGCCCACCAGCGTCATGGCCCGATCCGCCTGAAAGCCAATGTCTCTGGCGTAGCGATCATCTCCATTCAATTGTGCCCACAACGCATCGACCCGCTCGCGTTGATGAGACTTGAGAAACGGATAACTCACGGGAGCCAGCATCGCCACGCCAAGAATCAGATAGGCAACATGTCGCTTGCGAGCACCCGACGCAAGCACCATGGCCACCACGGCCGGAGCCAACATGAGTGCGGTGCCAAGGTCTGGTTCCACCAGAATCAGCAACATGGGCGGCGCCGCCATGGCGAATGGCACAATGAATCCCTTGAACTTTCGAATCTGTTCTGCCGAGCGAATCCACTGCGCTAACGCAAACACCACCGCAATTTTGGCAATTTCACTTGGCTGAAAATCAAAAACCTGCAAACTGATCCACCGGCGAGCACCGTTCTTGGGTCGCACGAGCCACTCCGGAATTCCTGGAATCAAAACAAACAGCAGCAGCGCAAGGCTTAGAAAGTAAAGCGGCCACGCCGCCTTGGCCAGTTGCCGTGCATTGGGTAGACACACCGCCGCCGCAGCGAGAATGCCAACAAGAGCGAACACCGCCTGCCGCTTGGCAAGTCCAGGTTCTGTGGTGCCAATGGCCAACACACCAATCACGCTCAACATGGCCGCGCCGATCACGGACACCCAGCCAACATGAAGCCACATCACGCCACCTCGACCGTGACGAGAAATCTGCACGCTGTCTCCTCGCGGAGAAAGAGTTCCAGCAATCAGGCCGCTCATCCTTCTGGATCCTCAGCTTCGGGTGGCCCCACATCCATGTCATTGGCGTTGTAGAGAGCGCGTGATTTTTTTGAGGGCGTGCGCGGCTTTCCGCCTGACTTCTCACCATCAAGGTAGCCCTCATCCAGTAAAGCTCGAACCACCTGCTCTGCAATTGGCCCCGCCGTCTTTCCACCACTACCTCCATATTCCACCAGCACAGCGATGGCAAACATGGGTTCTTTCTCAGCCCGATCACCCACCAAGCCAACAAACCACGAGTGATCCAGCCCCTTGAGAATGCGACGAGGCGAGCCATCTCCGTCACCGTCCACCACCAACGGAGAGGCTTGAGCCGTGCCGGTCTTGCCTTGCACGCGCACACCCGGCACATCAAAGATCACTTCGGTCGAACCGTCTCCGTATTTCACATGATGACCGGTTCCATGATTGGCCTCCACGGCTTGCCGCAGTCCCTCGATCGCTCGCTTGCGAGCTTCATCAGGAATGTTGAGCGAACCGGTTCGACGATCCGGCGGCAGCGCGGCATCGTCGCTCACAATGCGAGCATCACGCAGCACGCCGCCCCGTGCGAGTGTTGCAAAGGCGTTGGCCGCTTGCAGCGGAGTCCATGCAATCGGCCCCTGTCCGATGCCCAGAATGATCGGCGTGAACGCATCGCGTCGCGCCTCAAGTCGCGTCATGTCTTCATCACTTGGAAGAATGCCGGTGCCTTCACCTGCATCACCTCGCTTGGCAGCAATCTTGGATCCTTGCAGACCCGTCCCAAGCGTTTGTCCAACGCCCAAGTCGCGGTACCACTGCACCATGCCGCGTAATCCAAATTTTTGCGCCACGGTATAAAAATAAATATTGCAACTTCGGCTGATCGCTTCTTCAATGGAGAGTGGGCCTCCCGAAAGACCCGAGTGCGTGCTCATGCCATGTTCGGGCCGCCAAATCCAGCACCGCGCCTTGTCTTTCAACTCTGGAAAGAAGTGCCCCTGACACACAACCGCTCCCTTGGTTGGAAAGCGATTCTTCGCAACCGCCCCCGCATACACCAGCGGCTTCACAATACTGCCGGGTGGATAGACCGCCTCGGCCGCGCGATCAAGACCCGGCACCAAACGCCGACGATCACTTGCAGACAAGTCATCGCTATCCGCAAGCGTGGGCCATGAACCCAAAGCCAGAATGTCGCCGGTTTCAATTTCAAGAACAACCGCTGCACTGGCAAGTGCGGTCCCATCCGGAAGTGGCGGCGGCTTGCCACCATGTTGCCACGGCTGAACTTTTGTTAATCCCAATCTCGGATTCAGAATGGCTTGCACCCGTGCCTGAAGCCCTGCATCAATGGTGAGTTTCAGATCTCGACCCGGCTTGGGATCCTCACGCTCGGTCTGATTGGTGTCCAACTTTGTTCGCAACTGTCCACGCTCACCTCGCAACCAATCTTCGTAGGCCGCTTCCAATCCGCGAGAACCAATGGAATCCGGCGTGGGGCCGTAGCCACCTGCATCCACACTTCCATCGGGACGGGTAAACGGCCTGCGAGCAAGGTCTTCCGCCCACACATCGCCTCGCACAGAACCCAGCACATGATCAAGAACGCCCGCCACGCGAACGGTTTTCAGTCCGCCTCGCCGAAGCGGCGCGGGCAATGTGCTGGCATCCATTTGCACATCGGCACTGCTCCACAATTGCACTCGCCGCGTTCCATCGAGCACCTCCACCGTGCCCGGATACGCGTCGCCTAATTTGCGCAATGCAAACGCAACCGCATCCGGAACATGTTGCACCAACACATGGCTCATGCGTTGCTCTCGAATGGGGGTGGGTTTCACACCCACATCCGCTTGCTCCCCCTGGCGTGCGCTGGCCTCACGCTGACGCAACCACAGACCTTCGGCCCGCCGCTCCACGCGACTGAACACCTCACGCATGGTTCCATCCAGTTGGGATCTCGGCACTTCGCACAGCGTGGACACTTGATTCAACACACCGTCCAAGACTCCCTGCCACGGCGGAATTCTTGATTCAATCGCCGCGTCACGGGCTGACTTTGGCAACTTACTCCACAACGATCGACCAAACGAGTGACGCGCGTCCCGTTCGGCATGCTCGCGTACCCACGATCCATTCACCACCGCGTAGTCAATCGCCACATCCCATGCGGGAACATCCATGGCGAGCACTCGGCCCTTGCGGTCAATGATCGACCCTCGAATGGTGGGAAGCCAAATGGATCGATCGAGGCGAGACTCCGCCTCCTCTCGCAATTCCTCGCCGTGCCAAACAGTCAGGGCCCACAGACGAAACACCAGCAAGCCCACCAGCCCGATCGCACACATGCCCAGAAAGCCAATGCGTCGTCTGGCTCGAAGCGAAGCGGCATTCGCGGTGGCGACCATGCACCGATCCTATCGCGTGAAGATTGCGTTCCGCCGCTACCATCCTTCCCCGCAACAACGCGGCTGGAGCAAGCACCCCCTATGGAATGCGGAATCGTCGGACTTCCTAATGTCGGCAAGAGCACGCTCTTTAACGCGCTCACCTCGGCTGGCATCGCCGCGGCAAATTATCCATTTTGCACCATCGAACCCAATGTTGGCGTGGTCAGCGTTCCCGATGACCGGCTTGCCAAACTTGCAAGCTTTATCAAGAGCGAAAAAATCCTCCCTGCGGCCGTTCGTGTGGTGGACATCGCCGGACTGGTGCGCGGCGCCAGCGAAGGCGAGGGCCTTGGCAACAAATTTCTAAGTCACATTCGCGAAGTCGATGCCATTCTGCATGTGGTCCGCTGCTTTGAAGACTCCGATGTCATGCATGTGGATGGCCATCCGGATCCGATTCGAGATATCGAGACCATTGACATTGAGCTGGCGCTAGCCGATCTGCAAAGCGTGGAAGTGAATCTGGACAAGCAGCAGCGACTCAAACGAAGTGGCGACAAAGAGGCAAGTGCCAAAGTTTCCTATTTGGAGCGGGCCTTTGAACTGCTGAAGGATGGCAAGCCGTTGCGGCTTGGCGCGTGGAGCCACGAGGACACCACGTTAGGCCGAGGTCTTGGTTTGATTACAGCGAAACCCGTTTTGTATGTGGCCAATGTCAACGACAGCGATCTTCAGGGGACTGGCCCCATGGTGCAACTGGTGCGGGCACGGGCAATGGCCGAGAGCGGCGGCGTGGTGGTGGTGTGCGCCAAAATCGAAAGTGAACTTGCCGAACTTTCAGAATCCGATCGCGGAGAAATGCTGACCAGTCTTGGCATGACGCAGCCGGCGCTTGCGACGGTGGCGCGCGCTGCCTACGACTTGCTTGGCTTGCAGAGTTATTTCACCGCCGGCCCGAAGGAAATTCGCGCGTGGACCATTCATCGCGGCGACACCGCGCCACAGGCTGCTGGGGTGATTCACACGGACTTTGAAAAGGGATTTATTCGCGCCGAGTGCTACGGAATCAAAGACCTGGTACAGCATGGAAGCGAAAAAGCGATTCGCGAAGCGGGCAAACTACGGAGCGAAGGCCGCGGGTATGTGATGCAGGACGGCGATGTGGTGCACTTTCTGTTTAATGTGTGACGCCAATGGCGTGTGGCCCGTTTGGTGCTAACGCAATTTCAGGAACACCAGCGCCACCATGGAGAGCAGCACGCCCAGAAGCCAGAATCGCACCACCGTTTGCGTCTCTTTCCATCCGCCCAATTGAAAATGATGGTGAATCGGCGCGCAGCGAAAAACGCGGCGACCGGTCCCTGACATCTTTCGAGTGATCTTGAATGTGCCAATTTGAATGAGCGAACTGGCCGCCTCCAGAAAAAATACTCCACCGACGACGATGAGCAGAAATTCCTGCCGAACGGCAATAAACATGACTGCCAACAATCCACCCAATGCCAGACTGCCGGTGTCGCCCATAAACACACTGGCCGGTTGACAGTTGAACCAGAGAAATCCCATACACGCGCCGCTCATTGCGCCGGCAATCACCATGAGTTCTCCCGCGTGCTGCACATGCGGCACCATCAGAAAGTAACTCGCGCGAGGACTCGCGGCGATGCCCACCACCACCATGGCCATAAAGCTTGCAATCAGAATAAGACCTGTGGCAAGTCCATCCATGCCGTCAGTCAAGTTGACTGCATTGCTGGTGGCCATCACCACGATGGCAGCCAGTGCCGTGAACCAAAAAATGCCCAGCACGATCACTCCAGAAGCCACCGCTGGTGGCTGAACCAAGCTGGCAGAAATGCTGGTGGGCGGATAGGTGCGTTGAAACGGAAGATTGAGCACTTGTGCATCCACCGAACCCGCACTCCGCCACAAGAACCAACCTGCAATGGCGCCGATGCCGAATTGAAAGAGAAGTTTTTCCCACGGGAACAATCCATCGCGGCTTCCGGGTTGGCGGCGTGCGGCATTGAGTTTGAGCCAGTCATCCATACTTCCAAGCAAGGCCAGCATCACCATGACCACCAGCGCAATCTTGGACGGCATACTGTGCCACACATCCGCAAGCAACAGCGAAGTGATCAGAATGGAACCGATCAGCAGCATGCCGCCCATGGTGGGTGTGGCGCTCTTGTCTTTCATGAGTTCATTCAGCGTTCCGTGATTGAACTCAGGCGTGTCCCCCACTTTGCGGTGACGCAACCACGCAATGGTTGCCGGCCCACAGAGACGCACCGTGGCAAACGCCAGAAGAACGGCCAGAAATGCCCGGAATTCCAACTGATACATCACCTGAACGACCGCGGAAAGTCCGCGCTCATCAAGCCAATTCTGAGCCCATTCAACAAGGTTAAAAAGCATGAAATTCCTGTGGGGCGTTCATCGACCGATCAGGCTCCCCTTCTTCTGTTCGTGCAACAAAGAAATTGCCGTCACCAAACGCTCCATGCCGCTGCCTCGCGACCCCTTGACCAGCACGGCATCGCCCGGGCGAAGGCGGGCCGCCAGTCGAGCGGAATCCTGCTGTAAATCCGCTGATATTTCAAAGGCGGCGTGCGGAGCAACCTCCACAAGCCCACGGACAAAGTGCGTGCCGTTCTTCCCGCACGCTAGGAACACATCCGGCGGACCCGCAGCGAAGGCTCGGCCAAGGTGCCGCCCCACCATGGCGTGGAGTTCATCCGATTGCTCACCGAGTTCAAGCATGTCCCCCAAGGCCACCACCCGTCGCTGCATGGTGCCTGTGAGTTCGGCAAAGGTTGCGATGGCGGCCAGCATGGCATCCGGATTGGCGTTGTAGGCATCATTGAAAATGGAAATGCCCCCCATGTCCGAA
Source organism: Singulisphaera sp. GP187 (assembly GCA_945871915.1). Taxonomy (GTDB): domain Bacteria; phylum Planctomycetota; class Phycisphaerae; order Phycisphaerales; family SM1A02; genus SYAC01. The sequence continues at coordinate 59,482 of CAMBXO010000012.1, forward strand.
CGAGCCATCCGCATGTCGGCCGGTGCCACGGTCGCCATGGCCGCAACCACGCGGTCGGCAGAAAGTCCCAGCCCCATGAGGGCGGCCAAAGCGCCGAGGGCATTCATGGCGTTGTGCGCACCTGACAATTGAAGATCCATGTGGATCACTCCACTTGGAGTGAACGCTGTGATGGTTTGCGCTCCATCCGCCCGTTGCTCTCGATGCACCATGCGGAACGCGTTCAACCCCCGTACGCCAAAGCCGTACACCTTTCCACCTGCAGGCAAAGGTTCCCGTAACGCAGCGGCGAGCAAATGATCGTGATCGCCTTGCACCACCAGAAGTCCCGCAGGCTGTAAGCCGCGAGCAAGCGTTGCCTTTTCCCTGGCAATGGCTTCGCGAGATCCAAGTCCTTCAAGGTGCGCAGTGCCAGCGTTCATCACCATGGCAACACGCGGCGCGGCCATGCGAGCCAGCGGCTCAATTTCTCCAGGGTGATTCATGCCAATCTCTAAGACCAGAAACTGAGTCTCCGGTGGCGCCGAGAGCAACGTGAGCGGAACACCAAGGTGATTGTTGAAACTCTTGGGGCTGGCATGTGTGGGTCCAAACGCAGCACAGGCAGCCTCGACCAATCGTCGTGTGGTGGTCTTACCGGCACTTCCAGTGATCGCAATGCACAAGGCCTTGGGCAATCGCTGTCGCCACACCGTCGCCAACGCTTGCAACGCAATCAGCGAATCGTTGACCAGCAACCGCGGAATTGGAGCCACAACATTCGGGCGATCCACCATGCATCCAACAGCGCCCTGTGTGGCTGCTTCGCCAAGAAATTCGTGCGCATCGAATCGCTCACCTCGCAAGGCAACAAACATTCGCCCGTTGAGTTGATCGCGTGTATCTGTTCCGATTCCCGTTATGTCCGCGGGCGGCGCATCAAGCCATCGACCACCTGTGATGGATGCCATCTCGCTAGGCGAGAGGAAGTGGGTCACGCTTCGCTTCCCACAGCCTGTAAAGCCTCGCGTGCAACGAGTCGATCATCAAAGGGCCGCTTCACTTTGCCGATGATTTGGTAATTCTCGTGCCCCTTTCCTGCAATCACCACCGCATCACCGGGTCGCGCCATCTGCACCGCATGATGAATGGCCTCGCGGCGATCAATCACACTGGTCACACGATCGGCCCGGTGAGGCGGCACGCCGCCCTCAATTTCGCGCACGATGGCCGCGGGGTCCTCGGTGCGCGGATTGTCGCTGGTGATCACAATGCAATCTGCAAACTCGCAGGCAACGCGTGCCATGCGAGGTCGCTTGGTGCGATCTCGATCTCCACCGCAACCAAACACCACGATCAATCGACCACCTTCAGGCAGCGCGGGCCGCACCGCTCGCACAACATTCAGTAACGCATCATCGGTGTGCGCGTAGTCCACCAGCACCGCAAAGGGCGCCTCAGGATCCGTGACGGGTTCCAAGCGACCGGGCGGCGCCGACGCCTTGGCCATGGCCTGTTCCAATGCCGCGGTGGGCGCGCCGAGGACCCAAGCTCCCGCAACGGCCTGGAGTGCATTCATGCAATTGTGGCGACCCATCATCGGAAGACGCGCCGCCAGATCACCCCACGGCCCCTGCATTCGAACATGCATCGACCCAAGCCGAGCATCAAGAACCGAAACCTGCGCCTCAAGATTCTTTCCGCCTGAAAATCCACAACGAAGAACGCGAGCATGGCAATCTCGCACCATGCGTTCATACGCCGGATCGTCGGCATTCACGATGGCGGTGGCGCTGCGACCTAATCCCTCGAACAATCGTGCCTTGGCCGACGCGTACTGCTCCATGGTGCCGTGATAATCCAAGTGATCGCCACTGAGATTGGTAAAGATGGCCACCGAGAAATCCAATCCGGCCACCCGTCCTTGATCGAGCGCGTGGCTGCTGGTTTCCATGCACACGCCGGTGCAACCGTTCGATTTCATTCTGGCAAGCAGCGTGGCCAGTTCGATTGCACCAGGCGTCGTCAATTCGCTCACGGATTGTTTTTGCCCATCGTCCACACACACCGTTCCAATCAATCCATACCGTTCTCCCGCCACCGCCATGCACTGCTGCAACAGAAACGCGATTGTTGTTTTTCCATTGGTGCCGGTCACGCCAGCCACACGCATGTTTCGAGCAGGAAACCCGAGAAACGCGTGCGAAAGTTCCGCCACCGCCGCAGCAGGATGTGCGGTTCGCGCAATTGGAATGCCCGCAGGAACGGCAACTCCGTCCGCTGCAACAACGGCCACCGCGCCGTGGGCGAGTGCACTGGCCACAAACGAACCTCCGTCCGAGTGTGCACCGGGTCGAGCAACAAACAGCGACCCTCGTGAAACCAATCTGCTGTCATCGGCAATCGAAACAATCTCCGCGTCGTGAATCCCCTCACGCCTTAACGACGGAAGACTTCGAACCAAATCGGAGAATTGCATAGCGTCAGAGTACCTACACCACCAACATGCAGTCTCCGTATGAATAAAACCGATAGCCCTGTTGCTGCGCGATCGCATACAACTGCTTGAGACGGTCCAAGCCAACGAAGGCTGCCACCAAGGCAATCAGCGTGCTACGCGGAAGATGAAAATTTGTCAGCAATGCCGAGACATGTCGGAACGAGTGTCCGGGTTGTATGAGCATCGTTGCAACGCCTGCATACGCATCCAACGGCAGTGGCTCCGGCAGACTCTCCACCGCGCGTACGGTCGTTGTTCCCACCACAACAATCCGGCCGGTGCCAGTGGATCGAAATAATCGCAGTGCGTCCAAGGCCTCTGCTTCAATCTCATATCGCTCCGAATGCATCGCATGGTGCGCAAGCCACTCGCATTCAATCGGCTGAAAGGTGCCCAGTCCAACTTCGAGCGTAATGTTCTGGCGACGCACACCCATTTGGTGAATGCGTTCAAGCAAACCCTGCGTCAAGTGCAAACCAGCCGTCGGTGCGGCCACGGAGTGCATGTGGTGATCGTCCGCATACACCGTCTGGTAACGCACGCGATCAAACTGATCGGGATGAGTATGCGTGTGCCGAGCTTTCACAATGTAGGGAGGCAACGGCGTGCGCCCCGCGTGGTCCAAAGCTGCCTGCACCAAAACGCCTTCGTCAAATTTCACCAGCCACCCCTCAGCGGTCTTGCACTTGCACAGCAACCACGCGCCACCACGTCCTTTTTCGTCGATCAATTGCAGGCGATCACCCTGCCGAAGTCGCCTCGCCCCCTTCACCAGCAACAACCACACTCCATCGCCGGTGTTGGTCGCAAGCAACCCCTCAAAGGACCGGCCATCGGCCTCGCGACGCATGAGCAGCCGCGCTGGCGAAACTTTGGTTCGATTGACCAGCAGTGTGTCATCACGACGAAGCCACTGCGGCAATTCGGCAACCCTTGTGTGGTGCACGCGATCCGTTGCACGGTCGTACACCATCATTTTCGCGGCATCCCTCGGTTCGACCGGCTCGGTCGCTATGCATGCGGGATCAAATGGATACTCCAAGTCGTCCGTGCGAAGTCCAGAATTCACGGAGGTGTGTCCGCTGGAAAGTCCGACTCAACGTGCGCACCCTGCAAACCGCGTTGTCCGTGCCGCCACGCATCCCATTCAATTGCGCGACCACCGGGTGATTGCACCAGCATGGGAAGGATGGATTTTTGCGAACAGCCAATGCTTCCATCAGCCAGCACTGAACCGACGGAACCTGACAACACGCCTGACTTCACACGCAACAGTCGAACCTGCTGACCCTGCACCCGCACCACACATCCCGGCCACGGTTGCAATCCGTTGATCCGCAAACGCACGCGATCGGCCGGATGGGCGAATGAAACACTCGCTTCAGACCGATCCAATTTCGCTGCATACGTGGCCTGCTCTCCGTTTTGTGCCACGCCTTGCATCGTTCCAACCAACAATTGCTCAACCACTCGAACCATCATTGGAACTGACTCCACGGCGACTCGATCGAGCACTTCGGATGCTGTCTCCCACTCGCCAATCTCCACATGAAAGCGATCCAAGACATCCCCCGCATCCATGCGATCCGCCACGCGCATGGCACAAACACCCACGCGTGATTCCCCCGCCATCATCGCCCGTTGAATCGGCGCGGCGCCTCGCCACCTTGGCAAGTCCGACGGATGCAGATTGACCGTGGATCGATCCATCAGCAATTGCGGCATGAGTTTCTGCCCGAAGGCAATCACCACCAACGGTCCATCAATGTTCTGCGCCGCATAAAGAGCTTCGCCTTCATTTGTGTTCTTGGTTCGAACAAGGGCGACACCATGATCCACGGCCCATGTGGACACGGGTGTTGGTGTCTCCTTCAATCCACGACCCGCCGGTCGATCGGGCTGGCTGATCACCACACGCACCACGCCACGTGCATGCAGCGCGGAAAGCGTGGGCACCCCAAGGGATCCGCTACCAAAGAAAACAACGCCGGCCTCCGGCATGTCAGCCCTTCGCCTCGGCTTCGAGTGCCTTCACCATACGCCGCACCCGCAACCGATCCAGAACGGTCATTCGATCAATAATCAGAATGCCCTCAAGGTGATCGAATTCGTGCTGCCACAAGCGAGCCGCAAACGCGTCGCTCTCAATGTGAAATGCATTTCCTTTGACATCGAGCGCATCAATCACCACCTTGGGCTGCCGACGAATGTCTCCTCGAATTTCGGGAAGGCTCAGGCACCCCTCGTCATAGGCGCACAATTCTCCGCCAAGGCCGGACAGCACCGGGTTGATGAAGACTCGTGCCGGTGCATCATTTCGGGCTTCCGTGACAAAGATTCGAAGACTTTCTCCCACTTGCGGCGCGGCAAGTCCCGCGCCCTCTTCGGCTCGCATCAAAAGAAACATGTCTTCGACCAACGACAGGATCTGTGCATCAATCGCACCAACCTCTTTCGCACGCTTTCGCAAGATCGGGTTCGGATAGATCAAAATCTCGCGGGGCTTCTTCACGCGGAAATCCTAGTGAGTTGGGTAAAACGCTGCACCATTCCATTGACCATCTCCGAATACTCCCGTACCTTTCCACCTTCTCGCACGAAGAATTGCATCATGATCTTTCCATGGAAAAAAACAGGCGATGCGGCCGCTCCGCCAGGCGACGGGGGTTCGTCTCAACCCACCGACAAGGCGGGCAAGACCGCTTCCCAAACTCCTCAGCCGGAGAAGGCTGCCAAGTTCATGCAGCATGCCGCCAGCATCGGCGCCACCGGCAACTTTGATTATGCGTTGCAGCTCTATGCCAGTGCAGTCAAGTTTGATCCAGCCAATATGGCGATTCATCACGGCATGTTTGAGTTGGCAGTGCAATACATCAACGGCGGCGGCAAGCCGGCCAGTAGCAAAGATGTGAAACAAATCGATGACGGCACCGGCAACTTCGCAAAGTTTGCTGCAGCCGAATTCATTTGGATGAAAGATTTGAACAACTTGGCGGCGGCCATGAAGGTTCTCGACTTTGCGGGCAAACTCAAGTTTGAAGAGGTCGGTGTGTGGCTCTCGCCTCGCGTCTTCAATCTGCTGCGAGCGCAGCAGGTAAAGAAACCAAGTAAGTCCGTGTGGGTGCAGGGCAAAGATCTCTTTGTCGCATGCAACGCATGGAACGAGGCCTTTGCATGTGGTGAAGAAGCCATGCGAATGGATCCAACGGATTCAGGACTTGCATCGGAATTGAAACAACTTTCTGCTGCGAGGGCGATTCAACGAGGTGGCTACAACCAGACGGCAGGACAAGATGGAAGTTTCCGATCCAACATCAAGGATGCTGACCGCCAACGCCATCTCTCCGAGCAGGATTCGCTTGCAGGTACTGCCGATGTGGAAACGCGCAACATGGAGCGCGCCAAACGGGATTACGAAGAAAAGCCCGATGTGCCAGAGCATGTGCAGAAGTACGCCACGATGCTTCGCAAGCGTCAGGGCGCTGGCGATGAGGATTTGGCTCACACCGTGTATATGGATGGGTTCACGCGGCTCGGTGAATACCGATTTCGCATGGCCGCTGGCGACATTCGTATTTCTCAATTGCGTCGGGCGACTCGCGCGGCGCTCGAAAAGTCCACCGCCAATCCAAACGATGCCGAGGCGCAGCAGGCGTACAAAGCGTCGCGTGAAGCCTGTCTGGATCTGGAAGGGCGAGAATTTGCAGAACGCATGACCAAGTACCCGACGGACTGCGGACTGAAAGCCGAAGTCGGTCGCATTTGGTTTGAACTCGGTCGATTTGAAGATGCCATGCCCTGCTTCCAGCAAGCCAAAGATGAAGCCAAGTACCGAGTGTTTGCGGCCCACATGCTTGGCAAGTGCTTTGCAGCACAAGAGTGGCATGGCGAAGCGTGCGGGGAATACAAAGAAGCGCTTCAGGTTCTCGACATTGGCAATGCCGAGCGAGAACTCGATATCAAGTACGACTTGATGATCAGTCTTATGGAGCAGGCACGATCGGAGAAAAATGCACAGGCGGCCCGCGACGCTGCCGAGGTGTGCTCCTACATTCTTCGCAAGAACATTTCCTTTAAGGACATTCGCGATCGCCGCAAACAGATCGATGCCTTGGTGAAGGAAGTCGTCGGCTAATGTCCGCAGCGCCCGCCAGTGGCGAGCGCGTGGTCGCCGTGGTTCCCGCTCGAATGGGAAGCACGCGATTTCCAGGCAAGGCACTCGCGCTTCTGGATGGCATTCCAATCATCGTGCATGTGTTGCGGCGGGCCAAAGCTGCAAAATCCGTGCAGCGCGTGATCGCGGCGGTGGATGATGAACGCATTGCTGCGGCCGCTCGCGAGGCGGGATTTGAAGCCGTGATGACACGACTGGACCATGTCAATGGAACCAGCCGCATCGCCGAAGTTGCGGCCACACTTCACTGCGACTTTGTAGTGAATGTTCAAGGCGATGAACCATGCCTTGAACCCCAGCTCATCGACCAGGCAGTCGCCGCACTTGATGATGCTGGTCGCGAGGTACCCGTGTCAACCATCGCCAGCCCCTTTATGCCGGGAGAAAATCCGGCCGACCCAAACATTGTGAAGGTGGTCGTGGGTGCCAATGGTCGAGCGCTGTATTTCAGCCGCGCCTTGATCCCATTTCAACGGGATGCCAGTAGTCAGGCGGTCGCACCGCTGAAACATGTCGGTCTGTATGTGTACCGCCGTCCGTTTCTGCCCACATTTGTTCTGATGCCCAGTACGGCTCTTGAGCGAACCGAGTCACTGGAGCAACTTCGCATTTTGGAGAATGGATACGACATCGCCGTGGCGATCGGTGAGGCTCACTCGCATGGAGTGGATACACCCGAGCAACTTGCAGCACTCGCGGCACGAATGGCTCAAGCGCCCCCTCCGCCTCGCAAGCGATCCGCAACATAAATCTTCAGCAGAAGTCAGCCGCTGAACGAGCCGTAAAATTTAGCCGTCACAACAGCCACCTATGCAGGCGCGCGAATTTTCTTGGCCCATGCAGCGGCCTTCTCGCGACGCTCTGGATCAGGATCGCTGGCGGCGATGGCATCCATCCGTTCAAGCGATTGCGTTGCCTTCACTTCCGCCAACGCATCGCCCGCTGCGTTGCGGGCACGCCCCTCGGGGTCATCGACCCATGTCATCAGTTTCTCGATGATCTTCTTTCGAGTTTCATTTTCGGCTTCTTTTGGGCACAATTTGGCTAAGCATTGCATCGCCGCAGGGCGAGCTCGATCAAAGTTTCCAAGGGTCGCTGCCTTCATGGCCGGTTCGATCGCTTTGGCTTCTCCAAAGCCTGCCAAGGCGCCCAATGCCGATTGCTGAATGTCCTGTTGGCGACTTGGCACTTCCACCATCGAGAGCAGAAGATCAGACTTGTCCTTGGCCTCCAACTTGGCAAGCGCATCAATGCAGGCACTGCGAACGGCATAACTTTTCTGCTCCTGCAGATTCTTGGCCAGCCATTCAATCGCCTTGGGTTTGTCTCCAAGTTGCGTGGTCGCACTGCAGAGATTGGCGAACACTCTCGCAGTCTCTGGTGGCTTCTCCATCATGCGTGCAATCGCGGCCTTCCCCGATTCACTTTGGAAATCTGCAATCGCATCGATGCAGTCCTGACGAAGCCGCCGCCTTTGCGATGGATCGACCGCGATGGCTTCGAGCGCCGCCACCGTGTCTGGCGTGGCATCGCCCCTCAGCATGGCGACCGCTTGACGGCGCGACGACATGGTCGGGCCACTCTTGACCAAGTTTCGCATCCACTGCGCTGGCATGTCCTGCTTGAGCGTTTTCAGTGTGGCCAATCGCGGATCAAAGGCAACCCATTCCGGCGGACCATCCAGTTGCACCGAGAGCGTGTCACTCTTGGTGCGCCAATCCCACGGAAAAGTCACGGTGCCCGCGACAGTCTTCACCGTCACAGGTGTGCTCACGGCGAATGCAGGCACACGCTCATCGATCTTCTGCGTTTGATCCGCAACCAGCGAAAGCATCCGTGAACCGGTGTCGTACGTTGCCTTCACAGAAATATTCGGGCAACCGGGCCGATAGCACCACTGTTCGAAGAATCCTTCAAGGCCAAGACCGCTTGCCTTTTCAAGGGCTTCGCGAAAATCATTGGTCTCGGCGACATCAAACTTGTAGGTGTCGAAGAAAGCATGCACTCCCTTGGCAAAAACTTCCTCGCCAAGTTTCTCACGCAACATGTGCAGAATGCTGGCACCCTTTGGATACGGATTCGGCGCGCGTCGGAACGTTTCACCGGCCTCGGAATAAATCGGACTCACCATCGGAACAGGTCCGTCCGTCGTGTCGGCATGCGCCACGCGACTCTGATCCAACATGGAATCAAAATATCCGTCGTCTCCATCACGCTCGCCCATCCACAGCGCCGTGCCGTACGTGGCCCAGCCCTCGTTCAACCAGATATGGGCCCAACTCTCGCAGGTCACCAAGTCACCCGTCCACTGGTGACACAATTCGTGCGAGATCAGCCCGTCCATGTCGTCATCGGCTGCGGCAATCTCATCCAAGATTGCGCCGGGATGCATGGTGGTGGCGCCGGTGTTCTCCATGCCGCCTGCACCAAAGTTACGAACCACCAATTGGTCGTACCGATCCCACGGATACTTCTGCCCAAATACTTTCTCGAACAAAGCAACCATGCGATCCGTGTTGCCATAGGTTCGCTGCACATCGCCCACTCGATCGGGCGGCACCCACACGTGCATAGAAACTTTGCTGAGTTGGCTATCGAGCGGCACGCGGGCAAAATTGCCTGCGACCAGCGAAACCAAGTACGCCACATGCGGTTTCTCCTGCAACCAATGCCAGACCGAGCGACCATTCTGTGTGGTCTGTTCAACAAGGCGACCGTTGCTGCTTACGACAACGCCCTCGGGAACATCCACCACCAACTCGGTGCTTTGCCGTTCATTTGGAAAGTCGTGGCACGGAAACCAATGTCGGTTCGTCTCAGACTCACCTTGCGTATGAATTTCCGCTGGATAGTTGGGTTGATCGGGGAATGCTGGCGTGAAGAACAATCCGTCCCATGGGTGATCGATCGCATACTCCACACGAATCTCGGCTTGGCGATCGGAAGTCAACGGCGGCGAAAAACGCAACCCGAGTTCGTGCCCATCACTGGAAAATTCAACCGGCACGCCCGAGAGCGATACCGCTTTCACTTTCAACCCTTCGGCATCAAGTGTGATCGATTCAACCGGGTCTGCAATCGGTTGCATGGTCAGCGTGGCTACGCACTCAGCCGTTCGACTCGCGAGATCTGGAAACTTCAATTCAATCTTGATGCGTTTCGTGTCCACAAGCCGATCCGGCGGCCAATTGCGAAAGTCAGCACCGGTGATTGGATCAAACACGCCGCTCTTGGGGCCACTCGACTTGGCGGGCTGATCTCGCCGACGGGTCGGGGCTCGCTCCAGCCGATGTTCAAGGCACTCGGAACCCTCAAAAGCCAAGTCATCCGCATGGGCTGAAGCCAGCATCGCGTCATTGGCCATCGCTGGAGCCACAAGCGTGAGAACGGAGAGCACAAGAACGGTGTGGTGTGTGGACATTGGGGCGGCATCCTCGCTTGAAAGACCCGTTTCGTACAGACCAAACCTGCGTTGGCTTCAGGATTCTTGAAAGTGGTTCCCCGCTTGGTACGATCAAGCGTGCCCTCCAAAGGAAGCCCAACTCAACCCAACTCAGGCGAAAGCGGCTTTCTTGCACGCTTTTCTGCCAGTGATGAGCAACGGGAATGGTTCAGCCCGTCCCCCGCTGGGTACGAGCGAGGTCGCACAAAATTTGTTGTGGTCATCGGAACCGTCATGAGCGGTTTGGGCAAAGGCATTTTCAGTTCCAGCCTTGCCAAGTTGCTTCAAGACAAGGGGCTGGCGGTCGCGCCGATCAAGATGGAGGGCTACCTCAATATTGATTCGGGAACTTTGAATCCATTTCGGCATGGCGAAGTTTTTGTCCTAGCGGATGGACTTGAGACCGACATGGACCTTGGCACCTACGAGCGCATTCTGGATCAGGATTTGTCGCGGAGAAATTTTATCACCGCGGGACAGATTTACGGAGAGATTCTCGATCGCGAGCGACGAGGCGATTATCTGGGCCGAGATGTGCAGATGATTCCGCATGTCACCGGCTCGGTGAAATTGCGGCTGCGAGAGTTGGCCATGACGGGCGGCCCCAACGGCACACCGGCGGATGTCGTCTTTGTCGAAGTGGGCGGCACGGCAGGCGATTATGAGAATGGTTTTTACATTGAAGCCCTCCGCGAGCTCGCCTTTGAGGAAGGTTCGGAGAGCACCTGCTTTGTGGCGCTGACCTACATCCTTGAACCGGCCACGCTGGGCGAGCAAAAGAGCAAGGCGGCACAACTTGGAATCAAACGACTCATGGAAAGCGGCGTGCAACCCCATGTGATTGCTTGCCGCGCCACCAATCCGGTCGGCGAAAAGGTGATGCAGAAAATCGGCATGTTCAGCAATGTGCCCATGAAGCGCATCTTCAGCATGCATGATCGCGAAAGTATTTATGTGATTCCCGATGACATGCGTGCCAATGGGCTCGATCGCGAAATTCTCTCCATTCTCAACTTGCATGATCGCGTGAAGGTGACCCACGAAGACAAGGCTCGTCGAACCTGGAATGATTTCAGTTCCAAATTGTCGACCCCTCGCGCCCGTCGCGTGACGCTTGGCATCATGGGCAAGTACGCCAGCCTTCGTGATGCATACGCCAGTATTGACAAGGCTGTTGAACATTGCGGCGTGCACCTCAACGCGACGATCGATTTGAAATGGCTCGACACCAGTTCGCTCGATACCACCGGAAAAGTTGCGGCCACCTTAAAGGATGTGGACGGCATTATTGTTCCAGGTGGATTTGGCCAGCGGGGCGTCGAAGGCAAACTTCGCTGTGTGGAACACGCCCGCACCACCAAACTTCCTTTCCTTGGCATCTGTCTCGGATTCCAGATGGCGGTCATTGAATACGCCCGGCATGTGCTTGGCCTTACGGATGCCAACAGTACGGAATTTGATCCGTCCACCAGCCATGCTGTCATTAGTGAATTGCCGGATCAGAAAAAACTCGAAGGCATTGTCGGTGGCACCATGCGGCTGGGCGGCCAGGATGTGCTTCTGGAATCGGAATCTTTCGCCGCACGCCTTTACGGATCCACGACGGTTCGTGAACGATTCCGCCATCGTTACGAAGTGGAACCCTCTTTTATTGAAGCACTGCAGGCTGCGGGTTTGCATTTCAGCGGACGGCATCCACACCACCCCATCATGCAGGTACTTGAACTCTGCGCCAGCGACCACCCATGCTTTCTGGCGGCTCAATTTCACCCGGAATTGACGAGCCGCCCCCTTCGACCGCAGCCCTTGTTCATGGGGCTTGCAGCCGCGGCGATCGTTCGGAAATATCCGGATGCGGTGCGTGACACCACGGTGGCACGGTGGCTGAACTCGCCCGCTGCGGTGGCAGCCCACTAAGGGCGGCACCAACCGACTTCGTTAGAATCTTTCACTTCGCCGAAGTAGCTCAAATGGTTTAGAGCGGAGCATTCATAACGCTCAGGTTGGCGGTTCGAGTCCGCCCTTCGGCATTTCTAGAACTTTTTTGCATGGGGCAAGCCAGACGAAATGTGTCCCAATTGTGGCCGCGGGAATGGGCGATGATCTGTTGTATGAACAGCGTCCACCCATTCACACATCCAATCCGCACGGTCGCTCTGCAACCCATTGGTTCCAGCTCACTGCCCCTAGGCAAACCACCGCTCAGTCACGGATCGCTCAATTGAGCCACTTGATGAGCCACTTGACTTCTGTTTCGGTGGCGGCCTAGGGTCGGGCCACCTTTCGATTTCGTTTTTGTGATTCGTTTTTGTGATTCGTTTTTGTGATTCGTTTTCGGGATTCGTTTCGGGATTTGTTTCGGGATTTGTTTCAACTTTGTTCCACGCATCACTCGTCTGATTTCCATTGGAAATGCAGACACGTTCCATATTCACTGTGCGTTTCCTTTTTCACTTTGCGGGGGTGGTGACGGACGGCCTTTTTGGCGTCCGCCCACGCCCCCCGTTTCCGCACTCCATATGAAAAACCCCCACCACCGTAAGGACAATCCATTTTTCCCACCCGTTCGGCCGTCCGTACCCAAATGGAAGCGCCCATTGCTGCGGGCAACTCCATGGCGCCAAGAGACGATCACCCGCTTTTTAGACCGGTTGCAGGACGAGCAAGACGTTCGCATTTACTGCATCTTCGGCCGGCCAGGTCCGCTTCCAATCGGAACCTGCCGGCATCCTGTGTTGATCGGAGAGTGCGTCTTCGACGCTGACAAACTGAAATCGATGTACCTCGGCGGCCGCGACGAGGACGAACCGTATGTGGATAGCCATTCCCTGCTGTCCGACGCGTTGCTTTGTCAAGCTGTATCCGATCAATTGAACGACCAAGTTCTCCACGCCATGGCACCCATGCTTGCGCAGGCGGCCATCAACCCCTTTCAGGCTTGCAGTGGTGACCCAGAACGGGTCTTGTTCGATGTCGTCAAGCGTTTGCAGTGGAGCGGGTTTCTCACCGAGGGGCCTCCACAATCGAAATCACCCTTTCCATGCGAGGTCACCAGTGAAGGCATGGGGTGGTTCATAGGCGTGCTGCTCTCCTATTGGGAAAGGGCTCGCATTGCACAGTAGGTCTCTGCCAAACCGGTGAGTCCATGGCATCGGAGCAATTTCTTTTTTACAAATTCCATACTTCACATTGCATCATCTGCTTCACCGAGGTAGAATTTCGTCAGCATCAAGAGTCTCGAGTGGCCTCAATCAACTCGAGCAGCAACCGAACCCTGCGAATTTCGCTTGGTCACGGTGCTGAGGCCGGCCCTGAAAGGGGCGATGTGGCGTAGGAGTCCTAGGCAAATTCAAGCCTTTGATCTCGCTCTGCAAACAGTTCTCCGCGTGTGAGAACTCCCCTTTCGATTGCTGGCAACTTTCGATGTCGAGGAACCTCGACATGCATCACAGCAATCTCCACATACCCGATCACACGTCTCGACCCGCCACCACGATCGATCGTCCCCAGACGAAACCCACCTCACCACCTTCCAATCAGCTGATTCGAAGCCTCGGCATAGTGGGGCTCGATGCATTGGAGCCGGTCATCCTTGCGGCGCTCGCATCAGAAACGCCCCTCTTACTGGTGGGGACGCACGGAACGGCGAAAAGTCTTTTGCTGTGCAGAATGTGTGAGGGGTTGGGACTTGTCTGGCGCCACTACAACGCAAGCCTGGTGAACTATGACGACTTGATCGGCTACCCGCTGCCAGATGCCAGCGGGACGCTGTCATTTGTTCAGACCCCCGCATCGGTGTGGAATGCTCAAGCGGTCTTCATCGACGAGATTTCCCGCGCCCGCCCCGACATGCTCAATCGCCTCTTTCCGATTATTCATGAACGCAAGGTGCAGGGTCTTGCACTGCCGTCTCTTCGATATCGCTGGGCCGCCATGAATCCGCCCGCCGATCCGGAGGCGGTGACATCGGAAACTTATCTTGGAAGCGAGCCGCTGGACCCGGCCCTTGCAGATCGATTCGGCTTTGTGATTGAGGTGCCATCTCTGGACCAACTTTCCGATGACGATCAGCGGTTTGTGATTTCAAACGAAATGAAGCCGGTGTCTCCAACAACGGCCGCGGTTCTGACGGCAACGGTTCACCAGATCGTGAACGAAATACGACTCATCAAACCCTCCCTCCGCAGCGTTGTAACGGAATACATCCGGTCCATCCTTCATCACGCCACGCAACTGCAATTGGTACTCAGCGGACGACGCGCCGCCATGATCTTTCAGAATATTCTTGCGGTTCACGCCGCTCGAACGGTCAGGCAGCCGGATGCAGACCTTGGCGATTCGGCATGGCTCGCACTCAAGAATTCATTGCCTCAACGAGGACAACGGGTCACAATCGATATGAGTCGTCTTCTTATTTCCCACCAAGAGGTCTGGAAATCCCTGCAATGGGAGGCCACCGATCCCCGCAGAATTCTTGCGTGCGAACGAGATCCCATCCGAAGACTGCTTCGAGCAGCCGCCTTTCCACAGATTGCGATGCAGGACCTTTCTGCCTACGCCGCCGATGCCTTGGCCAGTGTTACAGTCGGCGCACGCCACGCTCTTGCGCTCTACTGCATGGAGTCTGGCCTGGCCTCTCGCGTGATCGCACCGATTGCCGAACAAATTGCCAAGCTGTTTCAACTTGTTTCCCAGTCGCAGGGGGTCAACGCCTCGGTCGCCACCAGTTCTCCGAAACACCTTGCATGGCAGGAAGTGGTCCACCAACTCTCCTTGATCCCGGCGGACAATCTCGACGAGCCTCTCATTCGAAATTTACTGTCCGGACTTTTTGCCGCCGGTGACATTGCTACCAAGGACGATGTCGTGGCTGTGATGACATCGTGGCAAGACGTGCGCACCCTTTGTGAAAGGGAGCCTCATGCATCCGCCGCGTGATTTTCTTGACAGCGCCCAGACGGACAGCCCTTCGCAGCATGGGGGCGTTGCGCTGCTTCACAACATGGGCTGCTGTCCACAAACGACCATTCGGCACACCGGTCTTGATCGTTGCCATCGTCTCCAGTTTGTCCTGCACGTCGCGCCGGGGGCGGTTGGCCGCTTCTTAAACAAAAAGCTTTATGGAAGGAGTGGGTTCACAATCATGCCTCATGACGATTGGAAGACACTCACCAAAGCGGTCTTGCGACCCTGCCCGGAACTCGCACTCCTTCCGGATGTGGCAGCTGTGGCGGCATACGACACGTTCGGCACGATCCTTCCGGGCATTGGCGACAACCCGCGTGTTGTGCTTGCGGTCTTGGCACGCTGCGCGGGTGGCGTGTTTCTTCGTGACCGATCACCACACATTTCATTGAATCAAATCAAAAGGAGCGTCACGCTGATTGCACCACACAACTGGAGGCCACCATCATGATCGCGAAAGCCCCCACCATGTCCCTAACGGACCGACTTCTCAATTCCTTTCCGTCAGGTAGTTATTGTCTTCCGGCGCTGCTCGGTCTTGCACAGATCGAGGAAACCACTCAGGTCCCCACTGCCGCAGTGGAGTGCGTGATTCGCCCTCGCCTGCTGCTCAATCCTGAGTGGATTGCTCAACACGCCGCAACGCCTGAAAAGCTGGTGATGCTCACCATGCATGAACTCCACCATGTTGTCCTCGGGCATACCCGGCTGTTTCCTCGAGCGACACCGCTGGACAACCTGGTCTTTGATGCCGTGATTAACTCCATGCTTTGTCAGTTGTTTCCAGACTCTGCGTATACATCGCTGATGCAAGACTTTTATTCGGAACATAAGTTTCCAGAATGTTTTCTCAGACCAGTCTTTCTGAGGAATGGTCACGGCCGACCTCGGTCCCCCGCTGCGCTGCATCATCCAAATCGGCGTCACCTGATTCCGCTGTATCGGCAACTCTATTCGCCATCATCTGCCACCTACGAGGAACTTCGCACGGCGCTGGGGTCTCACTTTCAAGACCGAAGTCTTCCATCCATCCAACTTCTTGGCGATCACCGCACAGAATCCACCAAGGCGTCAAGTTCCGATGGGCTTGCATTACGGTCGCCAGAATTTATTGATCACATCCGCCGAATCGTTGAACAATGGCCGGTCGATCCGGACCATGCCAAGGGGCGGTCGCTCAGCGATCTGCTCGCGTTGACGGCGGTTCGCGTGGCCCGACCGAACAATCGCGCCATTCTGACGGGCCTCATTCGAAAAATTGCCAATGCCTCGAGCGGCGGAACCCGGCGCGATGTGGCCAAGGAACAGATTCCCATCGAAGGCCCGATTCCCCATTGGAACCGCCGATCAGTCGTCCTCGGCGCCCTCGGTGGTCGCCAGTTGCTCCACCGGCAAACGATCGAAACCTCTCGCATGGCCACAGCAGGCGACCGAGTGCATGTGTATGTGGATGTCTCGGGCAGCGTGACCGAACTATCTGGTCTTCTGTACGGAGCCGTCCTGTGCTGTTCCTCTTTGGTGCACCCGATCGTGCATCTCTTCTCAACCAAGGTCGTTGATGTCACGCTTCAGCAATTACGAAATGGAGAATGCGTGTCCACCAAAGGCACCTCCATCGATTGCGTTGCGGAGCACATGGAACAACATCGGGTTCGCCGTGCAGTCATCGTGACCGACGGGGTTGTTGGAACTCCGGGCGTGGTTGCACGAGCCATCTTGGCCAAGTGTCTGATCGGTGTCGCCTTGACGCCAGGCGAACACCCCACATCGGCTCTGAAGGATTTTGCCCGGCACTGGATCACGCTACTAAAGGAAACACCATGACACCATCAACCATCCGTACGGCTGAATTCGTTTTACCTGGACATCCCGACAAACTTGCCGATGCCATTGCCGATGCCATCGTGCAACATGCGATGCGTCTTGAAAAACGCGCCCTTGTTGGCATTGAAGTGGCTCTCTATCGCAATGTGGTGTTCATCGATGGTCGCGTGGCATGCAAGGGCGCTGAATCCATTGACTTCAAGTCACTCGTCAAAGATGTGTATGCATCCGCCGGCTACAACATTGCACTTCCACCCGCTCCGCATCGAGTTCAAGTGAAATCCAATATTTGTCTGGGTCCACTGTGGCGTGGCGAAGCCAAACTCCGCGAGGTGGCGGACGACCAATCCATTGTGACTGGCTTTGCATGCAGCACGCCCGGCACACATGGGCTTCCTGTTGAACATGCCTTGGTGCGGCATCTGGGCATTCGTCTGGCAACGCTCATTCGCCAGCAACCTGATCTACGACTTGGGCCAGATGGCAAGTTGATCGTTCTGCTCCGCGAATCACAGGACGGCATGGAATGGAATCTTGAACGCGTGTCGATTTCTATTCAGCATCCTGCCGATTGGGATTCGATCGTTACCCGCCGTGCCATCGCTGAGTACTTGCGGGCGTCGGCCGAGGCATTTGCCGCACTGGTGCCCGGCCTCGAAATTGCCAATCCGCTCGCATTGCATGTCAATGAAGCAGGTGACTTTGTCGAAGGCGGCCCGTACGGCGACAATGGGTTGTCGGGCAAGAAACTCGTCGCCGATTTCTACGGTCCGCGCGTTCCGATTGGCGGCGGTGCCATGTCCGGCAAGGACTTCTGGAAGGCGGATCGAGCTGGCCCTTTGATTGCACGCGAAATCGCCCTCTCAGCCGTGCAGCAATTTGGATGCAAGCAGTGCACGGTCACGCTCGCCATCTTTCCTGGCGACAGAGCCTTTCGGATCACCCATGCTGAAGCGTCCAACGGGCAAGCCATTGATGTCAATCTGTTGGCATCAGTGGCGGATCTGCGATTGTGTTCGCAAGTGAACTGGCCTCGGCGTGCCGGAGACTTGGTTCAGATTGCTCGATGGGGCCACTTTGCGCGATTGCCTTCGGAACGCTCAACCCACCACTCGCTACTCTTGCACCACAGTGATGCTGCCGCCTGACACCTTCTGCGGATATTGCGGCATGTCGGCCTGCCACACCTAACGCTCGAAACCAACGCAAAGGACTTCATGCAGATATTCCTTGTCAGTCTGGCGTTGACCTACACAATCTCGCTGTATTTCCTGACTAATCCGCTGAAACACACGCGCAAATTTATGGTGCGCCGGTTTATCAATTGGTTCCCGCTCGGCATGACCTACGCCTTCCTTTATATGGGGCGATACAACCTGGTCGTTGCCAAGGGCGCTTTGGGCGACCTGATGACCAAACAGGATTTCGGATTCATCAGCGGCGTCGGGTTCACCGTGTACGCCTGCTCGCTGTTCTTCATCGGGCCGCTGGTAGATCGCGTTGGTGGAAAAAAGGGAATCCTGATTGGTGCCATCGGGTCAAGCATGATGAACGCGGCGATGGCCGGTGTTTTGTACCTGTATCTGAATCAAACACTCAAGGTGAATCTGGTCCTAGCATTTTCTGTTCTGTATGGATTGAACATGCTCTGCCAGAGTTTCGGAGCCGTCTCCACCATCAAGGTGAAGTCATTCTGGTTCCATGTTCGCGAACGCGGAACGTTCGGTGCCATCTTCGGAACGCTGATTTCGCTTGGTGTTTACTTCGCCTTTGATTGGGGTGGAGCCATCGCTGACGCCGTGAAGTTGGATCAACCCGCCACGCCCACCATGACACGCGAAGCGCTGAATTATCTCTTCGCACTGAATGGCCGAACCATCCCAGCACTCTGGTTGATCTTTATTGTTCCATCCATGATTCTGATTGCGTGGGCACTGATCGATGTCATCTTGTTGAAGGACACACCAGACGAAGCTGGATTTACTAAGTTTGAAACCCATGACGCGTCGCATGACGATGGCCACGACAGGAAGTACGGCTATTGGGAGTTGATGAAGAAGATCTTTACGAACAAGATCATTCTCGTCATCGGCGTGATTGAATTGACCAGTGGCATTTTGCGAAACGGCGTCTTGCAGTGGTATCAAATCTTCGCAAAGGAAACCAACCTCGGAGTGCCTCAAATCACCAGTAACTGGGGCTTCTGGGGGTGCATTACGGGCATCGCCGGCGGATTCACCGCAGGCTGGGTCAGCGATCGATTCTTCCATTCTCGCCGCGCTCCGAGTGCGGGAATGATGCAGGCCATCATGCTTGTTTGCACTGCACTCATGGTGGTCTTCCTCGGCTGGCAGCCGTTGACAGAAGCATTCGTTCCAGAACTCGCAAGCCAACATCCACTCAAGAGTTTTGTACTGGAGTACCGGCCCATCGTCGTCGGCATCTGCGCAGTCACCATGATGATGGCTGTGATCGGCGTGCATTCCATCATGTCGGGCACGGCAACCGCCGACTTCGGCGGAAGGAAGGCGGCGGCCACCGCAACAGGAATCGCCGATGCCTTTGCGTATGCCGGAAGCGCGATTCAGTCATTTGTCATCGGCATGCTGGCAACTCAGAGTTGGTCCTATTGGCCCATGTTCCTGCTGCCCTTTACGGTGCTCGGTCTCGTCTTTGCAATCAAAATGTGGAATGTGCTACCGCCAGCCACACGCCGATACTTAGAAGAGGTGGAGAAAAAACAAATCGGTCGTCACGCATCCAAGCGTCCGGCGAGCTGATCGCCGTTTGAACACTTAACCACTTCGAAAGGTGCTCCAAGCCCCTGTGATCGAGCGCTGATCAAACCTTTCATCGAGGTGTGTTGCGGTTGCATAAAATGGATCGGTCCCTTGGCACAATCATTTTCAATGCGCAGGATCGCAAAATGCGCCGCGGGCTAAACTCGCCGCGCGCAAACGCAACAAGAAACTGGGCCTGAGCCACTGGCTCCCACAAGGCAATCAGGGGTTCAATTTCATTTTTGTGTTCATCCAGAAACACCACTGCGTCCGCTGCGGGATCTCTCGCCTGAAGAACACTTTGCACATCACGCGTTTCAAGAAACGGATAATCGCAGCCAACAACCAGCCAGGCGAATGGACTCATGTTGAACGCCGCGTGCAATCCGCTGGCGGGTCCATGCCCCGGCACCGCATCCAGAATCGCTCGGGCACCAATTCCCCACCTCAGTTGTTGCGCAGGCGTGCACGACCAAAAAATTTCCACGCACATCGGACGCAACATTTCCTCAAGGGCACGCCACTGCGGATGCTGCCCGTACACCATGTCCGCTTTGTCCATGCCCATGCGCGTACTCGCACCGCCAGTCAGGATGAGTCCACGAACTTCAGGGAGCAACGGCGACTCTCTCGAGAGACACGATCACGGACTTCGAAGTCGGAGTCAGACTGCCCTCGGCGAAACTATCAATTGGCACCAGCACATTGGCTTCTGGAAAGTACGTGGCAACGCAACCACGCGGAATGTCATACGCCACCACTCGAAAATTTCTTGCGCGCCTCCGAACGCCGCGAAAGTGGCTGACCACATCAACCGCATCGCCAGCAACAAGTCGCTGCGCGGCAATATCCTGTGGGTTCATCAGCACAACGCGGCGGCCTTGGTCGATGCCGCGGTAGCGATCCTGCATGCCATAAATGGTGGTGTTGTATTGATCATGCGAGCGAATGGTGGTCATGACAAATTGGTCTGGGCCAACTTCAAGATGCGCAATGGCGTGAACTGTGAAAATGGCTTTCTTGCTGGGAGTGCCAAAGTTGTTGCTGTCGCGGACTTCATGCGGTAACTCAAATCCACCAGATTGCCGCACCCTTGCGTTGAGGTTTTCAAAGCCAGGGATGACTCTCGCAATGTGATCACGGATCAAGTCGTAGTTGCCCACCAACGAATTCCAATCCACCCCCAGCGTTGCGTTTGCAATCCCCGCCACAATCGCCGGCTCGCTTCGTAAAAGCTGCGACGCCGGCTCAAGCTTTCCTTGAGACGAATGCACCACGCCCATTGAATTTTCCACGGTCACAAATTGATCGCCCGCCGCTTGCAGATCTCTTTCGGTGCGTCCCAAGCATGGAAGAATGATCGCGCAAGCGCCAGTGACTAGGTGCGAGCGATTGAGCTTGGTGGAGACCTGCACCGTCAAGTCGCAGCGGGAAAGTGCCTTGGCGGTGAATGCGGTGTCGGGCGTTGCCGAAAGAAAATTACCGCCTAACGCCACAAACACCTTCACCGCGCCAGCGTGCATGGCTTGGATGGCCTCGATGGTGCTGAACCCGTGCTCTTGCGGGGGGTTGAAATGAAACTCATTACCCACGTTGCGCAAGAATTCGGGCGTTGGCCGCTCCCAAATTCCCATGCTCCGATCACCCTGCACATTGCTGTGACCGCGTACCGGACACGCGCCCGCGCCGGGGCGGCCAAAGTGTCCTCCGAGCAAAAGTAAGTTGATGATTTCTTGGATGTTGGCAATGGCGTTGCGATGTTGCGTTAAACCCATGGCCCAACAACAAATCATGGCCTTGCTGCGAGCGATGACCGCGGCCACTTCGTGAATCTGCGCTTCTGAAATGCCGCTGCCGCGAACAATGTTTTCCCATGACTCTTTCAGCAGGTCGTCGCGGTACTGCTCAAATCCCTCGGTGTTGCGATCAATAAAGTCCGCATGAAGACTGGAAGCATGTTGCTGCACAATCGCTTTTTGAATTCCCTTGAGCAAGGCGACATCGCCGTTGACTTTCACCGGCACGTGGTGCGTTGCCAAGAGCGTCCCCTTGCCAAGAATTCCCCCCACTTCTTGCGGATGTTTGAAGCGTTTCAAGCCCGTCTCCGCAAGTGGATTGATGCTGATGATTTGGCAACCGCGCCGAGCCGCCTGCTGCAGAGTGCGCAGCATGCGAGGATGATTGGTGCCAGGATTTTGCCCGATGACCACAATGCAGTCTGCGCTGTCGAAATCATTCAGCGACACGGTGCCCTTTCCAGTTCCTATGGTTCGCATCATGGCTTGACCGCTGGACTCGTGGCACATATTGGAGCAATCAGGAAGATTGTTTGTGCCGTAGAGGCGCACGAACAGTTGGTAAAGGAACGCGGCCTCGTTGCTGGTTCGACCCGATGTGTAGAACACTGCGTGATTGGGAGACGGCAACGCTTTGAGCGCTCCGCCAATTTTCGCGAACGCGTCTTGCCATGAGATTGGCTGGTAATGGGACGCGTCCTCCGCCAAATACATGGGCTGTGTGAGGCGTCCCTGCTGACTCAACCAGTGATCCGAGTGCCGCGAGAGTTCCTCTACGGAATAGCGAGCGAAAAACTCTGCTGTGATTCGTTTACGCGTGGCCTCTTCCGCCACAGCCTTCGCCCCATTTTCGCAGAACTCTGCGATGGAGCGATGGTCTTCTGGATCGGGCCATGCGCAACCAGGACAATCGAAACCATCCTTCTGGTTGAGTTGGCCCAACACTTTCACGGCGCGCGCCAATCCCATGTGCTCAACCGACATGGTGATCGCCACTTTCACCGAGGACAGCCCGCCCGCAGATTGTGCAGGCTCGCCAATGCGCAGATTCTTATCCAGCGTTTCCGGGCTTAGGAATTCTGGCTTGCGTCGTTTGCTCATTGCACATTCACCACGGTGCTTGCCGCGACAGGTGAGTGTTGGTGGCTTTGAGACTCTGCGTTTTCATCTGAACCGGCTTCATGGCGTTCGCCCCTCGTATCGCGCGAGTCCCGAATTGAAGCAACTCGAAACTCGCCATGATAAATGTTAAACCGACCGCCTCGCACGAAACCAATCAACGAGATATTGAATCTCTTGGACAACTCAACCGCCAAACTTGATGGCGCGCCCACCGCAACAATCATTGGCACCCCGGCCACAAGCGCTTTTTGCACCAGCTCAAAACTAGCGCGACCACTCAGAAATAACAGGTTCTTGGAAAGCGGCAGGTTCCCCGCTAGGAATTGCGCGCCCAGCAATTTGTCCACGGCGTTGTGGCGGCCGACATCTTCACGCAAACCAAGCAACTCGCCCGATGCATTGAAGAGAGCCGCCGCATGCAAGCCGCCTGTTTGATCAAACACGGACTGCATCGCGCGTACTTTGTCTTGCATCTCGCAAAGCAGGCTCGACTCAATGTGAAATCCATCATTCACGATCGCACGCGATCCTGGAACTTCTAACGCATCAAGTGATGCCTTCCCGCACACCCCACAACTACTTGTGGCGTAAAAGTGTCGCTGCAACTTTGGCCACTCCACCGTGGCGTGGTCCGAAAGACGCACCTTCACAATATTTTGACCGCCATGCGCGACGTGATCGGGGCCGCAACCAATTATTTCAAGAATGTCATTTGGCGAACGCACAACGCCCTCAGAACAGAGAAATCCCGCCGCCAACTCTGTGTCACAACCCGGCGTGCGCATGGTGATGGAAACGCTCTTGCTTTGGCGCGAGCCGCCGTCAAACCAATCAAGACGAATCTCCAGTGGCTCCTCGATCGCAACATGGTCCACGACCTTGCCCATTGCGCCACCCTCCACTCGCGTCATGTGAATTGGCGCGCTTTGGGAGATCGTTCCCACAACCTTGCCGGCCGAAGGGACTGAAATCTGAACGCATGGAGGCTGTGTGCCACGATGCGATTGATCTGACAGCGGCGGAAGGAAATTTGGCTGACTTCCTGACTGCATTGGCGCGATCCTATCCAATGACAAGGCTTGAACTAACCTAACGTTCACGCATGAGCACCCGTACCCGCGCCGTGATTTTAACCGTGAGCGATCGCTGCAGTCGCGGAGAGACCACAGACACTTCTGGGCCTGCACTCGCCTCGCTTGCAGTAAAACATCTCGGTGCGGAGATTGTGCATCGTGAATGTCTACCGGATGAACTTGACTCGTTGTCCGCGTTCTTTGCAAACTGGTCCGACCCGGCGAAAAAAATCGACCTGATCCTGAGCACCGGTGGAACCGGCCTCGCGCCGCGAGACATTACTCCCGAAGCCCTCCGCCGAGTCATGCACCGCGAACACGCGGGTTTGATGGACTTGTCGCGATTGCGCTGCTTGCAACACACGCCTCGCACATTTCTCTCTCGCGGCATCGCTGGCACCATTCATCAAACTCTCATTTTGACTTTCCCAGGCTCGCCGCGCGGTTGCTCTGAAATGTTCCAAGCCATCGCAGACATTTTGCCCCACGCCATTGAAACATTGCGTGGAGAAGTGAAAGACGACGGTCGACCGCTGTGAGCCACATGATCAAACCCAGATTTGGCCATTGCAGCCGTATACTGTGTGTGCTAGAGTAAGCGTGTTGCAAGGAGGTTCCACATGGATCCAATCGAAGGCGAATTTTTGCGCGGCGTCGGACCAGTTGCTGTTCTGAAACTTCTCGAGCGAACTCAAATGTATGGCTATGAAATCGTTGAGGCGCTCGAGAGGCGAACCGATGGTGTGCTCGCCATTGGTCAAAGCACGCTGTATCCAATGCTGTACAACTTGGAGGCAAAAGGCTTTGTCGCTGCTCGCTGGGATGAAACTGGTCCCCGCCCTCGCAAGTATTACCGCTTGACCGCACGAGGCAAAAAGCGACTCTCGCAAGATTCAATTGCTTGGAGCAAGCTCATCACGGCGATGGGCTCGCTGGGGCTCTCCCAGTACACCCCTGGAGCCAATGCATGAACAATTTGAATAAGAATGCGGCGAGTGGTTCATCGAACGACCTTCCTCAGAACATTCATGACTTGATCGCGGGGATCGCCAAGAACTCCAGACTGCGCCGAGCTGAACGTGCCGAGATTGCGCGCGAATTAACCTCTCACTTTCAAGAAGCCCTCGCCGCAGGTCAAACTGCGGAAGATGCCGTTCGGACCTACGGCGACGCGCGGGCTTCCTCCCAGACATTGCGAGCGGCGGCGATTGCCAAACGCTCGCCCCTCGATCGCGCATTGGGTCTGACATTCAAATGGACGGCGCCCGTGTTTGGCTTGTTCCTCGTGTTGTACCTATGCACCGCCGTGTATATGAGCATGGATGGCCCCAAGGTTTCCTTCGATGCCATCAAACGAATTCGCGACTCATTCCCGGTAGCGAACTCGCCTGATCAATTGGCGTGGCCGGCCTACCGCGACGCGCTGGTGCAGATGGGACTGGGAATGGATGATCCGCGTCGCATGTCACATGGAGTTGTCGCCGCGTGTGACTCACCACGACCGACCGACCCGAATTGGCCCGCCGCGCGAGATTGGACTTCGGACAACCAACTACACATCGCCGCCCTGTGCGTAGCCTCCAAACGCCCCATCTTGGGATTTCCAGTCGCCGTTGCAGCAAGCGATGCCGACGCTGCCCTACTTGGAAAGGAATTCCAGGAGTCAACCAAGCTTTCCGCGGCCAAAGATCACACTGCGTTGACTGAGTTTCCAGCGTTTGAATTGCTCTTACCGCCATTGGCCGTGTTCCGCAAAGCGACCAACATTCTGGCCACCGACATGTTGCAGGCACTCGAGCAGGAAGATGGCGAACGCGCCACGCGTGATGCGGAGGCAATGATCGCGATTTCGATTCACGTGCAAGAAGGTCGCATCTTGATCGGAGACCTTGTTGGAATGGCGATTCGATCGAAGGCGGTCAACAACATCATCATGGCGCTTGAATGGAAACCGAGTGCATGGAGCGATGCCCAACTGGCTCGTTTGCAAACCGCGCTACGCTCTGTGCCGCCGAAATTAGAGCACGTTGATTTCACAAGCGAGCAATTGATGTTTGAGGACGTGGTGCAGCGCCTGTATACAGATGACGGAAATGGTGACGGTCGATTTGCGCCGCAATGGAAGCAACTTCAATTTCTTCAATTTGTGGAAAGCGTTTCGAGTGGCGACAACATCCGCAATCGAGTGAACGACCGTTTGACTTTGGCTGCCACGTTCCTGAGCAACCCGCTGGCCGCCTTTGCTGTGGCCACCCGCAAAGACGCGATCAATCATTACATGGCATCGATGATGCGCCTGGAGATCGGGCTTGACGGTTCTCTGAGCGACGCCAACACGGCGATGGCGAAGGTGGACCAAGACTTCCAAGACAACATGCACGAACAAGGAACGAGGTACTTCTTGGAAAATTTGTTGATGCCCGCGATGGCGAAAGCATCATTTCAATTTCGCCTTGACAAAGCCATTCGAGACGCCTGCGTGGTCTCGATCGCTGCCGAGTTATTTCACCGCGCACACGGCACGTGGCCCGTGAACGCGGCGGACTTGGCACCACTCTGCGGTGGCGCGTCGCCAAAGGATCCGTGGAGCGGCAATCCAATCGCCATGGAAACGGATGCGAACGGATTTCGAATGTGGTCGGTTGGGCGAAATGGCGTGAACGAACTTGGCGGGCTTGAACAGTCCACCGAAGCCTCGACATCCTTGGATTGGGTCTGGCTTGCGCCTCGCGGAAACTTGGATCGATGGATGGCAAAACCCTCTATCACTCGCAACGCATCAACACAATCACCGCAAGAGGCCAACCACTGATGTGCAGAAGAACGCTTGGGCTTGATTAGCGAGTCTTCAAGTAGGCAATCAACTGATCTCGTTGCAGGCTGGAGAGTGACACCGGCGGCATGGTGGTTCCATATCCCTGAACGATCTTGGCCTGCGGTCGGTCAATTGACTCCCGCAGATACGCCTCATCGGCGAGCACCGTTGCGCCATTGTTCAGTGTGACCGTGGAATTGAAAATTTTCGCAAGATCCGGCCCAAGTTGCGCCGAGCCCACTTGGTGGCACACCGCGCAACCCTGACTTACAAACACTTTCCCGCCAATTTGAGCCTCAGTCAATCCAACATCTGACGTGGTGGACGGCAACACCAGCAGTCCCTTGATCATGCCGCATGCAAGCAGCACAACCACGAACACCATCACGAGCCATCCCTTGAAGACAGAGCGAACATTCATCAAATATTTCACCAGCATCAACGCAACCACAATCACTCCAAGAATGGGCACCAGCCAATCCGCGCTGATCAGTTGCGGAAAGTGCGCACTGAGCATGATGAACAGCACCGGAAAGGTCATGTAATGATTGTGCATCGATCGCATCTTGGCCTGTTTGCCAAGTTCCAAATCGTGCGGCTGGCCTGCCACAAGTGCAGCCATGAATCGCCTCTGGTTCTTGATGATGTGAAAGAACACATTGGCGGTCATCGACGATCCCACCATCACACCCACCTGCAAATAAACGGCCCGACCGTTGAAGCACTGGTTGTACATCACTGCAAGTCCCATCAGCAGCACAAAGCAAAGAAACGCGGCCAGCGGCGCTTCCTTCTTCATGGGGCTGCGCCAAATCGAGTCATACAGCAACCACCACACCAGAATTCCGCCAACACTCAGGCCGATCGCTCCCATTCCAGTCAGGCTCGACTTCGTTGAATCAAGCAGCGGCGCACCGCCATGAATGTAGAAAACGCTCATCAACAGCAACATGCCGCTGATCCATGTGGTGTAACTCTGCCACTTGAACCAGTGCAATGTGGCCGGAATGGCACCGGGGTCCATGATTCGTTTTTGCAAGTGAAAAACGCCACCGCCGTGAAGCATGTCCAAGGAGCCAAGTAAGCCCTTGTCCGAACGCTCCTGCCCTTCTCGAACGGGAATGAGATTCAATTCCATCCACGTAAACAGAATCGAGTTTCCAATCCACATGATGGATGCCAGAACATGGACGAAGCGAAAAACGACACTCAACCAGCCAGCGACTTCGGATTCCATGAGGAAATCCTAACCACAAAGTGCGCATCCCAACGGACCGCCTTGCGTGATCCGCTTCCAAGGCGCGCCAACTTTGCCATCATGGAGGGGTGGACACACCGATACCTTCAATCATCGCTCCTGGAGCAGAAAGACTTCTGCGGCCTACCACATGGATGAGCGTCTTGATTCGCGAACTTGCACGAACTCCCGGTCGCTTGCAATCCACACTACGGGCGACCATCGCAGTCATGGTGGCCCTGATCTTGGCGGTCATAGTCGCGCAACCGGCATTTATCTGGTGCCCTGTTGTCGCGATGACCGAGAGCACGCCCGGAACGGTCCATTCACCAAGCTTATTGCTGCGTCGCCTACTGTCTTCGCTGCTCTGTGCGCTGTACGGCATTGCGGTGGTCTCCATCTTCCCGCAGTCACCGCTGGCACTGTGGATCGGGATTCTTGCAGGTACATGGATTCTTCTTTATCTCTGCCATGTATTACCGGTGGGTGCGTCAGGAATGCGAGTCGCGATTTGGACGATTGGTCCAATGTTTTCGGTACCGCTCTCTGATCCAGCCGGCTACGAAGTCACGGCTCTTTTGTCTTGGATGGGTGTCGGATCCGGTGCCATCATCGCTTATGCGTGCGCTCTTTTGGTGTTTCGAGGATCGGAAACCCACCGCGCACGATTTGCAAGTGATCGCCTTCTCGAAGAATCCGCTGCACGCCTCCGTGCGTTTGTTGCTGCACATGAGTCTCCGGATGAACCGAGCGAACCAACGGGCGATCGTTTGGAACCCGCATCTCCGTCGGTCCTGGCGCACATTGCCGTGCTGTCAGATGCGATTGCAACGTATGCCGTTCGAGAGACGATGTTTCCAGAACTTGTTCCTCTCACACGCATCGCCTCGTTTTCGGATTCTGTTGTGGTTGCCTTCATGACGATGGCAAGGAGTGATCCCAATCGCGGTGACGCTCGCCCGGTCCCTTGGCAACCTGATCGTCGATCTTCTGCTCCAACTCAGACAACTCGCTCTCCCATAATTCCGATCGCGAGCGACAACCAACAAAGAGGGCGGATGCCAAGAGGATGACGGTGATTCGAGTGATGTTCGGGACTATACATCC
>CAMBXO010000013.1 GCA_945871915.1 Singulisphaera sp. GP187
GCGCGCAGTTTCATCCAGAGAAGAGCCACCGCTTCGGGATGCAACTGTTGAAAAATTTTTCTGAGATGCCATGCTAAGAACTCGGATCATCCCAGCGCTCCTCGTACGCGACGGCAGCCTCGTTAAGACTGTGCGCTTCGGGCGGTTCAGATACGTTGGCGACCCGTGCAACACGGTTCGAATCTTCAACGAGCTCGAAGTCGACGAACTCATGGTGCTCGATATATCTCCAGACCGTGCAGCCCGAGGCCCCGACCTGCGGTTGATCGCAGATGTCGCAAACGAGTGCTTCATGCCACTTGGCTACGGGGGCGGAGTCCGATCGCTGGATGATGCGATCGCGGTCTTCGCGACTGGGATCGAGAAGATCGTCATCAATACGACCGCAGTGGCGACGCCTTGCCTCATCGGCGAGATTGCTTCCGTCTACGGGAGCCAGGCTGTGATCGTGTCTATCGATGTCAAGCGTGAACTGCTCGGGAAGCAGATGGTCAGAACCGCAAGCGGACGCTGCAGGACGGGGCATGATCCGGTGGCGTGGGCGAAGGAGGCTGCACGGATGGGCGCCGGAGAGATTCTGCTGACCTCTATCGACCGCGAAGGCACTTGGGACGGGTATGACCTCGACCTCATTCGCCGTGTTGCAGATGCCGTGCCGGTGCCTGTCATCGCGCATGGCGGCGCAGGCTGCCTGCAGGACATTGGCGATGCCGTGACCAAGGGCGGAGCGTCCGCGATAGCCTTGGGAAGCATGGTGGTGTTCCAGAAGCGCGGAATGGGGGTGCTTGTGAATTTTCCGGATGTGGAGGTGCTGCAAGGCGTGTTGTCATGAAGATCGGCCTCATCGGCAACATGAACAACAACAACTTCGCCATAATGCGGTACTTCCGCGATCTTGGCGCGGATGCGCATCTCCTGCTGTACTCGAATGACGGCAAGGGAACCCTCAGCCACTTCACGCCGGAGGCGGACACCTGGGAAGTAGACCGGTGGGCGCCGTTCATCCATCAGACTGACATCCCAAACGCGCCGGTGGCCGCGTTCGATTTTCCATTGTCTACCGCTGTTGGGCTTTGGGCGGAATTGCGACGGATCACTGGTGCACAGGATTGCTCCGTCCGTGCCGTAACGCGGGCACAACTTCGGCGCGCCTACGGCGGGTATGACAGGCTCATCGCCTCAGGGTCGACGCCGGCAGCGCTGTCGCGAATTGGGTGGGCGCTAGATGTCTTTTACCCATACGAAATCGGAATTGAGTTTCTTGGTTCGTACGCCCTCGCCGATTCCGCTCGTGATCCGTGGCAACGTCGGCTCCTGTACCACGCACTACGCCGCAGACAACGGCGTGGTGTCACGCGAGCCCGTTGCGTGCTGTGTACTGATCGTGAAGTAACCGGACTCGTACTCGCACAACTTGGGATCCCCAGCATCCAACAGGCGATTCCGATGATCTACAACCGCGAGAATGTACCTGAGGCCCCGCCAACAGAAGTGCTCGCGACTGCGAACTGCGCCAGTCGCGGGGCAGGAGTGACGCTACTCCACCATGCGCGGCTGATGTGGAAGCAGGGGAAGTCATACGCAAGTAAAGAGCATCTGCTGTCCAACAAGAACTCAGACTGGCTGATCCGCGCGTTTGCGACACTGGTCGCCTCGCGACCGAACTTGTGCCCAAGACTGTTCATCGTGGAGTACGGTCCCGATGTCGAAGCAACTAAGGAACTGGTGACGCAACTAGGGATTCACGCGTCTGTGACGTGGCTACCGAAGATGGCGCGCCGAGAACTCATGTGGCTCCTCAGCCGCGTTTCGATTGGAGTGGGCGAGTTCATGAACCCGCGCTGCATGATCTGGGGTGGTACCGGCTGGGAAACCCTTGCCTCCGGTAAGCCACTCCTCCAAGGGTTTCGGTTTGACGACGGCGAGTTTGAGAATTTCTACGGCTATCCACCTCCCCCGATGCTGCCCGTCAAGACTCAGTCGGATGTGCTCGAGCATCTGCTGTTCGTCGCGGATCATCCTGGCAGGGCTGCCGAGATTGGAGTGCGCGCCCAAGACTGGTTCAATACGCACAACGGTATCGCGCTTGCCAAGAGATGGCTCTCGCTCGTCACGGATTCGCCAAAATCAAAATCCCCGCAGCCGCTCCACCCTTCACCATGCTGAGGCACGCCGTTGTCATCTGATACTGAGCCAGCAAGCGGCCTCACGCTTCGAGGGCGGATGGGGTTCCTGCTGCGCGACTCCGCCTTGTATGGAAGCGCGGCTGCCATCAGCAAGGCGTTCGGGCTAATCACGTTCCCCATTCTCGCACGGCACTTCAGTGTCGCAGAGTATGGGGTCCTAGACTATTTTCTCACCTTCGCCAGTCTGCTTGCAGTCCTAATGATCTTCGGCCAAGACTCGGCTGTAGCGAGGTACTTCTACGAGTACACCCAGCGTGACGAGCGCCGGCAAGTGATCTCCCAATCGCTTGTGTTTCAGCTCGCGGGAGTGGCGGTCATTGCACCAGTGCTATGGCTGCTTGCCGAGCGCATGTCCGCCATGTTGGTTGCCGCCGAACAGACGAGTCGCGCAACAGATCTTCTTCGCCTTGTGGTGCTCATGCTCCCGTTTCAAGTGCTCATCAATTTCTCGCAGAACCTCCTGAAGTGGACATTCGACCGCACGCGGTTCCTGACCATCTCGCTAGGAATGACCTTGTTCCAGGCGTCGGGAATCGTCATTGCAGTGATGCTGTTCGATGCGAGTATCCGCGAGGTGCTGCTCGTCTCTCTCGGCACCAATGTGATCTTCGGGATGCTCGGATTGCTGTTTGTACGCAAGTGGCTTGTGTGGCCGCGGAATCTTCGCTACCTCCGCGAGATGCTGCCGTTTGCTGTGCCGCTTGGAGTCATCTGCGTAGCTGGCGCGTTTGCGCCGACGCTTGAGCGGACGCTCACCGATCGCCTGCTTGGAACAACGGACCTAGGGCTGTATGCGGCTGGCACTAAGGTGGCGTTGATTGTCGGTCTAGTGGTTGGAGCCTTTCAGACAGCGTGGGGTCCCTTTTCGCTGTCGATCTACCGGCAACCGGATGCGGCACAAACCTACAACCAGGTGCTGCGGCTGTTTGCGCTGGGTATCTGCGTGTTCGTGCTTGGACTGACATTGGTTGGTGGTCTGATCATTCAGGTATTGGCATCGGACCGCTACAGCGGAGCAGCCATCATCGTGTTTCCAATCGCCATGGGCATCGCAGTCCAGGCCACGAGTTGGATCACCGAGATTGGCATCGGGCTCTCTAAGCGGAGCCACCTCAATCTGTACCCGTACCTAGTCTCGCTAGCGATCTCACTTGGGGCAATCTTGATCCTGGCGCCAGCGATCGGGCTGTTCGGGGTTGGCCTTGGGGTGCTACTTGGGCACTTGGCGAAGGCAGTCGTGGCCTCTTGGCTTGCACAGCGCGCGTACCCCATTTCGTGGTCTTACAAACCGGTGGCCTTGATGATGACTGCCACTATTTCCGTTGGCCTAATGGCAGTATTGATTGGGGAGCGGTTCGGCGCCGGTTTACACGCCGTCGTGCTGGCTGCCAGCATCCCCATTATCGGCGTTGCTGGGTGGCAGCTTTTGTTTACATCACAGGAGCGCGGCACTATGACAGCGATCGCCTTTCGACGGCTGGTCTGTATCCTTCGCAGGGCGTGAACGAGCACCGATTCATATGTGCGGGATAGCCGGCTTTTTCGCGCCGATGGGCTTTGCGGAACATGACGCGGCTCATACCGCAAGGCGGATGCGCGACCAATTGGTTCACCGCGGTCCAGATGATGCTGGGCTGTGGGTCGACGCGGCAGCAGGCATCGCGCTAGCCAGCCGCCGTTTGTCGATCATCGACCTCGGTCCCTCTGGCCATCAGCCGACATTGTCGCCGTCGGGGCGTTACTGCCTCGTTTTCAATGGCGAAATTTACAACCATCGGGATCTACGAGAGCTGGCTGAGTCGAGAGGTCATGCGGGGTGGCGCGGCGCTTCTGACACCGAGTCGCTCTTGGCGGCGATAGATTCAGTAGGGCTTGTGAAGGCCCTCCAGGGCTCGGTTGGAATGTTCGCGCTCGCTCTCTGGGACCGGGAAGAAAGAGTTCTGCACCTCGCTCGCGACCGGATGGGGGAGAAGCCCCTGTACTACGGGTGGCAACGGGGGGTGCTTCTGTTCGGATCGGAACTCAAGGCTCTGCAGGCGCATCCGGCATTCGATGCAGATATAGATCCAGAGGCCTTGCCGAATTACCTGCAAAGTGGATACATCTCCGCGCCGCGGACCGTATGGCGTGGCATCCGAAAGTTGATGCCGGCAACGACCGTTTGCTTCGGTTCAGGCGATGCCGGATCGTTTCCCGAGCCGACCCCCTATTGGTCTTTCTTGGACGTCGCGGTGCGAGGACACGAAGAGCCTTTCACCGGCTCGGACAAAGAGGCGATCGACTCCGTCGAGGATGTTCTGGGGCAGGCGGTTGGTGGACAGATGGTGGCGGATGTTGCACTGGGTGCCTTCCTTTCCGGCGGGATTGACTCGACCACTGTGGTTGCTCTGATGCAGGCGCGGTCATCGCGGCCGGTCCGCACATTCTCGATCGGGTTTCACGAGGCTGGCTACGACGAGGCCCAGCACGCTCGAGCCGTCGCGCAGCACCTTGGCACTGATCACACCGAGCTCTACGTCACAGCACTAGAAGCACAACGGGTGGTTCCTTTGCTGCCCCGGATGTTCGACGAGCCGTTCGGCGACTCCTCTGCTATCCCCACGTACCTCGTGTCGCACCTGGCGCGTCAACATGTGACCGTGTCGCTCGGCGGTGATGGAGGGGATGAGGTCTTTGGTGGGTACTCGCGCTATTTCCGACGGCGCCAACTCATGCTATGGAAGGCGCGGCGATCGTTCCCATCAATTGCTGTACGGGCAGCCAGCCTAGCGTCGCATTTCCTGTCGCAGTGCGAAGGCCGCACGGCTGCCGAATGGTCGTTTCGTTTCGGTGTGCTCGCTTCTCTCGGTGGATGTGCCAACAGTCTTGAGTGGTATCTCGCCTGCAACAGCGCTTGGACTCAACTGCCCGTTCTGACACAGCGTCCGCACGACACAGTCAGGCAATTGCCTTGCGAGACAATTGCGGGGCTCCATCCTGTGGAGCAGATGATGGCTATTGACAGCCTTCGTTACCTACCAGACGACATCCTGACAAAGGTGGACCGAAGCGCGATGGCCTGCGGCCTAGAAACGAGGGTGCCCATACTTGACCACCGCGTGGTGGAACTGGTTTGGCAGATGCCAATGGCCTGGAAGTATCGGAACCGGACATCCAAGTGGCTGCTTCGGCAAGTGGCGTACCGTTATGTTCCAGCCACCATCTTGGATCGACCCAAGATGGGTTTTGGAGTCCCCGTTGACGAGTGGATTCGGGGCCCTTTGCGCGAATGGGCTGAGGACCTGATCAGCGAGAGCGGACTTCGCGATGATGGATTCCTCGATCCGACTCCGATTCGTAAGCGCTGGCAACAGCACCTTCAGGGTCACCGTAACTGGCGAGACAGCATTTGGGCCATCCTTATGTGGCGAGCCTGGCGCTGCGATCAGCGCGACT
This sequence comes from Singulisphaera sp. GP187, assembly GCA_945871915.1. GTDB lineage: Bacteria > Planctomycetota > Phycisphaerae > Phycisphaerales > SM1A02 > SYAC01. Next base: position 5,622 of record CAMBXO010000013.1, read on the forward strand.
TGGCGAGCAAGGCACATCACGTGCTCGATTCCCAAGGACTCCAGAAGTGAACACTCCTGCGACGCTGCGGTTTCGAACTTTCTGCAACTTGTCCCTCGGCTCCCTTTCCGCTGGCGGTGTGGCAGGGTACTGGCTGGGTCACTTTGGATTGGTCTCAGAGCTCCGCACTTCACTTCCTTGGGTGGCATTGGCATGTGCATGTGTTTCGTCGCTTGTTGCTTTTCGCTCTTCACGGTTCCTCCAGTCAACTGATTCTCGTATCGCCATCTGTTTCTCTGCCTTTCTAATCAGTGCAGTTGTGTTCTGGGCGGTCGGATGTTCCCCCCGACAGATATGGCTGAGCGATCGCGTCGCTGGAACCATTCCGTTCAATGACGCGGAGTCGTATTACGACATCATGGCACAGTGGCCAATGGAGGGACTCGATCGGTTCAATGCTCGAAGACCGGCGTACGCGGCGATGTGCGCTCTGCAAGGTTGGCTGTGCAGTCACGAGCTGCGAAACATTCTGCTGCTTCGCGCGGCGTTGTTGAGCGTGAGTCTTCTTGCCCTTCACTTCGCGATCTCTACTCGCACGAACTGGTGGGCAGCATCAGCGAGCACCGCCAGCCTTCTCTGGGTGTGCCACATGTACTCCACGAGCAGCCTGTCTGAGGGAAGTGGAGTGACATTCAGCGCCATGGCGGTCGCGGTCATTCTCGCCGCGCCACGCAATCGGTTGTCCCTCTCTCAGGTAGCCGCATGCATCTTGCTCGCCGGATCTTGGATTCAGCGGCCCATCAATCCTCTTTTCCCGATTGCGATGACGATTATTGCTGCACGACGCGGTAGGGAGAGGCGGCCGTGGCTGGTGCGAGGTCTTTTGCTCGTTGCCCTTTGCGCGTCAATCATGGTCGCGCTTCCACGTCTACTCAACATGGTGGTCGCCGAACCCGGTTCAAGTACAAACTCGCACTACGCGCACCTCATTCTTGCCTTTGCAAAGGGCACCTCGTGGGGGAGTGCAGGCCAAGATCTCTCGCAGCAACTCGTAGGACTCAGCGAGGGGGAAGCGGCGCGAGTCAGGTGCTCACGAGCAATAGAACTCATCCTCACGGACCCAACTCCGTGCCTACGGTGGACCTTCGATCAAATTCATGGCTCGACTTCGGCGATGACTCGTTGGATCACCGTCGGCCGGAGCGGCTCCGTCTGGTTGGGTGGGCTGATCGGTCTAGTGATTTGTTTTCTCGCATGGTTCAAACGCGACTTGCTTTACATTGTGCCGGCGGTCGCAGTTGTGGCGCTTGTAGGCGGTGCGCCACTTCTCTGGGATGGCGATGGGCCGCGGACGTCTGCAGCCTTGTGGCCCGCGTTAGTGGTTTCGCTTTCGTTGCCTGCCTACGCCATCCTGCAACGACACGGCGGTAGTGCACCGGATGTCCACTCGGCATCGACGGCACGATTTGTCTGCTGGGCTTCAGTTGCCCTTTGCACGATACTCGTTGCCGCGTGTATTTACATGGTCGCTTCGCACGCCGTGGGTGCTCGTGACGTCAATCGTGAATTCGTCACGATTGAGTTTGATGATCGGCCAGTACGGACCGGGCAGTGGGCCGGACCAAACTCAGCGAAGATGTCAGTTGATGACGCAATCGAATGGTTCCAGTTTAAGTCATACACCAAGACACGCGACTTCCTGAAGCAACACCGGGATCATGTCGTGAGAATTCGCCGCCGCCCAACAGGATTAGTCCGCAATGCCGATGGGGTGCTTGGAAACTTCGTGATTGAGTGCAAGCCATCACTCCCTGAAGGTGCAGAGCAGGCGAAGCTTGATTACTCTTTCATCGCAGAGCGAACCCCATCGCGGTAGCGCGCGGTGCATCAGGTTTTTGCTTGGTCTTGGGCTTTGTTGCACGGTGATCCTGCGGCTCCTGCGTGATCAGGTATGGTGAAGGCGTGACACACGTTGCAGCCACAACCGCAGCACAGCAGCGCCCTCGCTTCATTCGCATTGCTGTTGGGGTGCAGATCGTGGCGGTCCCCTGCATCATTGGTGTCCTGTCATGGATCGCATTCGACAGGAGTGAAGCTCTCAAGCCCAAGGGAAGTCATTGGTTGTTGTTCTTGGCTCTCCTGGCACTCGAGGCATCGCTTCTGTGTTTCGCTGCGCGCCTGCGCTTCAGCCTGCGGGCGCTCGGGGTGCAATTGCCGTTAAAAACCTCCATGCTTATCGCGTTGCAGAGTCTGTTTTACTTCTTCATTCCGCTCTCGATCGGTACGGACGCTGTCCGCTGGATGAAGATCCAGACCAGACTGCCAGAGGTCTCCCGCACGGTCATTCTCACAGCAGTTCTCTTCGACCGTGCCACGGCTGCCGTGGCCTGTCTCATAATTGGTCTAGCCACTTTGCGGTTCGTTGAATCGGTCCGAGTTGAGATCCCATGGCCGACGGGCGGAACCCAATCAGGACTGCTGATAGCAGCCGCAGTCCTGCTGACCGTCTCGGCCCTCGCAGTCACTGTGGTGCTGGCCCGAAGGCACAGGCACCAACTCTCGATGCTCTGCAGTCGGCGATTTGCCGCCAACGCATGCATCGGATTGGTTCTTTCCATTTTCACACAGGGGTTCACGATCTTGACCATATGGAGCAGTTTCCAGTGGATCGGTCTAGGTCTGGATCCGGCTGGCATTGCCTTTGGCGTGACGGGTGGTGCTTTGGCCCAGGTCATACCGCTGTCGTTGGCGGGAGCCGGCCCTAGCGAGGTGACCGCCGGATTTTTATCCGCTGCAGCGGGCGCAACAACCGAGCAAGCAGTGCTACTCGCATCGATGGTGTACTTCTGCAAGTTGATCTGCGGAATCGAAGGCGGACTGCTGGAGTGGCCGCCGATCGCTCGGAGGATCCGTGTTTAGGCGCGCTAGGCTTGCAACACGACTTGCACCCTCATCGATCGACGGGGCATCTGAAGCGTTACACTTTTCATATGGCCGCGGCGGCTGACGCTCTTGATGATCCGGAGACAACAGCCACGCGGCGCACCCTGCTGCGCAATGGTGGCTACCTTCGAAAGTTGTACGAGCACTGGTATGACCTGCTGGTCGAGCAGTTGCCGCGGATATCTGGCGAGGTGCTCGAACTGGGGTCGGGTGGTGGATTCCTCGATGATCTGATTCCAGACCTTCGAACCTCAGATGTGATGTCGATTCCAGGCGTCGAGTTGCTCGTGGACGCGAGGTCGCTTCCGTTTAAGGACAGGGCACTTCGCGCCATCGTTGGCACCAATGTGTTGCACCACGTGCCAGACATCGATCGCTTCTTCGCCGAGGCGCAGCGAACACTTGCCCCAAACGGGCGGCTCGTGTTCATCGAGCCTTGGCCCACGCTGCTGTCGAAGCTCGTCTACCGCTTTCTTCACCATGAGCCATTTGACCAGTCGCGAGACTGGAGCATTCCTGCGGGCGGTCCGCTGACGGCCGCCAATGGTGCCCTCCCATGGATCGTGTTTCATCGTGACAGGACCGACTTTGAGCGCCGCTTCCCTTACTTGCGCGTCGTCAGTATTGACCCCCTCATGCCATTCTCGTACTTAGTGAGCGGCGGAATCGGGAGATCCTGGCCGCTGCCAGCCCGCCTATTCCAAATCGTTGAATGGCTTGAACGGCCATTCCGTTGCTTTGGGCTGTTTGCTCGTATCGTGGTCGAGCGCCGGGCGACTTCATGAAAACGTTGCATCAATCCACCACCGACTTCGAAACCCGCCGTGGTCATTGGCATGCCGTCGTGGCGCAGTCGCGATCGGAGCGAGTGGACAGTTCGTGGCGATACAAACGGATCCTCTGGCAGTTGCTCGCACGCATCGTCCCGTCAGGTTCGTCCGTGCTGCATGTGGGATGCGGCACTGGTGACGTACTCACGATGCTGAAGCCACGAGAGGCCGTAGGCATCGAGCCCTCACCAGTTCTGGCGGCAGAGGCCAGACGCAAGCACCCTGACCTACGCATCCTCGAGCAGCCGGTCGATGCCTTTGACGCCGGCTCGCACTTCGACTTCATCGTCGTCTCGGACATCCTGGTGGATTGCTTCGATGTGGACGAATTGCTCGCCTGCGTGGCACAGGCTGCGGATTCGTCGACGCGGATTGTGATCACCAACTACAGCCAGTTGTGGCGACCGCTCCTCAAACTTGCGCGCGCGATGAGGTTGGCGCGACCCCGCTTCGGAAGCACCTGGTTCTCGCCGGATGACCTTCGCGCGGCCCTCGAGCGACGCGGCTTCCAGACGATTACGACGTCGCCCGAGGTGCTGCTGCCGCTACAAGTGCCGCTGCTGTCATCTTTCTTAAACCGCTTCGTTGCTCGCCTACCCGGGTTCCGCGCCCTGTGCCTGCATCACACGGTCGTGGCGCGGCGCGTGCCAGAGCCGCGCACGCAGCAGCAAAGCGTTTCGGTGATTGTGCCGGCGCGCAATGAGTCTGGGAATGTGGCCAGACTCATGCGAGAGATTCCATCCATGGGTCTCTGGACCGAGGTGATCTTTGTGGAGGGCAACTCGACTGATGACACGCTGGCTGTGCTAGAGCAAGCCGTGCGAGAACGCAACGACCCGCTGGTCCGCCTGATTCGACAGCCGGGCAAGGGCAAGGGCGACGCGGTGCGAGCAGGGTTCGCCGAGGCGCGCGGCGACATCCTGATGATTTTAGATGCCGACTTGACCGTGCCGGCGGAGATGCTTCCACGGTTCTACGAGATTGTAGCATCGGGTCATGCGGACTTTGCCAACGGGACTCGGCTTGTCTACGGCATGGATGGACAGGCGATGCAGTTTCTAAACCTGATCGCGAACCATTTCTTCGCCAAGGCATTCACCTTTGTACTCGGGCAATCCGTGCGTGATACGCTTTGCGGCACTAAAGTGCTGCGGCGGGATTTCTACGAGCGGATTGCCGCCAACCGCGCCTACTTCGGGGACTTTGACCCCTTCGGCGACTTCGACTTGTTGTTTGGGGCGGCAAGGCTTCATGCCAAGATCACGGATGTCCCGGTGCGGTATAGGGAGCGGGTGTACGGCGAGACGAACATCTCAAGGTTCCGGCATGGGCTGCTGCTGTTCCGGATGCTCAAGATCGCTTTGCTCAAGTTGCGCTTCGTCTAGGTGGTACGAATGAGTGATCGCCTAGCGACCGCCCACATCCCATACGAATGGCCTTCCAACATCACAATCGGTGACCAGAAATGATCAAGCGATTTATGCGTGAATACCTACGGTTTGCGCCAAGGCTGATGGCTGAGTGGTTCGCCCAAACGATCCTCGGTGGTGTTGACGGTCCAATCGGAATGCTGCTTCGCAGGTACTGCTATCTATCTTTTATTGGCAAGACTAAAGGAAGGTTCTTCATATGGTCGCGCGTGTCTATCCAACATGGCTACGGGTTGTCGATCGGCAGTGACGTGTGCATCAATAGTGGCTGCGTCCTTGATGCGCGAGGAGTCCTTTCGATTGGAGATCGATCGTTGATTGGGCCGAACTGCACGATCGTAAGCTCGACTCATAGGATTGATTCACACCCAATATCCGACGCTGGGCATGAGAAGGCGCCGACGGTCATCGAAAGTGACGTTTGGATAGGAGCCAATGTTGTGATACTCGGTGGGATTAGGGTCGCTCACGGATGCGTGATCGGGGCTGGATCAATTGTGACGAAATCGACCACCCCGTATGGGATTTATGTCGGTAATCCGGCTCGATTGATTCGGATGAGAGAGGCACTTTGAAGAGACTCGCGTTTGACGCTGGAGTCTTGAAGCGTCTGCTTGTGATGGTCGCGCTGACCGCACTCGGCGTGTTCGTCGGTGCGAGTGTCGGACAGTTCGTGGTCCCGAAGCACATCACCACCACTCTCGCCTGCACGAACATTGGATTGGCCATTCTTGCACTCGCGGTCTGGCTTCCTTCATGGCAGCGGTTTGATTCCAATCTCAGCCGCATCAAACCAGCAGTTCCGCTGATCTTGGCGTTGATGATTGCCGTGGTTCTTTCGACATCCATCACCGCGGTTCCACTCTCGCAGGACTCGACTGGTGACCGAATCGCCGGGTTCATGCCCTACTCGGACGCGGGCGGGTATTACCGTCAAGTCCTGAGTTGGCCAGCCGCCCACTTCGACGAGTGGAACACGCGGCGGCCATGGAATGCTGTGCTCAACATTGCGGAACACCGCGCTGCCGGGGGCACGATGCTCGGTATGCACGTTGTTCGGGTGGTGTTTGCGAGCTTGGCGATCGCAGCGTTCGCCGCTGCGGTTGCGCGATTCGTCGGGTGGGCCGCGGCGAGCCTGTCTGCTTTTGTCCTCGTGTACTTTACATATCCCTACGCGAGCAGTTGCCTATCCGAGTTGAACGGAATCACCGTGTCGGCTGCCGGAACATCCATCTTTTTCATGGCACTTGACCGAAAGAGCGTGATGCTCCTCGTGGTGAGCATTCTGGGTTTGAGTCTGGCCTATGCACTGCGCCCCTACAACCCGCTCTGGGTGGTACTCGTAGCAGGCGTGGGCACAATATGGATGTTTCACGACTCACCGAGGCGTTGGTGGCGTGTATGTTGCGCTTGCGTCCTCGCCGGCGCGATCTCATTGCTCGTTCAACTGATCCCTCTATGGATGTTTGGTGCACCCGGTGGAGCGAGCAACTCGCATACAGGGTATGTCGTACTGGGTCTCGCGCGCGGCACGAACTGGCAAGAAGCGGGACAGCACTTCGCGAAGGCCAGCGCACAGTTGTCTGAATCGGACCGCAACGCAGAGATGTGGGCCGAAGCCATTTCCACGATGCGCGCCAATCCAAAGCCGATGATGCAGACGCTCATGAGAAGCACCGCCCGTGCGGCTTTCACCACACAGCAGGAGTTTGGCATGGCATTCGGCATGCCACGCCATCTGGCTGGTCGAGGAGACATCTCTATGGGGGACTTTTTTCAGTATGTCGGCGGGAGTCCCACGATCTGGCTGTCGTCACTGCTGTTCATCGGAAGTGTTGTATCGGTGATCTCATTTGGTATTCGCTCCATTCCCGCAGTGTTCGTAGGCGTGACCCTCGTCGCACTCTTCTCATTCGCACCGGTCGTGTTCACGGATGGCGGCTTCCGGTCAGCAGCGACCCACTACCCCGGGCTGGCTCTCGCGGCTGTTGGTTTGCCAGTCGTTGTCGGCCGTCGCTGGTCGCGTACAGGTGGCATGCAAAAAAATCTGCATGTTCAGAGTGGTTTGGAAGATCGCGCTCCCTGGCAGGGGGATCCGCGTCTTGACTTCGCTGGGACTTCTGGCGCGGTAGGTGGATTGATCGTGGCGGCCGCCTTGGTCGTCGCACCGCTCGGAGTGCTGTCCTTGTGGATCGTCGGCGCTTCTCAGACGCCACCGTTGATTGTGCGGATTGAGCCGGACTCCGCAACCACGGCTCGATGGACTGGTTGGAATGAGGCGATCGCCTCGCACGAGCACCTCGTGAAATGGGCGGAAGCTGAATGTATAGATGACCTTGCCGAGGTAATCCGACAATTGAGTATTGATGCCGTATCGTTTGACTTGGATCGCGGTCCTTGTGTGTTCATTGAATCTGGGACACCTACACAACAGCAGTGCCTTGTTCTCGATGGCCGCCTGTGCTGGCAAGTGTCTGTACCCGCAACCGGCCACTGAAGGGACGACATGCCGCAACGATTGTGTAGGTTGGTCTAGGGCAACCCTGCATCTCGCTCCCATACAAGCGGCGTAGGAAGAGGTGAGTCCGGCTCCACCGCCAAATGATCCTTCATAGTTTTTTATCCGCTCCGACTCGTTGGTGAACAAAACCATGGTCGGGTTGAAGGGAGGCAACTGCCATGCCATGAGTTGCGCGCGGAGAATCAGGTGACCGAATCGCGCCCCGAACAATCGATCTCAATACGACAAGAATGATAAAGTTAGGTAGCGAATGCCGAATATCTGCCGGTCCGCCATTGAATAGCCCGACGCCGAAACTGAAGGCAAGAATGATGCTCGACCCAGCCAGAGATGGGTGAAGGCTCGAGCGTGCAATCCATCGGTCTACGAGCGCCATCACGCAACCCGCCGACGCTCCACCAACAAGTACTCCAACCCACCCGCCGCCCCAGAACAAGTACGTCACGATCTTAAGGTTATTGTTTGCATTGGGGTCCGGATACAGAGCCATCATCTCCTCCTGAAGAGTGTGGTACTGGACGCCATGCACAACTTTTGGCAGCAAATAGAACGGCAGTGCCGGAACATCGCGGAAATAGTGAGGCGCAAGACCCGACGCCATGGCATCCCGAATGAATACGGGGTGTATCAGGCTCTGCCCGAAGGTCACGAGTTTCTGCAGCGAAACTTCAGGTTGATCAATTGAACCTGTGACGGCATTCAACAGAGACGAGCCAATGCCAGCGCTCCATGCGTTGTAATTGAAGACGGTGTGGCCAAACACCGCGAAGAAAATCGCGAATGACCCAATGACCGCCCAGACAGCCAAAGAGACTGACTTCCCCCGAACGGTATACGCCGCAATGAGCCCGATACAAAAGAACTGGATCACGGCTCCGCGTCCACCAGAACTGAACAACACCAGACTTGCAAGACCAATGCCGATTACACCGAGTAACGCTGCTCGAGCAAAGACTGCTCGACCCCAAGTCATCGCGGCGGTGCCTACGAGGCCAAGGCATGCCGATATTGTCGCAAGCCCCCCCAACGAGATCAGGAACCCCGCCGCCTGACCAGGATCAGCGCCACCGCGGCGAGCGAGAGGGTTCGCAAAGTGCTCTTGCAATCCATGGGTAAGGCTGATGCCGAGCACCCACACAAAGAAACTCCCGACCACAACCGCGAAGACTCGGAGCACTGTCCTATTGGAAACCCGCCATGATTGAAGCGGTCGATGTGCCTGACGGCGAGGGTGGGACAGGGTCTTGGTCGCCAGATAGCCGGCTCCTATTGCCGCGAGTGAGATGTTCGCAGCAAGAAGACACCACTGCCAATCTCCCTCACTCAATACGAACTCCACTTGACCGCGACGAACGATCGGCACTTCCCACCAGCGCACCATCGCCGCAACAATGGAGTACGGAACAAAGAACTGCATGACCAGTCCCCACATCAGGCAGCTCTTGAGATTCCAACTCCGCGACCACGACAGCCAAAGAACTGTCTGAAGAGGAATTAGGACAATGAGCGCGTCAGAAGTCACAGCAAGACCCCTTAGTTATCTATATTGCGCAGAGCTTGCTCGCATTGCGCTAGTGAACATTCGCCTATCGAAACAAACGAGGACAGTCGTTGGGAGGTTACCGAACCAGTCCAAAATCCAGAGCTCCGTATGGATCGCGCGATTGGCATCTAGCCATGTTTCTTCCGAGCCTTGATGGGGGTGGTGCCGAGCGCGCCTTCGTCGAGTTGGCCAACGGATTTGCAAGCCTCGGGATCCGCGTCGATTTGGTGCTGGTGCAGACCAAGGGCAGTTTTCTCGCCGAGGTGAAAACGGGAGTAAGGGTCATCGACCTTAAAGGGGGTCGCACGCTTTACTCGATCCTGCGAATGAGCCGATACATCCGCAGCCAGCGTCCCGACGTAGTCATGTCGGGGCTGGATACCGCGAATGTGGCGAACTGGATTGCATGCTGGCTCGCCGGGGTGGCCCAGACGGCAGTCCTCACCCAACGCAGCGTTCTCACCGCATCGTGGCGACAAATCCATCCGCTCACTGCCTGGCTATGGATTCGCCTGCTCGGGCTTGTCTATCGGCGCGCTCGGCTTGTGATCGGCAACTCAGGTGGCGCAACGGCCGATCTTCGCGACAACCTCGATGTCAACCAAGACCGATTGGCAGTCATCCACAACTCTGTCGATGTCTCTGCCATCACAAAGTTGGCCTCGGAGCCGCTTGATCATCCATGGGTCTCCGCCGGTGCCCCGCCGATAGTGCTCATCGCGGGCAGTCTCACCATACGGAAGGATGTACCTACAACGCTGCGTGCTTTTGCACATTTGCGCCGGTCACGCAATTGCAATCTGGTGGTCGTGGGCGAAGGGGCGGAGCGACCGAACTTGGAGCGACTGGTACGTGAACTGGGGATTCAGGACTCTGTCTTCCTCGCAGGATTCGATCGGAACGCCTTTCGATGGATGGCTCGAGCTAGGGTACTTGTAAATTCGTCACCTTCCGAGGGTTGTCCAAATGTAATCCTGCAAGCACTTGCTTGTGGTTTGCAAGTGGTGGCAACAAATGGATTGGGCGGTACGTCTGAGATTCTCGAGGGCGGACGCTGGGGCCGCCTGACGCCTGTGGGCGACGATCAAGCCTTGGCACATGCGATTTGTCAAGCCCTCGACAACCCTCTGCCAGAAGATGGTCGCAAGCGAGCAACTAATTTCGACCCCGATGCGACTGCCAAGGCATACCTCCGCCTCCTCTTGCCGAGTTGGCAAGGCTCAGCCGGTGAGGGCTCCTGAATGTGCGGCATCGGTGGCATCGCTCTTCGGGACCAGACTGCGGCTGACTCGGTATTCGAACGCGCCCGCAACGCCTTCAATCTGCTGAAGCATCGAGGACCGGATGCGCACGGCCATTGCGATCATGACGGCGTGATCCTTGGGCACAGTCGCCTGAGCATTCTTGACTTGTCCAATGCTGGTCTGCAGCCGATGGAGTCGGCCGACCAACACTATGCCATCTCCTACAACGGAGAGTGCTACAACTATCGGCAGCTCATCCACGATCTTGATCTGCATCGCCTGCGATCCGGATCGGATACCGAAGTCGTGCTGGAGGCGTTTGCCCTACAGCGTGCCGAGTGCCTTCCAAAGCTCAATGGCATGTTCGCCTTTGCGGTCCATGACCGACAAGCACATGAACTGTGGCTGGTGCGCGATCGATTGGGGATCAAGCCTCTGTACTACGCGCTGTCCGAGACAGGGCTTTGCTTCGCCTCAGAAGTCCGACCACTGCTTGCACTGCTCGGCTCGACTCCATCGTGCAATGTGCAGCTACTCCACGAATGGATCTACTACGGCAATTCCCTCGGTGGCAAGACCCTGTTCAATGGTGTCGTCCAACTGCCGCCAGGCCATTTCTTGCGGCTCCGACTTGATGCGTGGACTGCTGAAGTGCGTCCCTACTGGTCGCTGGAACAGCAGTGCGTACTGCCATCGCCAACCGAGCGCGGCCGATCGCTTGCAACCGCTGTACACGATCGCCTAGAGGCAGCCGTCGACCGCCAACTCGTCAGCGATGTTCCGGTGGGCGTATTCCTTTCCGGAGGCGTTGACTCTAGCGCGATCGCCACCTTCGCTGCGAAGTCTCGGGGATCAAGGTTGCAAACATTCTGCGCCGGCTTCGACGATCCCTCGTACCCGGATGAACGCCCGCGGGCCCGCTGGCTTGCCCAAAGGCTCGGTACAACGCACCACGATTTTTTGATTTGTGGAGAGGGATTGGCAGACACCGTCGAGCAATTGATCGACCATCATGGGGTACCGTTCTTTGACGCGGCCAACATTCCACTCTGGTTCATGGCGAAGGAAGTTCGATCGAAGGTCAAGGTTGTGCTGCAGGGGGATGGCGGCGACGAGCTATTCGGCGGGTACCGTCGGTATCGCACCCTGCGGTGGCATCGGTTGCTGCGACCGCTTAGTGCGCTTGCACGCCCCTTCCTCGCTCTAGCACCCGATTCGCGGTTCATGCAGCGAGTACGGCGATATGCCCACGCGTTTGATCAAGCCGATTTGAGCGAGACGATCTGCCTGCTTCTTACGACGGAGGGACAGGGCCCGGGCCTGCTTGATGTCTTTGGCAAGGATGTACGCCGCGTGATCGAGGCTACGGATCCGTTCGTGCACTACAGATCGACCGCCCAGCGTTTCGCTGCGCTTGACATATGTCGAAGGATGTCGATGGTCGATCTATTGATAGAACTTCCGGATATCTTCTTTGAAAAGGTAGATCGCGCAACGATGGCACACGGACTCGAGGTGCGCGTTCCATTCTTGGATCATGAACTGGTTGACTTCATGGTTCGGCTCCCTGGTCACCTGACGATGCCCGGCGGTCGCGCAAAGTTCCTGCTCAAGGCTGCTCTCCGCGGCAGCGTGCCAGACGAGATTCTCGATGGACCGAAGAAGGGATTCAATGTGCCGTTTGGCCGGTGGTTGCGAGGTCCGCTGCGAAGTCACTTTGAGGATCATCTCGAAACATTCAGCCGTGCTTGTCCCGGGGTCATCAACCGCGATACGGTTCAAGCGTGGTTGGCGCGCGACGCCACCGGCCGAGCCGATCTATCCTCGCGCCTCTGGAAGATCTACAACTTGGCCATGTGGGCCAATAGGTTCGAGGTTCGTTTCGACTTATGAACACTGCCGCAGAATTCCCTATCTTGGTCGATCCGGTGGGCGGGCGGCCATTGACTTCCGTGCCTAGGGGACTGTCTGCTGGGAACCATACTTACCCAGTGATCGATGGTATCCCGCGATTGGTGCCCACTTCAGGAGGTTATGCGGCTGCGTTCGGGGAGCAATGGAACAGATGGCAGCGTACGCAACTGGATTCATACGTAGGTCTGCCAATCACTCGGGATCGTCTCACGCGGTGCTTAGGTGCCGAGTTGCTTGGCGAACTTGCGAACCCCAATAAAACGCTTGATGTGTGTGAGGCAGGCTGCGGCGCCGGACGCTTCACGGAAGTCCTGTTGCAGATGCCCGCAGTTCGCCTCACTTCGGTTGACCTGAGCTCAGCGGTCGAGGCAAGTCAGCGGAACTGTCCACAAGATGGCCGGTATCGGATCATTCAGTGTGATATCTGTAAGCCGCCCTTCGAGGCAGATGCCTTCGATGCCGTAATCTGCCTTGGTGCCATCCAACACACGCCGAATCCGGAATCCACCATCGCAAGCCTGTTTTCGCTTGTTCGCCCTGGTGGCTGGCTAGTGATCGATCATTACGCACCAAGTTTTGCGTATTGGACCAAGGTCACCGCGTTGCTGTTGCGGCCGGTGCTCAAGCGACTTTCCCCAGCCGCACGTATGCAAGTTTGCGAGCTTCTCACATCGCTGTTCCTGCCACTCCATCGGGCCGTTCGGACTGTCCCGCTGGCTCAGATGGCCCTTTCCAGGCTGTCCCCATTGCTAACGTATTACCACGCTCATCCTGAACTTGCCGAACGCCATCAGCGCGAATGGGCTTTGCTTGATACTCACGACAGTCTGACGGACTGGTACAAGCACTTGCGGACTCCCAGCCAGATTCTGGAGACGCTTGTCCGCCTTGGCGCCGAGGCCATCGTCGTAGAGCCGGGCGGCAATGGTGTCGAGGCACGATGCCGCAAAACCAAATAAAATGACGCCCTAAACATGCGTGTGCTTTGGACAACCAGCGAGAGGCAGATGCCCTTTGCCCCACTTGTGTTCCTTGGTCCTCTTGCGGATTGGCTCCGTGCCGCTGGTGTGGAGGTCGAAATCTTGCGCACGGGAAGCCTTCGGTCGCCCTGGGCGATTCGAAGAGCGAGCCGCCAGATATCGGCGATGGCGAACAAGTTCGATCTCGTTCATGCACAGTACGGCTCTGCTTGCGCTCTTGCGACGATGCTCGCCACGAAAATTCCGCGCCTTTTGACGATTCGGGGGAGTGACTGGAATCTGCTTACCGAATCCTGGCACTGGCACTGGCTGCACACTCGTCTAGCCAGGATATTCAGCCAGATGGCAATGCAGAGAGCAGATGGTGTGCTTGCGGTGTCGAATCGGATCGTCTGTGAGTTGCAGTCCCTGCATCCTGAGCTTCCGATTCACTACCTGCCGACGCCTGTGGACTTTGCCAAGTTTCGTCCTGCAACTTCGAAGGAGCGGAGTGCCCGATCGGCCCTTGCCACGGGAGTCAATCCTGCGAGTTGTTGGGTGCTGTTCAACACACTCAATCTGTGGAATCCGGTGAAACGCTATCGACTTGCCCGAGATGCTATTGCAGTTGCGCGCTCTAGGAGGGGACTCTCGATTGAATTGATCCTTGCATCGAGTATTCCGAATGAGCGCATTCCAATGCTGACACGCTCTTGCGATGTGATCCTCTCGACCTCCGAAAATGAAGGCTGGCCCAACTGCATCAAGGAAGCACTCGCCAGCGGCATACCATTCATTGCTACGGATACGAGCGACCTCCGGGAAATCGCCGAAGTGGACTCTCGCTGTCAGGTTGTAGCGGCTGATGCACAAGCCATCGCCGATGCACTAGCCACCTTTATAGAGGTGCGCAACTCCGGCGAATTGGAGAGTCTTCGTGATCATGTAAGGCACATGCAGTTACCAGCAATCGGCAAGAAAATTATCACAATCTACGAGGACACCCTTCGAAAGGCAGGTGCCTGAGTGTGCGGGATTTCAGTCGTTGGCGACCGTTCGCTAGAGCGCGTTGCGGAAAGTCTGGAGCAATTGCTGGCAATTCAAAGCCACCGAGGTCCGGATGAGATTTGGCAAGTGATCCACGAGTGCGCGCACGGTAGATGGGTAGGCATGGGCCACAATCAACTCGCCATTCTTGATCTGACCGAATCGGGAGCCCAACCGATTGTGTCGTATAATGGGCGGCAGCCTGCCCGAAATCTGCGGTTGAGCGATCGCAATCTAAGCCCAAGACGGCGCGAAAACCTCGACTCGGCTTGCGCTGCTGAGAGGCACTTTACATTGAACAGACTTACAAGGACTTTTCAGGGGCCCCAACGTCATGAGTTGCCCGGCTCGTGTTACACCCCCGCCAAGACTAAGGCGATGGATCAGCGCGCTCTTACTGTGCCTTTGGTTAAGGTCGCATCGATAAACTTGCTGCTGGAGGCATGCCGATGACTGAATCACTTTCGAAATGGCGGCGGTATTTGCCGCATACACTTTCCCTGAGCTTGATTCTGCTCCTTTGGCTCACAGCGTGGTCGGCGTTTTACGCCGGAGGCAAGGGGAGAAGCTGGTGGTGGTCTGCGGGAAACGACGCATGTCAGGCGTTTGCAGCACAGTCGGTATCCATGCGGCTTGGAGCACCGATCCAAAACGTCGTCTGGCCCGGGGCAACGCTTGCGACGCCCTATCTATACGCGACTGCATTGAGTGCAGACCCTGGTCCACCTCCGCTCTCGGTGACTTCGACGGAAGCGATCCTTAACAGAGCGGTCCAGTTCCACTGGGCCCAGGCAGGGGTGTACGGCTTGGCGCTCCTCGTCTTGGTCTATGCCCTAACAGTCCGATGGAGCCGCTCGCCGACTATTGGCTTCCTTGCAAGCGGGCTGATAGCCAGCAACAACTGGTTTCTTTGGGGACTCTTCCATGTTCGGGCAGAAATCCCGAGCCTTGTCTTTGCGCTTGCGGCGTGCTGGTGGGCCGTTGCTAATCGGCCGAAGGCGTGGCCGATCGCGCGACCTGCTGTATTTGGGGCGCTCATGGCCCTTGCGGTACTTTCGAAGATTCAGATTGTGCCCGTGCTGCCGCTCTGCTTGTATGTGTTTATCACAACACTTAGAGACTTGCCCAGAACCTCCAAAGCGAAGCGGCAGTGGGCCGCTGTGTTGGTCTCAAGTGTGCTCTGCTTGCTGGGAATCCTCTGCATGATTCGGACCGAGGCAATCAACCTTCGCAACTATGGGCTGGGAGGACTTCCCTCCAACTTTTCGAACGCCGTTGCCGTGATCTCATTTGGGGCTGTCATTACGGGAGTGTTCCTCGCTAGATCGCCCATGCGGCGCATCTCAGCCATCGCATCACAGTCAGTCCTCATGGGAGGCGGAGCCGTGCTAGGGCTTTCGGCAATACTGATCCCGATTCTCCTGCATGGCGGGGTCTCCGTAGCTGTTCAGTCGGCAAACCGAATCGTCTTCGGAACCCTAGCTTATGCTCGATACGGGCAACAACTGCCGTCCGCGGGCGGATGGGGGTTCAAGTCAGCCGTCGTGGATCGGGTGACCTCTTTTGTCGAATTCCAGAATTCGTCGGGACTGATTTCTGGGAGTCTTGTCATCTGGACAGGCGTGCTGATCGTGCTTTGTGCCGCGCTGTCGGCGGCCGCAATGTGGATGTGGCCAAGCCGATCGGCTGTCCCCGCAACCACGAGCGTTCCAAGACCAAATGAAACCTCGCAATGGAATCTCCCCGCGCTTCTGTTCATCACGGCGATTCTTTGTGACGTCGCAACAACTCACCGGACGGTGACCACGACGTCCTATACCTTCTATCACATCTACTCTCAGATCTTCTATGTGCTGGCCGCCTCGACCGCCGTTGGGAACTTGATCTCGCTGTTTCCGCACACGATTCGCACGTCAGCGCCCATCAAAGCTTGCGGCTCGGTGATTCCCCTGCTCGCAACTGCATGGCTTTTGAGCACGATCCTCTCCGGCGAGCGAGTGCGGCTTTGGACGAAAGAAGAGGGCACGGCCGAAGCCTATCTGCAGGACAAGGGAAGTTCGACCGCTGTCATTTTGAGCGTTTCGCCAGATTTTGGATCGCGCACAGGCCAGACATTCGAATCCATTCGAGACCACGTGCTTGAACGCGACAAGGCTCGGCAAAGGGCCGCAAAGGCCAAGACTCAACCGAAGTGACCTCTTCGTGCCCATTCAAGCCACTACTACTAGGGACCTCGTATGATTGCGACTGGTCGAATGCAGCGTTTCGGGTACTGAAGCGATCCAAGTAGCCGTCACGGAGCCAACTACCGAACATGACTACGGTTATCCGCCCATCCCGCAACTCCTATGCGCATCTGGCTCGTCCAACCTAGCGAACAACTACCCACCAGTACCGACGTCCGAAAGCTCCGCACGCGGATTCTTGCCGAGGAACTCGCGTCTCGGGGACATGAGGTTGTCTGGTGGGCAAGTTGTTTCAACCACTTGCGAAAGACCTGGTACTTCGACAAAGACACCACGTTTTCCCCGATTCGAGGCGTCACGATTCATGCGCTGAAGGGTCTTGGATACCGAAGAAATGTGACGCTTTGGCGTTGGTTCGACCACCGGATGCTGAACCGCAAGTTCCAACACATGGCGAAGAGCGCGCCGAAGCCCGATATCGTGATCACATCGCTTCCACCGCACGACTTGGCTGCGTCGGCAGTGGCGCATGCGAAAAGTTGCGGGGCAACCTCGATCGTCGATATTCGTGACAAGTGGCCCGACAATCTGGTGGATGTCCTTCCGAAGCCACTGCAACTCCTCGCCAGGGGCGCGCTTTGTTGCGACTTTGCTGCGAGGAATCGTGCATTGCAGGGCGCGGACGTTCTCCTCTCGATGACCGAGCCGCTGATTGAATGGGGGCTCGCTAGAGCGCGCCGAGCCCGAGGGCCGGCCGACCGAGTGTTCTACTTGGGGGCATACCGTGAGCAATCCGTTGCCGCGCCCGCCCATGTAGAGCAACTCGTCCGCGAGAAACTCTGCGGTCGGTTTGTGGTGACTTTCATCGGTACTTTCTCCACCTATCACAACCCCGAAGCAATGATCGATGCCGCCCGACTGCTCCGGCACCGTTCGGATATTGCATTCGTCCTTGTCGGCGAAGGTGACCTCGGCAATGACATTCGTCGCCGTGCAGCGGACTTGCCAAATATCGCCTTCACAGGCTGGCTTGAGTCGCCGGCCATTGCATTCATGTTGCAGCACAGCCACTTGGGCCTTTGTACGTCAGGCAAACAGTCCGAACGAAACTTCCTTCCGAACAAAGTCTTTGCCTATCTTGCTGAAGGCGTGCCCATTGGTTCGGTATTCGATGGTGAATTGCGGGAGCTCATCGAACGGGAGGGCGTCGGTTTCAACTTCAACATTCCAACCGACCTTGCCTCATCGATTGAACTGTTGGCTTCCAAGCCTGCCAAACAAGCCGGCATGGCCAAGGCTGCGCGCGCCTTCTTTGATACACACTGCGAAGCTGGGGAGATCTATAAGCGATATGCGGATCTGGTCGAGCGATTGGTTCAGGATAAATCGTTGAAGGACGCCAAGCCTCTATCATTGACTCCACATGGCGATCCAGTCTCCTAGTGCGGAAGCCTCCACATTCCTCTTTGGTGCCGGTGGTGCCGCGTCTTGGGTCCTCAATGGCTTTCAGCGGGAAGGAATTTCTGTCGCCGGCTTCATTGATGATGCGGCTGAGCGAATACGTACCGTCGGCAGCGTTCTGGTGTACGCCCCAGATGATGCACGGATATCCCGCTCCGACCGCGACACCGCAACCGTTGTGTGTGCGGTCATGAATCCAGCTGTCGACGAGGATGCTATTCAGCGCCGCTTGCGGGAGCTCGGTTGGCGAAATGTTCAGACGCTTGGAACATACGGGCGCATGGAGTTGCGCAAGACCGGACGACGATGCAGCATGCTTGACGGAGGATCGCTCGAGCATCACTCGGGCGAGTTGAAGCACGCCAGATCGTTGCTCTGCGATGCTCACAGCCAAGCGGTGTTCGATGCATTCGTCGCGTTTTGCCGCGAACTCGACGACACAGGATTCCCGCCGATCTCGCCGAATCCCTACTTCCCTTCAGACTTGCCGCGGTGGTGCGAGCGCCTTCGTCTAATCGATTGCGGTGCCTTCGATGGGGACAGCGTGCGAGCGGCTCAGTCACACGGTTACACCATCGAGGCCAGCATTTCGTTCGAGCCGGACCCTGCCAACTTCAATCGCCTTGCCACGAATATCGTCTCAATCGCTGGGGCCATGGCCTGGCCCTGCGGCGTCTCTGACCAGACACGCATGTTGCGCTTCGCAGCCCAAGGGGATACTGGCAGTTCCGTGAGTGCGACGGGTGATGTGCATGTGCAATGCGTTACCCTCGATGACACCATCCCCCATTTCGCTCCGAATCTGATCAAGCTTGACATCGAGGGGTCGGAGGAGTCCGCACTGCGTGGTGCCGAGCGTTTGATCCGAAGCCATCGGCCAGGGATTGCAGTCTCGGTTTATCACCTCCCTACCGACATTTGGAGAATTCCCTTGTACCTGTCGGAGATTTTGGGGGCCGATACCAAGTTCTTCCTGCGCCGGCACAGCCGAACGATCGCTGACACGGTGCTGTATGTGTTTCCGCAACAATGAGGCAGGCTCTTGAGGGACTTTGCGAAACGCTGCTTTGATGTTGTTGGTTCAGGACTCGGTCTCGTAGTCCTTTCGCCAGTGCTGGCTTTAATCGCCATCGCGGTGCGATTGAGTTCGCCGGGTCCCGTGCTGTTCCGGCAGCCCCGCGTTGGTCTGAATGGACGCCACTTCAATGTCTTGAAGTTTCGAACGATGGTCGCAGGTGCAGAGGCACTCGGTCGTGAGACGCTTGGTACCCATGACCCCCGAATTACGAAAATCGGAAGCCTGCTGCGCCGCACGAAGACTGATGAAGTCCCGCAGTTGGTTAACGTGATTCGGGGTGAGATGAGTCTGGTTGGTCCGCGGCCAGAGATTCCTCACTATGCAGACCGGTACGCTGGCGAGGATAGGATCGTGCTCTCGATACGTCCTGGCATAACTGACCCGAGTTCTTTGGAACTCGCGGACTTGGACTCAATCATGGCTTCTCGGGGGGATGAACCACCGGCCGACTTCTACAGACGAGTCGTGCAGCCTCGCAAGCTCGCCTTGCAGAAGGCGTATGTTCGCGACCACTCACTCGGTGGAGATATCGTGGTGATTGCAAGGACGCTTCTGAGGATTTTGTACAGATGAACACCGCAGTTGGTTCGACATTCCGTGTCCCGGGCATTCCGATTGATGCCACGCGCCTTGGGTTGGGTGGTGCACCAACGGGCGGGCACGGATGGGGCCCCCGCGATGATCAAGCAGCAACGGAAGCAATCATCGAGGCGATTGATGCCGGCATTACGTTCTTCGACACAGCAGATGTGTACGGACTCGGGCTTGGCGAGGAGATTTTTGGAAGAGTGATGTCGCTACGGCCGGCCAACAGATCCTCCTCGGTGATTTGCACTAAGGGTGGTGTCGCATGGGATGCAGCTGGCCGGACACGGCGAGACAGCACGCCGACCTACTTACGAACCGCTCTCGAGGCCAGCCTGCGTCGGCTTCAGACCGACTGCATCGATCTGTACTACCTGCACTGGGTAGATGGCACGACACCAATCGAGGCATCAGTAGATGCTCTGACAAGGTTTCGTACCGAGGGAAAGGTGCAGGCAATCGGAATTTGCAATGTCCGCCCTCAGGAGTTGCTTGCTCTGGACTGGGCACGGCTCGCGGCAGTGCAAGTAAAGGGCAACTTGCTTGAGCCCGCCGATCTGCTTCAAACTTCAGTCGCCGCCAAGGCGATCGGCGCAGCCGTCGTTTGCTCAAGCGCTCTTGCAGATGGCTTGCTCAGTGGCGCGATCACCAGGGATCGCGGGTTCGGCCCCGATGACCACCGCTCGCGTTACCCGTTGTTCCAGCCCGGAACCTTTGAAGTCGCACTCCAGCATGTTGGGGACCTCGCGCGCGTGGCGAGGCAAATCGGCAAGGCCCCGGCATCGGTGGCAATCAGATGGCTGCTGCAGTCTGGGCTGGCCGATGCAGCTCTAGCTGGCACAACATCCGCACGTCACATCCGAGAGAACATAGATTGTCTTCGCTTTGAATTGACCGCCGAGCACATGGCTGAACTTGCCACTCTAGTTCCAATGGATTCGGTGCTGGCCCTTCAGAAATGGATCAGGCAAGGTTGAGCCCAGAAAGTGATCGCAAAGATCAGTGTAGTCTTCGGCCAAGGGATCGCCTGCAATGAAGACGTTCAAGACCGCACAAGAAGCCGCCACGGGGCCAGCCATCGCGAGCATCTTTGAGCGAAGCACGGATTCAACTGAACACAAGCTCGAAACTTTCCCCCGGTATGTACGCCGGCAGCAATTGAAACGGTTCCTTGCGATGTATGAGCTCTATAAGCGCGTGCTACCGGTCAAGGGGAGCATCGTCGAGTGCGGCGTGTTCCGAGGATTCGGGTTCATGTCATGGGTCAAATTGAGTGCCATTTTGGAGCCTGAGAATCTGACGCGACGGGTCTATGGGTTTGACACCTTTGATGGCTTTCCGACGCTTTCAGATGTTGACCAGAGTCAGCACACCGGTACGCAAGTCGGCGACCTGCGCGCCAACTCGCACGACGAGCTGGTCGCGCTCCTCGAACTGCATGATCGAGATCGTTTCCTAGGTCACATTCCTAAAGCGCACTTGATCAAGGGCGACATCTGCAACTCTGCGCCAGCATTCGTGAAGGAGCACCCGCATCTTGTGGTGAGCCTGCTCTTTCTTGACGCTGATCTCTACGAACCAACAAAGGCTGCGCTGCGCGCGTTCGTTCCCCGCATGCCGCGTGGCGCCGTGATTGCTTTCGACGAACTGGACAACCCACAATGGCCAGGCGAAACGATAGCCGTCCTTGAGGAGATCGGGCTGAACAAGCTGCGCCTCGAGCGATTCGAGTGGGATCCATATATCTCCTTCGCACATATTGAGTGAGCAGCGACCTGATGCGTGAATGCCACTTATCGCCCAGTCAACTCGCGCAACGCATTCGGCTTCACGCGGTGCGTATGACGTCCAAGGGTCGCACGAGCCATGTTGGATCCGTTCTCTCGTGCGCAGACATTCTGGCCACCCTCTACGGGCGTGTCATGACTGTGCGTGCGGTCGAGCCTCGTTGGGATGGCCGCGATCGCTTCATCATGAGCAAGGGGCATGCGGGCGCCGGCGTGTACGCGACATTGGCCGAACTGGGATTCTTCCCAATCGAGCGATTGGAGGAACACTGTCAGAATGGCTCGGTGCTTTGCGGTCATATTGCTGCGCATGGCGTTCCCGGCGTTGAGTTCTCGACGGGCTCACTGGGACATGGCTTGCCGGTGGCCGCCGGAATGGCATACGCCTTGAAGGTGAGAGGGTCCTCAAGCCGAACATTCGTGCTTCTCAGCGATGGCGAGTTGGACGAAGGCTCGAACTGGGAGGCAATTTTGTTCGCTGCTCACCACCGACTATCAGGGCTGTGCGGCATCGTGGACTACAACAAAATCCAGAGTCTCGCGACCGTGGCGGACACGCTTGGTCTGGAGCCGCTGGCAGAGAAGTTCCGAGCCTTCGGATGGACGGTGCGAGAGTGCGATGGACACGACCATGCAGCGATCGAAGTTGCGATGCAGTCGTCTTCGGAAAGCGGTCCGGTGATGGTGATCGCCCATACAGTCAAGGGACGTGGCGTGAAATTTATGGAGCATTCCGTGCTTTGGCACTACCGGAGCCCACAGGGCGAGGAGTTGGCTGCCGCGATCGCCGAACTCGAGGCAGCGGGTCATGCGTGACGCATTTGTGTCTGAACTAACTGCTCTTGCAGAGCGCGATCCCTCCATCATGCTCGTGACGGGGGACCTTGGATTTGGGGTCTTGACCGATTTTGCAAAGCGATTTCCTGCCCAGTACCTAAACGCCGGGGTTGCAGAGCAGAATATGGCTGGGCTTGCGGCGGGACTCGCCTTGGAAGGACGCAGGGTCTTTACTTACTCGATTGCAAACTTCCCAACACTGCGGTGTCTTGAACAGATCCGAAACGACATTTGCTACCACGGTCTGCCGGTGACGGTTGTCTCGGTCGGTGGAGGATTCGCTTACGGACCTCTTGGCTTCAGCCACCATGCGACCGAGGATGTTGCAGTCATGGGTGCGCTGCCGGGAATGCGGGTCATGGCGCCAAGCGACCCTGCTGAGGCACGAGCATGCACCCGATTTTCCGGGTCCGCCGAGGGACCTTCATATCTGCGGCTGGGGCGCAACGGCGAAAGGAAGTTGCATTCAGACGATTGTGTGCGGATCCGAGAAGGCAACATGCTGCATGTCGCGGGACCTGAGTCGGCCGACACCGTGTTGATCGGGAGTTGTGGTGCGCTGGACCTTGCGCTCGAGGCGGTTGGACTGCTGGAGGCATCCGGTGTTTCAGCCGCCGTGTGGTCGAGCCCATTCATCATGCCCTTTGATCGTGCACGTGTTATGCAGTTTGCGTCCAATTCGAGCCTTGTGGTCACTGTCGAGGAGCACTCCGAGTCAGGTGGTCTTGGGAGCCGCTGCGCGCAAGTGATCGCGGCAAGCGCGTCGCGGCGAGCTCAGCATTTGGCTTTCGGCATCCCACCCGTACCGCAGCACTATGTTGGCGACCAGCACTTCATGCGAGTCCAAGTTGGACTCACTGCCCGGAGGATCCATGCCATGGTCACTGCGCTGAGTGGTGTCCGGGGAGCCCACGAATGACGCCAACTTCGCTTTCGGAAGCTGATCGCCCCTCATTAAAGTTTGCGCTGGTTGGTTGCGGACGAATCGCCAAGCGGCATTCGGAGTTGCTAGGTCACAATCAGATCACAGGCGCTTCGCTTGCAGCGGTTTGCGACATCACGCGGAGCCGGGCTGATGCGATTGGAAGCCAATTTGGTGTGCCCGCCTACTCCGACATGCACGAAATGATGGAGCGGGAACGGATCGATGTTGCTGTTGTATTGACCGAGAGCGGTCTGCATGCAGAACATGTGGTCGCCTTGACTCGCCACGGCAAGCACATCGTGGTGGAAAAGCCGATGGCTCTCACACTCATCGACTCAGATCGCATGATCGCAGCCTGCGATGCGGCCGGCATCAAGTTGTTCGTTGTAAAGCAGAATCGTCTCAATGTGCCAGTGGTGAAGTTGCGCGAGGCGTTGAAGGCGGGTCGGTTCGGGAAGTTGGTAATGGGCACGGTTCGCGTGCGTTGGTGCCGCGATCAGAGCTACTACAACCAGGACAAGTGGCGCGGCACATGGGGTCTCGACGGAGGCGTGCTGACGAACCAAGCAAGTCACCACGTCGACCTGCTTGAGTGGATGATGGGCGATGTCGAATCAGTATTCGCGATGAGTCGAACGGCGCTTGTTGACATCGAGACGGAAGACACTGCTGTCGTGATTCTGCGCTTCACGAGTGGTGCGCTTGGGGTGATCGAGGCGACGACGGCAGCGCGTCCCAAAGATCTCGAAGGATCGCTTTCGATTTTGGGCGAGGGAGGAACTGTGGTGATCGGCGGCTTCGCGGTGAACGAGATGCTCACGTGGAATTTTGCGAAGAAGGAGCCTGGCGATGACGAGGTGCTATCCCAGTTCTCAGTGAACCCCCCGAGCGTGTATGGATTCGGGCATCAGGCGTACTACGAGCATGTGGTGCAAAGCGTCCGGAACAACACGTCGCAGTTGGTGGATGGGCTCGCGGGCCGCAAGAGCATTGAACTGATTTCGGCGATCTATGAGTCGATCGAGACTGGCCGCGAGGTGTCGCTGCGCTTCAAACCCTCTCGCTGCAAACTTGGACAACGCCATGACTGAACCCAAACTGCTGTCCCACCGGATCGTAAGCGTTCAAGTGCGAACTCGTCTCCATCGGCGACGATTGCTTCATCGGCCATGGTGTACTGTTCATCAATGACCTCTTCGACATTGGCGGACCTGCGTGGGGCAAACAGACTCTAAGGACCGGCATCGTGAACATCCCCTTCGTCGATCTACACGCCCAGTACCTGACCATCAAGTCCGAAATCGATGGTGTGATCGCCGAAGTGATCCGCCAGTCGGCATTCATTCGAAGCAAGCATGTCATTGACTTCGAGGCCCAGTGGGCAAAGACCGTCGGCGTGCGCCACTGCGTGAGCTGCGCCAACGGAACCGATGCGATCTACATTGTGATGCGAGGTCTGGGGCTCAAGCCCGGTGACGAGGTCATCACGACGGCTCACAGTTGGATCTCGACTTCGGAAACCATCACGCAGGCGGGCGGGCGGGTTGTCTTCTGCGATACCGACCGCGAGACATTCACGATCGATCCCTCGCGGATCGAGTCGCTCATCACGCCGCGGACCGTGGGCATTATCCCTGTCCACCTCTATGGCCAGCCAGCGGACATGGATCCGATCCTTGCCATCGCGGCTCAGCGCAGGTTGTGGGTGATCGAGGACTGCGCTCAGGCGCATCTGGCTGAATACAAAGGCCGACAAGTCGGGACCATGGGAACGGCCGCCACGTTCAGTTTCTATCCTGGCAAGAACCTTGGTGCCATGGGTGATGCGGGCTGCCTCGTGACCAACGACGACAAGCTGGCCTCGTGGTCAGAGCTCTTCGCTCGGCACGGCGGCAAGGGCGAGCACACCATTGAGGGCATCAATAGCAGGCTCGACGGAATACAGGCGGCGATCCTGTCGGTGAAGCTGCCCCATCTGATGAAGTGGACTGAGGAGCGGCGGAAGATTGCGGCACAGTACGACGACCACTTTGCCAAGCTGCCTACGGTGCGGACGCCAAGGATCGCAGCGAACCGGACCCATGTTTATCACCTGTATGTCATCCGGGTCGAAAACCGCGATGCGCTCCAGCATCATCTAAATGAGTCTGGAATCGCGACGATGCTCAACTACTCGAAGGCGCTGCCGTACTACCCGGCGTATGGGCGGCTCGGGCACACGCCGGCGGATTTTCCCAACGCGTATCACAATCAGAGTCGCATTCTGTCCATTCCGATCTATCCGGAAATGACGGATGAGATGGTCGCGCATGTTGTGGACTCGGTATCGCGGGCCATCGGCCTTTGCGCATGACATTCATCCACCGGGACTTTATGACGCCGGGTAGGGGGCAGGACATAGCACGGAATTGAGATCCTCGAAGATTGCGCGCAGCCTCATCTCTCACACCGCCCAAGAAAATCCGGGACCGAAACTCTTGCAAACGGCAACGAGTTCCAGTGCGGATCGCTTTCGTCCACCTGAAACATGTACGCCCAATGCGCGACAAATGTTGTCGGGTCATCTGGACCAGGGCTCGCCATCTGGTTCTCCATCGTCCACTCGCCGCGTTCTCGGCGCATCACCCCGATCGCATTGATGCTGAGCTGAACCTTCTCCCCATCCATTGCAAGAAAAGTGAGCAGCACTTGGCCCTCCGGAGTCACCGTTCCGATCATCTGACGGCACTGGATCTGATCGTTGCCCATAATCTGCACCGTGCACTCGCCGACGAAATACCCGTAGCGGCATTGCCGAATGTGGTACACGGTCTGGCCAATGCTCGGCTGTGCGGTGTCGGTGACCGCGTCGTACACCATGTTCGGAAGTCCCTGCGGCCTGACATACCAATAGGTGTCTTCAAGCCAGTCCCAAGTTTTTGGGGAAGGGCTGGTGAGAGCCGTTAAGCCCGAGAGGATGGCCGCGATGGAGACGGCACCGATCAACGCGCCGACTGCGATGGGATGTTTCAATTTCAGTTTGGTCATTGCCCATCAGAATAATCCGGCGACCCAATTGGGCAAAACGACTTCTGTTTTTTTCATGAAATCCACCGAACGATGCCATTCCTATGACAATGCAGCCACTTTTGGCAGATTCCGTGATTACGGCGATGAAATGTGTCGACGGGCGATCCGCCGCTACTTCGTCGCCGCTACTTCGTCGGATGTCGCAAAACGATCACAATCTCGTTGCCGCCGCCGCATAGCGACTGGATCCAACGCACTGGTAACGACAAAAACCGTGCAACCTGAATGGCCACGCGCATCCGTCTCGATGGTTGGAACCCGTACCTGCCTGCGGTTGCATCTTGGTCTTCGCCCTTCAGGAGTCGAAGTCCTTTGGCGGCCGTTCGGAACCAAGCATTCGAGTGAGCGGGTGTCGTTACGGCAACCACTTCCCATCCAGCAGCGTGGCACAATGTTGCCAACGACTTTGCGGAGAACACTCTCAAATGGGCAGCGGAGAAGTGAATGGAATGCGAACCCAACAAGCGTTGATGCCAAGATCGTGCATTGGGAGTGGCAATAAATCCAAGCCCGTTTGGTTTCGTCAATGCCAACGCTCTGGCGAGATGCGCCATTGGGTCCGGCACATGTTCGATCACATGAAATGAACAGACAGCGTCCATGGTGTTCAGCGGGAGTGGCGCGCTTTCGAATTCGCCAACCGTGACAAGCGATCGCAATGCGGCAGGAAGAAGGTCGCGAAGATTCTGGGATTCCTCAACTCCGGACACCTTGAATCCCTGTTCAAACATCCACTGCATCAATCGACCAGATCCCGGCCCAATTTCAAGCACATGGGCGGCGGGGGCCAACCACTTTCGGAGCATCCGGATACGGCAATTGAGCGTTTCTCCTTCGAGCGCTTCTGGAAAGTGCACTTGTGCATCCGATTCGCCGCTGTTGTAACAACGAGACTGTGCTTCGGAGAACGCTTCTCGCTGTGCCGCAGAGCTGAGCGCCTGCGCACAATGCCCACAGGCGCGGCAAACCACATATCGAAGGGTGCGCCGCACATCCACGGTGGAAAGCGGTCCGCCACCACAAAGGTCGCAGTGTTGAGTGTCTCGCTCGAGTTCCATGGGGTTCAATGTGGTCAGACATCCAGTCGGAATGACGATCAATTCAGCAGGTTCGCGATGGTAATCCCATCATCTTGCACTGTCAACGAAAACGGTATCTTCACCCGATGCAAACCTTCCAACTGTTTCTCCGTCGTGCCAATCTCGTTGCGTTGTGTGGTCTGGTGCTCGCTGGCTGCACAAGTGTTTCGCCACGCACAGAACACATCACCGCAGAAATTGCCATGTCGGAACTGGTCGCCGGCAATGATCGATTTCTTGATGGTGGCATGCATGCACACACATGGCAGGCGGAGCGAGTGGTTGAAACCGGCGAGTTTGGGCAAGCGCCGTCTGTTGGTGTGCTGACATGTGCAGACTCTCGAACGCCGCCAGAACTTATTTTTGATCAGGGCGTGGGTGATCTCTTCGTCGTGCGCGTTGCAGGCAACTTTGTGGACGATGGCGGAACCGGAACATTTGAATACGGCGTGAGCGCGCTCGGTGTGCACACGATCGTTGTCCTGGGTCACACCAAGTGCGGTGCAGTGAACGCGACGTGTGACGGCAAACCACTTCCCGGAAGCATGAGTGCGTTTACGCGAGCGATTCAACCGGCCGTTGCGGGAGTGACTGGTCTGACCAACGCTTCGGAAGCCAATGTGCGTTGGCAGATGAAGCGTCTCACCGATGGCAGTGAAATTCTGCGTACGGCGGTTGCCAAAGGCGAACTCAAGATCGCCGGTGCGATCTATGAGGTTGATACTGGAAAGGTGCGCTTCCTAAACTGAGAGCGCGGATGACGATGATGGCGCTCCGCGGTGATTACGGCCTGCACCTGCGTTGGCACGAAGTGGACTCAAGTTTCACCGACTCGCCGATTCACCGGCTCACCACCTCACCGACCCGCTTCTTCTGGCTCAATTTCCGGCTTATCCGCAGGCGCGTATGCGTCGGGATCGTCCCGATTTTTCCATTCGTGAGTGTCGGGATCGTTCGGTTCTGCCTCCACCTGTACCGGCCCGTCGCCGACACGCGTGAGGGTGGTGCGTGAACGCCCGCGGATCAGATCGCCGATCATGGCCGAGGCCAAATCGCTGGTGACGGCATGTACTGAAACCGGATTGGACGCGACGGACTCGGTGTAACCGGTCGCATCGCCCACCGACTGCCACACGATGCGTCCGCTCGGTGCGTGATACAGCTGCAGCACCATATTCATAGTGGTCCAATCGCTTCGCACCATGGTCAAGCCGAGCGGGTTAAAGCGCACCGCGTTGGTGGTGTTGTGCGACGCGATCGTGCAGAGGAAGAAATACTCTAAGCCAGTCGCAGTGCTGATCGAAGCGAGATCCTCGGCGGCAAGAATGCCTGAGTTGTTCGCATCCTCCAGCATCTTGGCGAGGTCGCGAGACTTTCCGACACGCGCAGCCAGCGCCATCGTTGCAGGACCGGTGAGCACGGTCGCGCCGGCGCACTGGCGGTGCAATCCCACACGCACGGAATCGGAAGCGAAGGTGCCAAGGCCTCGAAGTGGCGCGCCTGGCGATACACCCTGCAGCGTTCCGACGCGAGGTGGATTGGATGTCAGGATCGCTCGGGCATCCATGTCAGGCCCCAACAGTGATCGCACATACACCGCCGATCGCGTGTGCAGGCCGACTTGCACGGTGGTGTCCGCGCAACCAATCGGCATCGCACTTGCAAGCAGGGAAAGAATCGCAATGCAAGCAGGGCGTGCGGCACGGCAGAAATGCATAAGGTTGTTTTTTTTCATAGTCGCGAAGACCGATCTGGTCGGTTCGATCCCGTTTATGCCCAGTACTTATTCGCCGCCGCGATCGTTGCAAATTCCAACGCCACGGTGTGACCGATGGCAATGATCATTCCCGCGTCTTCCGCATACACCCCGCGAAGTCGCTCGCGCGTGGCTGCATCCGGCTGAGTGGCTTTGACAATCAGCCTCGCCATCTTGACGGCCAGATGGCGGCCTTCCTCTGGGGTCTTCGTAATTAATGTGTTGCCCGGAACAAGTTGAATTGGATCAGGAGTCATGGTGGAAGTCTATCGGCGGGGCGGTGGCCGCGGATAGAGATGGACTTACGGTGATGCCACAAGCCTCCACGCGATTCCTAATGCGGCTGACACCGCAAGCGTGGTGAGAATTCCTCGGCGCAAAACGAAAATCATCACAGCGGCCGCGAGCGAAATCGCTATTGCCGCAACATCGAGCGTGGACCATTGCGGCACTGGCAGTGACCCACCGATCCACGCTCGATTGGTGACTGCACCAAAGAGCGTGTGGGCCGCAAACCACACCGCCAGGTTCAGCACCACGCCGACCACGGCGGCGGTGATGCACGAGAGTGCAGCAGTCAATGTTGGACGGCTACGGATCGCTTCCATATATGGGGCCACGAGGAAGATCCAAAGGAAGCAGGGGGCGAATGTGGTCCACACTGCCAGAGTCGCAGCGAGGACGCCCGCGAGCGTTGGGTCGAGTGAACCCGGATGACGGTACGCGCCCATGTAACCCACAAACTCAAGCACCATGATGAGTGGTCCGGGTGTGGATTCGGCGAGTCCGAGTCCGGTGAGCATTTCCCCAGGTGCCAGCCAGTGGTGAACTTCGACCGCTTGCTGCGCCACATAGGCAAGCACCGCGTAGGCACCACCAAATGTGACAACGGCGGCCTTGCTAAAGAAGACAGCTTGTGCGGCAAATACATTGTCCGCTCCCAGCCAGAGGCGAAGCGCAACCACAGGCACAAGCCAGATCGGGATCCAGGTGGCAAGCACGATCAGCGTGCGGCGCAGAGTTGGTTGGGTGTGCGGCGCGGCAGTGCGGGTGTCGCTATCGGTTGACGCAGTGGACGTGATGACCGCGAAGATGTCTTGGCGCTGGCGGCCTCCGATCAGTCCGATGAACGCAGCACTCGCGATCACCACCGGAAACGGCATCTGGAACGCGAAGAGCGCAGCGAAGGACGCCGCTGCGATCGCGTACATCGCGCTCTTTTTCAAAACGCGCTTGCCGATGCGGATGACAGCCTGCACCACGATTGCAAGCACCGCTGCTTTGAGGCCGAAAAGAAGTCCCTGCACTGGCCCCAAGTTGCCAAGCGTGGTGTACAGAATGCTGAGCGCGAGGATTGCCACGAATCCTGGCAGCACAAAGAGAAGACCAGCGACCACTCCGCCCCGCGTGCGATGAAGGAGCCAGCCCACATACGTGACCAGTTGCATCGCTTCGGGTCCGGGCAGCAGCATGCAGAGATTGAGCCCGTGCAGAAATCGTTCCTCGCTGATCCAGCGTTTCTCTTCCACAAGCACTCTGTGCATCACAGCAATTTGCCCCGTCGGTCCGCCGAAGGAGTTGAGACCGATGGACGCAAAGGTGCGTGCGGCTTCAGTGAACGGAACGGAGTGAATGATCAGTGGTGGATCGCTTGCAATTGGTTCCGAAGGCGATCGACGCATCGTCTACTTCACGCACTTTGCCGGCGGCTTCCGCAGAATCTTTTCCATGGGCCTGCCTTTGGCCAGTTCGTCGATCAGTTTGTCGAGCAGCCGCATCTCCCGCATGGTTCGGTCCTTCACTTCTTCCACTCGGACGCCGCAGACCACGCCCTTGATCAGTGATCGCAGCGGATTTGGCTTGGGACACTTTGTGTAAAAGGTTTCGAAGTCGGTGAGTTTGGTGAGGTGCTTTTCGAAGGCTGATTGGGTGTAGCCGGTGAGCCAACGGATGATCTGATCGACCTCGGCCTTGGTGCGGCCCTTGCGCACCGCTTTGGCAACGTAATACGGATAGACCTTTGCAAACGGTGTGGTGAAGATGCGGTGCTTGGCCATGGAGTGATCGAATCCTACGAGTCGCGGGGAATCAATTTTAAAACTCACGCAGCAAGCGACCAGCATGATTGGCTCTCGCGGTGATGCCGCTCTCACGAAGCGCATACCACAGAAGCGTTGCATTGATACACAAGATGGGGATGCCGATCTTGGGTTCCAGCGCCTCGGCAATGGAGACCATGCTCATGTTGGTGCCGCATTGCACGATCGCATCGAGCCGATTGTCCTTGGTGGCCAGCAATTCCAGCACGGCTCGCTCCTTCGCTTCGTTTGGAATGTGCGCGATGTGTTGCGTATGTCCACAGGCGAATCCAAACGTTGCAACGACATCGAAACCAAGATCACGGAACATCTTCGACGCAGACTCGATGCCGGTCCGTTCAAAGGGAGCAATCAAGCCGATCCGTTTCGCGCGGTAACGGTCGAGCCCGGCCTTGGCTGCGTCGTGCCAAGTTGCCCACGAGAGATCGCTGAGTTTCTCGATCTGTGTTGCTGTTTCGCGAATCGGTTGGATGCCAGTGATGATGTGCTCAAGGCTCATGCCCATGATGAAATATTGCGGACTGGCCAGCAGCGCGCTGTTCACCGCATTTGCAACCCCACCGAGGAAGTGCTGCCTGAATTGCTCGATGGCTTCGGGCGAACTCATGTCCGGCTTGGGTGTGAGCACCGGGCTGGTGTGCAGACCAACGCCGTCGAGCCCGTTGTCTCGGTTCCGAACCAGAATGTTCCAAAGTTCACTCTCCATCGTGGTGTTGGTGGCGGGAGTGAGCAGTCCGAAACGACGCCGGTGATTGCATGCATCGGGGTGGCCCGCCGTGAGCTGTGCAACATCAAAAAGGGGCGTGGGTTTGCCGTTGTACAGCGGACCGGTCGGCGAAATCGTTGGCATTGGCGGGCCATTCACATTTGGAATGAACACGGGGCGGCCGGAGAGTGGCCCGGTGATTGTTTCGCCACTGCGAGGTGCCACGGGCTGAGCGGAATTTTGCCACGCGCCGCTGGAGGCTTGCGAGCGCGAAGCGACTGCCGCACCGAACACTGCCGCAGCACCACATGCGATGGCCGAGCGGCGGGTGACCAAACCGGTTTCGTGCGATGACGGCGAGGCGACGACCATGTCGCGCATGCTAGGCAAACGCTGAATGTTGGCATGCACAACGCAGGTGCAATACGCAGAAGATTAAATTTGTCTTGAATTACATCGGATCCAACGAGTACCATCAGGAACCGTTGCATGCCCTCCTTCTCATTCATTGACTTATTCGCAGGAATCGGCGGATTCCATCACGCCCTGTCTGCGCTTGGCGGGGAATGTGTCATGGCGTGCGAAATCGACGATGCATGCCAAAAGGTCTATCGCACCGCATTCCCAGACTTTCCTGCGGCGAGCCTTGTTTGCAACATTCGTTCGCTGACGCGCACGGATATCGATGACGAATCGACGACGCGAACTGGCAGTGAAATTGATCGTCTGGTACCCGACCACGACATCCTTTGCGCTGGGTTCCCTTGCCAACCCTTCTCAAAGAGTGGCGCTCAGCGAGGCGTTCATGACACGACGCGAGGAACTCTTTTCTTCGACATCATGGAAATTGCGAGGGCAAAGCGCCCGCGGTACATGATCCTTGAGAATGTCCGCAATCTCGCCGGCCCTCGGCACACGCAGACATGGCGGACAATCATTGATTCGATTCGGGATGCGGGGTATCGGGTTTCGGATGAGCCGATCATTCTCTCGCCACATCTCATTCCACCTGAATGCGGCGGAGCACCACAGGTTCGCGACCGCGTTTTCATTCTGTGTGAGTTCGTTGGGAAGACGCATGGAAAGACTCTGACTTGTAAGCCGATTCTGCACCGACGCTCATTCTTGGATTGGGACCCGGACCGTTGGCGAATTGCCGACTATTTGATTTCAGGCGTAAGCACGGAATCGCCACACACATATCACCTTCGTGAGGCAGAACTCGCATGGCTCGACGCATGGAATCACTTTGTGGAGCGAATTCCAGTGGACACACTGCCAGGATTTCCGATCTGGGTCGATGCGTTCCGGACACATCAATGCATCCCAGCGGACGCTCCAGCTTGGGAGCGTAACTTTCTACAAAAGAACTTTGACTTCTATCACGCGCACAAACGTTTTATCGACGATTGGCTGAAGATGAAGTGGGGACGTGATGGAGCAACTGTTCGCGACTTCCCAATCTCACGTCAGCACTTCGAATGGCAGGCGCGCAAGCGCCATCCAACCGCGCAAGGCAGAACCCTTAAGGATTTAGTCGGCCAGATGAGACCAAGCGGAATCCGCGTCAAGCCAGCAACCTACTTACCCGCACTTGTCGCAATTACCCAGACATCGATCATCGGACCGCGCGTAGGAAATACGGGCGAATATCGCACGCTGACGCCTTGCGAGGCGGCGAAACTGCAAGGGATTCCAGGTGAAGTCTTTGCGCGTGCGGGCGTGCCTGACAAGGTGGCGTATAAGCAATTGGGGAATGCCGTGAATGTTGGCGTCGTGAAGTTCGCGTATCAGGCACTGATCGGAGGAACCGCCGGCCTTTCAAATGGACACTCCGTCGCCGCTCATAGGACGAAGCCAAGGAAGAGTGTTGAACCCGGTCTGTTTGACTACACAGCGGCTGCTTCGGAGGTGTAGAAAGTTTCAGTCAATCGATGTTGGCGGATCGAGGGCTGACGCTGCTGGTTCAGCACCGCTGTACCAAAGGCGCACTCGTGCAGCGCCACCAGCGGTGTGTACATAAGCGAGTGGAACGAAAAGTCCTTGCGACCTCGCAAACCTCATTGCGCGCTCAATTTCTTTCGCACCAATCAAACTGTCGGTCTTGTTGTTTGATGAAAAAGTGATGTTTGCCTGTAACCAATCTCGCGGCAAGACATGAGCGCCCTGCGGATGCCCTCGCAGTGTTCCGCTCTTTTTAGGATCTCGGAAATTCATGACAACCATTGAAGCGAGGAACTGATTTCGAACGAGACCGCCCGGACCGTTTTTGCTCCATGCGAGCGCTAGGTCGCCGCTTCCCTGAAAGCCGATCGTCTTATGAGATAGCGGTTGACCCTTGAAGTAATAGTCAGCATCTCGGACAGTTGGTGTACCGGTCTCAGTAAAGCGAGGGTCGCCATAACTCAACATGTCCCGAAACAAGTCCTCCTGCTGCCGTCCGCCAGTGAGCCCCGCGCCTTGCTTGCCCTGATTCTGCCGCATGAGTACCGCGGCGAGTGTTGCGAATCGAACCGCGATCGGAATTCCATGTTGGTCGGGTTTTCGCCAAACGTCGGCGATTGCTAGGGTGACATCTTTGCAGAAGTTGAGATCTTTCATAAGAAACCCCTTCGGGCCACTGAGTTTGATCTTTGAAGCCTATCGACTCGCGCTACGACCCCTTGGAAGTAGGCCACTTTATCTGCAATTGATTCGTGGTTTGGACTTAGGTAATTGCGAACACCCCTTGTGCGGTCCGAATTGATCCCACTGCACTTGCCGAAATCACGTCACTCAGTTTCACTGCTGTCCTCCCAACCTCACCCAACCGTAATCGCCCACTCAATCTGTCCCGGCGCTGCACCGCCCTCCATGACAATCTGCGTGCACGGAACCAACTCGCCGAAATCCGTGGACGCCACAAGCGAAACCGTGTGCATGGCAACAGAACTCACCAGTTCGGCGCTGATCTGTCTGCCGTCTCTTTCATCACCGGGCACTTGAATGTTCGCTCGCCACTGACCCGTTGGCAATTGTTCAATGTTTCCAACGCGTGCAGTAGCCGCAAGCAGTAGCCGAGCCCTGATCGCTTGCCCCGCACCACCCTGAACCGTATCTCGAACCACAAGTTTGCTTGCACTCGCATCGATCAATCGCGAATGCCGTGGACACCCACGCATCCGCCGGTATCCATCATGCGTTGCGGCGAGTCGAAATCCATCCGCCTGCGGTTCCCACGAATCCACCCGCACATTCGCTCGCCGCGCCACTCTGAATGAAGACCAGAACTCGCTCTGATCCGCGTCACCAACCGTCACCGTGTTGTGCGCAGCCGTGCTTCGTGAGAAGGCTCGCCGCGCACCCTGGTGATACTCAAA
This sequence comes from Singulisphaera sp. GP187, assembly GCA_945871915.1. Lineage (GTDB taxonomy): Bacteria > Planctomycetota > Phycisphaerae > Phycisphaerales > SM1A02 > SYAC01. The sequence goes on from CAMBXO010000013.1 coordinate 40,959, forward strand.
GACTCCAGCATCAACAATGAAACGCTTGCCACCAACCGACCACTCAATGGCTAGTGCGTCACCGTGACCATGTGCAGGAAGATGCCGCGCGCCAACCGGTCCACAGTCGACCACCAACAGACTTTGTTCGGTGGCATGCCCCACATATCCGCCATCAGGAAGTTTCCACACACCAAGAACGCGATCCATTTCTGCGGGCTTGATCACATGCCACTCTGCCAGCGTTTCCAACAAGGCTCGCGGTGTGGACGCCATGTGCAACCCGCCGTCTGCAAACAGACTCGGCAGTCCATCGGGATGCATCAGTCGCCGCGCGGCAAGTGCCATCCTCCGCAGGGCATCATCGAGAGTTCGCAGCGCGTCCTGTGCCGCGGCCGAACACGGCCCCTGTTCCGCCGCAGCCGCCGCGACTGCTCGGCGCATGTCCATCAAATCTTCAAGAACCTGAAGGTGATAGGCAGGACTCAGTTCAAAATGCAATCCATCTGGCAACACCTGCTCACGGATTTGTTCAGTCAGTTCTCGCAAACCGAGTTGCAGCCATTGGTCAGCTTCATGACCTTGGAAAAACCGTCCGCCACGCAATAGGGCCCGGATGTTCTTCATCAAATGGTTTCCACCGATGTCCGTTTCAAGATTGCAAACAAGAAAACGAAGTTGCGCCGCGATCGACTGATCGATGATCGCGCGAGTTGCAGGGTCGGCAGCTTCTGGGCTTCTTGAAACAATGTCCATCCAAGTCACCACTCGAATCGACAAGCCGTAACTGTTCCATGTGTCCTTCCAATATCCGGGCAGGTAGGGAGGCACACAATGAATCCAGTCCTTGATCAAGTTCAGAGCGTGCTCTGGTGCAAGGTGTGTCAGGAACTCCATGTAGTACAAAGTCAGTTTCTCAAGATGGGTTCCTCGGCCGACGCGTTTCGGAACCCACTCCATACCCAAAGTGATTTCCACTGGCGTGCCAGCGAGATGAGTGAGGAGCGGTAGCGATTGTTTGCCGATCGCCTTGGCGAGCACTGGACCCACGGTGCATGCGGTCGTTCGCGAAATTGGCGAGGGCGCTGTGTACCAGTGCCCAATGCCTAGGCCCATCATCCGAAGGCGAACGAACACGGTTCGTTTGATCGTGAGTCGAAGTCGCGTTGCAATTTGAGACCACTTTGAGTTCCAAAGTGAAATAGCAAAGAGCCGTATTCGCCGCATGAATCTTGAAGGCCGCACACGTGCAGAATAGACTCAGGATTCTTGAGCATCGCATTGAAATTCATGAATCTGCCGTTACAATTTTTCCACATTGGGTCCCGCCTTGTTCAAGAATCACAAAGCAATTCTTGTCGCTCTCATCGTGAACGCGATCGTTCTGGTGGTGCCATTGGTGGCCATGCAATTCACGGACGAAGTGGATTGGAGTGTCGGGGATTTCATCGTCGCAACGCTGCTGATCATGGGCAGTGGTCTGATCATTGACTTTGTTTCTGGCAGGTCCCGCAACGCCGCATTTCGACTCGGAGTGGTCATGGCAGTTGGAACTGGGCTCTTGCTGATCTGGGTCAACCTTGCAGTGGGATTGATCGGCGACGAGGACAACCCCGCCAATTTGATGTACTCCACCGTCATTCTGATCGGGCTCGTTGGCGGAACGGCCTCGGGATTCAAACCGCGTGGCATGGCGTACGCGCTCTACGCAACGGCACTCGCACAGATGGCGGTGCCGTTCATTGCTCTGACGATTTGGCAGCCACCCTTTGATGATGGTGTCTTCAAGGTCATTGTTCTGAACACCAACTTTGCCATTCTGTTTATCGGCTCCGCAATCTTGTTTCATCGTGCCAGCTTTGCGGAGATGCCTTCGTGGAACCCCGGGGAATCGAAAAACAGTTAAGCCCTTTCTTGCAACCCGCGTGCCCTTGCTTGCTACACATTCATGGTGCAACGTCCTTCTCCCTTGTTCAATCGACCGCCACGCGAATTCGGTGTCACCACCACCGCCCGCGGATTCACGCTGGTTGAATTGCTGGTCACCATCGGCATCATTGCCATTCTGGCCTCGCTTGTTACGGCGGTTGCAGGCGGCATTCTTTCTCGAAGCGAACGAGGTCAGGTGGAATCGAGTTTCCAGATGTTGGAGCAGGCGATCGTTGCCTTTGAGGAGACGCGAGGTCAGCCGCTGGTCTTCAATCGGCGAACCGCGATGGACAGCGATGACGATGCAACGAAAAACGACCGCATGAAATTCTCTGACATTGATGAATTGCCACCCGATGTCATGAAAGGGGCATACATCATGCCGCGACTTGTGGGATTGTTGGCGGCCAATCCAGGTGCGTGGGAAGTGATGCAGGGAATCTCGCCTGACCTTCTTCTTCAGGAAACCCCGCCGCCTTGGCCAGACGGTGTCAAAACGGTGTGGAATCTGCGAGACCCATGGGGAGAACAAATCGCCGTGGTGCCCTCGGGTCGACCAGCCACACGAGGCGAGATCAAAAGTGCTCGCGCTCTTTTGAAATTGAAACAACCGACCAAAGATGCCGATCCTCTGAAAATTGGGATTGACCTTGATGATGCAACCGTCCGCACTCCAGACGAGAAGTCCCTCAGCACACTGTGCAAAGGTCGTAAGTGGTTATTTATTTCGCGTGGGAGCGATCGACAATTGGGAAGCCCACAATGGAGTGATCAAACTGGTCCCAATTCGGACGCTTCGGGTGATGGCATTCCTGATTGGGGTGACAATGTGTTCAATTACGATCCAGGTCGGCCGGGTCTCTAGCGGAACTCTCAAGTGTGACACAGTGTGACACCCACTCCGAGCGATTCGTGATCGCGCGACCTCTGTTCTATTCTTGCCTTCCATGATCGCCGTCGTCTTTGCCGTGTGCCAATGGATGCAGGCCGCTGCACCCGCTCCGTTACCAACCTTTCAACATGTGGTGATCATTTCTGTTGACGGGCTCCGCCCGGAATGCGTGATGCCTGAATTGGAAGAGGCGTACCCCGGGCTCGCTCGTCTTGCACGCGGTCCGCACACCTTGCAGGGTCGCTGCGATCCAGAGACTTCCATCACACTTCCCAATCACTGCAGTCTTGTGACTGGTCGGCTTGCAAGCGGTGCAGCAGGACATGGGTGGATCAAAAATTCGGATCCGCCATCACGCCTTCAGGGTGGAACGCTGGACGCCAACCATGGCGGATATGTCAGCAGCGTGTTTGATGTGGCACACGATCACGGCGCACGAACTGCGTTGGTCGCAGGTAAGTTGAAACTGGTTTTGTTTGAGCAGAGTTACGGTGCAGACGCTGCCGAGCCTGATTCGGTGGCACCCGACAACGGCCGAAACAAACTCGATGTGTTTGTGTGCGATACCGAGCCTGCATCGCAACTGGATTCTGTTATGGCAACACTGCGACGCGCCGCATCCTGCAATCAACAAAGCCTCACATTCTGGCACATTCCGTCTCCGGATTTTCAGGGTCACGCGACGGGATGGGATCTCAGCAACGGTTCGCTGTATCGAAAGGCTGTTCAGAAAGTCGACATGGCGTTGCAGCAACTGTTTCATGAATTGGATCACGACAGTCGCCTCAAAGGCCGAGTGTCCATCGTGCTTACCGCGGATCACGGTGGCGGTGCACCGCACATCAGCCACACGGATCCGCTGGCGCCGCTGAACTTCACGATTCCTTTTATGGTGTGGCTTGGTGCCGACAGTCCATCGTGCGATTTGTATGAAATGAACGCCGACTGCCGAACGAAACCGTTGGCCGCGGAGCGATTCAAGGCCGATGCGACGCCGCCGATCCGAAACGCGGACTGCCCCAATGTGGCGCTGGCTCTCATGGGCCTTCCACCGATTGCTGGAAGCACGGCCAACGCCAAACAGGAACTGCAAATCGTTGCGCCGACGACCGCATCGGTTTCTTCCACGCGTCAGCAATCGCAGAGCAGTGACACCAAGCCATAGATCGGGTGCAGGTAATCTTTCGACATGGCTGACTTCTGGTTGAACTCAATTCTGGATGGACAGGAGAATCGGTTTCAACTAAGGCCGCCAGGGCCGGTCACTATTGGTCGAGCCGCCACGTGCACACTTGTATGGGACAACAAGAGTGTGAGCCGAACACATGCTCGACTGGAGTGGGTTGCCGCAACCAATGGTCAGTCAGAACACTGGCAGGTTTTCGACGCTGGCAGTTCTGTTGGAACGATTGTGAATCGGAAGAAACTTGAAGGAACTGCCGGCTGCGCCGTGCAACACGGCGATGTGCTTTCGCTTGGGCCTTGGCAACTGGAAGTTGTGGATCGCGAGGTGGGCGAAGGCTCGATGGACGCGAGTCGAGCCAATGCCACGCTGATGAATTTTGAAACCGTTAAAAGCGCCAAGGCCGCAGAGTTCGGGCACGCTCACCTCGCCCTGCTGCTTGAAGCGAGTGCGGCGATTCATAAATCCACAGACGAAGCATCAACACAGCGCACCCTTGTGCACTCGGTAGCGCAGGCAACAGGTTTTGAAAATGTTGCGTTTGTGTGCCGCACCGATGTTGGTGATGGCGTGCAAGTGCTCGAACACATTGGCGATGTGAAGGATGCGACAGGCGGCCATCGCATGAGCCGCAGCATGCTTCGTAAGGCGAGCGATGGCATGGTGATTGTGAGCGACGCCGAGCAATCTTCAGAGAGCGCGATTGCCGCGAGTCTGCTGAATCGAAAGGTGCACAGCGCCATCTGCATTCCACTGGTGTGGGATCGCACCAATTTCGGATTTCTCTATTTGGACAATGGTCAGACGCGTGGGGATGGTCGAGACAAGGAGCGACTGACCGAAGCCGCCAAGGTTTCTGACGCCCTCGCTCGCATTGCGGCACAAAACCTGAGCAACTTGCGGCACGGCAAAGAAATGGAAGTGCTCTGGCGAAGCACGCTGCAAATGATTGTCGATCTGATCGAAGGTCGCGATCCCTACACCGGCGGCCATTCACGGCGGGTCGCCGAATTTTCAAGACTGTTGTGTCAAGCCGCCGGTATGGACGACCAAATGGTGTCGCTCATTTACCAGTGCGGTCGAGTGCACGACATCGGAAAGATTTGCGTGGACGACGCCGTGCTTCGCAAGACCGGTCCGTTGACGGATGAAGAATTTGCCATGATCGCCCGTCACCCGGAAGCGGGTCACAAAATTCTGAAGGAGCACCCGCAGATGCATGCGGTGCTTCGCGGCGTGCTTGAGCATCACGAAAAATGGAATGGAACCGGGTATCCCAATAAGTTGGCTGGCGAAGGCATTTCTCAGATGGGTCGCATCATTTGCATTGCCGACTGCTTTGATGCCATGACTTCGGATCGCCCGTATCGCAAAGCGTTTTCATTTGAAGTGGCGATGGGAAAGATTGAAAAGGATTCGGGCACGCACTTTGATCCAGACTTGGTGAAAGCGTTCATTGCCATCCCAAGGACCAAGATCGAAGAACACATGCCGCGACCGGATGGCGGCACACCGGCATGATTCTGTGGCTGGTGTGGATGATGCTCCAAACACCACCGGTTCAAAGTGGTGGATCCGTAGCCCCACCCACCCAATCCATTCCGTCGATAGAGGTCACGCGTCTCTTTCCCAAGATGCCGCTGATTCGTCCCGTGCAGGCCGTTCAGGCACCTGGTGATTCTCGCCACCTGTATGTGGTCGAGCAGGCGGGTCGAATTCTGAAACTGGATTTCAACACACCTGAGAGTTCAACACCGGTGGTCTGGCTTGACATTCGCAAGCAGGTGCACGATCAAGGCAATGAAGAGGGATTGCTCTCCATGGTGTTTCACCCCAAGTTTGCAGAGAACGGCGAGTTCTTTGTGTACTACACCGCCAACACACCGCCACGCAGCGAACTCACTCGATTCGTTGTTGACCACGCTTCTGGCAATCCACGCGTGGAGTCAGCTGAGGTTCTGCTAGCTGGGCGGCAGCCGTACGCCAATCACAATGGTGGCACGGTCCTCTTTGGTCCAGACGGCATGCTGTATCTCAGCCTTGGAGATGGTGGGGCGGCCAACGATCCGCATCATAATGGGCAAGATCTTGGCAAGTTGCTTGCCAAGGTGCTTCGCATCAATGTGGATGTGCGTGAGGGCGGCAAGCCCTACGGAATTCCAGCGGACAATCCATTTGTGGCAACGCCCTCGGCGCGCCCGGAAGTATGGGCGTATGGATTTCGCAATGTGTGGCGAATGAGTTTTGATCGCGCCACCGGCAGACTCTTTGCAGGTGATGTGGGCGAAGCCAGTTTTGAAGAAATCAACATCATCGAAAAAGGCGGGAACTACGGCTGGAATCCACGAGAGGGGCGGCACGCATTTCGAAGCGGCAAGCCCGGATCATTTGGTTCCACCTACATCGATCCGGTTGCCGAGTACTCACACTCAGAGGGATTGAGCGTGACTGGGGGTTATGTCTATCGAGGTTCCAAACATCCGTCCCTGCAAGGTGTGTACCTGTACGCCGACTATGCCTATGGAACCATGTGGGGAATGCGGTGCAATGAGTCCGGGTGCGGTGCCAGTGAAGTTGTCTGGAGACAGTCGGGGCAGCCGCATCACTGGACAAGCTTTGGTGAACTGCTTGATGGGGAACTGGTGCTCTGCGCGTTCGATAGCGAAAGCAGTGGCACCGGAAGTCTGTGGAAAATGAGTGCAAAGCCGTGAGATGCGCAAGCCGCGCCCGCACTCGTTCCTAGCCGCCGATATAGCCCGGTGAATTCCACCACGGCTCCGTGGCATTGGGATAGGTGCCTTGATCAATACATGGATCCTCGTTGTCACCATCGTCAAGGTCGTAGTAATTCAAGGACTGCCCACCTTGGTTGTATTGTTTCTGCTGTAGTTGCGTGGGCGACATGGAGTCAGGGTAAAGCTGCGGCTGGCATCCGAAAATCGGAATCAGCAACAGCGCACCGATTGCGGGTTCAAGGCAACGCTTCATTCTGTGACCTCTGTCCATAGATGGGTTCCTGTTGGATCTTTGGTGCGATCGGTTCCGGGTGCCCAGCTCTGGCCCTGAACACCATCGTCACGGTGTGTAAGGAAAGTGAACCAGCCATCACTCCAGTAGATCGCCGCACCACTCTGTTGCAGTTGCCAGCATCCAGTGTTGATGGCATCGATGCTCTTGACCGCTGCACCGTCGCTGGCCAGACAGATAAACAATTCCGCTTCCTGCGAAGCCTTGTCCACGCTTGTTGTGCTCCAAACGCCTACCCACCTGTTGCCATCATCCAGAATTTTTACAGCTTGCCCAAAGCTGCTGGGAACATTGGCATCTCGATCGGACGGACCGTACGAAAAGTTTTCGTAACCAAATCGCCCAAGGCGAATGGTGTCCACCCAACCATCCGTCCATCGCACGGTGACCTCACCATTGCGAAGACTCCAGCCACCCTGTTCGCCCATGGCGCCGTCGGTTCCGCGACTCCAGGTGCTTGTGGCGGAGCCATCCTCTCGCAGAATCACATTAAAGGTGTCGTTGCGGGAATCCGTGAGAGCCCACGTTCCTTCGACAACGGCGGGTGTGATGTCGACCAGTTGAGCCGATCCGATTCCGCTACCAGAACTCTGGCATCCATCCATCAGAGCGATGGCAATGGAAAGTGCAGTCAAAGCAAGCGATCGCAGCATGCGGTTCATGCTAACCCGTGAGCGGCAGATCGGGCAGATGGGAGGGATCTCGATTGCATTGCAATCGCGGCCACGATTCTGTTGGAACACATGAAATTTTTTTCAGCCAATCAAGCAGCGGAGCGAATTCAATTGGCTGGTAGTTCCAGCAGTCCATTCCTACGTCGACGGACCGCCCAGTCATGGCAAGCCCGCCGTGGGAGTGTCCATGCAGCAGTACCGCGCCCTTGAATTGCCCACGCCATAAACGAAGCGGCCAGTGGCAGGCATTCACTCGAATGTCGTCAGGCTGTGCGCGCCACGATTGAAGTGTGGTCACTGTGGTAAACAGACGATCAAACGCCCGATGCGCCACATCGTGGTTGCCGCGGATCAGTGAAACACGTTTGCAACGAATCTGGTCTCGCATCGTGCGGGCATGCACGCGACGGGCTTTGTCACCATCGGGATGTGGCCCACAGAAATCTCCCACATGTAGGAGTTCATCCTTTCGATCCACGCAGCGATTGATCGAGTCCAAGAGCGTTCGATCCATTTCTTCGGTCGAGCTGAAAGGCCGACCAAACCTGGCGATCGCTTGTGGTTCGCCAAAGTGGGTATCTGCCGTGATCCAGAGCCGCCGGGCCATGAGGGCAGGCTAACGCAGCAGAGACCTGCCGCCGCACAACCGCTCGTGGGTGGTTATCGTTGCGGCCGTGAAGCAGGATTTCCTGCAAATCGAGGGCATGACCCGATCCGAACTCACTCGGTTGCTTGATGCAGCCGAGGCCAATGTTCCAATTGCCGAGCAAAGGCAATCAAGAAAGGAAGTCCTTTCGGGGAAAGTTGTTGCCAACATCTTTCTTGAAGACTCAACGCGAACTCGATGCAGCTTTGAGACAGCGGTTCATCGATTGGGTGGCCAAGTGTTTACGCTTACCGCGGCTGGCTCAAGCACCAGTAAGGGCGAGGGATTGATCGACACCGCCCTGAATGTTGAAGCCATGGGTGTGAGCGCGATCGTGATGCGAACCAATATTTCGGGCGGCCCGGCCATGGTGGCTCGGCGTGTTCGGATTCCCGTCATCAATGCTGGGGATGGTCGGCATGAGCACCCCACGCAGGGCTTGTTGGATCTGGTCACCCTTCGAGAGTCCCTCGGTCAATTACAGGGGAAACGGGTCTGCATCGTGGGGGACATTGCGCATAGCAGGGTGGCCCATTCCGCACTTCAAGGGCTTGTGGTGATGGGTGCGCGTGTTTCTTTGGTTGGACCTCCGACATTTGTAAACAAGAACCAGATAAACATTGTAAAACACAGTGATCTTGTCTCAATCACACATGATCTTGATGGCATTATTAATGAAGTTGACGCGATCATGCTTCTCCGTGTCCAAAACGAACGAGGTGCAGGAAGTCTTATAAGTGATGATTATAGGACGCTTTATGGGCTGACTCCTGAACGAGCAGCTCGATTATTGCCTCACGCTGTGGTTTTGCATCCGGGACCAGTGAATCGCGGCATTGAAATTGATGACTCTGTGGCGGACCGGCACGGCGGAGTTCGGATTTTGCGACAAGTCACGCATGGGGTGGCAGCGCGAATGGCTGTTCTAGAGCAACTGGTGCCCTCATTGGTTGAAACTGGGCAATAATTTTAGGTTGTGACAAGATCAATGACGGACTTCTGGGCCTCACTTCAATCACTTCTTTCCCCAATTTGAGGGAAGATCGTGATCATTACTCCGATAGGTGCATGTAATCTCTCGCAACTTTCGTGAGTCCGCCCCTCGTGGACCTGTTTCGCTCTTTCTGAAGAACGCACCCTTGAACGCACCCCTCCGCCTGGCAAAAATCCTTCTCTGCAGCCTTCCGCTGATTGGTGTTGCGGTTGGATGTGAAACGGACGGGTTTATTGACCCAAGCCGCACCGGGTATTTCGAAACGACTCCAACTTCGATTCCGATTCTTACTCGAATCGATGTGATTGAGCAGGCCGCCGACACCAGTATTGAATACACGGTTCCGACTCCAGAGGATCTTGTTCCCAATCAACTGGAATATCGACTCTCTCCAGGCGATGTTGTCCGAGTTTCCATTCCCCAACTTATCTCGCCGCAGGAAACAGATGTCTCGCAGCGAGTGATCGATCAGGCTGGAAAGATTTCACTTCCAGTCATTGGCCGAGTGCTGGCCGCGGGCGTAACGGTTGCGGATTTGGAAGCAACGATCACTGGCATGTTGAAGAATGTCATTACCAATCCAAAGGTTTCGATCTCGGTTGAGGAGGCGCGCGCGTATCAATTCCGAGTTCTTGGTTCGGTGGAAGCGCCCGGATTGTTTGGACTGAATAAGCCTGACCTTCGAGTGTTGGATGCGCTGGCTATGGCCAGAGGCGCTTCACCAAGCACCACGCGAATTCTGGTGACTCGCGCCAAGGCCAACGCGTCGCAATACGAATCAAGTTTCGGCGGCGGAGCAGAGAACGCCACGCAAGAGCCGGCGGTACCAGCGCCCCCAACACAGCCACAGGGGACGTCGCCAGTCGTTGCGCCGGCGATTCCGCCAGAAGCTGACATTGATGCACTGATCAATGAATTGCCGGGTGGTACGCCGGCGAGTCCGCCTGAAAGTTCAAAGGCTTCGGTGCCAGCAGCCACACCAGCGGCTGAACCGTTGGCTGAACCCGCAACTCCGCCAGCAGCTGAACCATCGACTGAACCCGCAACTCCGCCAGCGGCTGAACCATCGACCGAACCCGCGACACCACCAGCAGCTGAGCCAACGACCGAACCCGCGACACCACCAGCGGCCGAGCCACCAGCAACACCCACTGCGGCAGGTGAATTTGGAATGCTCTCAAGTAGCAATCGTCAAGCACCGCCGGTGGACATTGATCAACTTGAACCAGCCACATCGAGCGATTCTGCAGCCGGGAAATCACTTAAGGCCATTCAGGAAGAGGGCGATCGCTACACCTTTGACAATGCAACACAGTCCTATGTTCGAGTGGGCCGAAACGGATCTTCAAAGCCAACGGATTCGTTGCAGGATGATCCGACCGCACCGAGTGGATCGGATACGGCAACCACCGAGGGGAGCGCGAATGGAACGCCAGGTCTGAAGACAGGCGAAGAGGCGCGGGCACGCGGACGAGCCAAGCGGGAAGAGAAGAAAGCATTTTCCAGCCGCGTGATTGAAGTGGACTACAACCAACTGGTTCGAGGCGCGGCAAACTTGAATGTGATCATTCGGCCCGAAGACATGTTGTACTGCGACACCGGCGAAGTGGGCGTGGTGTATATCGGCGGCGAAATTTCTCGTCCAGGCGTTTACAGTCTTCCAACATCCGGCAAACTCACGCTGAGCCGTCTTGTGGATGCTGCTGGCGGCCTAAGCCAGATCGCAATTCCACAACGCGTCGATTTGATTCGCAGAATCGGAAGTGACAAAGAGGCGTGTATTCGCGTCAATCTTGCTGCCATTCGCAATCGAGCCGAACCAGACATCTTCATGAAAGCCGATGACCATGTCATCATCGGAACCAATTTCTGGGCAACGCCGCTGGCGGTCATTCGGAATGGTTTCCGCATGACCTACGGCTTTGGCTTCTTGATCGACCGTAACTGGGGTAACGACATCTTTGGTGCGCCTCCGACCAATGTCGTTGGGCAATAATGATCGCGCTGTTCTTCTGCAGCCACTCGAACTTGTAGCCAGGATCGAACGCATGAAGGCTGCGATCTGATTGAAGAATCCAGTGAGTACCACCCATGCATCCATCGTGAACACCGGAAGCAGCACCGAACGATTCGGACTGAGTGGTCGTCAGGCCGCCATCGCAGGAGCCGTGGTGGCCGCACTCTTTATCGCCGTGTTTTGGGAGTGGTTTCGCAGCCAGTTCAGGCAAGCGATCGAGCATCCATCGGATTGGGGCCACACGCTTCTGATCCCAGCGATTGCTGGTTGGTTTGTCTGGCTCAAGCGAGAACAGCTGCTGGCCAAGCCAGTCCGACCGGCGTGGACCGGCTTGGTGCTTGTGGTGATCGGCCTTGCTGGCTACGCGCTTTGCACGCTTGGGCCAGCCTCGCTTCAACATCACAACACACGTGGAATCGCGGTGGGCCTGTCACTAACCGGATTCGTTCTGCTGGTCACAGGATGGGCGTGGATGCAGATTCTTTGGTTTCCCATCCTTTATATGGTTGCGTTTGGTCAATATGTCAGCGAGCGACTCATCAGTTTCGTCACGTACAAACTGCAGGACCTTTCGGCCAAGGGTGCGTACTTACTGCTGAGTGCCTTTGGAATGGATGTCGATCTCTCCGGCAATGTCCTCGCCGTGTTTTCTAGGGGATCCGTTCACATGCTCAATGTCGCCGAAGCCTGCAGCGGCATGCGCATGCTTGTGGCATTTCTTGCCTTGGGTGTGGCGATGGCGTATGTCAGCCTGCCAACCATGTGGCAGCGAGTCACATTGGTGGCCATGGGCGTACCCGTTGCGGTGTTTGTGAATGTGCTTCGAGTTGCAAGCCTTGGATTACTCACGCTCTACGATGTTGAATTTGCCGCAGGCGAATTTCACCACTTCATCGGATTGGTCTGGCTTGTTCCGGCGTTCTTGCTGTACTTGATGGTGCTGTGGATTCTCACCAATCTGGTGGAAGTCCAGCACCCCAATGCCAAGGGGGGGCCGCATGCTGGTTGATCGAAAAGTGCGGGTCGCGTTTTGCGTGGGCTGCGCGGCGATGATGATTGGTGGACTCGGGTTTCGCATGGCGGTTGCACGCTTGCAAGTATTCCTGAAAAAGGAACCGGTTCCGCTGCGTGAGCCACTCGATTCGGTCTCGGCAACGCTTGGTCAGTGGAAGCAGGTTGGAAAGGATGCAACATTTTCTGACGCGCTGATTGAAGAACTCGGCACACGCAGTTATTTGGATCGCGTCTACGCCGTGGACGGAGATCTTGAAAAAGGATTTTTGCAGGTGCACGCGGCGTACTACACCGGAATGATTGATGCGGTGCCGCATATTCCAGAGCGTTGCTGGAATGCCAACGGTCTGGTGATGCGAGGGCAACCGGTTGTTCGTCCCATTTCGCTCGATCGATCAGCATGGGATCTCACCACCGGGCCGGTGCAGCCAGGAACCGGCCTGCGATATCCAACAACTTCCGTTCGGGACGCCGTCACGCGAACGTCCGTCACGGTCAATCTACCTCTGGGCGAAGTTGAAATGACCGTGTCCGCATTTCAGGACGCACGATCACCTTCCTTGACCAATTTCGGCGGATATCTGTTTATTGCCAACGGAGCGATGACCCCCTCGGCCCTTGCAGTGCGTAATCTCAGTTTCAAGCTTGCAGATCGCTACGCGTATTACTGCAAAATTCAGTTCTCCGCGCGACTTGCAGGCGACGAAGAGAAGGCCATGGCCGAGTTTGAGCGCATGACCTCCGAGTTGATGCCACACTTACTCTCTCAGTTGATGCGATGTCTTCCAGACTGGCCCGCGATTGAAATGAATCAAACCACTCCAAGTACCTTACCCACCCCCTGAATCATGGCGAAGTCAAAAGTCAATTACCGTTTCCTCTGGAAATTTCTGGCCATCACCGTTGTTGTGATCGGACTTGGAGGTTTCTTTCTGGTGTATCAGCGTTACATGGCACCCGAGCGAAACTTCGCTGCCGGGCAGAGGTTTGAACAAGAGGGTGACTATCGCAAGGCGGTTCAGTATTACGGGCGAGCTTCCAACAAGCAGCAAACCAATCTGAAGTTTCTTGATGCGATGGAAGGGGCTCTCATGAAACTGGCGCCGACCACGCGTGACGAGGCCGCGGAGTATTACAACCAACTTCTGGGTGTGCGACAGCAGCGTTCGCGAGCCGTGCCAAACGATCCGGCTTCGGCCATGAAGGCGATGCAGACGTTGTTTGATCGCAACGATGTGTTTGGGCAAGACATTCTTTGGCGCGAGTTCACCACGGAAGCGGAGAGAGTTGGGGCTCGACTTCCGGCCGGTGATCCAATTCAAAATCAATTGAAGTTCTGGCGAGCGGTTGGTTTCACCCGTCGCGGGACAACCATTTCTGACGCTGATCGAGCGGTGGCCGAGCAACTCCTTCGAGAGGTGCTTGCCGAGAATCCGGCCATGGACGACGCGTGGTTTGAATTGGCGCAGTCGCAAGCGGAGTCGGCGGAAAAATTTGTTTCGGACAACCGCACAGATGATGCCATTCGAAGATTTGCAGAACTGGATGCAACGATTGCCGCGGCCGAGAAGGCGTCTCCGGACGGAATGTCATGGCGCATTCTGAAAGCCAATCGTTTGACCAGACTCTTGGATCGAAATGAGCAAGGCGTAACGGCAGCAGATGTCGAAAAAGCACGCGAGGCCGTGGCAGCCATGGCCCCAAGCGTGATTGGCGACCGGGGTAAGACATTTCGAGTCGCGGTTGAAATGCTCGGAGGCCGCACCAACGATTGGCTCAAGCGGACAATTCTGGTGCTTCGGGATCGCGTCAAGCACGACCCCAATGACATGGTGGCTCGCCGGGTGTTGATGCAGGCCGCAACGTCCGTCGATCCAGTCTTGGCTCTTGAAATCGCAGAAGAGACTCGCGCCATGCCCAATGTGCCGCTCTCTGTTGAAAGCCTCATTCAAAATGATGCGGTCACGGTTGCGGTCGTCACGATGTTTGACTCAGAGTTTGAGCGATGGCGCATCGGCAAAACGGCTGAAGAGCGCAAAGCGCTGCTTCCAACCCTGAAGGCCATGAAGGACGAAGCCGTGAAGTACCTCGAGTCCATCGGCGAGAAAAACCATTCCACACTGGTGCAAGCCAAAGCCGCTCTGGCCGATGGCCGCATTGCCGAGGCGGTTGCCATGTTCGATGGCCTGCTTCATGGACAGGTCACGCCACCTTCGGATACGTACTTGTATGCCGCGTACGCCAACTTGTTGCGACGCGAGCCTGGCACCGCGATGTTGATTGCCAATGAGGGCATGACGCGCTATCCGGCCTTCACGCCACTGCTCATGATGCGAGCCGAAATCGAAGCCGGAACCGGAAAATATGCGGAGGCGCTCGCCACCTACAAAGCCGTGCTTGCACGCGAGCCCGGCAACAAGGCGGCCATCGAGCAGGTCGAAGTGCTTGGTGGAATGGAAGTCACCGCAGCGGGTGCAGCGGATGCCGGCAAGGGCGATGACATTGCCATTCTCCTTGGCACAGCGGAGCGCAAGTTGATGGTGCGGGATGTGGATGGTGCGGTGCTGCTGTTGAATGAGGCGCTCAAGCTGAATCCAAACGACCTTCGAGTCATTGTTGCGATGGCACAGGTGTACACACTGCTGAAGGAAGATCCGGTTCAGGCCAATCAGTGGATCGAAAAGGGACTCAAGATTCAGGGCAACGAAGAGCGTCTCATTCAGTTCAAGGCCATGCTGGCATCGACGGATCCAGTTGATCGGGCGCTTGAATCTGTTCGCCTGCAGTATCCGCAGCCTGAGGCGCAAGCCGTGCAGACCTATCTCATTCTTGTGGACATGATTGAGCGACTTCAGGAGAGAATTGACAGTCCCGCGACCACTCCAGAAGGGAAAGCCATGGCACCCGTGGCTCTTGCACGAGCCAAGGGCATGCTGCAAACATCGCTCGATGCCGCGCTCAAGGCCAATCCTCGCGATGAAACCTTGTTAGAGCGAGCCGCGCTTGAAGCGATCAAGGCAAAAGATTGGGATGCGGTGGAGAGATTCGCTCGGACTGCTGAGGAGGTCGGCGAGAACGGCATTGCTGCAACGCTTCGCTCTCGAATATTTCTGGCACAGGGCGATACGGTCAAGGCGCTTGCCATCATTGAAGACGCTCGCAAGGCTGGCCACGATTCACCCATGCTGCTTCGGCAGGCGGCGTTGATGTATGAGAGAGCTGGCAAGTTGGCCGATGCAAAGGACGCCATGGAAGCCGCCTACAAACGGCGACCGAGTGACATCACGATTGGCAGGCTGTACGCCCAGCTTCTGGATCGAACCGGTGATCGCGACCAGGCTCTTAGGATTCTTCGCGAACTTGCAAGGGCCAATCCTTCAAGCCGGGAAACCCTCACCGCGTGGCTGGATGTTGAGTCGGAAGTTGGTGATCGCACCGGAGCATCTGCTATGCGAAGGCGCCTCTATAAGGATGCGCCTGGATTCCGAGAGAACTCGCTTGCGTTGGCAAAAATGCTGGTGGATGCACCAAGTGACCTTTCGCTGATGGTCGATGCGGACGGCAAGCAAAAGTTCACGATGGCGCAACTGCAGACCATGCCGCCCCTGAAGCGGCAGCAGGAGTTGCAGCATGCAGCCAAAGAGAATCTTGATTTAGGACTGGACATTCTCAGGTTCTTGCAACAACAGGATCCGGGCAATCCGGTCATTTCTTTGACGAAGGCGCGCGCCATTGGGCGTTTCAACACGATCAAGGATGGTGAGGACTCCATTCGCGCCGACATCGCTGCGCTTGGAACCGGTCCCACCAAGGGTCTGTGGATTTCTCTTGGAGCGTTTGTTGCAGAGAGTGGTCGCCCAGAACAGGCTGCGATCGCATTTGCAGAGGCGCGCAAACAGCAGGAGCCCGGCCAGATTGATGTGGATTTGCAAGTCGCGGACTTTTGGTTCAGTCGCCAGCAATGGGCTCGGGCTCGCACAGCACTTGAGCCCATCGTGCTTGCGGCGACCGGTGCCGACCAAGCCAACTTTGCCACGCGCCTTGCGGAGATCTGTCAAAACCTTCGCGACTATGAGGCATCGGACAAATATGCGGATCTTGCCGAGAAGGCTGGTGGTTCGACCAACGCCACACTTGCCATGATTCGTGCGGCCAACCTGATTGGTCGTGGTGAGAGCATGGTCGGTCGCGGCGAGGGGGAGCAGGGGACTGAGACATTTATGAAGTCCATTGAAGCCTTCCGCAAGGCAACAGACATGGCACCCAACGGCTACATCGCATGGACGGGACTCGCCGACGCGCAGCGTGGAATGTATTTGCGTACCCGCGACACCGCGTACATGACTGCGGCCGAAGCGTCCATTAACAAGGCTCTTTCGATCATGGCCAACTACATGCCGGCCATTCGGGTGAAGAAGGAACTGTTGATCGATCGCAACGATTTGGCCGGCGCGATTGTGTTGATCGAAGGATTGGTCAAGGCTGAGCCGCAATCCCTCGATGCTCGACGCATCCTGATTGATCTCTTGGCGCGCGCCAATGAAACGGCTCGAGCCGTCGCCGTGGCAGAAGATGCCGCTCAACTCGAACCTCGCAGCCCGGAGTGGCCCATTTTGATTGGTGGCATCTATCAACTTGCGGATCAAATGCCCAATGCGATCGCGGCCTTTGACCGAGCCTTTTCAACGGATCCCACCGAAGACACATTGATTCGAGGCATCAATGCCAGGCTCCAAGGTGACGAACCGGATTGGGCTGGCATTGTCACCATTCTTCGAGCGAATCCAAGGTTGGTTTCGAATTCGCCAACATTGCAGGGGGCGCTCGCGGCGGGGCTTTCCAACACCAAGCAACGAGACGCTGGAATGCAGGCGCTTCGAAACGCCTATGGATCCATTCGCTCGGGCGTTGCGTCCAAGATCATGCAGCCGACTGCGTGGGATGTCTGGTTTATTTCGGTGGGTCAATCATTCAAGGATCAGCCACAAGAGGCGGAAGCGTTTGTGAAAGGCACGCTTGGAAATCAACCGGCGGACTTTTATGCCAATCGAGGATTGGCTCGCATCTGGCGCAGCGTTGGGAAAGTGGGGCTCGACAAATCGCTGATGTATTTCGATCAGGCAATTCAGAGTGCCAACGACAATCATGAACTTGCGGGGGCTGCCGCGATCGAAGCGGGCGAGACGGCATATCTCTTTGGTGAATGCCAACGATCCCTTCCGCTCTTTGAGAAAGCGATTTCCTTGCAGCCCACTGCAGCACCAACCCTGAATAACGCGGCGTATGTCACGGCCAAATGTGGCACGGGAACCGACCAAGCGGTGACATGGGCCCGAAAGGCTGTCGAGTTGGCACCGCAGATTCCTGATTTTCAAGACACGCTTGGATATTGCCTCTTGCGAGCTGGTAAGCCCAATGAGGCGCTTTCCCCACTTCAGAAGTCGCTCACGATTGCGCCTTCTGTTTCCAACATTCTGCATTTGACTCAGGCTTTGCAGGGGATTGGACGAAAAGATGAAGCCAAGGCCACGTTCGGTCGGCTTGGAAAAATGAAACTGTCCGACGATCAAATCGTTGAGCGCGACGCGATCGAGAAGACGCTTCAGTAGAACAGCAGCACAGGAACATCCGTTATGACTCGAACGACCACTTCACCCAATCCCAGCGCATCGCCACGACCAGCGGCGCAGCGTCCTCGAACAGCCGGTCCGACGATTGACCCCATTCGCGTTCTGCGGCAGCACGCACGGTCGATCATGGTGATTGCATTTCTCGGCGGAGTTCTCGGTGTGGGGCTCAATTTCGCTTTTGCCAGTCTGTATCCACTGTGGTCGGCGCAGGTTCTCTTTGAAATTAAGAGCCAGTTGGAAATGGCCACCGACCTCAATGCAAAGGACATCGGAACCGAGGACACCGTTGTTCGGCTTGCACAGACCGAAGTTGCCAAGCTGACCAGCAGAGACACGCTCAATGATGCTCTTCAGCGGCCGGAGATTTTGACCACCGAGTGGTCAAAGGGATATCAAGATGCAAATGGTGTGCTTCTTCTTGATGAAGCCGTTCAGGATTTGGAGGACGAGATTCGTTCGGGCCACCGCCGTGGAACACAGATTTTCTTCATTGCATGGCGAGCCCATGTGCCGGAGGATTCGCGCACGGTTCTGAACTGCCTTGCCGACACCTACATTTTAAAGCGAAAAATCGCTGACGATGCCAGATTTGCGATGACGCAACAGGTGTACGAGACCAAGCGATCCGATCTGGATAAGTCCATCAATCAGGTCAAGACGGATATCCAGAAATTTATCAATGCCAATGGGCTCACAAGTCTGACCGAGGGCAACAGCCAACATCAGCGCACGCTTGAAAAATTGAGTTCCGACATTGCGCAGACCACGGCCGATCACAGCGTGGCAAAGACCCGCGTTGTGCAGATTGGCGAAAAAATGAGTTCAAAGGATCCATCCCAAGACGACAAGAAACGAGCTCAGGAGGATCCGATCGTCCTTGGACTGCGTCGTGATGCTGAAGACTTGGCACGAGCGCATGAGTCATCCAAGAGTCAGTTTGGCGAAAAGCATTCGACCTACATACGGATTCATGCGGAGTCCGAGGCTGCGAAGAAGGCGTACGAACGACAATTGGAAGAGACGCTGTCTCGCAACTTGCTCGCCGACCAGACTTCATCGATCAACGATGCCGATTCGCTTGCGAAGTTGCTTCTTAAACAAACGGATGACTTTAAGGACGCGGGGAAATTGGTCGCAAAGTTCACTGAAAGCATGGCGGAAATGCGTGATTACGAAGCAAAACTTGAGATGCTTCAGTTACAACGCACTGAGATTGGAAAGACGATTCAGGACATCGCACTTGCCAAGGAGCGGCAGGAGAGCGACCGTGTTGAAATTGTGCAGCGGGCGCTCAAGCCGTTGCAAATTACATTTCCACGGATGGAGTACATGGTTCCCGGCGCAGCGGTGCTGTGTCTTGCCATCTACATTCTCATTCTGTTTAGCCGCGAATTCCTTGATCAGCGGGTGAAGTATCCAAGCGATCTCGCGGGGATTCCAGGCAAGATGCTGGGGGCCATTCCCGAACTGTCGGATGATCCGTCCAATCCCAAGCGGGCTGAGTTTGTTGTGACGGAATCTCCCGAATCCGTTCTTGCAGAAAACTTTCGCCAGTTAAATGGGCAGGTGGCTAAGGCTCTTCACGCCGCCGGCGGCAAATCGCTTCTTGTGTTGAGTGCCATGCCTGAGTCCGGCACTACAACCGTGGCCATCAACTTTGCAACAGCGGAGGCCACGCTCGGGAACCGAGTGCTCTTGATTGGTGCCAACATGCGGCGGCCAGGTCTTTCGCGGGCGTTTGGTGTTGACATTGGCGCCGCAGGGCTTGGTGAGGCGCTCACGGGGCGTGATCCAGCGAAGTGCATTACATCGGTCAAGCCCAATGTAGACCTTATGGGTGCTGGCGGCCGCGAAAATCGTGTCTTCGATCGACTCAGCACTCCTCAGATGGATGCCATTATGAAATGGGCCAAGGAACATTACGACCTGGTTGTGGTGGATGGTCCCCCAAGCATTGTTGCTGGCGAGGCGTTGGTTCTGGCAAACAAAGTGGATGCGACGCTGATTGTGACTCGTGCATGGCAGGATCAGCGAGGACTTGTCATGAAACTTGCCAATCAAATGGCGGAGAGCCCCAGCGCATTTCTTGGCGTTGTTCTGAATCGCATGCACATGACGGCGGGCGGATACCTCAGAAAGAATGCCGAGGCAATCGCCGCGTATGCCGAACACACCGCAGCGTTCGGCGGGCTGGATTCACCGGCGTTGCCTCCGCGTGATGTAAAGATTAAAAAGCCAAAGGCGGCATGAAGTCCAATGAAGGGTGATCGCTCCATCCTTGTTACAGGGGGCGCAGGATTCATCGGCTCGCATCTGGTGGAAAGGCTGCTCGGTCGCGGTCACCGCGTGATCGTTGTGGACGATCTCTCGACTGGCCATGAATCCAATCTTGAGGCCGCTCGAGTCATGGGTGGTGACCGGCTCACTTTTATTCGATCGACCGTTTCTGCTATGTCCAATCGATCCGATGTGGGTCCCTGTGATGCCATTCATCATCTCGCGGCAGCCGTGGGTGTTCGCCGCGTCATGGATCGACCGATGGAATCATTGGAAACAAATGTTGTTGAGACCGCCGCCGCCATTCGCATGGCGTTGCAATGGGACGCCGCGTTGTTGCTTGCAAGCAGCAGCGAGGTGTACGGCAAGTCAACCAAACTTCCATTCCATGAAGCGGATGATGTGGTCTATGGATCGACAGCGATCACGCGATGGAGTTATGGGTGCTCCAAGGCTTTGGATGAATACATGGGACTTGCGGCGTATCGCGCCCACGGACTGAGAGTCGTTGTTGCACGGCTGTTTAATACGGTTGGACCGCGACAGGTGGGTCGTTGGGGCATGGTGTTGCCACGATTCATTGAAGCGGCCCTTGCGGGTCAGCCACTCCAAGTGCATGGCGATGGAATGCAGAGTCGATGCTTTGCCGATGTTCGAGATGTTGCTGTTGTGCTGGATCAATTGCTTGAAACTCCTCAAGCGGCCGGCGGCGTGTTCAATGTCGGATCCGATCGCTCGATTTCGATTCAACAACTTGCCGAACTCGTTCTTCGCTGCACGGGATCCCATTCCACCATCACGCATGTGCCCTACGAATCGGTCTTCGGGAGCGGATTTGAAGACTTGCATGCTCGCCAGCCGGATCTGCGACGGATGCGTGAAGTGACTGGATTTGCAACGACCATCTCGCTTGAGCAAACGATTCGAGATGTGATGGCTTCTATGGGGGCGTGTGTATCGAAGGAGAGTGCGGCGTGATGGAAGTGGTGACCAAGATTCCAGAATCCACGGATGCTGCGGCAACCGGCCTTTTGTTCACGCCAATGGAGTTGCTCAACGGCTACGCACCGGCCTTTGTCATTGCGTTCGCGGTCGCCTTAGTGTCCACGCCATTTGTCCGCCGAATTGCCGTCCGTTCAGGCGTGATTGACATGCCGGATCGACTGCGAAAGCAACATGCCTATCCGGTGGCCTACCTCGGCGGTGTCTCGGTATTTCTTGGCGTGGTGGTGGCGTTGATCGCCGCCTCATTTGTGACACGCGGTGATGCAGCCCTTCTGAAAGTGGTGCCACTCAGTGTGATCGTGGGAATGATCGCAATCATGATGACGGGTCTTGCCGACGACATTTGGAAGTGGGATCCGCGACTGAAGATTGCGGGGCAGTTGATCGCAGCAGCGGCCTTAGCGATCGAAGATGTGGGCCCAAATCTTGCGGAGGGTGCGTTGGCCTCCATTTTTGGACCTGCCGACATTACGCTGATGTCGATTGGCCAATTTGCCATTCGCAATTCCGAACTTTATTACTGGATTGGAACCGGGCTGGTGGCGTTGTTCGTGATTGGTGGCTGTAACGCCGCCAATCTGATTGATGGTCTTGATGGGCTCCTTACCGGTACGACGGCGATCATGGCAGTGGGATTGCTGGGCATCAGTCTGATCATGGCCATGTCGGAGCGCGTCGAAGACATTGATCAGAGCCTGGTGGGAATGCGGGTCGTGCTGAGTCTGGCGGTGCTTGGTGCAACACTCGGATTCCTTCCGTTTAATTTTAATCCAGCGATTATTTTCCTTGGAGATTGTGGAAGCCTCTTTCTTGGTTATGTCTGCATCGTGATCATTCTCAGTTTTGGAGAGGACGGCAAGACCGAACTGGTGATCGCTGGGCTGGTGGTGTTTGCGCTGCCCATTCTTGACACGGTGCTTGCGATCATTCGACGCAAGCTCTCCGGTCTTCCAATTGATACGGCGGACAACAATCACATTCATCATCTGCTCAAGCGAGCGTTTGGAACGGTCAAGAAAGCGGTGTTCGCTCTATACGGAATCACGGCAGGCTTTGCGGTGCTTGGTGTGGGTTTGGCGGCGGTTCGATTGCTGACGGAGACGCGTGTGCTGGCGATCGTCTCTCTTGCGATTGCGTTCTTTGCATTTATTGCCGCCATCGCTATCAAATCCGCCATGCAGGCAACATGGCAGATTCAATCGAAGCAGGCAGAACGGCATAGCGGCGTTCCATCGCTTCCGCATCGGGATGGCGATGGCGCTTCCAATGCACCGTCCATTTCGGCGGCGCCGAGCAACCGCGACTAACGCAATGGATGAGTGTGGGCATATTCCTGTTCTGCTTGAGCAGATCATGCGCTGTGTGCAACCGCAGACAGGTGAAGTGGCGGTTGATTGCACGGCTGGGCGAGGCGGACACGCGGCGGCCATGGCAGAAAAACTGGGAGCCCCAGGAACGCTCGTGCTTCTGGATGTGGACCGCGACAACTTGGACTTTTCTGCGCAGCGAATTCAGTCGCTTCCGTCACCTCCGCGAGTGATTGCGGTGCACACCAACTTTGAGCATGCCGGTGTTGTCTTGCAAGAGCGGGGTCTTGTCGCTGACATTGTTCTGGCTGACTTGGGATTTGCCAGCAATCAAATGGACGATCCGCGGCGTGGACTGGCCTTTGCACAGAGTGGTCCATTGGACATGCGGCTCAATTTTTCGGAAGGCGAGACGGCGGCAACCCTTCTTGACTCCATTACAGAGACTCGATTGACGGAACTTATTTTTGAGTTTGGCGAAGATCCCTTTGCGCGAAGAATTGCTCAACACATTCTTGAGAGTCGAAAGCAGGGGGCATTGGTGACCACAGTTGATCTGGCCACAGCGGTCTTGCGGGCCTATGGGCCTCGCGGTCGCCAAAGCAGAATTCATCCGGCAACCAGAACTTTTATGGCTCTTCGAATTGCGGTGAATCGCGAACTTGAGTGTTTGAACAAGTTATTATCAGACCTTGAAGACGCAGCCAGATTTGCCTCGTTAGGAACACCTTCGTGGATTTCTCCCAATGCACGAATGGCAATTGTGTCGTTTCACAGCCTTGAGGACCGATGCATCAAGCGGTCTTTCGTTGAAATGGAACGCCACGGATGGGCTACCCGATTGACGAAAAAACCATTGATTGCAAGTGAATTGGAGCAAGGACACAACCCACGCGCTCGATCGGCCAAGCTGAGAGCCGCTCAAGTGCAGCCCCGAACCGATAGGGTTCCCGGCAAGTGAAGCGAGAGTGATTTGCTATGGTCGACAGCGGACCTGGCCTAGACGCAAGGATGCGACATGACACGAGAGAACAAGTTGGCAATGGTGGTTGGTTTCGGACTTCTGTTGTTTGTTGGCATTCTTGTCAGCGATCACTTTAGCGCTGCTCAAAGGCAGGACACTGCCAACCTTAGTCTTGCCGAACGCGGGCGTGACCGAACCTCTCGTGCCATCAGCATTGAGCCCATGCCTGCGGCGATTGCATCCACTCTGCAGCCGGAACAGATGCCAGCAACGTCTGGTGATGTGCAGCCATCACGCGGCGTTACGCCCATTCCATCTCAACCTATCGAAGCACGGGGCACGACTGCGGTTGTCAGCGCTCCGACTGCATCGCCAGTGGCTCAGCCCAAGACCCAAGAGAGTGCACCAGGCGTTCGATTGCATCCGATTGCTGAGGGTGAAACGCTGTACGCGATTTGCAAGAAGGAATACGGAGATGGCTCGCTTTCAACGGCGCTTGCCGCATTTAACAAGAAGGCAATTCCCGATCCTCGCAGGATTCGAAAGGGTGTCACCATTCGCATTCCAGCCGCGCATGTTCTTCGTGGTGAAAGCGCACCCGCTCGTGTGGAGGCCGCACAAGGCACCACCGGGGCAGGATCCAATGCAGTGTCTCCGCCGGTGCTGTCGGTAGCGGATGTGATTCTTTCCGAGCATGCATCGTCAACTGGTGGCGTGGTCACCATTGATGTGCCTGCGTCCTCAACTGCTTCGGCCAAAGGTAAGAGTGCGTCCACAAAGACTGAAAGCCGTGGTGATTACACCGTACAAAAGGGCGACACTCTTGCGTCCATCGCGAAGCGGAAACTTGGCAGCACGTCGCGCTGGCAGGAGATCGCCTCACTGAATTCGGCAGAGTTGCCAGATCCCGCCGCGTTATCTCCAGGCATGACGCTCAAGTTGCCTGGTCGTCGTTGATCCGAAGGAGGCGTACGCCGCATGTTTGGAAAGAGCATTGCCATCGTGGTGGCTCTTGGCGTGATGGCAACGATCCTGCTTGCATTTCGTCAGCAGCGATTTGAATTGGCCGCACGGATTTCGCGCGCGCATTGGCGCATTCTGGAGCAAGAGCGAGAGATTGGTCGTGCCCGTGCTGGCGTGGCCTCGGCGATCAGGCCTGATGCGCTTCGCAAGGCCATTGCTGAGTCGAGTATGAAGTGGCGGCCCATTCCTCATCGACTCGATGCGCCCAATGCACCAAGTCAGCCCCGATTGGCGATCCGACCCAAGAGTGATGCCGAGCGTGACGAGCCGCGCGTGGAGTTTGGAGGATGAATCCAGTTGCAGCATCACCAATGAGCGAAGCTCAAAGCAGACGATTGCGTGCGTGGAGCCGCTGCATGGTGTGGAGCATTGTGGCAATGTTGGTGTGCACGACGGCACGAATTACATGGCTGAAGGTGTTGCCACATGAGCAACTCGCCGCGGCCGCTGGAGCGCATCGCAGCGACGCAAAAGAATTAGCGGAGCGGGGCCAGATTGTGGATCGGCGCGGTCGCGTGCTTGCAACAAGCCTCATGGCGCGTCGGGTGTACGTGGACCCCGCACTGATTTGGGAACGAGGATGGGATCGCGTGAAAAAGGCGGCGAAGGACGACCCAACTTCGCAAGCGACCACGGACCCCTTTCGAGATGTGGCTACGGCGGTTGGAAGCATTTTGAAAATACCTTCGAGTCGTGTTTTGACAACGCTTCGGAATAACGCGGATGCACGGTACATCGTGGTGGCGGAAGCCCTTACCGATGATCAAGTGGAGGAACTCCAAACGCTGCGGCTTGGCGGAGTTGGTGTGGAGAGTTATCCCAAGCGAACGTATCCGGCGGGTTCAATTGCTGAACAAGTGGTGGGTTGTGTTGGACAGGAACGACACGGGCAATCCGGCGCGGAATTGCAGCATGAATCGGTGATGCTTGGAGAGGATGGCAATCTTGGATTTCTTCGTGATGTGCAACGGCGTCCATTGTGGATTGACGAACGGGACTATCAACCCGCTCGAAACGGACAGGACATTCGGCTGAGTCTTGACTTGGTGGTTCAGGAACTGGCCGAAGAGTGTTTGCGAACCGCGGTCAAGCAATTCAATGCCGGAGGCGGGCGATGCGTTGTGATGGATGTGGAGAACGGCGACATTTTGGCTCTTGCAGATGTGCTGAATCCGCGTCGAGGTTGGCGGGAAGTGACCACCGATCCGTCCCGCGCGATTCACCCATCCCTTGGTCGCAACCGCAATGTGACCGATCCGTATGAACCGGGCTCCACCTTTAAACCTTTTGTGTGGGCCGCCGCAACGGAGTTAGGCAAGTACAAGACAAATTCCATTGTGAAATTGCCGCAGGGGCCCTATGTCACTCGCTTTGGTCGCGTGATCCGCGACGTGAAATATTACGGGCCAGTCTCGTGGAAAACGGTCTTGGTCAAAAGTCTGAACGGCGGCATGGCAAGTGCTGCCGAGAAAATGACCTTTGCACAAATGCGTGACATGTTGGAGGCATTTGGATTTGGGAAAAAAACCGGGGTCGGAATTCCTGGAGAGAGTGAAGGGCTGGTGACGTCTGCCAAGGCGTGGAGCAAGTACACGCAGACCAGCGTGTGCATGGGGCACGAAATCGGTGTGACGCCCGTTCAAATGGTGCAGGCATTTAGCGCGTTCTGTCGAGATGGCACGATGACACCCGCCAGATTGACGTTGGGTCAGGAGGGTGAATCGCGAGCGTTTCCGCTTCCTGTTCGTCGGGTGCTTCCAGCAGCGATTGCGTATGAGGCGCGTGAAGCGATGGAAGGTGTCATTACGGAGGGCACGGGCCGAAAGGCTCAGAGTGATCGGTATCGCATGTTTGGAAAGTCAGGTACCGCCCAACTTCCAAAGCCCAAGGGACAAGGCAAGGGATATTTTGAGGATCGTTATGTGAGTTCGTTTATCGCAGGTGCGCCATTTAAGAATCCACGCATTGTGTGCCTTGTGGTGATTGACGATCCGGACAAGGCCAAGGGTCACTATGGTGGCAGCATTGCCGGACCAGTCTGCCGCGATGTGATTGATCAAACGCTGGAATACATGGGCGTGTCGCCAGATCAAGATCCCAAGAAGTCCGCTCAGTTGGCAAGCATTCGCAAAGAGCCCGATCGCCACTGATCCGTGAAAAGCTTTGGCGAGCAGCGGGAACAGATGGCTCGTTGCGCCTGACCGTTACACACCAAGCAGCAGTCGGCCCGGTCGCTCAAGGGCGGTCTTTACGAGCACAAGGAATCCGACCGCCTCGGCGCCATCGACAATGCGATGGTCGTAACTCAGGGCTAGGTACATCATCGGTCGAATGGCCACTTCTCCCGGCCTGTTGGGATCTTCCACGGCTCGGTTCTTGATGGCGTGCATTCCCAAGATTCCGGACTGAGGCGGATTCAAAATCGGCGTGCTCATCAGACTTCCGTAGATGCCGCCATTGGTGATCGTAAAAGTTCCGCCGGTCATGTCGCGAACCGACAAGTGCCCGTCGCGCGCTTTGCCGGCGAGTGCCTTGATGGCATGCTCAATCTCGGAAATGGACAGCGTGTGAACATTGCGTACAACGGGGACAACAAGCCCCTTGTCCGTTCCGACGGCAACAGAAACATCCACAAAGTCGTGGTACTCAACTTCATCACCGACAATGCTTGCGTTGACGCGTGGAAACTTTTCCAGACCAAGAACAACGGCTTTCACGAAGAAGCCCATGAAACCCAAGCCGACACCGAAGCGCTTCTCGAAAGCTTCCTTGTGTTCACTTCGAAGCCGCATGATTTCGGTCATGTCAGCTTCGTTGAAAGTTGTCAGCATGGCGGCGGTGTTTTTGGCACTGACCAGCCGCTCAGCGATGCGAGCTCTGAGCTTGGTCATGCGTTCGCGGCGAATACCTCGAGCGGGCGAGCCATCAGAATCGGTGGTTGTTGCAGAAGCGGTTTCCGGGCGATGCCCGTCAGTCGCGGGGGCGGTGGCTGGGGCCTTGGCGAGTGGCTTCCCACGGTTCGCTTTTTCAATGTCAGCTTTGGTTACGCGACCGCCGGGACCGGTGCCTTCTACCTCGCCGAGGTCGACACCTTTGTCCGCCGCCATTTTGCGGGCAACACTGGTGGCTTTTGGTTCTGTTGATTCGATCGCTGCGGGCACAGCAACCGCGGCGGCTTTGGCTGCTGCGGCGGGTCGCTTGGCTTTGTCATCAATGCGAGCAACCACCGCACCCACCACCTGATCGCTCCCGCTCACGACATCCACCGTGAGCGTTCCAGCGGCGGGAGCCAGCAATTCAAGCGTTGCTTTGTCGCTTTCAATCTCGGTGAGCAATTCATCCTTCTCCACAAAATCACCATCGCCGCGCCGCCAAGCGCCGATGCGAACTTCGGTAATGCTCTCGCCAGGACTTGGAATGATTACATCGATCATGTCGTCACGGTCTCCATACATGCGTCGCGTGCCTGCGACGCGATTGGTGTTCAGTGCTTCGTGGCAGCAGACGGTTTGCCCTTGGATTGACTGCCTCTGGATCCGCCCGTCTCCTTTGGACTGCCGACTGCGTCATAAAGGATTTGTTCTTGCTGATGCTGATGCATTTTCTGACTTCCGACAGCGGGGCTGGCAGCGTCGACGCGGCCGATGTAGTGAGTCGTTCGCGTTGGAAAGAGATCAATCATCTTGCCTTGCACAAAGCGCCACGCACCCATGTTGCGAGGTTCTTCCTGCACCCACACCACTTCGGCCGTGGGCACTCGTTCCAAGATCGCTGCCACGTCCGCTGCAGGAAATGGATTGAGTTGCTCGATGCGCACCATGGCAACATCGGCGGTCTTTGACTTGGCGCGGTGCGCAACGAGCTCATGGAAGATCTTGCCGCTGCACAGAATGAGCCGGCGCGTGTCCTCTGGTTTGGGCGCAGCGTCGTCGGAGATGACATGCTTCCAAGAGCCCTTAGAAAATTCTTTCACTGAACTACAGGCTGCGGGAAGGCGCAGCATGCTCTTGGGGGTCATCAGTATGAGTGGCTTGCGGTAGTTCACTTTCATCTGGCGACGCAGCAGATGGAAAAGTTGTGCAGAGGTGGTCGGCTGGCAGACCACCATGTTGTCGTTGGCGCAGAGTTGCAGAAAGCGTTCAAGCCGCGCGGAACTGTGTTCCGGGCCCTGTCCCTCATAGCCGTGGGGCAACAGCAAAACAAGACCACTGAATCGATGCCACTTCGCTTCGGCACTCGCAATAAATTGGTCGATGATCACTTGTGCGCCGTTTCCAAAGTCGCCGAACTGAGCCTCCCAAATGATGAGCATGCGAGGATCGGTCAGCGAGTAACCGTATTCAAATCCAACAACGGCTTGCTCTGTCAGCGGACTGTTGTGCACACAAAACTTGGCCTGATCGATCGACAGCGAATTGAGCGCGATGTGCGGGTGGCCAGTGGTTTGGCACTTCACCACGGCGTGGCGGTGGCTAAAAGTGCCTCGCTCCACATCTTGGCCGGTCAGGCGAATCGAATGGCCCTCAAGAAGCAGTGACCCGAAGGCAAGCAATTCGCCCATGGCCCAATCAAGCCCCGCTTCGCCACCAAGGTTCGCGCGAGAATCCAGCAGTCGCGAGACAACTTTGTGTGACTGGAAATCGGCGGGAGTCGACCCAAGTGTTTTGGCAATGTCGCGCAGCGTGTTTTCCGCAACGCCAGTTTCAATTGGTGCGGCGTCGTACGTACCTGAGAGGCCAGCCCAAATGTGTTGGAACGGATTCACTCCCGGCGTGACGGGATTCCCTTTGCTCTTGGTCTGCGCCTCATCCATGCTCCGATGAAGTTCATCGTGCATGGCGGCAACATCAGCTTTGGTAGTGACTCCCTCGGCCTCAAGCCGTGCGGCGTAGCGACTTGTGATGCCGGGGTGCTTGCGGACACGCTGGTAAAGCATGGGCTGCGTGAAGAACGGTTCATCCGTTTCGTTGTGTCCGTTCTTTCGGAAGCACCACATATCGATCACCACATCACTTCCAAAAGTTTGTCGCCATTCAAGGGCCAGTCGAGCCACCCACGCGCAGGCTTCGGGGTCATCACCATTCACATGGAAGATGGGAGCCTCGACCATTTTGGCAATATCCGTGCAGTATCTCCCTGCAAACAGATCATGCTGATCCGTGGTGAAACCAACCTGATTGTTAATAACAATGTGAATCGTTCCGCCAACGGTGTAGCCAGCGAGTCCCATCATGTTGAGGCATTCAGCAACAATGCCTTGGCCCGGAAACGAGGCATCGCCATGCAGAATGACTGGCACAACCGAGTGGCGGCGCTCGGTGTCATTGGCAAGCCGCTGCTTGGCTCTGCATCGACCCATGACAACGCTTGCTACAAACTCAAGATGGCTGGGGTTGGCTGCAAGGGTGAGGTGAACTTGCTTTCCGGTGCTCGTGGTGACATCGCTGGAATATCCTTGGTGGTATTTCACATCGCCGCCACCTGAAAGAAATCCCTCAACCCATGCTTCTTCAAACTCTGTGAAGATCTGATTGAAATTCTTTCGCAGAACGTTGGCCAGCACATTCAAACGACCTCGATGGGCCATGCCAAAAGAAAACTCGCCAATACCGTGAGCGGGCGCTAACTCAACAATTGTGTCGAGCATCGGAATCACGCTTTCGCCACCCTCTAATCCGAATCGTTTTTTGCCGATGTAGCGTTTTTCAAGGAATGACTCAAAACCCTCCGCCGCCACCAACCGCTTGAGCAGGCGTTTGCGAATGGCAGGTTCCAAGGCCGGATGGTTGCGAACATTCTCCATGTTTCGCTGCAGCCATCGGCGCTTTTCCCGATCCTGCACATGCAGGTACTCCACGCCAACATGCTGGCAATAGGTGTCCTCGAGCATGTTCACAATCTCAACAAGCGGAGATGGATTGGGAAGCGGCAGCGATCCCGGATCAAACTCGACCGCAAGTTCATCGTCGGTGAGGCCGAATGACTCAAGCGTGAGTTGTTCGGGAAATGGGCGCTCCACTCCTAATGGATCGAGCGCTGCAGCAAGGTGACCAAGGTCTCGGTAGGCGTAGATCAGACTGTCGACTTTGCTTTGCGATCCTCGCACACCGCTGGAAGTGGTTTCGGCAAGGTTGGTGGAAGCGGCCGAATGGTGCGGCGTGGCAGTCGGCGTCGTTTGAGATGTTGCATCCGGCTGCTTCGGTGCTCGCTCATATCCAAGTTCAAAGCCTTGAAAAAAATTCTGCCAATCGGCAGACAGGCTCGATGGATCCCGTTGCCACGCGGCATACTGCTGCTCAAGAAACGCAGGATCGAGTCCATTGACTTGTGCAGGCATGGAGCGGGAAGGATTCTGTGACGCTGGCGTAGTCAAGATGGCTCTCCAGAAAGCATGGGCCATCGTGCGCGAGAGGTTGGCACCCTGCCAGCCTGGCTCATGGCGGCTCTCTCTGAAACTGCCCGATTCTAGCCACATTCCGGGCTAGTTGGTGCATCACGAACGGCTCTTGAGATTGCACGCAAGAATCGCATCCGCTGTGGGCAGCGGTTGCCTTCGAGGACTCACCTTCGTGTCAAAGCAGGGCAACCGGATCGATATCGACCGCCACCGTTTCGGCACTTGGAAATGCTCCAACATTTCGCGCCGCGGCGATCAATCGTTGCAGCGAGGCAGCATCGTTTGCAAAAATTTCAACTTGCATGCGGAATCGATCTGCGATGCGTGTAATCGGACAGGAAAGCGGTCCCCGAATCTCACAGCCCGCCGCTTCCGGCAGTCGATCGAGTGCATCCTTCACACATTGAGCCTCACCGCGAGCAACCGTCTCACTTTCATGCCGCACCACCACTCGCGCCATGCGGCGGTAGGGCGGCAAAGCAAATTCTTTGCGCGTAGCAAGTTCCAAAGTTGCAAAGCCTCGGAAGTTATGTGCCGCGGCATAGCGAATGGACGCGGCATCGGGTTGAAAAGTCTGCACAATGGCTCGCCCAGTCGCAGAACTTCTTCCACAGCGGCCTGCGACTTGGCTGACCAATTGAAAGGTCCGTTCGGAGGCACGGAAATCCGGAAGATTGATGGCGGTGTCGGCATTCACCACACCAATCAATCGGACATTGGGGAAATCGAGTCCCTTGGCAATCATCTGCGTGCCCACAAGAACGCGAACCTGCCCGCTGGCAAATTTGCCAAGAGCTTCGTGCAGATCGCGGCTGCTTCGCATGGAATCGCCGTCCACCCGCAGCACGGCGCCAGGCAGCGCAAGCGCAGGGTGCACATGGACCAGTTCTTGTTCCACACGCTGCGTGCCAAGACCAAACACCGTCACCTTGGCGGAGCAATCGGGACAGTGATCGAGGAGGCGTTGTTCGGTCAGGCAGTGATGGCAACGAACGAATCGTGTGCGAGGTCCTTCGTGACACACCATTCCGGCGTCGCAGTGGTCACACCGCATCATCCAACCACATCGACTTGAGCAGCCAATCCAATTGGCATAGCCACGACGATTCAGCAGAAGAATGGCTTGCCCATCATTTGCCACAACTCGAGAAAGGCTTTCGGCAAGTCGCTCGCCGAGTAGGTGCACGCGACGGTCGCGAAACCGCCGAATGTCACGACTAAAGTCGACAATTTCCACAATGGGAACCGTGAGCCCCGGTGCGCGAGTTGGTAATTCGTGAAGTGTGCTGGTGTGCTTTTCGACCGCATTGAACCAACTCTCAAGACTGGGCGTTGCACTGCCAAGCACCACAGGACAACGGGCCACTTGCGCTCGCCGAATCGCGAGATCGCGACCGTGATACCGAGGAGCCTGATCCTGCTTGTAACTGTGATCATGTTCTTCATCCACAATCACCAACCCAAGCAAGTTGTCAGGAATGGGCGCAAAGACGGCGCTGCGAGCTCCGACGATGACTCTGGCAGATCCATCGGCCACCATCAGCCATTGATGATGCCGCTGTGACGCTGTGAGCGCGGAGTGCAGCATGGCCACACGCTCATTCGGAAATCGATCGAGCACACGCCCAGCAGTCTGCGGAGTGAGAGAAATTTCAGGAACCAATAACAGTGCCGTTCGGCCCATTTCAAGACACTTCTGCATCAGTCGCAGATACACCTCAGTCTTGCCGCTTCCGGTGACTCCAAAGAGGAGATGCTGTGAAAACCCGCTTGCAAGAACTTGACCGATGTCATGGACCGCGGCGTGCTGACCCGCCGTGAGCACAAGGGTGGAGGGAGAGGTTGCAACAGTCTCCACACTGGCGGCTTGTGTGAGCCAATCCGCCTCCACGTGCGAGTGCGTGGTGAATTCAATCAATCCATGTGCGGCGAGCGCACGCAAAGGCGCGCGAGTTGCCACCGCAGCGGCCCGGAGCAACGCGGATCGCTCCATCGGTCGTGCCGCGGCACCGTGATCGACCAGCGCAGCAAGGATTCGTTTGTGAGCAGCGCTCAATCGTTTGGGCGAGGGCGATGGAGGTTCTGCGAGTTCTTCCGTTTGCTTTCGCGACCGCCGCGGGAGCGGCTGAGTGCTCATCGCGTTGAATGCTTTCTTGCCAGCGTCACTCAAGGAAACAAATGTTTGCTCCACGCGCCCGACGCCTCGCTTGACGGCGGCTGGAATCACGCCGGCAATCGCTAGACCGAGCGGGCACGCGTAGTACGCACTCATCCACCGTGCCAATTCCATGACTTGTTCTGGGAGTACAATGCTCCCATCAACGCTGCTGACAGGTTTGAGACGAAGTGCAGAATCGCCTTGTTTCATAGCCGAATCAATCGATCGGACAACCCATCCATATGTGGGTGAATTGCCACGGCCAAGCGGAACGACGACGCGCTGTCCAACGCGCAGTGGCACCAATTCAGACGGCACTCCATAGGTGAGTCCATCTGGGTACACATCAATTCCACGCTCAACAGCAACTAAGACTTGCTGTTCATAGGTACTGCTCTCTCGATCAAGTGGCTCGGTTTGATGCGGCGTGCGGCGAGTGGGCTTCGATCGTTTCTTGGGTCCCTGCGATCCAATCGCGTCAAGCGGACTGTCTCCAAAGAGGCCGCTCATGCGGTGCTCGCTAGGCCACCACCGCTGCGGAAGTCGTGGCGGCTCTGGATTGATGCTTTTCCATGACTTCGGCTGTGATGGGTTGACGGGTGTGCATCAGATCCATGAAACAGTCAAAGAGGTAACTGCTGTCATGTGGACCCGGGCTTGCCTCGGGGTGATATTGCACACAGAAAATCGGTTTTCGCAGGTGGCAAAAACCGGCGAGTGTTCCATCGTTCAAGTGTCGGTGGGTGGGTTGCCCCTCGACGGCTCGCAGTGACACCTCGTCCACGCAAAATCCGTGGTTCTGACTTGTGATCTCAACTCGGTTGGTGAGCAAGTTGCGAACAGGTTGATTGGATCCTCGATGTCCAAACTTCAGTTTCCATGTGGTGGCACCCATGCTCAGAGCCAGCAACTGGTGACCGAGACAGATGCCAAAAGTGGGTATTTCGCCGGCGATTTCCCGCAATGTTGCAATCGTTGCTCCAACGGTCGCCGGATCGCCAGGCCCATTGGAAATAAAGAGTCCGTCGGGCTTGAGTGCCCGAATGGTTGCGGCGGTGGAGTCAAGAGGCAGTGTGATGACTTCGCATCCACGACTAACCAGATGGCGATAGATATTCCGCTTGGCACCGCAGTCAAGCGACGCCACTCGAAATGTTTTCTTCATGTGCGTGGCCGCGTGCGAAGCCCACGCTCCAAGGTCTTCGGCAAAGGATCCGCGGGCAGAGGGCGAAACACATGACGCCAGGTTTTGTCCGGTCATCACTGGCTGGGCTCGAGCCTGCTGGACAAGTTCCGCATCGCTGCGAGCGGTTCCGATGGCCACCACGCCACGGAGGGCGCCCTGCGTTCGAAGCTTGCGAACCAGCGCGCGAGTGTCGAGACCAGTGATACCGGGTACTCGGTGCGCGGTCAGCCAATCGGAGAGGCTTTGATTGGATCGATAGTTTGAGTGAACGCGTGAGAGTTCTCGCACTACCAGTGCTTTCACCTGCACGGCGACACTCTCAACATCTTCTGTGGTCACGCCATAATTCCCAATGTGCGGCGCAGTCATCACCAGAATTTGGCCGGCGTAACTTGGGTCGCTGAGGGCCTCTTGGTACCCGCACATGGCGGTGTTGAAGACAACTTCCCCTTCGGTGGTGGAGTTTGGCGCAGCACATCCGAAGGCGTTCCCGTGAAAAACAGTTCCATCTTCAAGAACCAGGCGGGCCGGTTGTGGCATCTCCCGCTGCATCGGTGGGTGAGTGTAGCGGGCAGAAGAAACATCCTTGCACAGAGTGTTTCGACAGAGAAATTGAACTCACAGGAGTGCCAAAGTGTGAGAGTGGCAAGCGAGCAATGACGGAACCCCTTGTGGCATAGAAACTTCGGCGCATTTCAGTGCTGGCCTGTGCGTTTCAGTTGTCGTCATTTCATTGCGGGGAACGGGTCGCACAGGTACCTTTCCGCAATCAATCCCGGAACCCTTGTTTATAGCGAGGCGAACGGATTCCATATCACTTACGAGATCCAGCGATCTCCCCTCTACCCACGACACTGAGAGATGACCTTTTTCACTCGGAGCCCTCGCACAATGCATTGTTTAGAGACGCGCCGGACTGGGCGCTACCGTTCTGAAATTCTTTCGATTCTTTGCACGGTCATTGCGGTGACATCGATTGCTATGGCGCAATCGACGCCACCGAGCAACGATCCGCAAGAAGTGCCCCGCAAGTCGATGGGTGGGTCAAGGTCTGGCGCGCCAACTCCGCCGCCGAATTCCTCTCCCGTGCCGCCGCCATCTGAGCCACCCGTTGAGCCTGCGCCGACTGAAGTTCCTGCAGCAGTTCCACCGAGTGAACCATCAGCTGAACCTGCGCCGACTGAAGTTCCTGCGGCAGTTCCGCCGAGTGAACCACCCGTTGAGCCTGCGCCACCAGTAGAGCCTGAGGTTCCAGCCACATCGCCGCCAACAGAAGTTGCTCCCCCAGAAACGGCTCCCAGCCAACCGGTTTCTCCGCCAAGTCTGACCCCCAGTGGTGATGTTGAATCATTGCGTGCGAAGGCTCGCGACGACATGGCAAACAACGATTGGAACAATGCGGTTGTTCATTGGCAAGCGGTTCTGAAACTTGTTCCAGGTGACGAAGAGGCCGAAGCAGGTCTAACGCAGTCGCAGGCGAGCATGTCAGACAGATCTCTTTTGGATTCTGTGACCGAAGACAACCAGATTCGATTGCAGCAATTCAAAGTGCAATTTACAGCGGCGACCGTTCGAGCAATGGAAAAAATGAATTCGGGCGATTATGCGGGCGCGCAATCGCAAGCATTGGAAGCCAAGTTGCTTCTGGATCGAGACCATGGAATTTTGAGTCAGGCGCAAACTGAGGAATTCAGCGCTCAAGCCGACAAGTTGCTGGATCAGATCGAAGATTCCAAGCAGTCAAGCGCTCTTCAGAAATCCGATGTTGCCAAAGGCAATTCCGAGCGAGCGGCGACAGAGTTGCGACTTGCCAATCAGCAAAAGCGGCAGCAAGACATTACCAATCGGCTCTTGCGCGTTCGGCAGTTACAGGTCGAGCAGAATTACAAGGCGGCTCTAGAGATTCTTGATGAGATTCTCTTTATGGATCCCAACAATCCCGCCGCGCTCACGTTGCGAGATGTGATCGAGAGCACGCAGGTGTATCGCAAGTTTAGTGATGTGCAGCGTCGTAGAAATTTTGGGTATGGGCAGTTGTCGATGGACACCCTCGAAGCAAGCGTTCCGCCACGTGCACGCAAGGGCGATGGTGGACCACAGAGCCTCAACGGAATTTTTGTCTACCCAGAAGATTGGCAGCAGACCTCGCGTGATCGACAGCGTTTTGCACCAACGGGCTGGGTTCGCACGCCGCAGGATGCAGACCTTGTCAAGCGACTCAATCAACCGGTCTTAGACCTGAGTGACTTGCAGCCTGCGACACTCGACGAAGCGTTGACCCATTGGGCGACCATGACCAATCTGCCGCACTTCTTTGATTGGACGGCCCTTGGAGCGAATGACATCAAGAAGGAAAATTTTCCGATCGAAGTCAAACTGCCGCGGACCACTTCGGGCGAAGCAGTCGCGATGACGGCTGGTGATTTGCTTCAGCGCATTCTTGATCAAGCGGGCGGCAAGGATGTGGAACTGACGACCGACAAGATTCCGCAATTTGAAGTGATCAACGGATATGTCGAGGTCACGAGCCTGCAAAAACTGCGGCAGGACCCCGAAGCAAGCATTCCGCGTGTTTACGATGTTCGAGATCTGGTCTTTAAGGAACGGAACTTTGTTTCGACAGGTATTACGGATCCAACCGAGGACGGTGGCGGTGGTGGTGGTGGCGGCGGTGGTGGAGGCTTCGGTGCAGGTACCGCAGTTCTTGACACCACGAAAGACACGGCGGTCGAGGCCCGAATGAAGGCCATCATCGATCTGCTTGAGTCCGTTATCAAGAAGGACGACGAGGACAAGGACATTGCGCAGTTTGACCAGAAGCTAATCATTACGGCCTTGCCGGGCACTCACCGTGCGATCGGTGATCTGTTGAATCAGATTCGTGCCATTCAAGCACTTGAAATTTCGCTAGAGGCTCGCGTTCTCACGGTGACGACCGAATGGTTCGAACAGATTGGTATTGACTTTGACATGTATTTCAATACCAACACTGCGATGTATGACGCTGCTCGTGTGGGCGACCCGAACGCGGGTCTTCGTGACTTTTTCTTTCAACGAGGAACCAGTGGCAAGACGGGTGCGCTCAAGAATCCGTTGATTTACGGCGGTATTGCGGGCACAACCGGTGCAACGGCCAATGCAACGAGCACGGGAAACGCCATCGGTATTCAGGGAACAACGCCTGGAACAATCCAATATCAGACCGCGCCGGTTGGAGTGCCCGTAGGCGTTGTCAAAGCCGGTGATACGTATGCCAACGGTGGCGGTACCAGCAATGGTTTCAGTCCGACACAAATTCAGCAGGAGGGTTTGCCACTTGCCAATGAAGTTGCGGTGAGTGCTATTCAATCCACGCTCGCAACGGCGGCGATTCTGAATCCAGTGTTGTCGGTTGGAATGACATTTCTGGATGATGTGCAGGTGGATCTCCTTGTGCAGGCCACGCAGGCCGACACGCGAAATGCCATTCTCACCGCGCCTCGCCTGACCATGCTCAATGGTCAGCAATCAGCACTGAGTATTGCAAAGGTCATCAACTACATCAGCGGCTACACACAGGGAACCGGTAACACCACAGGTGTCCCAACCGTGGATTCGTTTAACAGCGGAATTTCAATGACCGTCGAAGCGGTGGCCAGTGCCGATCGCCGGTATGTCACCATGACTGTCGCCTTTACATCGAAAGACTTCGAGAAATTTGACAAGGCCGATATTCAACAGGCAGTTGCCGGCGGTGGAACCGGCGGCGGTGGAGCGGCGGTTGTGACCAACCCGATTCAGTTGCCGGTGTATCGCAAGTCTGACATCAGCACCTCAGTGAGTGTCCCGGACAAGGGCACCATCATGATGGGTGGGCAGAAGTACAGCACGGACTACGAGGTTGAAGTTGGCGTTCCGGTCTTGAGTAAATTGCCTCTTGTGAATCGCTTCTTCACCAACCGTATTAATTCCAAACAGGAAAACAACTTGCTGTTGCTTATGCGACCAGAAATCATCATTCAGCAGGAGTCGGAAGATGAACTCTTCCCCGGACTGCTTGAGAATCTCAAGGGAATGTGATTCAGTCTGCAGCACGACCCTCTGTTGGAAGGAATCAGAGTTCATGACAGGCGAACAGAGCCATATTCGAGTTCAAACACAGTTGGGTGTTTCGGTGATTGGATTTTCCGAAAGCCGAATTACTGATGAACTCGTCATCCAAAAAATTGGCAAAGAGTTGTTGGCGGTTGTTGACGCACAGCCATTGCCCAAAGTTGCCATCAGCTTCACCGGAGTCGAGCAACTTTCCTCGGCAGCGCTTGGAGTGTTGATCTCGGTGAACACGCGAGTCAAGACCAAGGGCGGAAAGTTGTGTCTTTGTGATATTGCGAAGCCGATATTTGAGATTTTTAAGATCACCAAACTCGACAGGTTGTTCCTAACGGCCGAATCGGTTGAGAAGGCTTGCGCAAGTTTGGCGTAGTGTGGACCAGATGGCCTTGCACCACCTTGGGGATCCGTTGGAACTCGATTATGTTTTAAAGGAAATGCCCGGGGATGTGGAGCGGGTCCAAGCAATGATTGCCGCGGCGTTACAGGAGCGGGGATACAGCAGTGATGCAATGTTTGCAATTCGTTTGTGCCTTGAGGAGGCACTTGTGAATGCGTTTCGTCACGGCAATCAGTTTCAGGCTGGACTCACTGTGCGGCTTTGGGGAACCATTTCGCCAAACGAAGTCAGAGTTGAAGTTGAGGATCAAGGGGAGGGATTCGATCCGGGCGGCGTGCCAGACCCAACGGCTGATGAGAATCTAGAAATTCCATCGGGCCGCGGCATCATGCTGATGCGCGCGTATATGAGCGAGGTCGAGTACCTCGGGCCTGGCAATCATGTCCGTATGGTGTTTCGGCGTGAACCGAAGTGATTACGTAGGCGGGGCGTGATTCGCCAGATCGATCCACTCGGCAATTGAGAGAGTTTCCGGGCGGCGTTTGGTGTCAAAACCGGTCGGGAATGGAAAGTCTGGACCGAGCGAGTTTCGAAGCTGCTTGCGTCGTTGCTGAAATGCTGTTTCGACGGTGGTGCGTAGTGTTGGATTCGACTCGAACCGCGGCGTGTGGGGTGTTATTTGCACGATCGCACTTTGCACCTCCGGAGCGGGCCAAAAGCAACCGGGATTAAGGGTTGCAACGCGCGTGATGGCCGCACGCAGTTGCGCGGTAATGGTGAGCGGACCGATGTCACTGGTATCTGGCTTGGCCATAAGGCGATCGGCCACTTCTCGTTGCACGGTGATGACCATGCCTTGGCACTCTGGATGGGATTCCAGAAGTGTTGCGATCAACGGAGTCGCGGCGGCATACGGAAGATTGGCAATAAGGCGAAACGGGTTTCGATCAAGCGCATGCACGATTGCCGGATGAAGTGTGTGCTTGTCTTGAAGGCAATCCGCCTCGATCAAGGTGATGCGGGTGCCAAGGCGATCTCGCAAGAG
Source organism: Singulisphaera sp. GP187 (assembly GCA_945871915.1). Lineage (GTDB taxonomy): Bacteria > Planctomycetota > Phycisphaerae > Phycisphaerales > SM1A02 > SYAC01. The sequence goes on from CAMBXO010000013.1 coordinate 80,735, forward strand.
GGCGGCCAAGTCGTGATCAAGTTCGCATGCAACTACGCGAGCACCGGTATCGAGCAGGCACTCTGTCAGTGTTCCTGTTCCGGGGCCAATCTCAAGAATGGTTTCAGTGGGTTGGACATTGGCCACTCGCATGAGCGTGCGCATGGCGTTGTGATCGTGTAAAAAATTCTGTCCAAAGCGGTGTTTGGGTCGCAAGCCGCGGCTTGAAAGTAAATCTTTGATCGTGGAGAGGTCTTGCATGAAGTGTCGGTGAGGTAACGAGGGGCGGTAACTAGGGACGGGGGTCGTTATGAGTCACGGCTTTGCCGTGACTCATAACG
>CAMBXO010000014.1 GCA_945871915.1 Singulisphaera sp. GP187
AGCAGCATCGACGACTGCTGGGCCATCCGACCCGATACGGCCTTTGGTGATAGTGAAGAACAGAACCTGATCTTTAAGGGCATCAGCAACCTTGTCACCACACGCAGTGATGTGTTTACCGTGTATTTCCGTGTGCGAACGGTGAAGCAGAATCCGCAAACCGGTGGGTGGAACGGTGTCGACCCTGACAGCATCATGGAAGATGCCCGGTACGTCATGTGCGTTGATCGAACCAATGTGAATCGCCCCACGGATGAACCTCGCATTGTGTACTTCACACGAGTGAACGATTGAGGTCAGCCGCCTCATGACCGCCCTTGTGGATGCGGCCTATTTGCTTGGCATGACGGTGGCCGCACCGTTCTGGGGTTATCGCATGTTCAGCCGAGGCAAGCACCGCACCGATTGGATGGCTCGGATTGGCAGGGGAGCAACGCTTCCACCCCCTCGCCGCGGAGGTCGAATTCTGGTGCATGCCGTCAGCGTTGGTGAAGTGAATGCGGCTCGTGGAATGATTGAGGCCATGGCCGCCCATGGTGATGTTGTGCTGAGCGTGACCACCGACACTGGGTATGCACGCGCGATGCAGTTGTTTGGGCAACGCTTGCCAGTGGTTCGATATCCGTTTGATGCGTCATTTGCCGTGCAGCGATTTCTGCAGCGGGTGCAACCGACGGCGGTCGCGCTGATGGAATTAGAAGTCTGGCCCAATTTCATGCAAGCCTGTACCCAGCGAGGCATTCCAGTAGGCGTTGTGAATGGCCGCCTAAGCGATCGCAGCTTTCGCCGGTATCGACCCGCTCGAAGTGTTCTGGCTTCCATGTTTCGTCAACTCTCATTTGTGACGGCGCAAACGCAGGCCTACGCCGACCACTTTGTCGCCATGTGTGTCCCAGCCGACAGAGTGGTTGTGACCGGCACCATGAAGTGGGACACCGCTGAAATCACGGACACCGTAGAGGGCGCGGAAGTGTTGGCCGAATCACTTGGCATCGACCGCTCCAAACCGCTGGTGGTCGCAGGCAGTACGGCACCAGGTGAAGAAGCCCTGTTGCACGCAAGTGTGCCGGATGGCGTTCAGTTGCTTTGCGCACCTCGCAAGCCGGAGTGGTTTCAGGCGGCAGCCGATGCACTTCCGAAGTGTGTCCGACGAAGCCACTGCACCCACGCTTCATCGAGCGGCAGGGCGCCATCAACTTGCCACGATCGATTCCTGTTAGACACCATCGGAGAGCTACGAAAGGCGTATGCACTTGCCACCGTAGTGGTGATCGGCAGAAGTTTTTGCAACCTTCACGGCAGCGACATGATGGAACCCATTTCACTTGGCAAACCCACCTTGATTGGGCCTCGGTATGGCGACTTTGCAGACATGGCCGAGAAGTTGATTCAGGCGGGGGGGCTGCGTGTGACAAGCCCAACCGATTTGCATAGGGACTTGGCTCAACTGTTAGGCGATTCAGAGAGTCGTCGCGAAATGGTCGCTGCCGGAAGGGCGGTCATCGATCGAGAGAAGGGTGCGACGCACAAAAATGTGTCGCTGCTGCAGAGCGTGCTGTTGCAGACTCAACTCGCACCGCCAAACCACGCGTCGCCACAGCGGGCCGTGTCATGACCGAACCGTTTCGCGAAGATGCTTTACTGGCGTTTATCAAAAGTCACTCTACATCGCTTGGCCCCAAGGTGATTCAGGGCCCCGGTGACGATCTGGCGGTGATTTCATTTCATGGCCACACCTTGCTGGCTGGAACGGATTCTGTGATCGAAGGTGTTCACTTTGTTGCTGGCACAACTCCAGAGGCCATCGGACGCAAGGCTGTGACTCGCAATCTGAGTGATGTTGCGGCGATGGCGGCCCGACCTGTTGCGTGCCTTGCAAGTTGCGTTCTTCCACGAGATGTCTCAACTGAGTTTGCCAACCGTTTGGTGGAATCGGTTCGACGCACGGCACTTCACTTTCAGGCTCCCTTGATTGGCGGCGATACGGCATTGCATCGACGGGACGCTCCGCTCACTCTCTGCGTGACCGTTCTGGCAGAACCATTGTCTGCAACGCATCCGCCAGTCCTTCGTTCTGGTGGTCGTGCTGGGGATCGACTCATGGTCACTGGCTCTTTGGGCGGATCACTTTTGCAGGATGGCACTGGCAAGCACCTGGATTTTGTTCCTCGACTTGAGGAAGCCGAGTCGCTCCTGACTGTTCTTGGGGGGCAACTTCACGCCATGATGGATCTCTCTGACGGCCTAGCGCAGGATGCGGCCCGCATGGCAACCGCCAGCAACATGCAGGCCGTCATCGTGGCAAACCATGTGCCTTGCAATTCTGGTTGCGATTGGCAGCGGGCAATGTCCGATGGCGAGGATTACGAATTACTCTTCGCCATCGAACCCAACGCACATGTTCCGGCGCACCTTGGGCGAACCGGCACACCAACCTGTGAAGTCGGTTGGCTGCGTGCCATGCCAACTCCAACGTCGCCACGACTGGTGTGTGTGGTCAAGGGGGTCGAAACAGAATGTGCAAGTGTGAAGCGATTTCACGATGCCACAACTTCCGGTTGAACCCGGAGCCACATAGAGTCACCGTTAGACATGGCAACCTTTTCTCTTACAACACCCAATGCAGAAAGCACCCAACGCGTTGGTCGTGCCTTGGCCGCGGAACTCCTTCCGGGTCAGTGTGTCGCCCTTGCAGGAGAACTGGGTGCTGGCAAGACCTGCTTTGTGCGAGGTATGGCCGCGGGCCTTGGCTGCGATGTGGATTCCGTCAGCAGCCCAACGTACACCCTGATGCAGCGATACCGAGGCACCGCGCTAGACCTTGTGCATCTGGACGCATATCGCCTGCATCACCCCGATGAACTTCGAGATGCAGGGTTCGATCCAACCGATGTCACCTCAGTCAGTGCTGTGGAGTGGCCCCAACGAGCCGCTGAAGCCCTGCCGGTTTCGCAGATTCATGTTCAATTCACCATCACCGGTGAGACTGATCGGCTCATTGAAGTGACCGATGCTCACGGCACGCTTGCACAGCGCCTCCAAGCAGCACTTGGACCAAGACCGTGCCCGTCGTGCAAGACATCCGTTGAGAGTTTCGCCACGCACTGGCCATTCTGTTCGACTCGGTGCCGTGAGGTTGATTTGGGAAGGTGGTTCAGCGGCCAGTACCAGATCAGCAGACCACTCCATGAACGCGATTTGGACGAACAGTCGTAAAGCACCCAACGCAGCGTTTCGGCCTATTCGTAGTCCCGCTTAAACCCCTTCCCGCCTATAATGGGTGTTCTGTTAAATCGCAAGCGGATCGACAGTGAAGAATGGCTGTTCACCGATTGGCCAGTTCCCCGGCAGTCCTTACCTGTTCGCGGCGATGAATCTCTCCCCTGTCTGGCGGATTCCATTAGGCATCGATGCATTTACGGGTTATGTTGTGAGACTCCAATACCCCGCGGGCTGTTCTGTGGTGGATGATGTACTGGCTTCAATACAAGGTGGAGAAAACAGATGGCATTCAATTCGATCTCTCGCTTCCGGTCCACTCGCAGCTTTCTTGCAGTCATTGTGATGACGGCGTTTGGGGGCCTGAGTTTCGCCAATGCAGCCTTGGCTGCCGATGAGCGCCCGCTTGATAAGCCAGCGGCTTCGCAGTTTCACCTGCTTGCGGGTGAACAGATTGCCAGTCGCCGAATCCAAGACTTGAATCTGGACCAGATCGCGATCGACGACGAGTTGATACGACTCAATGACCAGGCGCCTCGCTACGCCATTCCACACGAAGTGCATCTGACCCCCGATACCGACGGTACCTGGGAGGAATTCATCGACGATGGTGGCGTGGTGCGAAGCGTGTGGCGGCTCTCGCTGACCTGTGAGAACGCCGTCAGCATGAACCTGGGGTTCAGTGACTTTTGGTTGCCTCGTGGCGGAACGCTCTTTGTCTACTCGCCGGATATGAGCTCCATCGTTCGGCCCTTTACCGAAACGGACAATGCGGATCATCATCAGTTGTGGACACCTCCGGTTGCGGGCAACACGATAGTGATTGAACTCTCGGTTCCGAAGGACTCCACTCGCGACGTTCGACTTACGGTTGGTTCCATCAATGCCGGGTACCGACGCTTTATGGAGATCGCTGCCATCGTGGATGCGAAGTCCGGCTCATGCAATGTGGACACCGTCTGCAGTCAGGGTGATCTATGGCGAAATGAAATCCCTTCGGTTGCCGTCATCAGCACCGGCGGATCAACCTTTTGCACCGGCTCCATGCTGAACAATGTGCGTCAGAACCAGACCCCCTACTTTTTGACGGCGTACCACTGCAGCGTCACCAGCAGTAACGCCGCCTCATTGGTCTGCTTTTGGAACTACGAGAACAGCACCTGCCGAACCCCTGGTAGCACCGCAAGTGGCTCGGCGGGCAACGGTCAATTGACGCAGTTCAATACCGGCGCCACATTCCGAGCGGCCTATTCCGCAAGCGACTTCACACTTGTTCAGTTGTCGGCGGCACCCAATCCAGCATGGAAGGTTTCGTTTGCTGGGTTTGATGCACGGGCCGTTGAGACCACTTCCAACATTGCGATTCACCACCCGAATACCGATGAGAAGCGCATTAGCTTCGACAACAACGCGTCAACCACCACCAGTTACAACAGCTCAACCTCCCCCGGCGATGGCACACACCTTCGAATCGGGGCATGGGAATTAGGCACCACCGAACCCGGCTCATCAGGATCACCGGTGTTCAATCAGAATCATCAGGTGGTCGGTCAATTGCACGGCGGCTCGGCTTCGTGCACCAGTATTACCAATGACTTTTATGGTCGCCTGTCAACTTCGTGGCTTGGCGGTGGAACTGCTGCCACACAATTGAAGGCATGGCTTGACCCGGACAACACTGGCACAACTGTGGTCAACACTCTGACCACCGCTGGACTCTCCGTTTCTCCTGCAAGTCCGGTCACCCACCTTGGCGTTGCCGGCGGACCCTTCAGCAACCTGCCCTATGCCTACACGGTGAGCAATTCCTCTAGCAGCGTTGTGAATTACCGAGTCAACCTGACCAACAACATTGGACTGTTGATTAACGGAGGCACTGCGGCGGTCACCGGATCTCTTGCAGCAACCAGTGGAACTGCCACGGTAACGGTGAGTGCAGGTGCTGCGCTGGCAAGCCTGGCCGCTGGCGTGTACACCGAGGACATTGTCTTTACCGATCTTGGAACAAGTGTTGCGCGCACAATCCGGCACACCATTGAAGTGGGTCAGACCGGATTCACGGTCACGCCAGCGACTGGACTGTCGACGGGTGGACCGATCGGCGGCCCGTTTACGACAACCGCGGTGTACACCATTTCAAGCACCAACCCCTCGCCTGTTTCAGTCACCGTTTCTGGAAACGCTGCGTGGATTGTGGTTGATGGCACAGCGTCGCAGACCTTTACGCTGACAGGTGTCGGGGCGTCTCGAAGTGTGTCTGTTGGAATCGGAAGCGCTGCCAACACCCTTGCCGGCGGAATCTACTCAGGACTTGTCTCGATTGTGAACAACACTGGTGGAACCGGCGGAACGACTCGCAATGTTGCCCTTGATGTGGGTCGACAGGCGTATGCGGCCACCGATGTTCCGCTAACGATCAACGACAACAGCACGGCGTACAGCTTTATCACCGTGGCCGATGACTTCTGCATTGCCGATGTGGATGTTGCGGTGAATGCCACGCACACCTATATCGGAGACCTTCTCATTGAATTGACGGCCCCTTCCGGCACAATTGTGGTGCTGCACAACAACTCCGGCGGCAACGCCGACAACATCGTGGCGACCTATGACGATGACGGTGCCGGTACGGTGCCGGCATCGGCCTTGAGCGCCTTGGACAATCAGTCCGCGGCAGGTGTCTGGCGGCTTCGCGTGAGCGATACCGCAACAACGGATACTGGAACGCTCAATAGTTGGTCCTTGCGAATGGGCATGACCGCTGGCAATTGTCCGACACCAGAGATCATCTACTCCGAACCTTTGAACACCAATCCAGGGTGGAGCCTTCAGGGTCAGTGGGCGTTTGGCGTGCCGACTGGTGGCGGCGGAAATACTGGCTACAAAGACCCAACGTCTGGACACACCGGAAGCAAAGTCTACGGGTACAACCTCGCCGGCGATTACGCCCACAGCATGCCTGCGTACAACTTGACGTCGACTGCCTTTGATTGCACCGGCCTAACAGGAACGCGTGTTATGTTTTGGAGATGGCTTGGTGTCGAATCGAGTACCTATGACCATGCAATCTTTAGTGTGAGCGACAACGGCACCACATGGACAACGGTGTGGCAAAACGCAGCCACCTTGCGTGACACGGCGTGGACATCTGTTTCCTATGACATTTCCGCCGTGGCCGACAACAAGCCGACGGTGTATTTCCGCTGGACCATGGGCACAACGGACTCCTCCGTTGCGTATTGTGGTTGGAATATTGATGACCTTGAAATCTGGGCGATCGCGCCGGAGGTTGCGTGCTTTGGAGACCTCGACGGCGATCAGGTGGTCGGATTTGGAGATGTGAGTGTCATGCTGCTCTCGTTTGGAGAGTGCCCCGGATGCACCGAAGATGTCGATGGCGATGGAGCGGTTACCAGCGCCGATCTGGCACTGGTGCTTCTCTCGTTTGGTGAGTGCCCCTAACGGTCGCAGCTGGCAATCGACGGCGTACTGACTTGATGCGCCAGTGTGACTCGCTCGCCAAGAGCGAGCCCAAATGTTTCGTGCACCAGACGAAGCGCCACTTCGCCATGTTCCTTTGGAACCAGACAGCTGATTCGAATTTCGCTGGTGGTGATATTGCGAATGGGAATACCTGCGTCACCCAGAACCTGAAACATGCGCCCTGCCACACCCGCGTGACTTCGCATGCCAGTTCCCACGGCGCTGACTTTGGCTAATCCAACTTCAAGGTCGATGCGGCCTGAGCCAATTTGTTTCAGCACCTCGCTCACGGCAACTTTCACTTCTGGAAGATCTTGATGCCCCACCGTGAATGCAAGGTCTACTCCGCCGGGACTCTCGGTTTGAATAATGTCGTCCACAATCAATCCGGCAGCAGCAATGGCTGAAAACACTTTGCCCTGAATGCCGGCTGTGCGAGGCAAGCCTTGCAGATGCACGCGACCAAGATCGGGCTTGAGGGCACATCCAATAACGGCGATCGATTCCATGTGCGGAGTCTCCAGTTGAATCATGGTGCCAGGCTCAGGCCTCTGGCTATGGCGGACATGAATGGGAACACCATACCTTTGACCGAAGATCACTGCTCGCGTGTGCATGACATCAGCCCCCACCGCAGCAAGCTCCAACATTTCGTCGTAGGTGATGGTGCCGAGTTTGGGGGCATTGGGCACCAGCCGCGGGTCGGCAGTGTGCACACCGTCCACATCGGTATAAATCTCGCAGCAGCCGCCCAGTTTCTGCACTTGGAGCGCGGCAGCGATGGCCACGGCGGTTGTGTCGCTGCCGCCTCGGCCGAGTGTGGTGAGATCGCCGCTGTCAGAGACGCCTTGAAAGCCGGTGATGACTGGTGTCACGCCCGAATCGAGCAATTCATTCAGCGTGCGAGTGTCGACACCTGTGAGTCGTGCCCTGCCGAACGCCGCATCGGTCTGCATGCGACACTGAAACGCGTTCAAACTGCGGGCAGCAAGCCCCTGATCCTCTAACGCCATGGCGGTCAAGGCCGCGCTCACCGCCTCACCGGTGCTCATCAGCGCATCGAGTTCACGACGACTTGGGTTTCGTGCAACCGTTCCCGCCAATTCAATAAGGGAATCTGTCGCATGCCCCATGGCACTCACCACCACGGCAATCCGGTGTCCCTCAGAACGAGCCTCAGCAACACGCCGTGCGGCATTTCGAATGCGGTCCGGGTCAGCCACTGAAGTGCCACCGAACTTCATCACGCGTGTGGCCATCACTCCTCCTGTGTTACGGCTTCCGCCCGACTTCGTTCCGTTCGTTCCTGTCGGCGACGCTCGGCTTCTTTGAGCACTTTCTTTCGCATGCGAACGGAAGTCGGTGTGATCTCGACCAATTCGTCGTCCTCAATGTACTCCAGCGCAGCCTCAAGACTCAAGATGCGGGGTTGCTTCAGCACAACGGTTGCGTCCTTGCTGGAAGCGCGAACATTGGAGAATGGCTTCACGCGAATTGCGTTTACCACCAAGTCATTCTCGCGGCTGTTCTCCCCTACCAACATGCCTTCGTAACAGACATCGCCGGGCTTCACAAACATCACCGCCCGTTCGCTGAGAGTTTCCAGTGCGTACGAAGTTGCTGGACCGGGGCCACCCTCATTGGCCACCATCACGCCGTTGGCGCGGGGCTTGATGACATTAGACGATACCGGCTTCCACGCTGAAAACGCATGGTGCATTACGGCCTCGCCACCAGTGGCATTGAGAAGTCGGCTTCGGAGCCCAATCAAACCTCGTGCGGGAATGTCCGCCTCAATATGCATGCGGCCATTGCGAGGATCCACCTTCGTAATTTCTCCGCCGCGAGAACCAAGCAATTCAAGGGCCGCACCCATTCCGCTATCGGCCACATCCAGCGTAAGGCGTTCCCATGGTTCACAGGTCTGTCCATCGTGTTCCCGTTCGATCACTTCCGGCTTTCCGACCGTTAACTCAAAGCCCTCACGCCGCATTGTTTCCAGCAACACTCCAAGGTGAAGCAGCCCTCGACCACTCACTTGGAATTCATCTGCCGTTTCGCCAGGAGCAACCTTAAGAGCCACATTGGAACGAAGCTCAAGATCCAATCGCTCACCAATCTGCCGACTGGTGACAAACTTGCCCTCGCGACCACCCAACGGACCGTCATTGATGCTGAACACCATGTGCAACGTGGGTTCATCCACATGCACGCGAGGAAGGGCATCAGGATGTTCCGGGTCGACCACGGTGTCACCGATGGAGACATCGACAAGGCCCTCCACAGCGCACAAGTCCCCCGCCAGAACCTCATCCACTTCGACTCGACCAAGACCGAAGAACTTATTGACCTTGGTAATGCGCCCGCGATCAACTTTGCCATTGCTGCGACAGAGACCGACGGACATACCCGGCTTCAGGACACCCCGCATCACTCGACCGATTCCAATGCGACCCACATATCCGTTGTAATCCAAGTTGGTCACCAAGAATTGCATGGGGCCCTTTGCGTCATTCGTCGGTGCGGGAACGCGCTCGATGATCTCCAGAAACAATTCCTTCACTCCGTTTGTGCGATCGTTGATGTCCCGACTGGCCCACCCATCTCGACCGCTGGCCCACACCACGGGGAAATCTAGTGCCAACTCATCGGCCCCAAGGTCCACTAGCAAATCAAAGACTTCGTTCAGCACGGCTTCCGCGCGGGAATCCGGCCGATCGCATTTGTTCACCACCACAATTGGACGCAATCCAATTTCCAGTGCTTTTTGCAAAACAAATCGAGTCTGCGGCATCGGGCCTTCCAGTGCATCGACCAGAAGCAGACATCCATCGGCCATTCGCAACACACGCTCCACTTCGCCACCAAAGTCAGCGTGACCCGGCGTATCAATGATGTTGACTTGCACCACCAGTCCCGCACGAGGGCCATCTGGAACCTGATAGGTGACCGCGCAATTCTTGGCCAGAATGGTGATCCCTCGCTCGCGTTCGAGCGGATTGGAATCCAGAACGCATTCGGTCACCGCTTCATTGGCACGGAATGTCCCGCTTTGCTGAAGCATGGCATCCACCAGCGTGGTCTTGCCGTGGTCAACATGCGCAATGATGGCAACATTTCTGAGTTCCATAACGAGCCCCGCAGTCTAGCGGGGTATTCAATCGAAACCGCATCCAATTAAAACAATTTAGGCCAGTCCGTACAAAGGAAGGAGTTTCCCTTCAAGATGACGCATGAGTGGGTCAGCCGACAACGGCTGCCCAGTGACCTTTCGGCACAGGTCATCCAGTCGGAAACGCCGCCCCTCTGCATGCACATGTGTTCGAAGCCACTTCAGAAGCGGTTGGAACTCACCTTTGGAGAACCCCTCTTCCAATCCCGGCAGATCGGCCCGCGCCTTCTCAAAGAGTTGCGCCGCCAAGAGCGTGCCAAGCGTGTAGGTGGGGAAATACCCGATGGCGCCCATGCTCCAGTGCACATCCTGCAGGCAGCCTCGGCGGTCATCAGGCACCACCAGTCCTAGATATTCCTTATACATGCGATTCCAAACGCCCGGCAGATCCGCAACTTTCAAGTCGCCCTTGATGAGCGACCGTTCCAATTGGAATCGAATCATTACATGCATGTTGTAGGTGCCTTCGTCAGCCTCGACCCGAATCAATCCAGGTTCCACAACATTGGCACCATCCACAAGGTCTTGCAGCGAGAAGCGGTCGCACGCGTCGCCAAAGAAGGCTGGCAATTGCCGTTGGCACCACGCCCAAAACGGCTTGCTTCGACCAACCTGATTTTCCCATAGGCGGCTCTGGCTCTCATGCACGGACAAACCCGCCGCTTCACCCATAGGGAGTCCGATGCGATTGGCGTCGAGCCCCTGTTCGTACAAACCATGGCCCGTTTCGTGCATCGTGCTACCAAGGGCATCCAGCACGCAGGTCTCAAGGTAACGCGTGGTCATGCGCACATCGCTGCAATGGCTGCCACCACAGAATGGATGGGTGCTTCGATCGAGTCGCCCACGAGAGAAATCGAACCCAACGCTCTTAGAAACAAAGCGAACAAATCGTTCTTGGTCGGCGATATTCAATGGGTGCTCATTGAATGCATTGCTGGGTTTGCGTTTTCCCCCCTGCAGGCGGTCCAACAGTCCTTGCAATCGCTTGCGAAGCGGATCAAACACCCGCTGCACTTGGGAGGCTTGCAATCCGGGCTCGTAACTATCGGCAAGCGCATCCCACCCTTCACCATCGCTTGGCCAACCCAAGCACTCTGCCTTGCGTTGATTCAATGCCACCGTTTTTTCGAGCCACGGCTGAAATCGCTTGAAATCGCTTGCTTTGCGAGCCGCAGCCCACTCATGCATGGCGGTGCTGGAAAGTTCTGCAAGTTCACTCACCAGACTCTCCGGCAACTTGGTGGCCTTTTGCCAATCCCGCTCAATTTCACGAACATTCACTCGGTCTGGGTGCGTTTCCTCAAGCGCCGCCACCTCCGTTTGTGCCGCCGCAATCAGGTCGCCCATCTCTGCACAGGTCAGTGCCTGATGAGCCAAGCGTGCCAAGTGAGCCAGTTGCGATGCTCGCCATGCAACGCCGCCTTCGGGCATCATGGTTTCTTGATCCCATCCCAGAACGCTCGCACTGCTTTCGATCAACTTCACATTCCGCACATGCGCGGTCAGTGTGTGAACAGCCTTCCCTGTTGATGATGGTCGAACCGCTGGCCGAACCACGCTCACTTGCTGCCACCCGGAGCAGTTGGCGGAGAGTCTGGAGCCTTGGCCATTGCTGGCTTCATCTTCAGTTCTTCCTCCAGATACTTGATGACCTCGGCTCGGTTGCCATCTGATCTGTTCCTTGCATGATCGACGGCGTTCCAACCACGGCCATCCAAGGCGTCAACATTGACTCCAGCCAGTTTCAACGCATGCAGTTTTTCAACTCGACCATTGGCGGCTGCGATCAACCAAACGGACATACCTTGCCGATTCAGCGCATCAATGGCCGCTTTGGCATTGAGAAGCGCCTGAAGACTTTCAAGCTTTCCATTTCGGGCCGCACGCATCAAGGCGGTATCGCCGGTCAGATTGTCCGCAACAGCCATGTCGGCACCCTTGTCGATGAGCAATTGAACGGACTCGGGGTTACCAATACCTGCAGCCCACAAAAGCGGCGTTAATCCGTTCTTGTCAGCGACATTGATCTTGGCATTGGCTTCGATCAGCAAGCCCACAGTCTCTGGACTACCCAGAGCGGAAGCCCACATCAGAGGCGTGCCACCAAGGCGATCCGTCGAGTCCACATCTGCCTTGGCTGCAAGAAGAAGTTTGACCGATGCACCCTTTCCACTCTCTGCAGCAATGCACAAAGGAGTCTTGCCCGCGCGATCTTTCACTTCGACTTTGGCACCCTTCTCCAGAAGCACTGCGATGACTTCGGTCTTGTCTTCGCGAGCGGCCCAGTGCAGCGCACTTCGACCACCGGAGCTGTCCGGCGCATCAATCACGGCGCCGCCCTCAAGTTCTTTTTTCACGCGCTCCACATCTCCACTGCGAGCAGCCGTTACCAGCGCGCTCGCGGCCCGGTCGCCGGGATTGGGGCCACCCGGAGTGCGAGGTTCTGAAGCACTGCCAGCGGGACGGCGAATCAAGCACGACAGCGAAGGCACCTTGGGGTGATCGGTGCTGATGCTGAGTTTGATGGTCTTGCCAGTTTCCTCCCAGGTCTTCCAGTCGACATGCACCTTGTGCTCGACAGCGGCCTCAGTCCCGGCATCTGGAAGAATGGGTGGCGTGACGGCGGTAATTCGGAAAGGCGTGTTGTCAACGCTTTTCACAATGATTTCGCCTTCGTTGGTCTTGCCTTCTCCCGGCGCCTCCAACATGTCTGGAGTCATCACGATGTACGCGGGCACCTTGCCTTGAACGGTCAGCATCACCGGAGCATGACCGTCGATTTGGAATGTGACTCGTTTACTCAGTGGAACGCCCGGCTTTGGGCCTGGCTTCAAACTGATCTCAACTTCTGCACTGGCTCCCGGCGCAATTGGTTCCTTGGGAGTTCCAGCCGTGGTGCAACCGCAACTGGTTATGGCCTTGGCGATCGTGACGGGTTTGTCGCTAATGTTGATCAGCTTCACCTTGCCGGTCTTGGCGGTGTCCACAATCATTTCACCAAGGTCGAGAACTTCCGGCTCCACTCGAATCACAGGAGTCGTGTCAACCGGTACCTGTGCACCGCCACCCTGAGGCGTGGCTCCTGTATCAGACTTGCCGACGGCAACCGGTGCGCCTCGCTGGGAAACCTGATCACGCAGACCCTTCTCCTTGGTTGCGGCGGCACTGGTGGCGGCATTTCCGTTGGCCGCCCGGCGCTTGCTATTGGCAATGGACTCGGGCGAACCTGGAACCGGATCCACCTCCGGACTCGCTTGACTTGCCGCACCTGTGGCGGCTGGCGGAGTTGCTGGCGGAACTGCATCTTGGCCGACCAATGTGGCATTCAGGAGGAGAGGCAGAACCAGGACGATGGCAGGACATTTCATGGGGATTTCCTTGAATGAGATCGCAAAGAGTGTAGCCGAAGGCAGGTCGACTTCATCGGTCTGTGAACGCGAATTCATTGAGCAAGTTCGCGTGGGCATTCGGTTGAATCGACATGCCACCGCAGCGCGTTCACTACACTCACAGGGCAATGTCCGATTCTCCGTTGCCTGAACATCTCGATCGCCCGCACATCCGCAATTTTCAGCCACTGGGGATGCGGCAAGAAGGCAAACCGCCCATCGTGATGCTGCGAGATCCCTCCATGCTTTCGCCGCAAACCATGGCGGTGCAACCGAATGTTTTGCCGCTGATTCTGCAATTCCAAGGGCAGGAGTCGTTGAGCGAATTGGAAACGCGCACCAAAGCTCCGATCAATATGTTGCGGGAATTGGTGACACGCATGGACGAATTAGGCCTTCTGTGGGGCCCGCGATTTGATGAACTCGAACGGCTGGCCAAGGCTCGGATTCAAGAGTCGGGAAATTTCCCGGCGACGTGTTCTCTGGCCATTGGCTCCGAGCGGGACAAGGCGGCAGAGAAGATTGCACAGTGGATGTCCGAGGTCGAAGATCCTGAAATTGAGGGAACGGTCTCTGGCGTTGTGGCTCCGCACTTGGACTACGAGCGAGGGTGGCACAATTACGCGTCGGCATATCGAGCCCTCAATCCTGATGTTCGTGTGGATCGGATTGTGGTGCTGGGTACCAACCACTTTGGAATCGGTGACGGTGTGGTGCTGAGTGAATTTGGATTCACAACGCCTTTAGGAAACGTTCCAGCGGACAAAGCCACGCTTGCCTTTCTTGAGAAGAGCCTTGGACACAAGCGCATGTATGCGGATCAGATGGATCACCTTGGGGAGCATTCCATTCAACTTCAATTGCCGTGGCTGCAGCATGTGTATGGCGAGGTGCCGGTGCTTGGAGCCCTCATTCCCGATCCGCTTCGACCAGTGAGCGACGATGGTGAACGAGCCACAACACTTGAGTTTGTGCAAGCATTACGGACGGCGCTGGAAGAACTTGGCGGCAGAACTGTTTTTGTGGCCAGCAGTGATCTGAGCCACATTGGACCGAATTTTGGAGACCCCGGCCCAGTGAACGACCAGATTGCATCGCAAGTGGAACAATTAGATCGCGAACGCTTGGGATTGTTCTGCGGGGCCGATCCGACGGCATTTGAGGCCCCCTTTCGTGCGCAGAACAACATCAGCCGATGGTGCAGCCTTGGAAATATGGGGACCGCACTTCGCGTGGCTTCGCCAGGTTGCGTTGAATTGATCGACTACGAGCAGGTACGCGATGCTGAAAACGCGTCGCTGGTTTCGTGTGCGTCATTGGCGTTGGTCGCACCATAAATTGTTGCTCGGTTGCAAGACGCGTCCCCCTAGGCAGCAATGGGTTTAGGCGGGCGCGTGCCCAAATTGCAGCAATGGATTTGGGCGGGCGCGTGCCCGCCCTATAGAAAGAGCCCGCTGCAACTGAATCGCAACGAGCTCCTCGTGGGGGTACGAATGAATACGCCACCGAATTCTGATGGCTATTGCCTCATACGGGGAATGACCGATTACGGTTTCCACTGAGCGCAAAATTGCTCAGGCGACCCCCGGGTTAGCCCGGGGCAACCTGTATTTTTGCCATGACCTGCTTCAGATCGCTCCAAACCTCGGCCCGTGTTTGAGGTGTGTAATTCCGTAGCAGATAGGCCGGGTGATAGGTCGGCATGATCGGAATGCTGGCTCCCCTTCCTTTGGGTGGCTGCCAGGTGGCCCAAATCCCTCTCAATTTCGAGATTCCAATTTCACTGCCAAGAAGCAGTTTCGTGGCTGGACCACCAAGCGTGACAATGACTTTGGGGGCAATGAGCAACAATTGCTCAATCAGATATGGCCCACAGGCTGCAATCTCCGACGGTTGGGGTGGTCGATTATTCGGTGGTCGACTCTTGAGCACATTGGCAATGTAAACCTGCTCTCGCGACAACCCCATTGCGGCAATCATCTCATTCAATTTCGTTCCGGCCTTCCCAACAAATGGACGACCCGTTTGATCCTCGGTTTCGCCGGGAGCCTCGCCAACAAAAAAGACCTGTGCATTGGCATCGCCCTCACCGAAGACAATGTTGGTGTGTGCCGTGGCAGTGGTGCAGTGCGGGCACTCGCGTTCGTGCTGTAAACGCAAGGCCTCAAGAGCCGTGTGCCGAGACACTCCCGGAGCAGACACGAACGAGGGCTCAGGAATGATGGGCGCAGTCGCCGTGTCCGCGTGCGTGGACTGCACTGCCACTTTGGAGACTCGGCGAACAGTTGTTGTGAGCCCCATCGCCTGATCGGCTTTGCGAAGTGTCTGCTGCCGTGTCACGAACTAGGTCTTTGGAAGCTTGTTCTTCTTTGGGTCACTCATCTCAAACATGCTCTGAGTCCGTAGCACCATGCCGCAATCGCTTCGCAGGTGGTACCCCTGAACATGCACGGCATTGAGATAGCGTTGCACATCAAGCAAGGAAAGATTTGGTCGCCCTTGCGGATCATTCCACGATACAGAAATGCAATTGCGATCACGGCCATGTGCCAGCATTTCACGGTATGTACCGGTGTACAAATGCTCGCTCAGTGTTTCGGTTTGCAGCGTGGTGACATATTTCAGATTGTCGCCAAACTGCTCGTCAAACTCCCGTTCACCCGCGCATGGCATCGTGGTGACAAGGCCCTTCTCAGGAAGGTTCTGTCCGCCCTCGATGACCACTTCACACAGACACATGTCACCAAATTGAAAGCGGCCAGCGTGACCGCCTTTGAAGACCCACACTTCGAATTCATAGTCAGGATGCTCGATCCGTTTGCGAGCCTCAATCTGAAAGAATTCCGGGTGAATTGCCTTGCGATAAACAAGCATGGTGTAAGCCTGCATGCTTGTGAGTTTCGAGAATGTCATGGCGTCTCCTGATTTCCAATCACAACAAATTTGTCGTTGACCTGACCTGCCGGACGACCCGGCTATGGGCGTAAGAACCCAATGCGTAACCTCCGATTGTCGCCAGATTGCCTGCTGATTCAACAGGAAAGATAGAATTTTTGAAGAATCGTTACCCCTCGATTCAGTGCCAAAAAGACACGGCGGGCCCCGAAGGACCCGCCGCCGCAGGGTGTGGAAGTAAGCCGGATTCTGTGCCGACCGAAGTCGGTGGTGACCATTTCTCTCTGGACCGCCGTTGCCGGAGGCCTCGAAGCACGCTACCCGCCCCGAACCGCGGACTACGGTAGCTGGTGACCCAGCTGGGGCTGTTTGCGCTTGCACGCGGTGGGGTTTTCCATGCCCCCGACGTCGCCGTCGGAGCGGTGCGCTCTTACCGCACCATTTCACCCTTGCCACGCACCCTTGCGGGCCGTTCGGCGGTCTCGTCTCTGTGGCACTGTCCCGAGCCTTTCGCTTGGCTGGTGGCCGTTTGCCATCACCGTGTCCTACCGTGTCCGGACTTTCCTCGCCCCGATTTGCATCGGAGGGCGATCACCTATCCACACATGGCACTCTACGACGCAACCGATCCCGATGGGAAGGAGGTGGCCGAAACAATCCATTTAATTTTTTGCGTTTTAGGCTGAAATCGCCGTGACTTTGACCACCAGCAACTCGGACCGATGTCCAAGTGTTCGGCGATAGCCCTTGCGGCGGGCGTACTTGCCGATTCGAAGTTTCGGACCATCTTCGTGGCCGACAATATCGGCAGTGACGGTTGCACCAGAAAGAAATGGAACGCCAATTTTTGCAGGCGTACCGTCGCAGGTGCCTACAGCAAGCACTTTGTCAAAAGTGATGGTCTTCTGGCCTTCCGTGAGGGGGCGAATGTCAATCTCAAATTGGTCATCCTTGCGTACAAGGATCTGAGTTCCGCTGTCTTGGAAAATGGCGTACACGGTGGTCTCCTGCGAGGTGGCGAATCGCCGATCCTAACAAGAATCCCTTCAGCTTGCGAGGGGTTGCAACTGGCCTTTCAAGCGGTCGCCAGCCAGTGCAATGGTTTCCAGTGTCTTACAAAAGGCAAATCGAACCAGTGCCTTCCCACCTTCTGGGTCGACATAAAACGGGCTGCACGGAATGGCCGCCACACCCACATGCCGAATCAGATGTTCGCAGAATGCTTCGGCGTTTACATGTCCAAACCGAGTGTGGTCGGCCAAAACAAAGTACGAGCCCTCGGGTTCAATGGGGTCGAAACCCGCTTCCCGTAGAACGGTAAGCAAGGCCGTGCGACGAAGGCCGTAGTCCGTTCGCAGCGTCTCAAAGTAACTCGGCGGAGCATGGAGCGCCGTCACCGCAGCATGCTGGAGCGGCGTTGCGGTGCAGAAGGTAAGAAACTGATGCGCCGCGCGAATTCCCGCCGTAAGGTGTGGCGGAGCGATCGCCCATCCAATTTTCCAGCCGGTCATTGAAAACGATTTTCCCAAACTCGACAAGACGATCGTGCGTTCACGCATTCCCGGCAACGTTGCAATCGAGCGATGCGGTCGGCCAAACCAAATGTGTTCGTACACCTCATCGCTTACCACAAGGCAATCATTCTTGATGGCAAGGTCGGCCACACTGGCAAGTTCGTCGTCGTCAAACACTCGGCCAGTTGGATTGTGGGGCGAATTGATGACGATCAAACGAGTGCGTGCATTGACGGCGGCTTTCAACTCTTTCACTGGCAGACGGAACTCTGGCGGCTGCATACGAACAGTTCGAAGTGTTCCGCCGGCCATCGACACTGTTGCTGGATACGAATCGTAAAACGGCTCGACAAGCACCACTTCGTCGCCCGGCTCCACGAGGCCAAGCATGGTGGCGGCGATGGCTTCGGTACATCCACTGGTGACGGTAATTTCTCGCTCCGGATCCACTTCAAGGTGTTGGTCGCAACGCACTCGTTGAGCAATCGCCTGATTCAATTCCGCTACGCCAACCATGCGGGCGTATTGACCACACCCCTTCTCAATGGCCGTCTTGGCAGCGTCTTTCAAGAACTCAGGGCCATCAAAGTTCGGAAATCCCTGCCCCAAATTGACGGCCCCATGTTCGACGGCAAGGCGGCTGATTCGAGTAAAGACGCTTTCGCCAAAGCACCTGAGTCGTTGAGAAATGCCGTGTGGCGTTCGATGCATCAAGCCATGCTAGCGGCGCACAATATTCTGCCTGAGGCGATACTTGCACCGTGCCTGCTCGCAGAACTCAATCTGATTCGTCAGCTGCTCCAGAGAAGCGACGACCCGTTGCCAATGCGGCTCTGTCGCCAAACATTTTGTTTGAGGATGAGCACGTGCTGTGCGTGGAGAAGCGAACAGGCTTACCAACGCAACCCGGGAAAGGGCACCTGGATGACACGCTTCTGAATGGTGCCTTTGCATTGCGACCAACCGAATTAGGAGCCTTGGGTGCGCAACGGGATTGGGGGCTTCTGCATCGACTCGATCGAGATGTGTCGGGTGTGGTGCTGTTGGCCAAGTCAGCACTTGCCTACGACGCTTTGAGAGCAGCCTTTGAATCCCACAAGGTCAAGAAAACGTATCTCGCGGTCACGCAACACCCACCGCCATCACCGCAAGGATCGTGCACTCGAGCCGTACGCGAGGAGATTCGTGGCGATATGAAGGTGGCGGTGTGTCCTCAGCGTGGAGGCGAGAGTGCCCGAACGGATTGGCGCACACTTGGCAAGATTGGTCTTCACACACTCCTTGAAGTGGAACCACACAGTGGTCGCCTTCATCAAGTTCGTGTGCATCTTGCAGCGATGGGTTGTCCGATTGTGGGTGATCGGGTGTACCGAAGCGACGCACCACCCAATACCGGTCGACTTCCGCGAGGTCGTGTGCCTGAGCCACTTCTGTTGCACGCTCTGCGGTTGGAATTTCCGCATCCTGTTACGGGGGCCATCGTGCGTGTGGAGTGTTCAGCCCGAGAAGGGTTTGCATAAGGTGCAACACACCGCGAATGTGCGAGTACCCTTCCTCGCCATGCGGTGTGTGCTGCCGTTTATTGCGTGCCTTGTGGTCGGATGCTCCAACATTGAGGAAGCAGCGCCCCGGCCGCGCCCCAGCAGTTCCGCATCCCGCCCCTCTTTCGAAATTGATGTGGTGCCGATTATGCGTGGCACTGTGGCAAGTGAGGCAATTCTGCAGGGATTCGACTCGGTTGTGGTGCGGGGGTATGGCATTGTTGTGGGCTTAGCGGGAACCGGGAGCAAGGTGATGCCCGCCGAGGTTCGTGCGCTGCTGATTCGCGAACTCACCCGTCGAGAAATTTCTGATCCCGTCAATGGACTCGACATTTCTCCGGAACGATTTCTGGATAGCGACAACATTGCAGCCGTGGTGGTTGAAGGCACCGTTCCACCCGGTGCCAGCAGAAACACCGCCTTTGATGTCCGCGTGTTTGTGGTGCCAGGTTCAGGCACCACCAGCCTTGAGGGCGGAAAGTTGTGGACCACCGAATTGCGAGCAGGTGTGCTCTCCGTTGGCAATCGCCAACCGAATGTTGTGGCTGAAGCCAAGGGGCCTTTGATTATTAATCCATTCAGTGGCACCTCCGCTGCTGCACGAAGCGACATTGATTTGATGAGTGGCCGCGTGCTCAATGGTGGTCGCGTGCTCAAAGACATTCCCATGCGACTTCGACTTGGCACGCCAAGCCATTCACGAGCGGGCACGATTGTGTCGGCCATCAACACACAATTTCCACGAGAGCGAAATCAGCGAGATGACACGGCCCGCGGCCGAAATGATGATGTCATTGAATTGTGCGTGCCGCCGAGTTATCAGGGAAAAACAACTGGGTTTGCACAGCTGGTGCAACATACAAGTTTGGATCCGCAGAACACCGAGGCGCTGGCCGCTGCGGTGCGTCGAAGTTTGCTTGCCAATCCCGGCGTGGCGGAGGCGGCAAGTTGGCGTTGGCAGGCATTAGGAAAGAAGAGCATTCCGATGTTTCAGGATTTGTATACGCATCCTGAAGAACAGCCACGCATGGCGGCACTCGAAGCGGGGGCAAAACTTGGCGACCCCGTGGCGATTGCCCCCCTGTTGAAGATGGCTCAGTCGGGCACTCCCAAAATCCGGTTGGCGGCAATCAAACTCCTTGGCAACATGGATTCGGACGCGACCGTGGATGTGGGTCTGCGGCCGTTACTGAATGATCCTGATTTAGATGTTCGGCTGACGGCCTATGACATGCTGTTGAAACGGCTTGATCTCAGCATTGAGCGCACCAATGTGAATGGACGATTTGAATTGAATGTGGTGCCATCGACCATTCCGATGGTGTATGCCGCTCAAACTGGTGCGCCGCGGATCGCCATCTTTGGAAGCGATCTCATGCTGAAGAGGCCGTTGACCGATTCCATCTGGGACGGTCGATTGATCCTGAAAGCCGAAGGCGGCGACGATCATGTGCTTGTCTTCTATCGCAGCCCGACCAGCGAACGAGGTCGCGTTGAAAAGGTGTCGGCCGACCTTGCGACCTTTGTTGCGTTCCTTGGAACCACCCCGACTCCCAACACCGGAAACCCAGGTCTGGACTTGCGTTATGGCGAATGCCTGAGCGTGCTTCAGAGGCTGTGTGCCTCGGGCACCATCCCCGCGCCGTTCCGGGCCGAACAGGATCGAATCCTTGCCGAGATCATGCGGTCTGAAGATGAGGCGCAGGACCACAAGGAACGGCCCGAGTTCCCCACTGAACCGGTTGCAGGTGTTAGTCCGTCTCTCGCACCCACTCCGTCGACCAAACCGCCACCGCCCGCGCTTGATGGAAAGGCCAAATCCGCGGATACTGTGCCACGCTGAAGGTGGAACCTTACACGGGTTCACATCCGTCCAGGATGGACGGACACTCACGCGACAGGAGGTCTGATGCGTCTCAGCAGTCTTACGCTCTTTGGATTCAAAAGTTTTGCCGATGCCACCGAGTTTCGATTTGATGCGCCGATCACTGGAGTGGTTGGACCCAATGGTTGCGGCAAAAGCAATGTCGTTGATGCGGTGAAGTGGGTTCTTGGCGAACGAAGCGCCAAGAGTCTGCGAGGTTCGGCCATGATGGATGTGATTTTTGCGGGCAGTGCAAGCCGAAAGGCGGGCAGTCACGCAAGCGTCATCTTGCAATTTGACAATCCCAAGTTGTCCGCGCCAATCGATCGCGGAGTTCCGGAGACCGCTCTTGAAACCGATCTTCCTGAATCGGGTGAACTGGAGGATCTTGCACTTGACGGGCCGGTTCGTCGCGATCAAGTACAGGATCGATTGCTGCCTGTGGACACCGATGACGTGCAGGTGGAGCGACGTTTGTGGGCCGATGGCCGCAGCGAATATCTGGTCAACAATCGCAAAGTGCGCCTGCGGGATATTCGCGAATTGTTCATGGACACCGGTATTGGCAACGACGCCTATTGCATTATCGAACAGGGCAAGGTGGATGCCATGCTGCGCGCGCATCCGGTTGAGCGGCGATCCATTCTTGAGGAAGCCGCTGGTGTTGCCCGGTTCCGCGCCCGCAAGCATGAGTCCGCTCGTAAATTGGATATCGCTGAGCGACACCTTGTCGCCATTCGTGAACAACTTTCGGGCGTGGAGCGACGCCTTCGGATTGTGCGAGGGCAGGCCGAGAAGGCTCGAAAGTTTGTCGCCTTGGATGAGCAACGGCGAACGCTGCGCACGGCGCTTGCCTTTGATCAGTATCACGAACTTCGAGAGCGGCTTGATGGCTTAACGAGTCAGGTGACGTTGCTTGAGGATCAGCGAAGGCACGTGGCCGCGGCACTGGAACAGGCCGAAGCCACTCGGCACGAACTCGATTCCCGCCGTGCATCAACGCTCGACCAGCGACATCAGTTGGAACAAGTTCGCTTAGAGGCCGCCGGCATTCAGCGGCAGGCTGAACAGCGATTGGATTTTGTGGAGCGAGCACGAAGCGAAAATCGCAGCGCCGTCGAGAGTGAAGCCGCCCGTCTTGAAGCCATGGAGGTGCAGCATCGCGAACATGCCGCACGGCTGGAAGATGCCATTTCGGATTCCGATCAAGCCGAGCGCACACTCGCCGGAGTAGATCTTGAAGTGACCGAGTGCACTGGACAACGCAATGATCTTGCTGAGCAACTTGAAGCGGCCGATCTGACTGTTCGGCGAAAGTCCGAGACCGTTGCCGGAGTCGAGCGGGAGCGGGCACGGGCGTTGGGCCGACTTGCTGCGATTCAAGAGCGAGGCCCCTCCCTTGAGCTTGAACTCACCCGTGCCGATGCTCGCCGCGACCGTTTGAAGGTTGAACTGGACCAAATCGCCGAGGCTCGCACCGCGGCGCAACACGAGCGATCCAGCGCGGAAGCGGTGCTCGAGCAACTGCACGCCCAGATTGCGGCTCATACCGAACAGGTGAACAGTCTTGGCGACCAGCAATCCGATGCCTTGCGAAGGCTGGCAACACTGCGAGAGGATCGAAGCAGTCTTGAAAGCCGCCTTCGCCTACTTCACGAAATGGCTCAATTGGGAGAAGGCTTGGACGAGGCGGTCAAATCGATTCTGGCCAATCGAGATCACCATCCGTGGCTTGCTGGAATGCTTGGCGACTTGATTGAAACCGATGCCGCGCACGCGGCCGCGATTGAAGCTGCACTGGGTGATGAATTGCAAACGCTGGTGGTTCGCCGCGCGGACGATCTTCCCTTGGCCGCAGAATCCGTGCGCGGGCTCGAAGGCCGGGTTCGGCTTGCGGCCCCCTGCTGTGCACACCCTCGCCAGCCTGTGATCTGTGATCAGGCTTCCAATTTGCTTGACGGCGTGCGTTGCACGAGCGACATTCGGCCGGTTGTGGAGGCCTTGGTGGGTCGTTGTTACCGCGTTGGCAATTTGCGAACTGCTCTCGAGTTGGCATCGCAAGAACGGTTTCACGGTTGCACACTCGTGAGCGATTGTGGTGCTGTGGTCGAGGGCGAAGGCCGCGTTCGTGTCACCGGCGCTCGCACCGCTCGGTCTGGCGTTTTGCTGCGTCGCGTGGAGCGAGGCGAACTGGAAGCTGCGGTCTCGGCTTTGTCGGTAGAAATTTCCATGGCCGATGGTGAAGTGAGCGGTTTGACCGAAGCCGCCAGCACCGCTGCCCGTCAACAGCAGGAACTTGACCATCTCATGCAAAAGGCCATGCGTCAACGCCTGGACGGCCAATACCAAATGGAACGGCAGGAGCAACTTCAGTTGCGTGTGCGACATGACATGGACACCGCCATGGCCGAGCGAAGTGAATCGGAACGGCGAATGGGTGAGATGCATGGAGAACGCGAAGCCGGACAGAGCAAGGTGCGTTCGCTCGATGCCTTGCTGGTGGATGAGCGGCACGCCATGGAATCTGCACAGGCGGCCATGGATGCGGGAACATCAGGTGTTCAGCACGCCCTTGAGCGACTCGCAGCTGCCCGCACCCGTGCAGGCGAAGCGACCGCCGTGCTTGACGGGCGTCGTCGCGAACGTCGCCTGATTGAAGTTGCCATGGAAACGCTGGGGTCTCAGCGTGCGGAACTGCTTCAGGATCACGAACGGCGAGCCGCTCGAAGCGAGGAACTCGCACGCCAAGCTGCCGAAGCCCAGCATCAGCGAGAACAAGCGATTCAAGCCGAAGCCACAGCCATGGAGCAAAGTGAACGCATGGCCACCGAATTGCAAGTGGTGATTGAAGAAGCCACCAAGGCAAGTGACGGTGTGCGAACGCTGCGTGAGCAGGCGCATCGCGTGGAACGAGATCACTCTGCTGTTGAGATCAGCAGGCGTGAGGCGGAGGTTCGTCGAGAGTCACTTGAAGAAAGCACCATGACGGAACTCACATTGGATCTCTCTGCCGGCTATCAGAACCATTGTGAATCCAGAGCCTTGGAGGGTTTCTCCCCGCCTGATCGAGATTCGGCCAATGTTCAGGCCGAGCAACTTCGAGTTTCTATTCGCGCGCTGGGCAATGTGAATATGGAAGCCATTGACGAACTCGATCAACTGGAGACTCGCAACGAAACGCTTGCACGAGAATTGGCCGACATTGATTCGGCACGCGCTAGTCTGCTTCACCTTGTGGAACGCCTTGACGATGTGAGTCGCCGGCGATTCAAGGAGACCTTTGAAGCCGTTCGTGAACAATTTGCGGGCACCGACGGAATGTTCCGCCGCCTCTTTGGCGGAGGCAGCGCCGATCTCTATCTGATTCCACAAGAAAATGGCGAGATCGATTGGTTGGAGTCAGGCGTAGAAATTCGTGCCAAACCCCCTGGCAAAGAGCCTCGCGTCATTAGCCAACTTTCCGGCGGCGAAAAGACCATGACTGCCGTGGCACTTCTGATGGCGATTTTCCGAAGCAAACCAAGCCCATTCTGCATTCTGGACGAAGTGGACGCGGCTCTGGATGAATCCAATGTGGAGCGATTCACCAATGCTCTTGTGCCCTTCCTGGACCGCAGCCATTTCATTGTGATTACCCACCACAAGCGAACCATGCAGGCCTGCCATGCCCTGCACGGTGTCACCATGGCCGAGCGTGGTGTTAGCCGCAGGGTGAGCGTGAGGGTGGATCAAGTGAGTTCGGATGGCCGCATCAGCACGGACGCCTCAGAAACCGCTGTGCCGTCGTAAACCCAGCGTGCCGTCGTAGAAATTCTGGATTCGTTTTTGAACTCCTCAAACTCGGTGCTATGTTGCATCGCCGTCCGCCTGACGGAGCTCCCCATGGGTCTCGGGGATGCACAGCGTGCCATCGTGGGGTCGCTGTGCTTGGCTTGTTGGCGGGCGGTTTTTCATAGGCGATTCTCGGTGATCGGCATGCGAAGTTCGCCCGATTCAAGCCGTAGCCGCCGCTTTCGCTAGCATCGCGCCGCACGCATGTCGACACAGATATCGATCGATGCCTTGGTCGTTGGGGGTGGAGTCGCCGGTCTGTTTGCCCTCGGATCCATTCGCAATGCGGGTCGCTCTGCGCTGCTGGTGGAGTCCAACGGTCTCGGTCATGGGCAAACCACATCCAGCCAGGGCATTCTGCATGCTGGCTTGAAGTATTCCCTTTCGGGGATGCTTGGAGGCGGAGCCGCTGAGGCCGCCGAAGCCGCCGTCACATGGAGCCGCATGTTGCAAGGCGAAGCGCAGCCATCTCTGGCGGGTGTTTCTGTTTTGAGCGACCACTGCCTTGTCTGGCGTACTTCGCGAGTTCTTGGGCTCGCCGGAATGTTCGGCGCACGCCTTGCCCTTCGGACCAAACCGACGTCGGTTCCTGTCCAACAGCGACCTCCGTGGCTTGCTGGCGTGCGGGGCGATGTATTACGCCTTGCTGAAACCGTGCTTGATCCGAGGGAGGTGCTCAAACATCTTGCTTCTGACCATGTGGGGCAATTGCTTCATGGAGCCATCCACTCCGTTGAGCGACGACCCGACGGCATGGAAGTCTCGATTCGCTGTGGAGAACAATCGTGCAAAGTGTTTACCCAACAACTCATTCTGACCGCAGGCGAAGGCAACGAGGCCCTGCTTTCATTGTTGGGAATGAAAGCCCATCCACCCATGCAGCGGCGGCCCCTACGGCAGGCGATGGTGTGCGGGGACTTGCCACTGGTCTATGGACATTGCATCGATGGAGCCGCCACACGAATCACCGTCACCAGTACGAACAGCAACGATGGTGTCGTGTGGAATGTGGGCGGCGAACTCGCGGAACATGGAGTGGCCATGGACGACACGGCGTTTCTGATGCACGCTCGCCACGAGATTTCGTCGTGCCTTCCGGGTGTTCATCTCAAGCAAGCACGCTGGAGTCAGTTCCATGTGCAACGAGCAGAGCCGCGAACACCGGGTGCTTCACGACCTCATGCCGCATTTGTCCAGAGTCGAGATCGCGTGACCGTTGTGTGGCCGGTGAAACTTGTGCTTGCGCCGCAAGCGGCTGCGGCCATTGAACCAACTTTGTTTCCCTCGCGATTTCCGGCCGCGGTGTGGCCTCACCATTTGCCCGCACCAGAACTCGCCGCCCGCCCGTGGGAAAACACACCATGGAGAGTGCTGGATTGAATTCTGCGCTTTCCATTCCTTTGCGAACTGCCGCAAGACTTCCCCGCCCCGTGTGCGTCCTTGGATGGGGTGCCTTTAAAATTGGACGCAATCAGGCCACCAAGTATCCCACCCCCTATGAACTTCCAACAGATTCTCACAGCGCTGTGGTGATTGGTGAAGTTCTCGACATGGGGATTGGTGTGATCGATACCGCACCCGCGTATGGGTTGAGCGAATCTCGCTTGGGTGCCGCATTGGGATCACGGCGCGAATCGCTGTTTCTGTGCAGCAAAGTTGGCGAGACCTTTGAGAATGGCGTGAGCCGGTTTAATTTTTCACAGGCCGCAGTTGCTGCAAGCCTGCACGCCAGCCTTGAACGGTTGCACACGTCGTGGCTTGACCTTGTGTGGGTGCACTCCGATGGACATGACGAGAACATTCTGCGTGATGGTCACGCCATTCGGTCACTGGATTCCGCTCGCCACAGAGGCGAGATTCGATCGATCGGTTTCTCACCGAAGTCGCTTGCAGGTGCAATGGCCTCGCTGGATCACCCGCTTGTCGATGCGGTCATGGTGGAATTGCATCCAGACGATGTCACCATGCTTCCAGCGGTGGAGCATGCGGGGCGACAGGGCAAAGCGGTCTTTGTGAAAAAGCCTTTAGCCAGCGGTCGACTGAACCCACAGCAATCGATCCCGTGGCTGCTTGCCAACCCGTCCGTCACCTGTGTGGTGGTCGGCGGGTTGAATATGCAACGGCTTAGAGAGACGGCGGAGTTGACGATGAAGAAGTCACCGCGCTGCGAGCCGGAATCTTGAGCGTAAGCCCAACCTTGAGCGATCCCGGATCGGAACCGATCACATCTTTGTTGGCCTCATGAATGACTTTCCAGTATTTATTCGATCCATACACCTTGATGGCAATTTGAGAAAGCGTGTCGCCGCTCGCCACGGTGTAGGTCGATGCGCCGCTACCCGTTTGAGTGCTGCTTGATGACTTGGAAGCCGCACTCGAAGCACCTGCGCTCCCCGCTGGCTTTCCAGCAGCCGATCCATCCATGACAGGAACGGTGAGAACTTGGCCGATTTGCAAGCGGGACGGATCAACGCCTGGGTTGGCCGCAGCAAATTTCTCAAATCCTCGCTCGCTGCCGCTCAAACTTCGCCAGATACTTGCAAAGCTGTCCCCCGCCGCAACCACATAGGTGCCCGGCGTGGTGGATTGCGGAGCAACCGCAGCAGCAGGAACTGGTGTTGGTGAAGGCGATGCAACAACTGGTTTCACCGGCGAGGCCGATGGAACAACAGGCGATCCCGCCGCGTTCGCCGGATTGGTTTCCGAGGTGGTCACCGTGGCCGCAGCGACTGGTAGCGGCGTACTGGAAACACTTTTCGATGGCTGCACGCCAACGGGTTGGACTGTTGACGGAGGAACTGCGTTTGGTGACGCAGCCGCGATGGTGGTGACCACTGGGGTCGTCGTCGTGTTGGAGGCCACATCCTTTTCAAACCCATCAAGTTTCGCCGGAAGCGGAGTCATGGGCTCGTTGGCCTTAGAGAAATCCTTTGGCACACCGGTGGACGATCCGCTAGAAACGCCCTGTGCTGGCATGGAGGTGCCTTCCGCACTCGCAGCGTTGGTCACAACAACTGGCGTGGCAGCGGCCACGGGTGCATCGTTCGCCTTGGGTTGCTCACTTCGTGATGCCAAGATCGAGTCATCACTCGCAAGCGTCGACGGCGCGTGTGCAGCACTTGATTTCAATTGAAGTTTTGTTCCGCTTGAACGCTGGTTCGGCGCGCCCATGGCGTAATACAAGCCCGCAGCAGCGAAGGCGATCACACCGGTTGCAAGAAGCATTTTGACTGGATTATTCATGGGTCGGAGTCCTTTGTTTCAATCAGGAAGTGTCTCAGGCTGGAAGTGCCGCGGCGATGGCTTCGCGCGGATGGTCGGAGTTGGTTGGATCGGCTCGCCGAGAGTAAACCAGAGTGGCCGCAACGGCGACGCTGGAGAATGTTCCTGCAATGAGACCGATCAAGAATGTAAACGCAAACGGTCGAATGCCCGTGCCACCAAGCGAATACAGAATAACCGCGGTTGCAATGGAACTGCCGCCGGTAAGGATGGTTCTGCTGAAAGTTTGATTGATGCTGGCGTTCACCACCGCACGAGTAAGGAACGGCGACTTGCCTCGGTTCTCACGGATTCGATCCATGATCACAACCGTGTCATTAAGCGAGTAGCCCACAATGGTTAGGAGTCCAGCCACCACGTTGAGATCAATTCGGAAGTCACTTACAAGGAATGCTGAGCCAAGGTTGGTTTGGGCCACCAGATTGCTAAACGAGAGCAAGCCAAGACACACAATGAGATTGAATAAGAGTGCAACAACCGTACTGCTTGAGAATCTGAGCGATCCGAATCGCAACCAGATGTAACCGAGCATGAGCACCAAACTCAAAACCACCGCGACGACGGCATTGGCCACCAAACTTCGAGCCACTGCCGGGCTGAAACTGCTCACCTGATCCATGGTGGTGCCCTGTCCGAGTGCGGCGCTGATCAATTTCCATTC
The DNA here is from genome assembly GCA_945871915.1 of Singulisphaera sp. GP187. Lineage (GTDB taxonomy): Bacteria > Planctomycetota > Phycisphaerae > Phycisphaerales > SM1A02 > SYAC01. The sequence goes on from CAMBXO010000014.1 coordinate 28,855, forward strand.
GGGTGCCGCAAGACCTGACTCCCAGACGGAAAGATCCACCTTAAGGGAATTCACCGTGGGGTCGTTCACCAAGACCACCAAAGACTTAAACCCAGGCTGTCCATCGCGCGTGGTCGCGGGGTCAAAGCCGACCACTTCTACATCTCGTCCGGCTTGCGCCGCAAAGTCGGGCTGATTTCGAAGGCGCTGCAGCCGCTTCGATACATCATCCACCGTGACTGGCGGGTCGACATTTTCAAGAACCACTGCAAGACCGCCTCGGAATGCGCCCACTGGCCGATCAAGTCCGCTGCGACCAACATTGTCGCCTAAGCGGTCCTTCTCGATGGCAAAGGTGTACGGGGCATGCAACGGATCGCCTGATCCCGTAAATGTGGAGGGCAGCCGGGCATCAAGTTCGCTTGCAAATTCTTTGACCACGGCGTTGGTCACCGTATTGGTAATGCGACTCTCATCCACCTCTCCGCCGCTTGGGTTGGAGGACTTAATCTGAAAGCTGGAAGCTTCAAAACCCTCCGTCTGCTTGCCAACCGTCAGCACCGTCGCACTTCGCAGTTCCGACAAAATTGGATCCGTAGGATTCGCTGTTCCAACGGCGTGAATGCGCCGTTCAACATCGGACCGAGAGAGCAACAGTTGCCCCTCACTATTGGCAGGCTCGCCAGGCTTGGCCAATCGGGTGGACATGGTCATGGCGACTCCACCTCGGAACTCCGTATCAAAGATGTCGCCGCCGCGAACCACAATACCCGTGAGGCAAATCACGGCAACCACACTGGTTCCTGCAAGAAGCACAGGCTTGAGTCGCAGCCAATCCACCTTGGGATGCAGAGCCCGTGCCACCGCCGGTGCAAGAATGGGCAGCATGGGCAGTGATCGCCGATGCATCGGCCCAGTCCAGAAACCAAGCAAGACTCGTGTGACCCACAGGCCTGAAATGAATGTGGCAAACACGCCAATGGCCATGGAGACACCGAAGCCCTTCACTTCGGTACCGGCGAACAGAATCAGCACCATGCACACAATCAGGTTGGTGATGTTGCCGTCGAAAATGGCGCTAAAGGCCCTTGCAAATCCAATTCGAATTCCATTTCGAAGCGACTCGCCGTTGTTGACGAGTTCTTCGCGGATGCGTTCATAAATCAGCACATTGGCGTCCACCGCCATAGCCACGCTGAGGGCGATTCCGGCAAGCCCGGGCAGCGTGAAGGTGGCATCCATAAACGCCATCACTCCAAAAATCACGGTGGCATTCACAAACAGAGAGAGGTCCGCGATGACACCGGCCACCAGGTAATACAACAGCATCATGATCGCCGTCACGCCAATCGAAAGCACCACGGCTTGAAGACCCCGCACCAAATTGTCCGAGCCAAGAGCTGGCCCAAGCACATTCACACTCACGGGTTCACTGCTCAACTGTCCTTGCAAAGCACCCGCACTCAGAACGCGAATCAAGTATCGAATTTCCTCTTCGCCGAAACTGCCAGTGATCTGACCGCTTCCGCCAATTCGGCTTTGAAGTGTCGGCGCCGTATACACCTGTCCGTCAAGCACAATGGCCATCGGCTTGCCCACATTGGGGCCAGTCAGACGACTCATTTCTTGACCGCCAGCTTGATCAAGGCGAAACGCCACACTGGTGCGACCAAGTTCATCGATGCTGCGACTGGCTCGTTCAATGGCCCACGATTTACCGCCGGAGTGAGTCAAACTTCGTTCAGGTGTGGTGTGAAGAAGGATGTACACGCGGCCATCACCCAGCCCGCCAACCATGTCGCGTGCTGCAAAGAATGCGGCAGGATCCTGCTCAAGCAATGCTCGTTCGGTCGGTGTATCAGCCCACTGCTTCAGATCATTGATTGGAAACCATGCGGCCAGTGGGCTCTGGCCCGGAATGGCGCCGTGCGCACGCAGGTCGTCACGCATTTGCTGCGGATTGACTCCCTCGGGTGCTCGATCGCTGACGGCAATACGAAATTCAATCACACCTGAACCGCGGAAGAGTCGCTTGAGATCTTCCGGATCGTCCAAGCTGGTCCGCATTTTTTCGTAGTCCGTCCATGCCGCCACCAGGGCATCAATCTCGCTTGTAGCAATCGGATATTCCGCGCGCAAATCGCCGATCGCTTTACTACGCAGACTCAAACCGGTTTGCACAGACCGATCCGGTGCCACCTGCGGCTGCCCAGTTTTGAGATCGCGAACAACTTGTGGCGCCACGTCCAGCGAAAGAATGCCCGTCACCCGCGACTCACTCACGCCACGACTGGTCAACCCCTGGCGAACCTTTTCAAATTCGATCTCGGTCTTGGCAACTTGAGTTTCCGCGGCAGCAACGCCTTGGCCGGAAGCCGCGGCGGCTTCCAACTCCTGTCGTGCCTTTCGCATCGCATCGAATGCAGTTTGGGCTGCGGCCACTTTGGCCGCCATCACACTGTCTGCACCTCCAAACAATGAAACGGCTTTCCCGGCTCCCAAAGCTTGCTCGAATTCGGTGACATCCAAGCGGGTGCGCTTCACCAGTGCCGAAAGAGCATCCCGAAAAGTGCCTTGTTTCTCCTGCACTTCAGGGCTTGGCAGAGGCATGACCACTTCGATCCGATCACGCCCTTGTGGAGCAAAGCTAATGTCAAGCACACCGGTTGGATTCACCCGCTGTTTCAAGACCTCGATGACTTGCTTCACCACTTGCGCACTGTCAGCGTCTGGCGGCAACTTCACCGAATAGGTCAGGCTGACGCCTCCACGCAAATCTTTACCAAGTCTCAGCGTGTCCTTGGGTGGCCACACCAGCAGAAAGAGACCGAGGGTAAGTCCGATGACCAGTGCGCTATGCAAGCCGATGCGGTTCATGAAACGTTTTCCTGTGCGAATTGAGTTGGTCGAGTGTTCAGTTGTCTTGAGTCGTCGTCGCCGCCGTCTCTGGTGCAATGGTCAGAATGGCGGCAATGGCATCTCGTGTAAACGTCACGCGAACATCTCGACCCTCTTCAACTTTCAAGACCACAACATCCGGCTTCACTTCAGCCACGAAGCCGATCAATCCACCTGTGGTCACGACTCGATCGTGCTTCTTCAGAGCGGAGAGCATCTGATCCTTTTTCTTCTTCTGCTTGCGGCCACTGAACATGCTCAGCAACATCGCACCGAACAACACCGGAAGCAGCATCCACATAAAGTCCGCACCGGGTGGTGCCGCTGGTGCACTCGTCGGGGTGCCGGGCACTTGCGATCCCGCGGTGCCTGCCGCCGGGGCTTGTTGCGTGGCGGGTTGACCTGCGAGTGACGGACCATCTTGAAACGCAAACATCATTCGGATTCTTCTCCGTTGGGCTCAGGATCGGCTGCCGAGAGGCATGGCCAGTCGCTCCGGAGCGAGGACCACGCATTGCACACGATTGCTCGCCGAATGTCCAGCATGAGCCTTTGGTAGAGCCTGAGATTGTGCAGGCTGACAAGGGTCGGACCAAGCATTTCGCCCGCAGAAAAGAGGTGTCTGAGATAGCCCCGGCTCAATCCATTGGCACAGGTCGAACAGTCGCAATCGCTCTCAATTGGGTTCTGGTCAAGTGCCCAGCGGGCGTTGCGAAGCCGAAGCGGCCCCGCCCGAGTAAAGGCAAGCGCATTACGACCGTTTCGAGTGGGCAACACGCAATCAAACATGTCCACTCCGGCCGCAACGGCCATCACGATGTCGCGTGGGTAACCAACACCCATGAGATAGCGAGGTCGATCCACTGGAAGCAGCGGTGTTGTGAACTGAACCACGTCTGCGATCGCGTTGGCCGACTCACCCACCGCCACGCCACCGATGGCATAGCCGGGAAGTTCGATGGCGCAGGTCTGTTCCACACTCTGTTTGCGTAGAGCACAATCCGTTCCACCTTGCACGATGCCAAAGAGACTTTGCCTTTGGGTATCCGTGTGCGCCACCTTGCAACGTTGCAGCCACGCCACACTTCGCTGCACCGCTTGCTCCACACGTTGCTGTGGCACATCCGCAGCGGCCGGCGGACAATCGTCAAACGCCATGATGATGTCCGCACCAATCTGATTCTGCGCGCGCATACTGATCTCTGGCGTCATGCGCACCAACGCCCCGTCCACGAAAGATCGAAAGGTGACACCGTCGTCATCAAGCGTTCGCAAATCCGCCATTGAAAAGGCTTGAAAACCTCCAGAGTCCGTCAAGATTGGTCCGTGCCATCGCATAAACGTGTGTGACGAACCAAAGGCTGCGATGCGCTCGCTGCCAGGCCGAAGCATGCAATGCAGCGTGTTGTTGAGAAGAATCTGCGAACCCGTTGACTTCACTTGTTCTGGCGTGAGACCCTTCATCGCCGCCGCCGTTGCAACAGGCATAAAGGCTGGCGTGTCGAAGACTCCATGCGGCGTCTGCACCCGACCGATGCGAGCGTTGTTTTCGCTGGAGCGACCAAGAATCTCAAAGCGAATCGCCATGGCTCAGGGCTGACTTGCCTTGCGAAGCACCTGACGCTCGTCCTCGGAAAGACTCTGCAGCCCCTTCTGCCTGATCTTGTCAAGAATGCGGTCGATCTCAGCCGCGGCGACCACGCCACGAGCGCGGCTGCTTCGAACACGACGAGATTGACTGGTCGGATCCACTCGCCCCATCCAATCGAACAACGCGTGAAGCGTGTCGGGGTTTCGGATCAACCAAAATCCTGCAATGGCTCCACCAAGATGTGCCGCTTCGCCACCCGCATTCGCGGTGCCGAAAAAGATGCTCACCAGCGCCAACCCCACCAATCCATATGCCAGCGTTCGCAATTGCATGGGTAAGACAAAGAACAGCAGCACCATGGATCGAGGCGAGAGAAACGCTGCAGCCATGATCACACCAAAGACTCCTGCACTGGCACCCACCAGCGGCGTGGTGGGATCATTCACCAGCAGAAATGGAATGTGCAGGGTCGGCTTCCACATGGCGATCTGGGTTCCAAGAAAGTTCAGCACCAAATACATCGCCGCTCCGCAGATTCCGCAGAGCAGATAAAAGGCGGCGTAGCGTTTGGAACCTAGGTATCGCTCAGCGACTGGACCAAAGAACCACAGCCCCATCATGTTGAAGATCAGGTGGGTCATGTCAGCATGTAAAAACTGAAATCCGATGAATCGCCATACTTGTGGGAATCCACTTCCACCGCCACTGTTGCCCATCAACGCCGTTGAGGTACTGAAATGAAGCAGTGATTTCAGTGGCGTGGTTGGAATCGAAAACGCAAATCCAACAATGGCTCCTTGGCTTTCGAGTGCTTGAACCCGCAATTGACTGTTGGCAAGGTGCGCTCGCTGTGCTGCAACAATGAGCACCGGCCCCCATTCCTGCGCGGCTCGCGATAGGGGCAATGGTTCGGTGACCAGTTTCCACCGGGCACCCTCTGCAGGAGCGGACGCTCCATCAAGCGTGATGCGCTCAACCTCAATAACGCTCTTGGCTGCTTTCCCTAAGAACCCGTCAAGAACGAACACCGCAATGCAAATGCCAATAATCCAACTGTTCACGCTCCACGAGGCAGCTCGCGAGCGCGACACGGAACGGTTCCATTCTCGATCTGCAAAACCCATTGTTCGAGGCTAGCGATTGCCCCCACCGCCGTCACGCCTTCGTCGCGTGGCCGCTCGCAATTTCCATTTCTCTCGAAAAGAAAGACTGGCCATTCCGCCTCGATTGATTTTTTCCAGAATCCGATCGATTTCCACTTTGTCATCGGCTTGCCGCGGGGTTGGAACTCGATCCGTTGGAGCATGCAACTCAAAAGCATCGGAACTCTCTGCACGCACCAGCGTTTCGCGGCTTGAAATCCACACCACCAAGGCAGCCGCCACCAGCATCCAATAATCAAACGCAAGCGACGCCACCAACAACAGGACGGCGACGACCACACCAGACTTTGCGGTGGTGCGTGCGGCTTCGCTCCATGAAAGCCTTTGTTGAAGACGAGCCATCAGGACTCTTCCACCAGTAAGCGGAAACGCCGGCAGGAGTTGCAATGACAGCGAGACCATGTTGCACCACTGCAGCAACCACAGCGTTTCAATCAACCAGCCAGAATGCGTTAGGGAGAGAACCCGAAAGCCTTCAAGGGACCATGGCATGGGGATCGCACCATCCACGAAGCGACCAGTCTTCCATGCCAGCACGATCCCAAGGAGCAACCCAAGAACGGCTTGCCACATCCACGCTGCCGCGGCAACCCATGTCGAGGGTGCTTGCCCGTTATCCCGTGGCGTGGCATTGGACAGGCCACCAAGCGGCCACAACAACCACTCATCTAGGTCGCTTCCCGATTTTCGCAGTGCAGAAGCTCGAACCGCTTCGTGAAACCACGCCAGCAGAAAACAGCAGGCCAGCGCCGTTGCTGTAGGAGCCCAAGCCAAAGAACGGGCTCCACCGGTCATGCTGGCACGCAGAAGTTCGACCACTGCGATCAGCAGAAAGACCGCGTGAATGCGTAAGGACACTCGACCCATGCGAGCCAGATGAATCGACCAGGTCATGGGTGATTCGAACTTTGCTTGCGGGCTTCTGAAATCTCCCTCAAGGCCCCCAGGTTGCTGGTCAGATTCATGGTCTCGCCACGAAGTCATGTCAGGCTCCTCGCCGAGGACACCATACAGCCAACACCTTCGCGGCACCGTTCTCCCAAGATCGTTCGGAACGGTGGTTGCATGCACGCCATGATTGGGGATGATACGGCGGTGGCCGCACAACTTCCTTTCGCTCTTCGGGTCGCCAATCTCCACAAAGCCTTTGGTTCGCTCAAAGTTCTGCAAGGCGTCACGCTGAACATTCCGCGGGGCCAACAGATGGTGATCATGGGACCCAGCGGCTGCGGCAAGAGCGTGCTTCTGCGATCCTTGATTGGATTAGAACGAATCGACCGGGGTGAAGTGCATTTTGGTTCGCAGCGCATCGACACGCTGGACGAACTCGCACTCCGTCCGATTCGCTTACGAGTGGGGTTTCTCTTTCAACAGAGTGCGTTGTTTGACTCGCTTTCGGTGCGGGAGAATGTCGGATTCCCGCTGGTGGAACATGGCATGGTCCTGGATTCAGAGGTGGATGATCGAGTTCACACCATGCTTCGCTTGGTGGGGCTTGAAGACAAACTCAATGAAATGCCGGCAACACTCTCTGGCGGGCAACGCAAGCGGGTGGCGCTGGCTCGGGCAATTGTTCTGCACCCCGAAGTGATTATGTACGACGAGCCGACGACCGGCCTTGACCCCATCACCGCTGACTTGATCAATGAACTCATTCTTAAACTGGCCTCCGAACTGGGAATCACCAGCGTGATCGTGACCCACGATCTGGCCAGTGCATTCAAAGTGGGCAATCGCATTGTGATGCTGCACGACGGTGTGGTTCGACACGAAGCCGACACCGCTTCGTTTGGGGCAAGTTCTGATCCTGTGGTCATTCGTTTCCTGAAGGGCGAGGCCAATCCTGAAGAACTTGCTGAAATCAATCGTGGCCATGGCTCCGACACAACAACGGCGACTTCCGCATAGAGTGCAACCCATGCGTCATCCATGGCAGGATTTCATGGTGGGGTTGTTCTCAATCATTGCTCTGGCAGGATTGGCAACGCTGCTGCTGTTCTTCGGTGAACTCACCTTTCTGCTTGAGAGTCGCTATTCGCTCCCGCTGCGGGCCAATGCCGCTTCCGGCCTTCGGGTCGGCAGCCAAGTGATGCTTGAGGGCGTGCCTGTGGGAGAAGTGGGCGAGATTTCGCTTGACCACGAAGCGGCTCTGCCTGTGCGAATCGTCTTGCGGGTGGACACGCGACACCAGATTCCGGCCTGTGTGAAACCAGCCATTAGTGCGGGGCTTCTTGGTGGTGGTTCGCGGATCGATCTACGCATTCCAAGCAACGGCGATCCGACGGTGATGATCGATCAATCCAATCCTGCACCGATTGATGTGCGGTTTACCTCGTTTGGCGAACAAATCGAAATCATTCTTGACCATCTCACCAACGGTCAAGGCACCATCGGTCGATTGCTCAACGATTCGTCCCTGTATGACAACATGGCCGATTCGGCTCAACGACTCACGTTGACGCTTCGGGACCTGCAGATTTTGGTCCGCAAGGTCAAAGAAGAAGGAATCGATCTTAAGTTTTAGGTGAGCTCTCGTCGACCACAATCACTTCCACTCGTCGACTAAGCGGCTTGGTCTTGAGTGGAACATCTGGTCCGAAACTGGAGAGCGAAGCCAATTTGCTCTCGAGGCCTTTGCTCACCAGATATTCACGCACCGAGTAGGCCCGATCAAAGCCCAGGTGGTAATTGCTCTTGTAGCCCGATCGCTTGATTGGGTCGGTATCAGTAAACCCAGCGACGCGGACAAACTTGCCGGAGTATTTTTCCTGCAGCACGGCGCTGATCTTGTCCAAGCTCTTCTTGGCCGTGTCCTTCAGTTTGTCGCTACCGCTTGCAAAGAGAACATCGCCTTCAATGCTGACATGCAATTCGTTTCCAATTCGCGTTGCACTCACACCTTCGATCCCGGCAAAATCGCTTGCCGAAGCAGTTTCGGTTGTCTTGCTTGCATCGGTCGCGCGTGCTTCGGCAGCCTGACGCTCTCGCTCCGCAGTCTCAAGTGCCGCATTGGCCTTATCCAGTTGCTGCCGCAGAGTTTCATTTTCTGTTTGCAAGGCCGCGGCGTCTGGAGTGCTCTTGCATCCGACTGCAAACACAACGAGCCCGATGGAGGCGATGGCAAGGATGCGATGGGTCATATGAGGTGCTTTCTCTTGGTGGAAGTTGACGAGGCAACAGATTGGCGGCAAGGGTAATACGGGTGCGTTCGTTGTGCCCGGCGAGACGACACCGACTGTGGATAAGTCACGGGATTCCAAAGAGGATCCGAGCGGCGGGAACCACCCACGGTCGACCCAAATACACCACCACAACCGCGAGCGCAAGATGCGGCCCATACGGCAGTTCCCGTGCGGTCTTTCCACGAAATTTGGCTAGGCCGCCACTCACGGCAACCCATGTCAATGCCAGAAACGGAGCGGCCAGATACGCAAGCCCCGCATCCCTCCAACCGATGACAGCGCCGGCGGCTGCCATCAAATGGACATCCCCAAGCCCCATTGCTTCGCGGCCAAAGGCAAGGGTGCCAAGAATTCGTGTCATCCAAATCGTGGCCGCACCCACGGTCATGCCCAAACCACTTGACCCAAGAGCCTGCAACGGAATCGGCAGTTGGGTGTCCCGCAACAGAATCCCGCCAGCGATGGCGCCGCACGCCGGCAGTGCAAGGAAGATCAATTCCTTAAGGACTTCTGTTCTGGCGATCGATGGTGGCACATCGGCGATCGGATCCACCTGTGCAAAGCTGCGAGGAAGCCATCCCTTCCACAACAGAATGCCGGCGATCACAGAGCCAAGCAATGCGCCGAGGCCAACGCCAATCCAGAGCGGGCTCAGCACACCGGTGGGCCATCCATTGGTGAGTGTGGCTTGGGAGTCTGGAACGAAGAATCCTTGAATGGTCATGCACGCCAGACCAACACCAAGCGCCAAGGAAGTGAGACCAAGCGGAATGAAGCCCGTTTCAGCGTCGATCAATGCCACCGCAAGCAAGCACCCCCACAAAGTCAGAACGGCCAGCAAGGTTGGGGCGCTCGTCCACGCACCAAGCCGGAGCCACCACATGGTTTGCGCGGGAAGCACGTCTGTAAACGGTCCGGCGAAGAGCAACAGAACCGTTCCCGCAAACACCATGGCCGTGGCGCATTCGACCACCACGTGCGACATGCCAAAGACAACACCACAACTTCTGCAACGGCCTCGCAAAAGAAACCACGAAGCGATTGGAATGTTCTCCCACCACACAAGGGATCTTCCGCACGCTCCGCAACGACTCGCCGGATGCACAATGCCCTGCCCTCGCGGCCACCGCCAGGCAATCACATTCACAAAACTTCCCACGCTCGCACCGAGCGCAAAGAAGAATGCGGCTTGCATGATGGCTGGTACGAGAATCACCAGGCGATCCATGCCCGGTCCTTCCTGCGGCTACGCGCCGCCGTCGCCTGCCTGCAATTGATCCAGATCAAGTTGCACGATTCGCTTCTGGGCATCGTCCAAAATGCCTTTACAGCGGGCCACAAGATTTCGCCCTCGTTCAAAGGCTTGAAGGCTTTCTTCCAAGGGCACATCGCCTTGTTCCATGCGCTGCACCAAGGTTTCCAATTCCTGCATTGCGGATTCATAGGTCATGCTCGCTGTGGCATCTTTGGAGCGACCATCCGATGGAAGTGCTTGGTTGCGAGCCATGCAAGGAATCTACCCGTTCGGCTCAGTCCGTGAGCGAAGCTCTCCGTTGTGAAGGCGTGTGGTCAAGAGGGAACCGCTCGGTACCGACGCTGCATTCTGAACCGGTCGGCCAGCCTCGTCGAAGGTGATCGAATACCCACGTGCAAGCGTGCGCTCGGGCGCAACGGAGTCAAGGCGGGCACTGAAGGAAAGCACTTGGTCACTCCACCTTTGAAATCGATGGGCTGTTGATCGCGTAAGTCGGTGAACCAAACTGGACACATTCGCATGGCCGACTTCTACACGCGTTTTCGGAGCGAACGCCGACAGTCTGGATTGCATCGCAGCCACATCGGCCGCTCCACGCTGCAAGCGGGTCTGGAGTGCGTACCGAGAGCGGCGGACAATCTGTTCGATCCGCTCGCGCGGTCTTTGCAACAATCCGCTCGCGTCGCGGAGACAGGCTCGAGACGCCAAAGAGTCGGTGGATGACTTGCGTACAAGGATGGACTGCGTTGCTTCTCTGACAAGTCGTGCCACCAGTGCAGCGAGCTGCCCAGCGAGTTCCTTTCGGTCTGGGATCACCGCCATCATGGCTTGCGTGGGCGTGCTGGCTCGATGATCCGCAACAAGATCCAACACGCTTGTATCGGATTCGTGGCCGATTGCCGCAACCAATGGAAGCCCACTCTTAAAGGCTGCGTCCGCCACAAGCCGCTCATTGAACGGCTGCAAATCCTCGCGACTTCCGCCGCCTCGCGTGACAACAATCACATCCACACCAAGTCGTTGAGCGTGATCATTCACACCCTCAATGGCTTTGGCCACGGCCGCTGCGGCTGTTGAGCCTTGCACGGGCACTCCCACAATCACAAGTGGAATGGAAGGGAATCGCATCTGCGCCGTCGTGAGGCAATCTTGCAGTGCGGCGGCACCAAAGCTGGTGATGATGGCGACGCCCTTTGGAACCGGCGGGAGCGGTCGCTTTCGTTGGTCAAGAAAATATCCAAGCCCTCGCAGTTCATCGCACATGGCACGAAATTTCGCCTCGAGCGCACCCTCCCCCACCAATTCGATGCGATTTGCAATCAAATTCAGTCGCCCACCCGGGGTATAAAAATCCAGCATGCCCTCGATCACCACCCTGGCTCCCTGCGTGGGCTTGATGGCGCTCTTGGCAAGGGTGCTTTTCCACATGACGCACGAGATCGTGGACGCATCATCCTTGAGTTGGAAGTAGCAGTGCGTGTCTTTCTTACCCAGCGCACTCACACTCACTTCGCCAACCACCACAATCTTTCCAAGACCAACCACCGTGCCTTGGATCAATCGTGCAACCTGCGAAACCGAGAGCGGTTCCTTGCCCGGTTGAGTGGGAAGATCTTGCTTGGCGTCAAACAAGCCGCCCGGAATCTTGGATGAATCAGAGAGGGGCCGGGCCATCGTGGCATCGTACGATCCGCGCGTGAGCGTTTCTCAACCGATCGATGCACGCCTTCCGCTTGTACAGATTTCCGGCATCGGTCCTCGAGCGGTGGAACGGCTTGCGCACCTTGATCTTCATACGGCCGGAGACCTTGTGCGACATCTGCCCATGCGGCACGAACGGCGTTTGGCGGAGCGCACCATTGCACAGACCACATCCGAAGTCCACGACGAGACCACCAATGTTCGCCTTCGTGGAACCTTGGCTCGTGTTCGAACGCGAACCGGGCCTCGAACAAAAATCGAAGCCACGCTGGAAGATGGCACGGCAACGGCACGCCTTGTGTGGTTTAACGCCGGCTGGATGCGGGACAAGCTTCATCCTGGTGAACTCGGTGTAGCCGAGGGGCGAGCCAAGATTCGTCAGGGATATTTGGAACTTGGAAACCCGCGATGGATTCCAGAGGAGCGAGCCGGAAGTGCCACCACCGATGCATCGGACGATTTGCGACCCATTTATCCAGCAAGCGAGGAAATCGGATCGGCAGAAATTGAGGCGATTGTCAAACAGATCCTTGAGGGTGTCTGCCAGTCCATAGAGGATCCGCTGCCTGCTCCGTTTCGTCACGAGCGAGATCTCATGCCTTTGGCCGACGCATGGCGTGCCATGCATGCTCCGAACAATCACGACGAACTGGCCATGGCTCGACGGCGACTGGCCTTTGATGAACTCTTGCTGCTGCAATTGGGTGTCATGATGCGGCGATCTCAGTTGAGAAGTCGCACTCGCGCGGTTTCGTTGCCCTGCAATCAATCGATCGATGCACACATTCGCCAACGCATGCCCTTTCGGCTGACCGCTGAACAGGATCGAGTGATCGCTGAAATTGTGAGCGATCTTGCACAACCACTTGCGATGAACCGACTCCTTCAGGGCGACGTTGGCAGCGGAAAAACGGCGGTTGCCGCCTATTGCATGATGCTGGCGGTGGCCAACGGCCATCAAGCCGCCTTGGTGGCGCCGACTGAATTGCTGGCCGAACAGCATGAACGCGTTCTGAGCGCCATGCTGGCGGGCACCGATGTGAAACTTCGTTTGTTGACCGGTTCGTGCAGCGAAGCCGATCGCACCGCCATCATCGCCGGATTGGCCCGAGGCACGATCGATCTGGTGGTGGGAACGCACGCGCTCTTGGAAGAAGGCGTCGCCTTTCGCCATCTTGCATTGGCCGTCATCGACGAGCAGCATCGCTTTGGAGTTCGGCAACGAGCGGTGTTGCGGCAAAAGGGTCAAGGTGAGTTGCCGCTCATTCCGCATTCACTTGTCATGACCGCCACGCCAATTCCTCGCACGCTTGCGATCACGCTCTACGGTGATCTGGACTTAAGCACGCTGCGAGGAAAGCCGCCCGGTCGAACGCCAGCCATCACTCGCGTGGTGGATTCGTCGAAGGCACCGGAGGTGTATGCCTATCTGCGAACGCGACTGGACAAGGGTGAGCAGGCATTCATTGTGGTTCCTGCCGTCGAAGAATCGGAACAGGAAATCAAAGATGTCGCCACCCACATGAATTTTCTAGCCAACGGACCTTTTCGCGGGCTGTCCATCTCCAGCGTGCATGGCCGCGTGCATCGAGATCAGCGTGAAGCCACCATGCAGGCGTTTCGATCTGGTGTCATCAGCGTTCTGGTGGCGACCACGGTGATCGAGGTCGGAGTGGATGTTCCCAATGCAAGCTTGATGGTGGTTGAACATGCCGAGCGATTCGGTCTCGCACAGTTGCATCAGTTACGAGGACGCGTGGGGCGTGGCACCGCCGCCAGCCTCTGCGTGTTTATTGGCGATTCAACAACCGATGACGGTCGAGAGCGGCTGCTGGCCATTGCCTCCAGTGATGATGGCTTTACGATTGCGGAGCAGGATCTGAAACTGCGTGGACCCGGCGAAGTGTTTGGTGCACGGCAGTCCGGTTTGGCGCCCTTTCGCGTTGCCAATCTGGCCACCGACGGTGAGTTGCTGCGTCGAGCGCGCGCTGATGCACAGGCATGGATCGAACGAGATCCTGAACTGCAACGACCGGAGTCAGAATTGCTTCGTCGCAAGTTGATGGCAACGCATGGCAGTGCGCTGGGTCTTGGTGACATTGGATAAAGCGCTCGCACCGGCCGCGTTGCATACGCGCCGATACACTGGCTCAATGAAGTCTGTTGCCATGCTCCAAGGAGTCACTTTTCAGCGAGATCATGGGTTCTCGATGCATATTGATTCACTTTCCATTGAGCCGGGATCGATGACCCTGCTGTTGGGTGCTTCCGGGTCAGGCAAGAGCACACTTCTGTGGTTGATCGCAGGATTGCTTCGTAGCACCAGCGGTTCCATTGAGATTGCGGGAGAACGATTGGACACACTGCACGAGGCAGGCCGCGATCGTCTTCGAGCCCGCCGCATGGGATTGGTTTTTCAGACACATCATCTGCTTGCGGATTTCACGGCAGAAGAAAATGTGTCGCTTGCTCTGATGGCGGCGGGTGAATCAGAGCGAACCCACCATGCCCGCTCGTTGGAATTACTCGCGTCACTTGGTATTGATCGCCCCACCGCCAAAGCCAGTCAATTGAGTGTGGGTCAGCAGCAACGGGTCGCCGTGGCTCGCGCGATCGCTTGTCGACCGGTGCTGGTGCTTGCGGATGAACCCACCGCCAGTCTGGATGCGGCCAATCGCGATATAGCCATGGATGTGTTGCAGCAGGCATGTCGAACCACCGGTGCAGCCCTGGTGTGTGCAAGTCACGATCCATCGCTGGCTTCTCGCTTTCAACGCACGCTGGATGTCAACGCATTTGTGTCACAGAAAGTCGTCGCATGAATGATCTTCGAGTCGTCATCATCAGCCTGCGGGCTCGACTGCTGAGCACGATCATCACTTCAAGCAGCGTGGCGGTGGCCGTTGGATTGCTGCTCACCATGCTCAGCCTCCGCACCGCGGGGTTTGATGCCTTTCAACGGGGCACCGGCACCATGCACCTGTTGGTGAGTAGCGATCCGAGTCCACTGGTAGCAGTGCTCAACGGAATTTTCTACGCCAATGCTCCGTCCAATCCGATTGCATGGGAAAAATACAATCAGATTCGAACCAGTTTCCCATACGACTGGACCATTCCAATTCAACAGGGCGACTCCTTTCGTGGCTTTCCGGTTTGCGCAACCACCAATGAGTTTTTCACAAAGTTCCAACCCGCTAAGGGTGAGCCGTGGACCTTGAAAGAAGGTCGGTTTCCCGAAAAGTCATTTGAACTTTGCCTTGGCTCGCAAGCAGCCGACGGCACTGGGTTGCGACTTGGGCAACGAGCGGAGCTCACCCACGGCGCTGACAGTGTGAGCGGCCACGAGCACGGGGATTTTCCGTACACGGTGGTGGGCATTCTGAAGCCAACCGGATCCGCTCACGACCGGGCTGTGTTCACCGATCTAGAAAGCACATGGATTCTGCATGCCCACGATCGGCGCGAACGAGAGGGGCTGCATGAGTTGACAACTGTCTCAGACCTTACGGAGTCCGATCGAAAGATCACCGGCATTTTGCTGCGACTGCCCACGCGGCCAGGCAGCGATGCCAGTGCCGCCCTGCAACAGCAATTTGATGCGCTGCGCCGAGACACCAGCATTGTTGTGGCGCAACCATCTCAACAAATCGATCGTTTGCGATCGATTGTCGGCAATGTGGATTCGCTCTTTCTTGCACTTGGTGTCGCCGTGCTGGTCTCGAGTGGCATCAGTATTTTGCTTGCGCTCTACAACAGCATGGCAGAACGCCGCCGGCAGATCGCCATTCTTCGAGCCATGGGGTTGCCCCGCGGACGTATTCAAGGCATGGTTGTTGCAGAAGCGTGCTTGATTGGATTCATCGGTGGGCTTGCTGGCATCATCCTGAGTTTGGTTGGAGGTGTCGTGGCGGCGGCGGCACTCAAACAAAACATTGGTCTGGTGGTTGATCCGAGTCTTGACCTGCGGAGCGCGATCATTGTGCTGGCAAGTGCGGTTGTGCTTGCGGCGGTTGCAAGCCTGCTTCCCGCATGGGTGGCCTACCGCACGCAGGTGGCGGATCATTTGCGCCCGGATGCGTGATTCATGAAATTCGTCTGGGCCATGCTGTTGATCATTGTGGTGGCCGGCCTTGTTGCCGTGCTGATGCCAACTGGCGGCAGCGCGATTGAAAAGGAACAATTGGTGGCCAAAGAACCAACCAGTGTTTCCGAAGCGATCACCATAAAGCCACCAATCACGGCGGTAGTGGTTCCCCCACCCACGCCCGTGTCCACGCCGAGCGCGCCAACGACTGTTGCTGGAGTCGCACACACCAAAGCGATCGCCGGTGGCCTTGCGTTGGGTCTTGATCGAACCATTCCGCATGCAACCGTTGTCGCTGGTTCGATTGTGCGGCAACCCGATGGCAGTCTTCTGGCGGATGGCGTCTATCGAATCGAGGGAGACGGAACGCGTGCATCGCCCTATCGAGTTGGATGGGATTGCCTTGCCAGCGCGAGTTCAACCTTTGTCCCCCGCCTCAAGGAAAATAAAATTCCACAACGAATCAGCATGCTCGACGGCGCATGGGTTCGCGTGGAGGGTTACGTAGCGTTTCCGCTGATGTTGCAGGAAAGCTCGGAGGTGCTTGCCATGTTGAATCAATGGGATGGTTGCTGCATTGGAGTCCCGCCAACTCCCTATGACGCCATTGAAGTCAAACTCGCTGCGGCCGTAAAACCTGGCCGCCGCCATACATTTAACTTTGGACATGTCACTGGCCGCTTCCGCGTGGATCCGTTGCTGATCGAGAACTGGCTTGTGGGGCTCTACCAGCTGGAAGAAGCCACACTGGAACAAAGCGATCTTTAAAAGCGCTTGTGCACCGGGCGACCATCGGCGCTTTTGAGACCGAGCAACGTACGCATGAGGGCAAGGTCTTCTGGAACCGTGATCTTTAGATTTCGAAATTCGCCATCCACCACCATCACCGGTTCACCAAGCCGCTCGACAAGTCCGGCATCGTCGGTCACATCCTGCACATTCGACTGGCTATAGGCACGGCGAAACAGAGTGATCTCAAAAATCTGCGGAGTCTGCACCGCCACCATGCGCGCGCGATCCACCGCTTCCTGCACAAATCGCCCCGTTCGCTTCCCTGCATCCGCATCTTCACCAAGAATCATGTCCGCCAGCGCGTCCTCCGGTTCCGCCTGCACTTGCATTTCACTCACGCGCTTCAGCGTGTCGGCAATGGCCAGTCCCGGAATCACCGCGGCATGCACCTTGGCGGCCTCCATCAGCCGAGAAATCAGTTCATCACTGGTGCCCGGCCTTGCCGCATCGTGCACGGCGACATGCGTGGCATCGTCTGGCACAGCAGCCAACGCATTCTTGACCGTCTCCCAACGACCGGTCGCACTGCCAGCAACGATGCGCACGCCATGGAAAGAAAGTTGCGCGCCGAAGCGATCCTGAAAGGCGGGCATATCGTCGGGCGGACCCGCCACAATGATGGTGCGAACTTCATCCCGTTTGGTAAACAACTCAATCGACCTCAACAACACGGCTCGTCCGCCAAGGTCGGCGCCAAGTTTGTCGGTTCCATAGCGACTGCTCCGACCCGCGGCTGGAATGATCACGCTGACATTCACGATGCAGGCCCCTCTTTGTGTGGGCAATAGAGCAACACATGTTGCTCTGGACCATATTGGCGATGCTCTGGGCCATCGAACCCAGTCAACGACGGTCCATTGCCGCTGACTTCCGGCAATCGCAGAATGAGAAATGAACTCGGTTTCATTTTGGGTAAACAGCGTTGCGCTTGATTCAGAATTCGCTGCAAACCCTCCTCCGTTCGCACAAGGGCGAATGGCGGGTCCAAGAACACCAGATCCACAGGCTCACTCACGGTCGCAAGGGCCGTTTCACCCAGCGCATCGGCTCGAACCAGCACCGCACGATCCGAAACGCCCATCGATTCAACATTCAGTTTCAAAAAGTCAAAGACCTCTCGATCGTGTTCCACCAGCCAGACTTTGGAAGCACCTCGGCTGAGTGCTTCAAGCCCCATGGTGCCGACTCCGGCAAAGAGATCCAGAACGCGAGCATCCTGAAACCAACCGCGGAGAACATTGAACACGGCTTCTCGCGTTCGAGAACCCATGGGTCGTGTGCTGTGACCGTCGATGGGAGTTTCCAGTCGCCGGCCGCGAAATTGGCCACCAAGAACGCGGAGCATGATGGCGGCGATAGTAGACGAATCGTGCTACGGTGAGTGAATGCACGGCACCCATGCCCCCATGCCCAAGAGTTTGCGAACACACGCTCAGTGGGTTTCGCTTTCAGGCGTGCCTGCACTGTTGGTGCATCCAGATTTTGGCACGGGGAACCCGATCAGCCCTCGACCCTTTCTGCTGTGGATGCATGGTCGAAGCGCGAATAAGGAATTGGACAACGGTCGCTACTTGCGATTAGTGCGTCAAGGCATTGCGTCAGTCGCCGTTGATCTGCCGGGTCACGGAGAGAGACTGGAGAATTCCATGCAGGTTCCGCAGCGGTCCATGGAAGTCCTTGAGACCATGCTGCACGAACTCACGGGCGTTGAGAGGGCGATTCAGCACGAATCTGGATTTGATCTTCAGCGAGCTGCGGTGGGCGGCATGAGTTTGGGTGGCATGGTGGCGCTCGCACGGCTTTGCACGCATCACACATTCAAAGCCGCGTGGGTGGAAGCCACAACCGGTGATTGGTCCGAGCTAGCCAGTTCGCAATTCGACCCCGTGCGGGCGGAGAAGTGGGAACCCCTGCGGCACCTCGACCAATGGCAGCCGGTGCCCCTGCTTGCACTCCATGCGGAACTGGACAAGTGGATGCCGGTCGAATCGCAGCGAACCTTTCTATCGCGAGTTGCAAACGTGAATCGCGGATTGCCAGTTGAATTCAAGACCTTTCCAGCGACCGGCGCACCACATGAGCACATCGGATTTGGTTCGTTTGCACCGCAGGCCAAGGACGCCGGCGTGGCATTCCTGATCACCCATCTTCAACCGAATATCTCTAGCGAACTTCCGTAAGTTGCGATTGAGCCAAGCGTCTGTACACCTCACAACGCTGCAGCAATTCGTCATGACGACCCACATCGATCACCGCGCCATGATCCATGACGGCAATCCGGTCACACGCAAACACGGTGCTAAGGCGGTGCGCAATCACCAGCACTGTTCGCCCTGCTCCAAATTCTGCAATGGCAAGATTGATCTGCTCTTCGCTCTGTGCATCAATTTGGCTGGTGGCTTCATCCAAAATAAGAATGGCAGGGTTACGAAGCACCGCCCGTGCAATGGCGAGACGCTGCCGCTGACCGCCGGAAAGACTGCCGCCCTGTTCACTCACGGTTGCATGAACCCCGCCAGGCATCTGCTGCACAAACTCCCACGCGTGCGCACGCTGCAAAGCCTGTTGAACCTCGAGAGAACTTGGGCCTCGAAGTCCAAACCGCACATTGTCTTCGATGGATCCCTTTACCAGCGTCGCTTCCTGTGTCACGACGCCGATCTGATTTCGCAATGAGCGCACATCGATCGACTGCACATCCACACCATCCACCAGAACGCGCCCGCTTTCAGGCGTAAACAGTCGTGTCACCATGGCCAGCAGCGTGGTCTTGCCGCAACCATTGGGCCCAACAATGGCCAAACGTTCGCCATGTTCCACCGACAACGAAGCCTGATTCAGCACCAATCGCTCATTAGCTGGATAGCGAAAGGACACTTTCTCAAATCGAATCGATGAGGTATGTCGACCCAACGCAGGTTTGGTGCGCTCACCTTGGTCCTCGCGGACCATGCTGAGCACTTCACGCAAACGCTTCGCCGGCGCGCTGGCAGCCTGCATTTCGTTGATGAATCCGGCGAGCGGCCGCATGCTTCCGGCGGCCACCGCCAGCGATCCAAGCGACAACACAAAGCGATCAAAGTCCAGATCACCGGCCAGAATTTGCCGAGCAGCAACAAGAGCCAAACCAATCACCGAAAATACGGCCAGCAATTCAACAAGCGGCCCAGAAAGAGCTTTCGCCTTCCGCATTCGCATTTCCTGACGCAAGGCCTCATGGTTGGAACGATTGAAGCGATGCATCGCCTCTCGCTCGGCACGCGCCGTCTTCACCGCACGCAATCCCTGCATCGTTTCGTTGGTGCTTCGCAAAAGAATTTCATTGGCTTCGAGTGCACCGCGCGAGCCCTTGCGAATGCTCTTGCCTGTTGCACGCAGCACCAATCCAAGCACAGGGCCCGCGATCATGGCCACCAGCACCAAACGCCAGTCAAACACAATGGCGGCACAGAACGCAGCCACACCCTTGGTGACCTGTGCAAGCGTTTTACTGGTGAGCGATTCAAATCCTGCTCTCAACTCGCCGGTGTCTCGCAGCACTCGACTGGTGAAATCGGTTGGGCCCTGATGTGTGACGGTGGCCAGTGGCAGATGAATCGAATGTTCAAACACTTCCAGACGAATCCGAGCCGCGGTGCGAGCGCACATGCCCATCGAAATCATTTGGTGCATAAAGTTTGCCGAGGCCCCCACCAGCGTCAGCAGCACCAGTCCGACCATGAGCAGAATCACTCCGGGGTAGGCGGATTGCGGAAACAGTGCAATGAGCCATTCCGGAATGTGCAGCGACGCATGGCTTGAATTCCATTGCCGCGAGAGCGATTGCAACGACGAACCCTCTTGCAGAATCAGTCGCAGAATGGGACCAAGGCTTAGGAGCCCAGCACCCAATCCGCCGGCGCTAATCGACGCACCCAGCACCACCAGCACCACCTCGCGGCGGCGTTGAAGTAATCGGCGGGAAAACCACCAGAAGTCTCGCATTGGGTCAGTATCGTCCAACAGGGCCGTACCCATCAAGTGACTTGCGTCACGGAGTCAGAAGTTTGCCCCACGAAGGCCAAAACTCGGGCCAACTTTTTGCTACGCAGGCTGGATCCATGACGGTCACGCCACCACGCACCGCGCCAACCACGGCGGCACTCATGGCCAAACGATGGTCCCGATGTGTGGCCACGGTGATCTCACCTTGGGTTGAAAGTGGTCCCTGCACTCGAATCCAATCGGGGCCTCGCTCCACGCACGCCCCAGCATCTCGCAACCACACGCACATGGACTCAATGCGATCGCTCTCCTTGCCGGCCAGCGTGGAAAGGCCTCGAATCTCAACCGGCGCATTGGCCGTCGCTGCAGCCGCCATCACCGCAAGACTTCCGTCCGGCCAAAGCGACGCGTCACATAAACCCCCATGAAGTGGCTCGCCAAAGGCAACTCCAGCGGCCTCCGGTTTGGAAATGTCTTTGGCCCCCAGCGAAACCAGCGCACGAAGCACCTGCAGATCTGGCTGAGCCGAGTCACTTCGAAGCCCCGGAATCCACACTCGAGATTTTGGAATCATGGCCGCAAGTGCAAACCCGTAGGCAGCACTTGAAGCATCCGGTTCCACTCGAACCTGAAACCCCTTCAACGGTCCTGGTTCCACATGCAGGATGCCCGATTCATTGTTCCAACTCGCTGTGACACCAAGCGAACGAAGGCACTGCATGGTCAAGTCCACATACGAACTGCTCGGAACACCGCCGGTGACCTTGACCGTAAGTCCTCGCTTCATCCACGGCGCAATCAAAGCGACCGCAGAAAGAAACTGGCTGCTTGCTGGACGCTCAATTGAAATTTCTCCACCATTTCGAACGGCGGCGTGTGGAGTGATTTCAAGTGGCAGTTCACCTTCGCCCACTCGTTTCGCAATACACCCCAGCGCGTGAAGCAAGGCAACACCATCTTGCATCGGACGCTTGCGAAGTCGAACGGAGCCATCAATCACGCTGGGGCGAGTAGCCAATGCGGCCGCCGCCATGGCAAATCGTGCGGGCGTGCCACCTTCGCGTGCATCGATGCGACCACCGCCAGGAAATGTTCCGGCCACGCCTCGAACTTCCAGTGAATCGTGACCCGTCCAGCGGATCACCGCACCAAGCATGCGTAAGGCCATGGTGAGGGCCTCCACATCATCGCTTCGCAAAGCGTTATCAATCACACTCTCGCCCTCTGCAAGCGCCGCAAGCAACAGCCACCGTTGCGTCAGGCTCTTAGAGCCCGGCGGATGCAATGCACCGACCACTGGCCCCGCCGACTTGGGAACCAGTTGCTTGGTCAATCCGCCGGTTACGGACACGCTCAGTCTTCCTTGCCTTTGCCTGTTCGGAATACGGCCACCACATCTTCGACCGGAATCACAAACAGGCGGTTGTCCCCTTCAAAATCAACTGGAATTCCATGTCGTGGATTGAACAGAACACGGTCGTACTGCTTGATGGGGTAGTCCTCATCTCGAGCCACCTGCGCACTAATTGCCACGACGCGTCCAGTCAATGTGGGAATCTCCATTTTGTCAGGCAGGTGAATGCCCACCTTGGTGATCTTGCGGTCCTCGTCCTTTCGCAGCAACACACGCTTGCCAACGGGTTCAACGATTTCCATCTTGGATGTGCCGGTATGAGACTGTGCCATAGAAGGATGGTAGCCCCGCTTGCGGCGCGCGTGCACTTGCCTGCACAATGAACCCATGCCGGCCACCCGTCTCAAGAGCTTGATCCGTGATGTTCCTGATTTTCCTAAGGCAGGCATTTTGTTCAAGGACATCACGCCGCTGCTGCGAGATGCCGCCGGGTTAGCTCTCGCCGTGGAACTGATGGCCAATCCATTTCGCGGCGCCGGCATTCACGCGGTCGCGGGCGCTGAGAGCCGTGGATTTATTTTCGGAACTGCTGTCGCGCAGGCTCTCTCGTGTGGATTTATCCCCATCCGAAAGAAAGGCAAACTTCCGCCGGCGATCAAGAGCGTTTCGTATCAATTGGAATATGGAACGGACACCCTTGAAGTGCGACATGACGCGATTCAGGCCGGACAACATGTTCTGATGGTGGACGATTTATTGGCCACGGGCGGAACGATGGCTGCATGTGTTCGCCTGATGGAATCCATTGGCGCCAAGGTCGTGGGCGCCACCGTGCTGATCGAACTAACGGCACTGAAGGGTCGCTTAGCACTTCCGGGTCTTGCGGTTCATGCACCGATTTCGTACTGACCACCCGGTGTCCCACTGGCACTCGACTTCATTCGGCCCACGCGAATTCCTCCAAGACCAACTGTCCGCGATTTGTCCGCGATTTGTCCGCGATTTGTCCGCAATCTAATTTGGATTCGGTGCCATGGCTGGCGGCGGCTCCATCATCTTGGGGGTTCCGGCCGTCAGGGCAACAAAAACAAGCACCCCACCCAAAACCAGCAGGGCGACGGCAATAAGAAGAATGGTCTTTCGTGTGTTCATGAGTGGTCTGCAAAAGGTATCGCCAAGATCACATTCGTGCATCCGAATCGTTCGCAGGCAACCTAGAATGCAGCCATGACCAGCACCGCCCAGCAATCCGTCTCCGCCATGGATCATTCCACTGATCCACTGGCCCTGATCGATGTGGATCACATCCGATTTTTGGTTGGCAATGCCAAGCAAGCCGCCACCTTTTATGCGACCGCATTTGGATTTCAAGTTGAGCAGATCTGCGACCTCACCACAGGAAATCGCACCTCCGCGAGATATCTTCTCACGCAAGGCAACATCCGACTGCTTCTTGAAACACCATTAAGCAAAGACGCTCCTGGTGCAGACGAACTTCGCAACTACGGCGACGGTGTGAAGGACATCGCCATGACGGTGTTTGATGCCACCAAGGCGTACGAGCAAGCACTCCGCAATGGCGGCACCAGTGCCTATGAGCCGATTGTGGTCAGCGACGCACATGGCTCGGTCACCACCGCTGCGGTGAATACTTATGGGCGAGTGATTCACACCTTTGTCAGCCGAAGCGGGCAATACATGCTTCCAACAGTCAAGGCTGGTGGCACTTTTATGCCCGGATACCGCCCGATGGGACATTTCGCTCTGAATGACTACAACCGGCAGCACCCCTGCGGACTGAAGTTCTTCGATCACTGCGTTGGCAATGTGGAAGAAGGCAAGATGAATGTGTGGGTGAAGTGGTATGAAGATGTGCTTGGGTTCAAAATGTTTAAGCACTTCGACGATAAGGACATTGGGACGGAATATTCGGCGCTGATGAGCAAAGTGATGGCCAGCGGAAACCATCTCATCAAAATGCCGATCAACGAACCCGCTTCCGGCAAGCGCAAGAGTCAGGTGCAGGAATATCTGGATTGGCACGACGGGGCACCCGGCGTGCAGCACTTAGCCATGCGCACCGACGATGAATTGCACAGCGTTGCGGAATTGCGCCGCCGAGGTGTGGACTTCTTGGAAATTCCCCATGCGTATTACGAATCCGTGTGGAAACGCGTTGAGGCCATGCTGAAATCCCACGGCCATGCAAGCGTGAAGGAAGACCACCAACGCGTGCGTGATCTTGGCATTCTTGTGGACGCCGACGACGAGGGCTATCTGCTTCAATTGTTTACCAAGCCACTGCAGGATCGCCCGACCCTTTTCTTCGAGATCATTTGTCGAAGAGGAAGTCAGAGTTTTGGCAAAGGCAATTTCAAGGCTCTCTTTGAAGCGCTTGAATTGGAGCAGGACAAGCGCGGAAATCTTTGAGACGGCACCGCCACTCCCTACGCCGCCCAATTTGAATTCGTCCGTTGGTGTTGACGGCCTCATTCTCTACGCCACCTTACACTCGGCGGTGTGATTGCCCACAAGTTCGGCGGCAGCAGCGTTGCGGACGCTCCTCGCATGAAGCATGTTGTGGAATTGCTGCGCTCGCGAAACGAACAGCAGGTGGTCGTTGTTTCGGCGATGCAGGGTGTCACCAATGCCTTGATTGAATTGGCGAACACGGCTGCTGCCGGCAATCCGAAATGGAAGTTGGCAATCAGCCTTCTGGAAGCGCGACATGTGCAGACAGCCCGCACGCTTCTTGGGCCAGAGGCCGACCCTTTGGTGGCTCGGCTCGCCAGCGACTTTGAAGAACTTAGCGAGTTGCTGCAGAAGCAAACCAAAGTTGGAGCCGTTTCCAATGATCTGCTTGAACTGGTTTCGGGTCTCGGCGAGGTGTGGTCGTCACGAATGGTGGACGCCGCGCTGCGCCGCAGTGGCACCACAAGCCGCTGGCTTGATGCGCGAGAGGTGGTGGTAGTTGAACAGTGCGAACTTGGTGCCATGGTGCAGTGGCAGCCTTCGAAACAAAAACTGATCAGCCACTTCGGCACACCTGGGCCATGCACGGTTGTCACTGGGTTCGTGGCTCGCACACTCGATGGCCGCATCACGACGCTGGGCCGCAACGGCAGTGATTACTCCGGGGCAATCTTTGCGTCACTCTTTGATGCCACGGAACTCAATCTGTGGAGCGATGTCAAGGGCGTGTTCTCGGCAGATCCTCGCATCGTGCCAGAGGCGGTGCTGATCGATCGCCTTTCGTATGCGGAAGCGTGCGAACTTGCCTACTTCGGCGCCAGCGTGATTCATCCGCAGACGATGGCGCCTGCCGTTGAGCGTGGTATTCCAATTTTTGCACGGAGTACCTTTCATCCTGAACATCCTGGCACCCGCATCAGCAATGAATCGGGACCACTACAGCCTGTCAAGGGCGTGACCACTTTCAAGGATCTTGCGATTCTTAATATCGAGGGCGCTGGCATGATTGGTGTTCCCGGAACGGCCGCGCGAGCCTTTGAGGCCCTGCACCGAGCGGGCATTTCCGTGGTGATGATCAGTCAGGGGTCGAGTGAGCATTCGATTTGCTGCACCATTCGCCAAAGAGAGAGCGACACGGCACAGCGAGTTCTTCGCGAGGCATTTTCTCGCGAACTTGCGGCGGGGCTTGTGACCGATATTGCGGTGAGTTCAGATATTGCCGTCCTTGCAGTCGTAGGCGACGGCATGGCTGGAAAGCCTGGCGTCTCCGCACAACTCTTTGATTCTCTGGGACGCGCCAAAGTGAATGTGCGCATGATTGCACAAGGCGCGTCCGAACGAAACATTTCGGTGGCCATCGACGCGGGTGATGCACCACGAGCCTTGCGTGCTGTGCATGCGGGTTTTTACTTGAGCCCGGAAACAATTTCGATTGGCGTCATCGGCCCGGGGCATGTTGGCGGAGCGTTTCTGCGACAAGTGTCGTCGGCTCGCGGCTCGCTGCTCAACCGAAAGAAGTTGGATCTTCGGATTCGAGCCATCGGCGGCAGCCGCAACATGGTGCTTGGCGATCCCATGGTGCAAGACCGTGCGCCGTCTGAAATGTATGACCGACCAATGGATCTTCAAGCCTTTGCCGATCACATTCACGCCGATCATCTTCCTCATGCGGTCATTGTGGATTGCAGTGGACAGGATGCGATCGCCAACCATTACGCCCAGTGGTTGTCGCGGGGCATTCATGTGGTCACTCCCAACAAGTGCGCAGGATCGGGTCCACTCGACCGCTACCAAGCCATCATGGCGGCTGGATCGCAGTTTCGTTATGAAGCAACGGTTGGCGCGGGGTTGCCGATCATCACCACCCTTCGAGACTTGATTCACACCGGTGACGAAGTGCAATCCGTTTCGGGCATTCTTTCCGGAACGCTGGCCTACCTCTTTAATCGATTCGATGGATCGCTTCCCTTGAGCACACTTGTGCAGCAGGCACGCGTGCTTGGCTACACCGAGCCTGATCCACGCGATGATCTTTCGGGATTGGATGTGGCTCGCAAGTTGGTGATCCTGGCCCGTGAGTGCGGATGGAAGTTGTCGCTCGACCAAGTGCATGTGGAATCGCTTGTTCCCAAGTCGCTTCGCATGGTGTCATGTGAAGAATTTCTGAATCGCCTTCCTGAAATGGATTCCGATCTTCTTTCACGGCTTCACAGTGCCCAAGCCAGCAATCGTGTGCTGCGTTATGTGGCCCAACTGACCGCTGACGGAAATGCTCGCGTGACTATGGTGGACCTTCCAACCGATCATGCCTTTGCGCACACGCAATTGACTGACAATGTGGTTCAGTTCACCACCAAGCGATATTGCACCACTCCCCTTGTGATTCAGGGACCCGGCGCTGGCCCCGAAGTCACTGCAGCGGGAGTCTTTGCTGATCTCTTGCGTGTAGCGGCTTCCATGGGGGCGCATGTATGAACCGGGAAATTGAATCATCCAAGCCGCCGGTTTCGCAGGCTCGCTGCGCAACCGCTATCGCGCCGCCAACGGTTGGAAATGTTGCGGTTGGATTCGACATGCTGGGGCATGCGCTTCAGGGTCAGGGTGATCGCGTCACCATAACCCGCACCGATCGCGGTTGCATTCGCATCACGGCCATCAGTGGCGCGGTGACCTCTTTGCCCACCAATCCTCAAAGCAATACGGCGGGACTTGCATTGCTCACATTGCTCCAGGCATGTCCGCAGGGAACTGGTTTTGACATCGAGATTGAAAAAGGAATCGCACTCGGTTCCGGCATGGGTGGATCCGCTGCATCGGCCGCCGCAGCCGTGATGGCTGCCAATGCCACTTTGGAAACACCTCTCGATTTCGGGTTGCTGTATCACGCAGCTAAGCAAGGCGAATCGGCGGCAAGTGGCAGTGCACATGGTGACAATGTGGCGCCCGCGCTCCTTGGTGGGCTGGTGATCGCGCCAACAGAAGGAATTCCGATTCGAGTTCCCGTGCCCACATGGTTGCATGCAGCGGTGGTGCGGCCCCACCTTCAATTGAATACTCGCGAGAGCCGCGCGGTCTTGCAGGCTCCCTATGAACTTGCCACGTTCGTGCATCAAAGCGAACACTTGGCTTTGCTGCTGGCTGGTTGTTACACCTCAGACGCTTCATTGATTCGTCGCGGACTTCGAGATGTGCTCGTTGAACCTCGCCGCGCTCAACTCATTCCCGGCTTTGCACGCGTTCAGCAAGCGGCCATGGATTCCAAGGCACTTGGTGCGAGCATTTCAGGAGCAGGCCCCAGCGTGTTCGGATGGTTTGAATCGCGTGAGGCAGCCCAATCTGCCGCCGCCGCCATGCAGCATGCGTTTCATGATGCCGGGCTAGGGAGCGATCCCTTGGTCAGTGAGGTCAATGCGCCAGGCACGCAGGTGATTGCATGATGGTTCGCAGCACGCGAGGCGGCAACGAAGTGCCACTTTCGCAGGCGATCTTGCAGGGACTCGCACCCGATGGCGGATTGTTCATGCCGCCGCAAATTCCGAAACAAACTGGGCCGTGGGGTCACGGGTTGGTGGCACAGGCTGAACAGATTCTCGCACCGTATTGTGCGGGCGACACACTGGCAACGCACCTGCACACCATGTTGCACGAAGCGTTCACCTTTCACGCTCCGACGGCGTGGCTCACTCCCACCACCGGTCTGCTTGAACTCTTTCACGGACCCACCGCCGCCTTCAAGGATTTCGGCGCGCGATTTCTTGCGGCGGCCATGCACCGACTGATTCCCGTTGGTTCGATGAATACGATTCTGGTTGCAACCAGTGGCGACACCGGCGCGGCCGTGGCCTCGGCATTCCAATCGTTGCCGGGCTTTCGAGTGATCATTCTTTATCCCAGTGGTCGGGTGTCGCCGCGACAGGCCCACCAACTTGGAGCCTTTGGCGACACGGTGCGAGCGTGTGAGGTGCAAGGAACCTTTGACGATTGCCAGCGCCTCGTCAAGGAAGCGTTTGCCGATCCAGTGTTGCGTGCATCGCATCGCCTGACATCAGCCAACAGCATCAGTCTTGGACGATTGCTTCCGCAAATCACATACTTTGCGCATGCTGCGATGGAGAGTGTTGCATCCGGCCACGGCGTTCCGTCGTTTGTGGTGCCCACCGGAAACCTTGGCAATGCATTGGCCTGCATGCTGGCCCGCGAAGCGGGGTTTCCCATTGATCGCGTGGTGTGTGCCACCAACGCAAACCGAGCGATCGCCGATCTTGCATTCACGGGACGCTACGCACCTGCACACACAATCGCCACGCTGGCCAACGCCATGGATGTGGGTGCACCAAGCAATGTTGAGCGGCTTCTGCATCGAATTTCAAATGATGGAACACCGCTGGAAGCTGATTGGGTGGATGACGCGTCCATTCGTAAAGTCATCACGCAGACTTTTGCTGATTTTGGGCGAGCCATTTGCCCGCATACGGCCTGCGGTGTCGAAGTGCTGCGCCGACTGCGTCAGACAGGTACCACAGGAACATGGATTGTGGCAGCGACCGCGCACCCAGCAAAATTTCAAAGCATCGTTGAACCACTCATCGGCACCTCGATTCCCATGCCGCCGTCGCTGGCAACCTTGCTGGCTCAACCGACCATCAGCGAGCCGCTCGAACCAGCCCTTCATGCCTTGGCTCGAATACTTGCCTAGCGGGCGGTCGCCAAACCAAAGAGTTGATTGAGATTCTGTGCGGAGTCCAAGGCCATGATGCACTGTTGCAGTTTGGCGCACGCATCCTTGCCAATCACTTCGCCGCCAAGAGCGGTGAACTTGACCGCAATCTCTTCTTCAGTCATCGGGTCGCGAGGGTCGCCCTTGGGCACATCCACACGGGTGGAATGGGACGCGCCGCTGTGGGTGATGATGGTCACGCGGCTTGGCTGAAATTTGGGAAAGAGAGCCTCGAATTCCTGATTGGCAATCACTTTCACCTTGTCCATGATCGGAATCAGTTTCTTGTCAAGGACTCGTTCTTCCTTAAATTGAAGCGGCGTCACCATGCCATCCACCAATCCGGCGGCCATGCAATAAGGCAATGAATGGTCGGCGGTTTCCTTGGAGTCGGGGCGATACTTGTGGGGGTCACCCAGAATGTCGGCGGCCCTGGCAATCACCTCGACCTGAATTTCTTTCACATCATCGGCGTGCAAATTGTGCTGCTTGACGGTCTTCATCATCGCCGTCAGCGGCGCGTGACTGAGCGCTTCAATTGGGAAACTCTTCATGCCGCAATCCACAATGCGGTAGTGGCCCGCCGTCGAAGTGGGAAGATCAGCCACCAACGCTTTGGCATCAAAGGTGGCGGGCTGACCCTTGTACTGCACATGATTGAACACGGCAAAGAGGCCTTCCTTTCCATCGATGATGTGCTCTGGACCAGAAAACCCACCCCGAGCAAGCAAGGCACTTTCCGCACCCATGCGACCAGCCCACGGGTCGACGGTGTTCTTCATGTTGGTCAACTTTCCAGCCGTGACCGCGCCGGGACAAAATGTTCGAGACGCGCTGATGCCCATGGCCGCTACCAATTGAGCCGGCGAAAGATTCAGCACTCGGCCCGCCGCAAGTGGCGCTGCAAAGGCACTCAGTGTTGCATGGTGCCAGCCGTATTCGCGAATGCCAGGTTGCCCAACTTCACACAGTCTCATTTCAATTTCGTAGGCAATGATTGTGGCCACGATGAGTTCCCTGCCGCCAAGCCCCTCGCTCTGGCACAGTGCCAGCGGTGCCGCAATCAGATCGCTCGGATGACACGGATCGGACTTCCAATAGATGTCGTTGTAGTCCATGGCCCGAATCATGTGACCGTTCAGAAACGATGCGTCGACCGGATTGGTTTTGAACCCACTCACAAAGCAGGTCGCCGAGCCAGTCGCACCTGCAGCGGCGCCACCCATGGCGCGATAGTGCTTCAATAAAATCTTGGCATCGTCTTGCTGACTGCCACCGAGCGCGCAACCGATCGAGTCGAACCAGAACAACTTGGCTGCTTGAATAGCCGCCGGCGAAAGATGTTCGTACTTCAACGAGCAGGCCCACTCGGCCAGCGTGTGCGAGAGAAGACGCTTGGAATCTGTTGGATGATGATTCATAAATACTCCGTAAGTCGTTCTACACAGTCATTGGGGTTCAGCGTCGACCGCACCGTCACTTACGCCGTGGCATACGCACCGATGGCTTGAGCCATTTCAAGTGTGGAGGCTTTGCCACCCATGTCATAGGTTCGAACTTTGCCTTCTACAATCACCCGTGCAATGGCCGCTTCGAGTCGCGTGGCCATATCCGTTTCCTTGAGCCAGTCCAGCATCATCTTGGCGGTGAGCAACATGGCAATTGGATTCACCTTGTATTGGCCGGAGTACTTGGGTGCGGAACCGTGTGTGGGTTCAAACACGGCGTAGGTGTCGCCCAGATTGGCGCTGGGTGCAAACCCCAACCCTCCAATGAGACCGGCGCACAAATCACTCACAATGTCGCCGAACATATTTTCAGCCACCAGCACCGAATAATCCTGAGGGTTCTTGAACATCCACATGCAGATGGCATCAATGTTGGCTTCGTCCGCCCAGATGTCCGGGTAACTCTTGGCCACTTCCCGGAAGCAACGCGTCATCAGGCCACCCGTCTCTCGCAACACATTGGGTTTTTCGATCAATGTCACACGCTTGCGACCGGTCTTCTTGGCAAATTCAAACGCCTGCTTGCAAATGCTGGTGCATCCTTGCTTGCTCACAATCCGCGTGGACAACGCGACATGCTCTAAGCCCTTGGCTTTCCACGGCTTCATTTTTGGATTTGCACATAGGGCTTCATACACCGACTCCGGCAATGGGAAGAACTCCACGCCTCCATACATGCCCTCCGTGTTTTCTCGAAACACCACTTGATCGATCTTGACATCTTCGCCACTGGGATTGGTGATCTTGTTGCCTCGATAATTCAAAGGGTTTCCCGCATAACTCTTGCACGGCCGCATGTTGGTGTGCAGATTGAACATCTGCCGCAATTTCACAATGGGCGAGAAGTACACCAAGCCCTTGTCCTTGAGCGATGGAATGAGCTCTTCCTTCGCTTCATCCTGCGGTTTACTGGTGATGGCCCCAAAGAGGCCGCAGGTGGTTCCCTTCAGGGCGGCCACAGTGCGGTCGGGAAGGGCGTTGCCCTCATTGCACCAGAACTCCCAGCCAATATCGCATCGCACATATTCCGCGTCAAAACGCAACTGATCTAAGACGCCTCGTGTGGCCTCCATGACATCGTTGCCAACACCGTCTCCGGGCATCCACGCAATTTTGTATTTCGACATTCGGTACGCGTCCTTTGGGTGTAAATTCTGGATCGAAGAAGTTGCGAAATGCTACAGCACTCGCAGCCGCGAGGCGACAAGCTGTTCCGCACCTCCCGCCACGATCAATTCTTGCGCCGCGGGGCTTAGCGGTGAGAAAGCAAACGACTTTCCATCCATTTGCAGGGTTGACGAACCGTAATCAATGGACAGATGACCTGCGACGGTGGTTGGTGCAGTACGCCCAACCGAAGCACGAAGGTGCGCGACAAGTGCCGGGCACTCAAAGACCACAAACCCGTTATTGAAAGCATTGCGCTTATAGGTCTCCGAAAAGCTGCTCGCAATCACACAGGGAATCCCTTTAAACTTGAGCGCGGTCGCCGCTTGTTCACGACTGGATCCGGTTCCAAAGTTCAGCCCCCCCACCACAATGTCACCCTTGGCATATAGGGCGTTGAACTGTGGGTCGTAATTCTCAAAGGTCACCGCAGCCATCTGCTCTGGGGACAAGTCGTCCCGGTATGTGTGTTTTCCGGCGTAGATGCCATCGGTGTTCAAATTGTCTTTGTCAACAAACAGAACGCGACCTTGCACACGGCCCGGAAATCCGGCGACAATTTCAACTGTGGTTGCGGCCGCAGGCGCCGGCACCGATCGACGCACCATGGTTGCAGCCGCTCGATCAGAAAACTCGTGTGGGGAACAAATAAATCCAGCCAACGCGCTCGCTGCGACCACCGCCGGCGATCCCAAGTACACCTGCGCACTTGGGTCACCCATACGGCCCTTAAAATTTCGATTGGTGGCGCTGATGGCCACTTCGCCCTTGCCAACCAATCCCTTCCCAAGTCCGATGCATGTT
The DNA here is from genome assembly GCA_945871915.1 of Singulisphaera sp. GP187. Lineage (GTDB taxonomy): Bacteria > Planctomycetota > Phycisphaerae > Phycisphaerales > SM1A02 > SYAC01. The sequence continues at coordinate 61,506 of CAMBXO010000014.1, forward strand.
CCGCAACCCGGCGGAAGCGGAATCGCACCAGCATCCGTAAGCGTCTTCCAGTCACCGGCAGCTTCACTCTTGGCCTGCACTTCTGCACTGGCCGCAGCAAGATAAAACTCCACACCCGTTGCCACGTGGCCTCGTTTGTTTCGAACGACCTCCGCGGCCTCATGCAAATCCTCCAACCGTGCATTCACGCATGAGAGCAAGTACGCCTTCTGAATCGCAACCCGCTGTTTTTGAATGTGAGGCAACGACACCATGGTCTTGACTTCATTGGGGCCTGCGACATGCGGCACCACCGTGGCAAGATCCAATTCCAACTCAATGGCATATTCCGCGTCGCTGTCTGCCGTCAGATTGGCGCGATCCTTCCACCATGCGTCGATGGCGGCGTTCGAATAGCCCGATCGACTCTGTGGCCCGCGGGTCCCCGGCCGCAAGAGATTGGTGAAGGTGCCAACGCGTGAACGTAAATACTCCACCGTCACTTCATCAAAAGGAAAGACACCGGCCAGCGCACCCCACTCAGTCGTCATGTTGGCGATGGTCATCCGCGAATCCATCGACAGATGCGAAAGACCATCGCCCACAAATTCGACGGCGTGGTTGAGCACTTCGTCGTTGTTGAATAATCCGCAGAGCGCAATGATGACATCCTTGCCAGTGACACCACTCCGCAACCGGCCCGTCAGGCGTACGCGAGCCACCGCAGGCACCTGCCACCACGTCACGCCGGTCGCCCAAATGCTGGCCGCGTCTGTTCGCACCACCGGCGTACCGAGTGCGGCCACCGCTCCATACAAATTGGAATGCGAATCACTTCCAACCACCAAGGAGCCCGGCACCACATACCCCTGCTCCACCATCACCTGATGCGAAATGCCTGTCCCCGGCGGATAAAAATCCACGCCATGCTCCTTCGCAAAGGCCTGAATTTTGGCGTACTTCGCCACATTTTCTGGCGTGACATTTTGAATGTCGTGGTCGATCGCAAAGACCGGTTGCGGTGGGTCCACAATGCGAGTGGCCCCCATCTGCCGAAATTTTGGAATAACCGCGCCGGTGTTGTCATGCGTCATCACATGCCTAGGGCGAATGCTGATGAAGTCACCTGCACGCACCACGGCACCAGAACGCAATCCATCCGCATGACGGGCGGCAATTTTTTCAACCAGCGTAAGACCCATGCGCTACTTCTTTGTGGCTCGCTTGCCCAGCCACTTTGCAATGTCAAAGTCCACAAAGTCCGCATGATGGAAAATGATCGATTCGACCGACCGCTCCATCTTGTCCCCTTCGTGGCTATGCGTAGCAATGATGTGCATGACTTCGCCTGGAATGCCGTGCTTGTACGCCAAAGCCACCCCTGTAAATGGATGGCGAACTTGCTGGCCAAAAGTTCCCTGAATCACTTTGCCTGATGCGTCCTTGTCAAATTCAAGTGGCTTGCCAACATCGGCCAGCAGCGCGCCGGCAATGAGCACATCCCGTTGAATCGGAATACCGCACCGAAAGGAACGCTCCAACACATCCGCAATGGCCATGCATTGCAGCACACACGAATTCAGATGCTCGACAAAGGTCATGTCAATGTCGCCCGCAAGCAGCGTAAATTTGACCGCCCGCAATTCATCAAAGGTCCATCCCTTGCCTCCGCAACCCGAATGAATGGCTTCGTTCCACACCGCCGCGACTCGTTCACGCAGACTGCGATCGCCGATCTTGTGCAGGCTGGGAAAGAGTTCCGCGATTTCGTTTACACCAAAGGTTGTCCGTGCAGGTGAGGTCATGGTGGTCATCGGCATACTTTACGAGGTCATGGTTCGCGGCGCAGGCCCGTCGTAGCCATGGTGAACTGGGTCAATTCGACGCATCGGTTTTTCACGCGACTGTTCTTCAATGGCGTGTGCCAGAAGTCCAGGCGTGCGTGCAATCATGAACATGCCGTTAAGAGCGGCGGAATCCATGCCAACATCGGCAAGAATGGCGCCGATGGCTCCATCCACATTGATCGGCAATGGTTTCTTGGCCGCTGCAAACCACTTCTCTACGGCGCGGGCTGCTTGCATATGCACACCCTCAACGCCCGCTTCGGCTGCCAACGCAAACAACCTTGCCGTGCGGGGGTCCTTGGTGTGGTAGCGATGACCGAAGCCTGGCATTCGATCGCCCGCCTCCTTCATGGCTGCAAGTTCACACGCAGCGGCTTCGTCCATGGACACACGATCCGTGGCACAACGATCCGCGATCCTTTTCAACTGTCGTGCGCAATCTTCGATCGCACCACCATGGTGCTGATTGATCGACAAGATTCCGGCCGCTACCGCCGCATTGAGCGAGGCACCGGTGGAGGCCACCGTCCGCGCCGCCAGCGCACTCGGTGGCGTAGCGCCATGATCAATCGATGCCACCAACACAGCATCCATCAACTTTCCGATCGCCGCGGTTGGCAATTCACCCTTCAGAATCAGGTACACCGCGCTGCCAAAGGACACTCGCCCCATCAGGTCGGCAATGTCATACCCCCGCACTGCCACTTTGTTGGGCTCGATGCGTGTCACCGCAGAGTTCCACAGAGCATTCTTGTCGGTTTCGCTCATCAGGCTTTGCCCTTTCATTCTCTTGAGTCTTTCCACCACGGCTTCTGGTAGTTCTCCAAACGCATCCACCACCGTTGCACCTGCGTCGCGCAACGCTTTCACTTTTCCGGCGTGCGTGCCGCGACCATTTTCAATCATGGCACCAGCATGGCTAAAACGCGTGCCCTCGCGAGCCGCTTTGCCACCGATGTACGCAATCACCGGTTTGGTGACTTTGCGATCGCGAATCAGGCCGGCGAGTTCTTCTTCCTGTGACGAACCAATCTCGCCAAAAATCACAATGGCCTCGGTCAACGGATCGGCTTCAAACATCAGGGCCGCATCAGGAATCCGAATGCCCAGCACCGCATCGCCACCAAGATGCACAATCGTTGAAATGCGAACGCCCGCTTGCCCGAGGTAATACCCCGTGCTTGAGGCCATTCCACCAGAACGACTAATCACACCAACACCTGCGGGCAACCCGGGCTTGAACCATTGTTTCGCACTCTCGGCGCGCCCACCAATCATTCCAACCACCGCCTTGCCCGGACTCAACACTCCAAGCGTGTTCGGACCAAGAAATCGAGCGTGATTCAATTTGGCCGCAGCGGCAATTTCCATCGCATCCCACACCGGCACTCGATCCGCAACAAGAACGGTGAGTTTGATTCCCGCTTCGATCGCTGCAATCGCGGCATCTTTCACGCCAAGCGCTGGCACAAATAGAACGGAGATATCCATTTCACCCAACTGGGCCACCGCTTCCGCGGGCGTGTTGAAGACCGGCACGCCAAGGACGGACTGACCACCCTTTCCTGGCGTGACACCGGCGACCACTTGGGTTCCATACTCACGCATCAGGCGGGTGCGAGCCAATCCCTCACGGCCCGTCATGCCCTGCACCAACACTCGTTTCGTTTCGTCAATCAGGATGGCCATTTATCGCAAGCCTCCGACGGTTACTGGAGACACGCTCGACCGAGTCGGAAAGAGAAGTTCATCAAGCCCGGGAATATCCAATTCAAGAAAGAATCCCTCCACGCCTGCAAGCCTGCACTCGACATCACATGCAAGCAATTCCGAATCCTTGCCTGCAAATTCTTCCATCGACACCGAAGCGGTCGGTACACCTTGACGGTCCACGATCAATCCGCCGGAATGCATTTCAACGGCGCGGTGAATCTGCCGCCATTGGTGGGCATCCATCCAGACTCGACCACCTTTGACTGGCAACATGATGGCCGACGAATCCTTTACAAACGACGGCACCTTGGGCTTTCGAGGTGTCCATCGACCGCCACCGGAACTTTGGATTAGTTCAGACAACCGAGCCGCAATCTTGGCGGGTGCATCGCTTTTGCGATAGCCCTCGATGGGTGCCCCAAGCACGCGTGCCATGCGATGCAAAATGTCCACGGCGCGGTCTTCGGTATTTCCGCCAAGGCGGATGACGGCAGGAATATCCAGATCAAGTTCCCAAAAGGCTTTGGCCAATCCATAGGCGGACCAATACTGTTCCTGACTTGCCACGCCTGACCCCGATCCGAAATACCCAACAACATCCGGTTGGGACAAAATGATGCGACTGGCTCGATACACCTTGCTTGCAGATGGATTTCCGCTGGTGTCTGTGAAATTGGCAATCGTGAAGCCAGCATTCACAATCGCATCCATGGACATCATGGACCCGCCGCCGCCAGCACCATGGAACCCAATCAATCCGTGAGTACCAGAAGCCGCAGCTGTTGCCAACTGTGCAAAGTAAAACGTGCCGCGATGGTCCTGCTGTTCAACCGCATACGCCACTCGCTCAAGTTGCGTTGGCGGGTGATCAAACTCCCGGGCAATCTCGATGCCAAGGTCCGGGTGGCGAACCACCGCATAGTCGTCAATGGTGATGCGGCAGTCCGCGGCCACCATCACGCCAGACTGTGTCAGTGCAAGTGGATTGATCTCAAGCGACCGAGCTTCCACTGCGCGAGCCGCCGCAAATAATTTTTGAATCGATTCGCTCAATAACGTTGCCTGCGCAGGCGATTCACTGCATGCCTCCGCGGCTTCCCGAAGAGCGGCCGGACGAGGCCCACTGACCACATCGCAGGGAATGCGGCGAGCGGACGCGGCTCGTTCCTCAATGCCACTTCCGCCTCCAGCAGCCACAATGATCACAGGTTCCCTGGCAGAATCGTCCACCGCGAAGGAAAGAAAGAATTCGCGTTGGATCTGAATCTTCTCCTCAACCAGCACGGATTCCACAGGGAATTGGCCGACCTTCATGGAGAGCATCCGCTGTGCGTGAGCGAGGACTGCCGATGCATCGTTTGTAAAGGCAACACCACCCATCCCTGCCCGCCCGGTTGTCCATGCCTGAATTTTGATGACCACCTCGTCGCCAGGTTTGGAGATCAACTCCGACGCGATTTCGACCGCCTGGTGTGGAGTGGCGGCTGCTCGACCTCGCGGAATCTGAAATCCATGCGCCGCAAGGATGGCTTTCCCTTGATGTTCATGAAGGCGTGCCATCGCAGATGCGTCATCGTATCCGACTTCGTCCGGTGTTCGGCCTCATTGCGTGCCGCACCACCAGTTGCGTGCTACCGCCCTTCGATGCGATAAAAGTTGCGAGGGTTGATCATGAAGTAACAGTCATAGGGTTCCAGCGGTGGCAGCGCCATATACGGTGCGCCCTTGTCGTCCTTCTTCATCATGTACATCCACGATGGTTGCGCGGTGCCGGTTGGTTTCTTGCGAATACCCTCTTCGCGAATTTCATTCACCAGATGGTCCACCCACTTCAACTCAAGAGCCTTGTCTGCAAACTCGTCCCAATCGCCGCTCTTTTTCGCGGAGTACATCTTGGCCTTGAACTGATCGAGTGAAATCCCCATCTTCTTTGCGATGGGTTCGGCAAGCCGCCGCTCCCATTCCTGCATGGTCTTCACTTCCTGCTCGATGTCGGTCATATTTCCAGAAGCGCCACCTGACATCTGATGGTGCAGAATGATGGCATTTGGGTAGGCGTAACTGTGTGGGGCCAGCGTTGCAATGGTGGCAGCCATGCTTGCGGCGAAACTTTTGACCACCACATGAATCGGGGCATCGCTGGTTTCGATCGCTTTCAGAATGCGATACCCCTGCATCACACTTCCGCCGGGCGAATTATTGATCACAACAAAGATTGGCTTGGTGCGGTCCTGGTTGTTGAAGTAATCAATTCGATCGCAGACATAGTCCGCCGTGCCGGTCACGATGGGGCCATCCATTTCAATCTTGCGATCGCTGACGGTGATCACGCCATCTTTGAACGGCTCGCTGGTGTAAGGCACTGGAGCATTCACGGCATCCCGCCACTTGTCCTCAGCGTCTCGATTGGTGACTTGGGCCGCGGTGGTCTGTGCAATCGCAGCCGCCCTCATCTGATCATCGGTGATCTTGGATTGTTCCGAACGGCGCTTCTCGGCCGCCAAAGCGTTCTCAACCGCCAACCGTTCTTGCTCCCGTTTCACGCTGGCAATCTTGACTTTGCTGGCCATGTCCAATTCTTCTTCGGTCACCCGAGCCCGTTCCAGATTCGCTCGACTGGCCGCTAATTCACTCTGCAATTTCGCTTCATTCACCTCTTGGGCCTGCTTCAGCCGCTGAAGTTCACCGCCGAGGGCTGCCAGTTCATCCGTAAGCAAAGCCGAACGAATCTGCTGCGTGCGCTGCAACGCATCAAGCTTGGCCTTCTCCGGCGCCGCGGCAGTGGAATCCTTGGCGTTGAGCAACGCGAGTTGGGCCTCTAACAGACCCTTCTCCGCCTGCAAGGTCTGCAACGATTGCACCTGTTTCTGTTGCGCCACATCATTGGCCAGTTTGAGTTGATCATTCTCGGCACGCAAAGCGGCAAGTTGCGCTGAGAGTTGTTCGTTGCGAAGATCCGCGTCGGCCCGCAACTTGGCAATCATCGCCTGTTGTGGATCCTTGGCAAGTTTGTTCGCGTCGGTTTCCCCTCCCGCTCCCGCCGCAACGGCACTCTGTTTGTGCAAGGCCGCAAGGTCTGCGGTGGCCTCTGGGTCATCGGCTTTCGGCGCAGAGTCAGTCGGCTGATTGGATGCAGGTGGTCGAGTGTCGTTTGGTGTGCCTTGCGCATTCACGCACGCGGACGCTGCCAGAATTACGGTCGAGACGAGAACGGATGCCTTGCACTTTTCGATTTCAAACATGGGGGCACATTTCTTTCAAGGTCGAGGGGAGGGCGGAGAACGCTCCTAAAGATAGAGGCTTCAAATTGGCACGGGTATGGACTGATAACTCAGTTTGCTGGTGTGGCACAGGATCGCCAACTCCACCGGATTGCGGATTCTTGGCTGAATCCGCACTTTTTTGAAATTGTTTTGCATTGGCTCCCTCTGCGGGTGCCACATGTTAAGGCTTGATAATTATTGCAAAATCATTCGAATTGTGACATTTGAAACTTGCCAACCCTTCAATTTGGGTCAAACTGCCTATGTTCCCGTTCCCCCCTTCTCACTCGTCATTCGTTGATTGGTTCCCCCAATAACGGCATTCTCAAGGAAATCAAGATGATCAAGTCAAGTGTTTTCGCAACTGGTCTTGTCGCGATGATCGCGTCAAGTGCTGGTGCAGATCTTTTGTGTGGCTGGACGATGGCAACCGCCGTCCCCGCCGGAACTGTTGGCACCTCGTACAACTACGGTGCTGCTGACCAAGGTGTCAGCGCCACAGGCAGCATGCTGAGCAGTTCGCATACCGCGGCAGTCACAGCGTATTCCTCGCCCGCAGGCAATGGAAGCCAGTACTCGTTCAGTTCAAACAACTGGACTACAGGTAATTATTACCAGTTCGCATTTGATGCCACTGGGTTTTCCGGCATAAGTGTCAGTTGGGATCAGACCCGAAGCAGCACAGGCCCGGCGGGTTGGAGTATGCAAATGAGCGGCGATGGTGGAGCCACTTTTAGCACACTCGCCAGTTACACCGTTATTCAAGCCGGACTTGCCGGAACAAACACCACCAGTTGGAACACCACAACCAATCAGGCTGGCGTGTTTTCTAACCTCGTGATAACGCCATTTGGAAATGGCGCGATGGTCGTTCGGCTTGTCGCTGGGTTTACAGCTGCCACTGCCGGAACCAGCCGCATCGACAACATAGTGGTGAACGGAACCGCCGTTCCAGCCCCAGGTGCATTGGCACTGGTCGGACTGGCTGGCTTGGTCAGCCGTCGCCGCCGCTAAACGCGACGGTTTACTCTTCACTTGATACTTGATACTTGATTTCCTTGATCAATCGCAACGCCGCCTTCACTGGCGGCGTTGTTTTTTTCTATCGATCCTGTGGGAAAGTCAACCCCGGCTTGAGCAATTTGGCAAACGCTTCAGCCGCTTCTTGTAGGGCAGTCTCAGTCCTAGCCCACGCCGCATTGCTTCCAAGGGTGAGTTTGTGGCTGATGATGGTGTAGGTCATGGCGGCCACCACCGGACCCTTCATTCCATCTGTGGCAAACACTTCGACCGCCGTATAGCCGCCGTCGCCACGCGATGGTTGATGCGTTCCCAAATCCACCAGTGGGTTATCTGGTCGGGCTCCAGTGATGGCCGAGTGAACAACCAGCGTGCTGGCTGAATCGTCCAAGGCACGTGGCAACCCAATGAACTGCTCCAGATTCGACTTCATTTCTGCCGGCAATTCTTGCGACCGCTTGTGATCATCCAGTTGCACGCGAAGTTCAGTGGTGAGAACCATGGCCTTGGCAAACCGCTGGATCTCCAAGCCGGCTGCACGAAAGGTCTGAAGATTGGCGTTGTCTGCAGAGGGCGTGAGTGAAATGT
>CAMBXO010000015.1 GCA_945871915.1 Singulisphaera sp. GP187
AGATTCGTGCTCCGGGCCATCGCGACCGCCGCGAGTCCATCGAGTGGAATTCCATTGGAGAGCGGGACACTCGCACCATTTGGATTTACCGCAAGGGGTGGTTTGAATCTTGAACCGTGGCACTTGACGTATGGAACTTGGCGATTGGACGCTCGAAGCGTATTGTGGGTGGCATGACGCCCCTGGCACACGGTTGCAAAGGAAGTGAATGTGAGACCCACGGCATTCGTGTTGTGGCCGAGCCTCGCTATCTGCCCTCTCATAGTGATCCGGCGACCGGGCGCTTTCTTTTTAATTACAAGATCGAGATTCACAACAACAGTGATGAGCGAGTAAGGCTTCGAAGCCGCCGCTGGATCATTGTGGATGCCGATGGTGAGCGACATGAAGTTCAAGGCATGGGTGTGGTTGGCCACAATCCCGTGATCGGTGCGCATGAAAAATTTGAATACAGCAGCTTTGCGCCGCTTCAAACACAGTGGGGCACGATGGAGGGTTGCTATGTGATGCAGCGCGACGATGGTTCCACCTTTGATGTGGTGGTCAATCGATTCTTTCTTGTGGGCCCGCACCAATGATTCCCGCGATCGCTCCGGTGACTCGCCCGCAAGTCACTGCGGTCATCGGTGCAACAGGTGCGGTGGGGCGAGAGGTGCTCAAGCAACTGCATGAGCGAAACTTTCCGGTCAAAGAATTGCGGGCTCTTGCAAGTCATCGGAGTGCGGGTGAGATGCTGCCCTTTGGATCACATCAGGTGGCGGTGCGTGAACTGGCCGAGTCTGAATTGGCTGGGGTGGATGTTGCCATCCTTGCGGCCGACGCTTCCACGAGCAAGGCGTGGGCTCCTCGACTTGTGGCGGCTGGTGCATTTGTTGTAGACAACTCCAGCGCGTTTCGCACCGACCCAAATGTTCCGCTGGTGGTCCCGGAGGTGAATGGACACCTTCTGAAATCCCGGCCAACACTTGTGGCCAATCCAAATTGCACAACCATTCTTTCCGTTATGGCGGCGGCCCCTTTACACGCGGTTTTTACATTGATCCGAATGACTGCATGCAGTTACCAAGCGGTCAGTGGTGCGGGACTTCCTGCGATGCAGGAATTGGAAAATCAAGTTCGACAATGGAGTCGCAATGAGCCCGTGCAGGCCAGCGTGTTCAAGCGTCCTTCGCTATTCAATGTGTTTCCTCATGACAGCGCTTTGCTTCCAGATGGGAGCGTTGAAGAGGAAACCAAACTGATCCGCGAGAGCCAGCGCATTCTTGGGCTTCCCAAATTGCGAGTGAGTGCAACCTGTGCCCGAGTCCCGGTGCGGCGATCGCATGCCATTGCGCTTCATCTTGAATTTGCGAAACCGGTCGATGTGGAAGTGGCGCGTCAGACGCTTGATCGTGCCCCCGGTGTGCGGGTGATCGACGAGCGACAGGGCAGTCCCGCGGATTCATTGATGGCAGCCGAGCAGGACGATGTGTTGGTTTCTCGCGTGCGATTCGACCCCGGAGTTCCGGATGGTCACGGCCTTGCCTTGTGGGTGGTGGGGGATCAACTTCTCAAGGGTGCGGCGCTGAACGCTATTCAGATTGCCGAATGCCTTGTGAGTTGACGGGGGGTTGGGTGATGGGGTGATTGGGTGACGAGTTTGTGATTTGGTGGATTGGTGGATTGGCGGCTTGATGCGTTGATGGATTGCCGGTTTGATGCGGCAGGTTCCAATTGCCGCCAAACGAATTACGCAAGCAACTCACGCAATGCATCGCCGGGGTCGTCCTGCTTCATCAAATGCTCGCCAACCAGCGCAATATTCACGCCGTGGTCGCGCAGCCGCCGCAAGTCTTCCGAAGTTCGGATACCACTTTCACTCACCACATTCGTCTTGTCCTCCAGCAAATCTGCAAGCCGCAATGTGTGAGTAAGGTCTGAGGTCATCGTCCGAAGATTTCGATTGTTGATGCCAAGCAGCGAGGCCGCGGGATCCGGGAACCCAATGTGTGGCACGCATCGATACAGGTTTTCAACATCATGCACTTCAAGAAGCGTAGTCATGCCAAGTTCGATCGCCAGAATCTGAAAGTCGACAATCTGCTGCTCCGTGAGGCATTCCGCAATCAGCAGAATGGCATCTGCGCCGGCCGCCCGGCTCTGCCAAATCTGCCACGCATCAATGATGAAATCTTTGCGAAGAACAGGCAGGGGCACTTCATTTCGAATCTGCTGAAGAAATGAAAGGTGACCGCCAAAGTCGGCTTCGTCCGTCAGGCAACTGATCGCCGCGGCGCCTGCCGCGTGATAGCGTCGTGCAATGTCGACCGGATCGAAGTTGGTGCGAATGACTCCCGCAGAAGGGCTCTTGTGCTTCACTTCAGCAATGACCCGAGTCTTGTGTGCGAGAACCGGCTTCGCCACCGCCGCAAAAAAGTTTCGGGTTGGCGGCATTCCAACAATCTGTTCACGCAGAAACCCAATTGGCTTCTGCGCCATGAGCTGGGCGATCTCAGCCTTCTTTCTTGTCACGATCTGTTGCAACGCATTGTCAGCCATGGTGGATTCGCTTTCCGAAGTTATAGCCGCCTCGGAACAGACTGTTTCGCAACCCGCGTCGGCCGCTGCGGCAACGCACGCACCTGCGGCAACGCACGCACAACCCACTGTTACACACATCCTGCTGCTTGCTGGATGGGCTGGCACGGTTCTGGTCATGGGCCGCCGGAACCAGTGGTTCAACAATCCGCGGGTGGTTCGGTGGCGCGTCAACACCTACGGCAATCTGTTGTTGTGTTTGTGCGGTCTTGCGATAGCGCCGATGGTCGGCTCCATTGTTGGCTCTCTCGCCGGAGCGAACGCCAATGAAGTGTCCACACCACACAGTGTCTTGGGATCCATGGCAGCTTCCGGATCACTCACACTATTCATGTGGTGGTGGTTGTGGAATCGCCACGCCACACACGAACCATGCAACGCGATGCCCGCCAGTCATGCCGCCATCATGGGTGCCGTTGGACTCGCGGCGATCTGGCCGTGGATGGTGTTGATTTCGCATACCGGGGAATGGTTGCACACACTTGGTGGCGGTACACCCGCTCCGGACATTGCTCACTCCACGCTGCAATTGCTGATGGCAAACAGCCGAAGCATTTCCGCGTGGATGATTGGTCTATTGGTTGTCACGCTGACGCCCATCACTGAGGAGATTCTCTGGCGTGGTGCCGCGCAGCAGTGGCTCAAGTCCGTCGGCCTGCCGCGAGGTATTGCCATCGCGGTGACTGCGTTGCTCTTTGCGCTGGTGCACTGGGGTGCCGTGCCTGCAGACGCTCGTTTTTCTGCGCTTCCGGCCCTGCTTGCATTGGGAATCGCCTTGGGGTGGCTTATGGAACGAACCGGAAACTTGATCGCGCCCATCGCGGCTCACGCGGCGTTCAACGCCGTCAATCTTCTGCTCTTCTCTATGCTTCCCTGAATGAGCGAGCGGCCACGCATTCTGACGGGCGATACTCCGACTGGTCGGCTGCATCTTGGCCATTGGGTTGGCAGTGTGAAGCGGCGGGTGCAGCTTCAGCAGACGCACGATTGCTATTTCATCATTGCCAACTACCACGCCTTCACCACGCGGCCCGAGAATTCTGGCGAGATTCGAAGTGATTGTCTTGAAATCGCGCGCGATCATCTGGCCATGGGCATCGATCCCGACTTGAGCACCATCTTTTTACAGAGCGAAATTCCGGCGATTCATGAATTGTGTTTTCTCTTTGCCATGCTGCTTCCGTTTAATCGCGTGATGCGAAATCCGACACTGAAGGATGAGATCAAAGTGAAGGATCTTGGCGAAACCTACAGTTTTGGATTTCCTCTTTATGCGGTGGGGCAGTGCAGCGACATTCTTACTTTCCGGCCAGTGGGTGTTCCTGTTGGCGCCGATCAGGTGCCGCATCTTGAGATGACACGCGAAGTGGCGCGGCGATTCAATCAGATGTATTGCAATGTGGATGTGCATGCCGAAGACGATGACCATGTGAAACTTGGTGGAGTCTTTCCTGTGCCTCGCGCCGATGTGGGAGCCGTTGGCAGGCTGATGGGTATTGACGGCAAGAACAAGATGAGCAAAAGCCTTGGCAATGCCATCTTTATTAGCGACTCGGCCAAGGAAGTAGAAAAGAAAGTGATGAAGATCTTCACGGGTCGGCAAAGCCCAACCGAGCCTGGCGATGTGAACAACGCTTTGTTCCAATTTGTGGAGGCCTTTATTCAGGACGCCGCGCGCGTTGCCGAACTGAAGGATCGATACTCGCGAGGCGACAACCTCGGTGACGGACATGTAAAGAAAGAAGTTGCGGAAGCGATCAACACCTTGCTTGAGCCCATGCGAAAGCGCCGCGCGCAATTTGAGGGGCGAGATGATCTGGTGATGGACATTCTGCGGACTGGCTGCACCAAGGCCAATGCAACCGCCGAGGCAACCCTTGAAGCGGCCCGCAAGGCCGCCAATCTGCATTTCTTTCCTCGTTCAGTCGGCTATCGATCGAAATAAAGGCTGAAATTCTTTCCCCATTCAGTCGGCTATCGATCGAAATAAAGGCTGGATTCGACCGCGAGTTCTTTCTATCTTTGCACACCCGGGCGGCACACTGCCGATGCAACGGTGCCGCCATGCACGCTTCGGACGATCCCATGCACGACCCTTCTTTCTGCCCACACATTGATCGTGGTGATTCACGATGCAGCCACCGCTTCACGCTTGCTGGTGCGCACGATGTGTTTTCAGTCTGTTGTGGAGGTCAGCATGGGTGCGTGGTTTTTCATCGATTGAATATGGAGCAGTCCTATGGTTCGCTCGATGCACCAAAGGCCGCCCCGCAACGACCCCTACGACCCTTTGCGACGCCGCTCACCGTTAGCGCCGCCCATGACCGACGCCAATCCATTCGCAATCTGGGCGCGTGACTTCCTTGCGTGGGGGCATGTCGAAACGGGACTCAGTCCCGCCACGCTTGAGGCGTATGCCCGCGATCTTCGACAGATGGCTGATGATCTGAATGCTCACGGAGTGAAGCATCCGAACAAGGTTTCGATGCAGCATCTTGCGGATCATTTGCAGCGACTGCATCGTGAGCGTGGGCTCGACACCAGTACGGTGACACGACACCTTGCAACGATTCGGGTTTTCTTTCGGTGGCTTCATGCTGAGCGACGCATTACCCGTGATCCGGCTCGACTGCTTGAGCGCCCGCATCGCTGGAAAAAACTTCCGGGCACGCTCACGCCGGGGCAGATGCGAAAACTGGTCGAGGCGCCGACTTCGGAACACAGCAAACTGTGGATGCGTGATCGGGCCATGTTGGAAGCCATGTACGCAGCGGGTCTTCGTGCCAGCGAAGTCGGAACGCTGAAGGTGAATGATTTCAACGAGACACTCGCCAGCGTGATGGTGCTAGGCAAAGGGAACAGGCAGCGTATGGTTCCGCTGGGTACTCCGGCCGTCAATGCAATCTTGAAGTATCTCAAGGAATGCCGCCCGGGCCTGGCTCGATTTCCAGATCGTCGAGACAAGTTTCGGCTTTTCCTTTCGTTTAGTGGAAAACCGCTGGAACGCGTTGCGGTCTGGCAATTGGTGCGTAAGTATGCGGCGATCGCCCGCGTGCATGGTGTGCATCCTCACAAGTTGCGGCACAGTTTCGCGACACACCTGTTGGGTGGGGGTGCTGATCTGCGCGTGGTGCAGGAGTTGCTAGGCCACAGCGACATCAACACAACGCAGGTGTACACGCATGTGGATCGTTCGGAATTACATAAGGTCATCTTCAAATTTCATCCGCGTGAAGGTGGGGCTGCGTTGCGCTCCACGCCCTCGCGAAAGAAATCGCGTGGGGTCTGAATGCCCCGACCAACCGCCACGCTAGCCTTCACACTTCATGCGAAACGGTGACCCATGCGTGCTTGTCATTCTTGGAGCCAGCGGTGATCTCACCCATCGCAAACTGATTCCGGCGATGTATGAAATGCATCAGGCTGGAACGCTGAGCAAGTTCTCATGCATTCTTGGTGTGAGCCGATCGAAGAAGACAGACGAGCAGTGGCGCACCGAACTCGCAGTGTGGGTTCAGAAACAAGTCAAACGATTTGATGCTTCGTCGTGGAAAGAGTTTTCGCAGCGCATTTATTACGAGCCGGGTGATGCGGCGATTGCCGAGCCGTACCAGCGACTTGGTGCCCGAATCACGCAATTGAATTCGCAACATTCGTGCCGCGGAAATGTCCTTTTCTTCATGAGCGTCGCACCAGAGCTTTATGAACCGATCGTGGATCAGATCGGTTCGGCTGGCTTGGTGACCGAGGGTCACCGATGGTGCAGCCTGAATCAAAGCGAGCGGTCGTGGCAGCGGATCATTGTTGAAAAACCCTTTGGAAACAATGACGCCTCCGCCGCGAGTCTGAATCGCTCGCTTGGTCGCGTGTTTGATGAGGAGGCGATCTACCGCATCGATCACTATCTGGGTAAGGAAGTGGTGCAGAGTCTTCTGGCTTTCCGCTTTGCCAACTCCATCTTTGAACCGCTGTGGAACAATCAATACATCGACCATGTGCAAATCACCGCGGCCGAGGTTGTGGGCGTGGGGCAACGCATCGCGTTTTATGACGCAACGGGTGCTATTCGCGACATGATCCAAAGTCACCTTATGCAGGTCCTGGCGTTTGTGGCCATGGAGCCGCCGACTTCATTTGGTGCAGACCATATTCGGTCGGAGAAAATAAAGGTGATTGATGCTCTGCAGTTGCCGGATCCGAATCGCCTGGGTGACTTTGGCGCGCTGGGGCAATACGGAGCGAGTTCGGATGAGAAGGCGTACACCGAGTTGGATGGCGTGAAGCCGGGCACCACAACCGAGACATTTGCCGCCCTTCGCATGGAGTTTGTGAACTGGCGATGGGCGGGTGTGCCGTTTTTTATTCGCACCGGCAAACGCATGGCCGCCAAGCGCACACAAATCGCTATTCAATTCAAACCGCCGGCGGCGAATCTTTTTCAATCTGTGATGCCGGGCCATCTCTCTGGCAATCGCATGGTGATCGAAATTGCTCCCAACGAGCAATTCAGTTTGCGATTTGCAGCCAAGCGACCCGGCCACATGAGCATCAGCAATGTTGAAATGATGATGGACTACGCCAAGGCGTTTGCGTCCGAAGCTGTTGAGGCGTATGGGCCGCTCATGATCGATGCGATGCGTGGTGACCAATGCTTGTACAAGCATCGACTCGAAGTTGAGGGGGCGTGGCGGGCGATCATGCCGTTTCTTGATGAACGAAGCAACGGCATCCGAAAGGGAAGCCAATTGAATTATGCCGCAGGTTCATGGGGACCCAAGGCTGCCGATGACTTGCTGGCTCGCGAAGGCCGCGCGTGGTTCAACCCGATGTGATTCCACCACCGGGTGGTACTTTTCATGTCATGAGCGAATTGCTTCCAGACGATGCGTTTACGAAACCCATCGTGGCACCCGCTGTACGTGGTCTGGTGGAGGCGCGGCACGACGCTGAAGAGGTATTCGACGCGTTGGCAGCTGACTTGTTGTCGCAGGCGATCAACTGTGTTGGAAAGTTTGACTCGTTTCATTTGGCACTCTCTGGCGGAAAAACGCCTCTGCCGTTTTACGAGAAGTTGATGGTGGATCCTCGCTATCGAGCGTTTCCATGGACTCGAACGCACCTGTGGATGGTGGATGAACGCCGCATTGGGTTTGATAATGAGCTGAACAACTACCGGCACATTCATGAGATTCTTGTTGAGCACTCTGGTATTCCCGCTGAAAATGTGCACCCCATTCCAGTCGAGGATCCTGAGCCCGAAGTCGCCTACGAGCGATCGCTTCGCGAGGCGCTAGGCATGCGATCGGCTGGTCAGGAGCGATTGGATTTTGTTTTGCTTGGAATGGGAGACAATGGCCATACCGCAAGTCTTTTTCCGCACAATGATGTTTTGAAAGTGCGTGATCGACTGGTGGCGGTGTGTGATGGCCCCACCGTAACGCCGCCCGCCCGCATCACACTCACATTTCCAGCGATCAATGCGGCGAGGTGTGTTTCCATTCTGGTGCTTGGTGCTGGCAAGGGTCCCATGCTAAAGC
Source organism: Singulisphaera sp. GP187 (assembly GCA_945871915.1). Taxonomy (GTDB): domain Bacteria; phylum Planctomycetota; class Phycisphaerae; order Phycisphaerales; family SM1A02; genus SYAC01. The sequence goes on from CAMBXO010000015.1 coordinate 8,115, forward strand.
GTGTCGCCGCCGCCACCGATTCCTACGAAGAACTTCCGATCCTTGGCATTGAGCCGATTGGTGGCACGCTTCGTTGGTATGTGGATCGCGCGGCGTGCGAGGCCGCTGTGTAATCACGCTGGCAACGCACGAAGAAAATCTTCGAGCATGATTGCGGCCGCGAGCGCATCGCGCAGTTCTTTCTTTTCTCCACGCGTACGCCCGGTGCGAGCCATGCGATCATCGGCTGCAAAACTTGTCAGTCGCTCATCTTGCAAGTGCACCGGCAGAGCAAACCGTTCCTGAATCTGCGCCGCAAAGGTTCTCGCTTCTCGCGCTGCCGGCCCGTCACTGCCATCCATATTGAGCGGAAGACCGATCACCAGCGCGTCTGGTGTGTGTTCGTGAACCACGTCGGCAATCGCTTGAAGGAGCAACGGACCACATGCAATGTTTAAGACCTTGAGCGGCATCGCCGCGCGCGTGATCGAATCCCCCACGGCAATTCCCGTGCGCTTGCTGCCGAGGTCGATGGCAAGAAAGCGAGTGGGTGTGCGGCCAGTCACTGCAATTCCGGTGGCACGGCGCCAGCGATCTCCTTGGCCTTGTCCGCCATATCCGCGCGACAAACAAGTGTGGCATCGCCGGTACGCACAACGATGACATGGTCAAGGCCAATCACACTGACCAAGTGATTCGGGTCATCACTTGCCACGGTCACATGCGTCGCTTCCAAATGTTGCGTCCGCGCGTTGGTGCGATTGCCATTCGCATCGGCTGGCAGAGTCTCGCTCCATGCGGGCCAACTTCCGACATCTTTCCACTGCACCTGCATTGGAATCATGGCCAAACTGCGGCGTGCATCTTTGCTCGCAGGTTCCATCAGAGCAAAATCCACGCTGATCTTTGGAAGCGTGGGATACACCTCGGCTACCACTCGCTGCTGCTGAGGCGTTTGCCACGCGGCGGCAATGCGAGCCAAGCCCGCGGCGCATTCTGGCTTGTACCACCCAATGCTCTCCAAACACTTTGCCGCGTGAAAGACAAACATGCCACTGTTCCAGCGGAACAAACCCGAGGCGAGATAGCGCTCAGCATTTTCTTTGTCCGGTTTTTCTACAAATCGCTTGGCAACAAAGCATTGTTCAAAGTTTGGAATCGCTGCACCTTGTTCCACATAGCCATAGCCGGTGGCGGCAAAAGTTGGCGTGATTCCAAAGGTGACAAACCGCGTGGGGTCTTCTTGAACGAGTCGGAATCCCTCGGCGATTCGCTTTGAAAATTCTTCTTGAGGCGTGATGAGGTGGTCGGATGTCAGAACGACAAACACAGCATCCGGATCTCGCTTGGCAAGAATCGCCGCCGCAAAACCAACTGCGTTCAACGTATCGCGACCCGTGGGCTCGCCGAGCCAGTTGTTTGAATTCAATGCTGGCATGGCCTGCATCACGCGCTGGCGATAACTCTCCGCTGCACACACAAGGCGGTTTTCCGTTGGCACCACCCCCTCGAGACGCTCGCCGGCAATCTGCAAAAGACTTCGGCCGCCAATCAGGGGAAGCAACTGCTTGGGCGTGGCCTTGCGACTCATGGGCCACAGTCGCGTTCCGCTTCCGCCTGCCATGATCAACGCGTAGCGCATGGGTGCAATGTATGCGGAACGGTTGCTACCGCGCTTCGATTGAAACGAGACAATTTTTCTGCGGCGGCTGCCTTCAACTCATCCCGCGAAGTCGTAGCGCGGCCGCCACAAGCACCTCGGCTGCCGCTTTGCTTCCTTCCACTTGAAGCGCCCGCTCAATCAACTGTTCGGCAATGGATCTGTTCTCACCCAACTGCACCAGCACCACAACCGCATCAGCGGGCGGCCCGGAAAATGCTGTTGTTTCGGGCGCGGGAACAGTGTTTGGAACCCCGCCAGCATCGCTCGCCGTAAATCGGGCCACCTTGTTCTTCAGTTCAACCACAATGGTCTCGGCCATTTTCTTGCCGATCTCTGGAAGCGCGGTGAGTGCCTTTTCATCTCGCATCGCGATGGCGTTGGCCACTTCGGCAAAGGGTCGCTGCAGCGCGCGAAGTGCTTTGCGAACGCCGATCCCTTTCACGGTGGTGAACAACTTGAAAAAGTCTCGATCGAGCGCCCGCTGAAATCCAATCAGCTTGGGCCAGAAACTGCTCCCCTGACCCTGGCCTTCCAAATAATGCAGCGTCACAAATCGCACCTGACTGCCGCACTGCTTCGACAGGATTGCAACATCCGCCGCCGGCAAAAGCACTTCATAGGTGACGGCACCCACCTGAAGCAGGGCCGCACCCTCCTCAACCGAAAGTAATTCTCCTTCAATCGAAGCGATCACCCCCCGAATCTACCCGCAACACCGTACACTTCGATCGTTTGTGCCGAACCGATCGGCGCACGACCCAAATTCACCGCCGAGGCCGTTCCCGCACCATGCCCCGACGCGACGACATCCACACGATTCTGATCATTGGCAGCGGTCCAATTGTCATTGGGCAAGGCTGCGAGTTTGATTATTCCGGCACACAGGCCTGCAAAGCGTTGCGCGATGAGGGATACCGAGTTGTTCTGGTGAATTCCAATCCGGCAACCATTATGACGGACCCTGGGTTGAGCGATCGAACCTATATCGAGCCGATCACACCCGAAGCGGTTCGCAAGATCCTTCAGAAGGAGCGTGATCTTGGAACACCGATCGACGCGCTGCTTCCGACACTTGGTGGACAGACCGCCCTCAATTGCGCGTGTGCCCTGCATGACGATGGCGTGCTCGCTGAATTTGGCGTGCAGATGATCGGTGCGAATCGAGAGGCCATTCGTCGCGGCGAAGACCGCGAGGCGTTTCGACTGATCGTGCAGGGTCTCGGTCTGAAGCAACCCAAATCACGAACCGTCACCAATCTTGAGGATGCCCGTGACTTTGTGCAGGACATCGGACTTCCAGCCATCGTTCGGCCCGCCTTTACGCTTGGTGGAACCGGCGGCGGGATTGCTTACAACATGGAGGAGGTGGACGAGATTGTTCGCCGCGGTCTTTCTGCAAGCATGATCGGACAGGTGTTGATCGATCAGAGTGTGTTGGGGTGGAAGGAATATGAACTCGAAGTGATCCGCGATCGCCGCGATAACTGCATCGTGGTGTGTGGAATCGAAAACCTTGACGCCATGGGAGTGCATACCGGTGACAGCATCACCGTGGCTCCCATCATGACGCTCTCGGACAAGGAGTATCAACGCATGCGCGATGCGGCCTTTGCCATCGTGCGAGCTGTGGGCGTTGAAACCGGCGGCAGCAATGTGCAATTTGCCATTGACCCCGCAACGGGTGAGCAGGTGGTGGTCGAGATGAATCCGCGAGTTAGCCGCAGTAGTGCGCTCGCGAGCAAGGCGACGGGTTTCCCCATTGCCTCCGTTGCCGCCAGACTGGCTGTTGGTTACACGCTTGACGAACTCAAGAATGATGTGGTTGGCACCACGAGCGCGTGCTTTGAACCAAGTATTGATTATGTGGTTGTGAAAATGCCGCGGTGGACCTTTGAAAAATTTCCCGAGGCCGACGAACGCCTTACCACGCAGATGAAGAGTGTCGGCGAAGCCATGAGCATTGGCCGAACTTTTCAAGAGGCGTTGCAAAAAGCGGTTCGAAGCATGGAAGTGAAACGGTTTGGTCTTGGGCTCGATCGAAATGATCGGTGGCTTGAGGCCAAGCGAAACGACTCACCGCGTGTTGATACCGGCGGCGATCCGCAGTGGCCGATTGCCGACGAGACGCTTGCCCGCAAACTGAGTGTGCCCAGTCAGGGGCGCCTGTATTACATTCGATACGCACTCCGTTCCGGGTGGACCAACGATCGCATCCATCAACTGAGTGGCTACGACCCCTGGTTCATCAATCAATTGCGTGAGTTGGTGGAGTTTGAAGATGTGCTTTGTGCATTTGATCGTCTAGAAGATGTTCCTCGCGAAACGCTTTTTCAAGCCAAGCAGCGGGGGTTCAGCGATCCGCAATTAGCCAATCTTTACTTTGGCAGCATCACCACCGAGTCAATTCTGCGTGTTCGATCGCACCGCAAAAGCCTTGGCATCGAGCCTGTTTACAAATTGGTGGACACGTGTGCCGCAGAGTTTGAGGCGCAGACTCCGTACTTTTACAGCACCTATGAATCGCCTCGATTCGTGGACGGACAGGCCATCATCGACGATGAGATTCGAATCACGCCCACCACCAAGGTGGTGATTCTTGGTGGCGGCCCCAACCGCATCGGGCAGGGAATTGAATTTGACTACTGCTGCTGTCAAGCCGCGTTTGCCTGCGCCGACATGGGCTTTGAGAGCGTGATGATCAACTCAAATCCCGAAACCGTGAGCACGGACTTTGACACCAGCGATCTTCTGTTCTTTGAACCCCTCACACTTGAAGATGTGTTGAATGTGGTCGAGCGCCTCAATGGCGGCGGCCTTGAGGTTCACGGTCGCAGTGGTGGCGTGGCCGGCGTCATTGCGCAGTTCGGCGGACAGACCCCGCTGAATCTTGCACATGGGCTTGTGAAGTCTGGCGTTCCGCTGATCGGCACCGGCATTGCAAGCATTGACGAAGCGGAGGACCGCGACCGCTTCAAGGCCATGATCACAGAACTTGGCTTGCTGCAGCCTGAAAGCGGCATCGCGAGGGGCCTTGAACAAGCCATCGAAATCGCCGACCGCATTGGCTATCCGGTTCTGGTGCGTCCAAGTTATGTGCTTGGTGGCCGCGGAATGGAAACCTGTTTCGATGCGGAAAGCCTGCGCCGCTACATGAGCAGCGCCATGATGGCCAGTGAACTTGCTGATGCTCCGGTTCTGATCGATCGATTTCTCAACGATGCCATTGAAGTGGATGTGGATGTCCTTGCGGATTACGAACCCGATGTGCAAAGCCGCGCCACCATGCTTCCGCAACGTGGCGATCGACCGCGCGGTGTGGTGTGTGGTGTCATGGAACACATTGAGGAAGCGGGCATTCACAGCGGCGATAGCACCTGCACCATTCCTCCGTATTCACTTCCGCCTGCCATCGTGCGTCGCATTCGTGAACAGGCTCTTGCCATGGCCAAGCGATTGCGAGTGCGGGGCCTGATGAATGTGCAGATGGCCGTGAAAGACGATCAGGTGTATGTCATCGAGGTGAATCCTCGCGCCAGCCGAACGATTCCGTTTGTGAGTAAAGCCAAGGGTGTTCCCTACGCTCGACTCGCGGCGCGTGTGATGATGGGTGCTTCGCTGGATGAGTTACGAGTGCAGGAAACTGGCGACTCCGGCTTCTTTGCTGTCAAAGAAAGTGTGTTTCCGTTCAACAAATTTCCCGGTGTGGATGTCATTTTGGGACCAGAAATGCGCTCAACAGGCGAAGTGATGGGAGCCGACCGCAGTCTGGCCATTGCATTTGCCAAGGCACAGGTGGCTGCTGGTGTCACGCTTCCGACCGTTGGCAATGTTTTCATTTCGCTTCGCAATGACGACAAGCGACACGCGGCAGAGATTGCTCGCGCGCTGCTTCGCATTGGCTTCACCATCTTTGCGTCTTCGGGTACTCACGCAGAACTCGATCGCCACGGATTGGTTTCCAGGCCTCTTCCGAAAATTTCCGAGGGAGCCAGGCCCAATGTGCTCGATCTGATTCGAAGCGGCGAGGTTCATTTGATCCTGAACACCGCCACCCGCAAAGGCGGGAACACCGATGAGGGCCGGATTCGCTCCCAAGCGGTTCGAAGTGGAATTCCAATTGTCACCACCGTGGCCGGTGCACGGGCCGCGGTGCAAGCCATGGCCGCCATGCAGGCCGGGCCGTGGAATGTGTTTGCGGTTCAGGATTATTTTCCCGCGCTCACTCGCCCCTCCGTGAACGCGGCTGGCATCGGGCAACCGGTCACGGCGTAATCACTTTCGGCAACGGCTGGATCGACCAATGCACCGGGTGATCCCTAGAATGCCCACCCCCATGAGCCTGAACGATCTTTCGCAATTCATTCCATCGTGGGTTGCTCCAACACCCGCGTTCTGCCAATTTGTGACAGGCGTTGTGGTGATCGTGATCATGCTGCATGTCATTCTTGGCGGCTGTGCGTACGGCATCATGCTGGAACGAAAATTAAGTTCGTGGATGCAGGATCGAGTCGGCCCCAATCGAGTCGGACCATTTGGTCTTTTGCAGCCCATCGCAGACGGATTGAAATTCATTATGAAGGAGGAGTTCACTCCTCGCGGCGTGGACAAGGCCCTGTTCATGCTGGCTCCAACACTGATCATGATTCCGGCGATGGTGGGCTTTGCCATCATTCCGTGGGGCGGCATTCTGGAACTCTCGCAACTGCCGTTTGGTCTTGCGAACACACTTGGTGTGGAGGGCATCACCGTAAAATTTGCTGGCGCCGTGGTGAATGTGGGCATGGTGTATCTGCTGGCTGTTGCAAGTCTTGGTGTGTACGGCGTGGCACTCGGCGGCTGGGCCAGTAACAGCAAATTCAGTTTTTTCGGCGGGCTTCGTGCCGGTGCACAAATGATCAGTTACGAAATCCCAATGGGCCTCTCCCTGTTGTGTGTCGTGCTGACGGCGGGAACGCTTGAGCCCTACGGAATCATCGCCGCACAAACAGGCGGCCACGGTGCGTGGATGATTCTGCAGCATCCGGTGGCGGCCATCATTTTCTATTCCTGCATGCTTGCGGAATCCAATCGCGCGCCATTTGATATGGCCGAAGCGGAGAGCGAACTGGTTGGCGGCTATCACACGGAATACAGCAGTATGCGTTTCGCCATGTTCTTTCTGGCCGAATACTTTCACATGATCACCGGCGCGGCATTCTTTAGTTTGCTGTTCCTTGGCGGATGGAGCTTGAATCCGCTCGGTGGAACACTGGACTTGCCACTGCAGGGCGGGCCGCTGCTCATACTTGCGCAGTGGGCTGTCATGCTTGGAAAAGTCACCGCGATGGTGGCGTTTGCAATGGCCATTCGCTGGACGCTGCCTCGGTTTCGATTTGATCAACTGATGCGCCTTGCATGGGAAGGCATGATTCCAACATCGCTGGTGATGCTGCTGATCACCGCCGCTTTTCAATACATGGGTTGGAACCACTTCATTTGGATTGGTTCGCTGCTCTGCATTGCGATTGTGTATTTCGTTGGCCCAATGCTGCCGAAACAAGTGAATCCAAATCACCGCATCGGCATGCTTGGCAGCCGATTTAGTCCGGTGATTGAGGGCGATGGCTTGGTGAGCAAACACCCAGTGGCCGCGAGTGACACCGCTATCTAGGTTCGTCCTGGGTTCGTCCTGGGTTCGTCCAGGGTTCGTCTCAGGATCGTCGTCGGGTCCATCTGATCGCACATTGATTCCTGTGTGGGTGCGCCGAATTCACAGTCGTCGCATTCGCCCAACCCAGTGACCAAAACGAATCGTTGCACGAAGTCGATGCCAACGTGTTGGCATGCGCGTCGCATCGCTACCAAACGCGGTTTCCATTCTCCAGTGCCAGTAACGACCACACATTCGGCCGCGAGAGAGAATGGTCAGTCGCGTCAATTGCCAAAGGGCATCGATGATCTCCACACATACTCGCATGACTGCATCCTAATGCGATCAATTCAATTTGCGCGACACGGCGATTGTCTAGAAAATTGGTAACTGCCGCTTGCGTTGACCCACACATGCATTACATTGCCCGCGCGGAGCCACCGGTTCCGTCCAGACAATCTGTGCGACACCGATCGAAACTCCGACTCGATTGGTGTCGTCTCCGCAAAATCAGCCGGATCAACTTCACACAGAAGAATTGGGCAGTGTCCGGGATGTGTCCCTTTCAATCCATAGAATTGCCGGCGTGGCAAAGCAGCGAATCCATTTCCTCTGTGGTCATTGCGGCGCGGTCCAGCCGAAGTGGATGGGCAAGTGTCCGGACTGCAATGCATGGGATTCTCTTGAACAATTCATAGAAGCCAAGGCGGCTCCCGGCTCAATTGAGGGTGCGGCAGATTCAATCTCGAACGGTTCCGGAAACGGTCAATCCGATCGCCAGGCCGAACCTCTTGGAATGGTTCAGCCATCCAACGAATCTCGTCTTCCAACGGGTGTGCAAGAATTTGATCGCGTTCTTGGTGGTGGGTTTGTCCCTGGCACTGCGGTTCTTCTGGGTGGCGATCCTGGCATTGGAAAAAGCACGCTCTTGCTGCAGGCTTTGGCTTCGCTTGCCGACGCTGGAACAAATGTGCTCTATGCAAGCAGTGAAGAGAGTGCCCATCAAGTGCGGCGTAGAGCAGAACGGCTGCATGGCTCGACGACCGAGTCTCGCAACCAACACTTGTGGGTGCTTGCTGAAACAAATTTGGCTCGAATGCTTGAGCAGGCCCGCAAAGTGCATCCGGCCGTTCTTGTGGTGGACTCCATTCAGCTAGTACACCGCGTGGATGTGGATGCAGTGCCCGGCAGTGTGAGCCAACTTCGCCGCTGCGCCCTTGACTTGGTGAGCTTTGCCAAAACAAGTAATTGTGTTGTGGTGATGGTGGGGCATGTCACCAAAGATGGTTTGCTTGCAGGCCCGCGGCTGCTTGAACATCTGGTGGATGTGGTGCTGAGCTTTGATGGTGACCGCCATCACGCACACCGGGTGGTGCGGGCGATCAAGAATCGCTTTGGAAGCACCTTTGAAGTTGGCCTTTTTGAAATGACCGGCGCCGGCCTGCAGCAGGTCGACGAAACCACACTTGCCAGCGACCCATCGCTGGCTCCGAGGCCGGGTTCTGTAGCGGTTCCTGCACTCGCTGGTACTCGCTGCCTGTTGGCGGAGGTTCAGGCTCTGACAACCACTGGCATTCTTGGTGGCGCCAAACGGAAGGCAAGTGGCCTTGATTCAAACCGCCTTGCCATGCTGCTTGCAGTTCTGGAACAACATGGCGGATTGCGTCTTGCCGACCAAGATGTTTATGTGTCGGCCGCGGGTGGGGTGAAATTGTTTGAACCCGGAACCGACCTCGCTGTCACGCTTGCTGTTGCGGCTGCCCGAACCGGAAAGACCGCGCCACCTGCGTTTGCCGCAATTGGCGAAGTCGGCTTGACCGGGCAAATTCGGTCTTGCGGCCACCTTGAGCAACGAATCTCTGCTGCGGCTCGTCGCGGAGTTCGGTTGTTGGCTCTTCCTGCTCTACAAATGTCTCCGCAAATCGCCAGCGGCGTTTCTGGTTCAAGAATCCAGTTTTGCCCTGTGGAACATGTTTCAGAGGCTCTTGAACTTCTTTCTGCTTCAATTTCTGGAAACAGCACAAAAATTGATCGCTACAAAAAACATGTGTCACATTAACCGCAAGCCATTGTGTTACATGGACTTGAGGCACAAAATCGTGTGGTGGCGCCACCCGTTTTCACTCTCAATTTGGCATTTTGGCCCCATTGCAACCACAAGAATCTTGCCCTTCGTTATCATCCTGCCCTCAACCTAGAGGCCCGAATGGGTCGATAGAGGGAACGCCTACCGGTTTCTGCCTGTCGGGGCAGGAACGCTGACGGTTAGGTGGATGACGCAGGGTACGGGCCAAGGGTCAAGGCCACGACCATAAAGTTTCTATACAGGAGCACTCATAAAATGAGTCTTACAAAGTTTGTCGGTCTCCTCGCGGGTACTGCTCTGGCCGGTTCGGCCTTTGCGGCTTCCGTCGATGGGAATAACGATGCCATGTCACAGATCGCTGAGCTGAAGAAAGAAATCGCTGAGCTGAAAGTCCAGAACGGCGACAAGTGGCTCACCGAGCAGCGTTCAAATGAAATTCGAAGCGTGGTGCAGGATGTCCTTTCGGACGCCGACACCCGCTCCAGCCTTCAGGCCGCAGCCGCGACCGCTGGTTGGAACAAGGGTTTCTTCTTGGCAAGTCCAGACGGAAACTTCAAGATGAACATTGGCGGACAGTTGCAGACCCGTTGGGCCTACAACTGGATGAGCACTCGGGATATGACTAACAACACCATCGATGGAACTGGTGCGGCGCAATCCTTCAATAATCAAGGCGTCTCCAAGACTGCCTACGGCTTTGAAGTTCGTCGTGCAAAGCTTGAGTTCAGCGGCCATGTTGTTGATCCGAGTTGGCAATATGCGGTGACTTTGGCTTACCAGCAGTTCTTTGGTAGCAACACGAATTCAGCTCAGGAAAACTTCCCCGGCGGTGGTGGTGTCAACCAGGGCGACGGCACAGCTGGTGGAGTTGGTCTTGAGAATGCATACATCAAGAAGGACTTTGGCAATGGATTCAGTGTTCAGATGGGTCAGTTCAAGAGCCCATTCCTGAAGGAATACCTTGTCAGCAGCAAGTACCAACTCGCCGCAGAACGCTCCCTCGTTAGCACCCTGTTCACTACAGGTTGGACACAGGGCGTTCAGTTGAACTGGAACAATGACAACTTGCGATGGATGGTCAGTTACAACGATGGTGGCAACAACGCCAACCTCGGCTCCATCTCAGGCACAGATGTCAACACAACCAACAACACGGGTGTCGGCTTTGCACAGTGGGCATTCACTGGCCGCGTTGAGTTCATGGTTTCTGGCAACTGGGCACAGTTTGATGACTTCTCCAGCATGCGTGGTGAGGCTTCCGGCCTGCTTATTGGTGGTGGCATCAACTGGCAGCGTGGTGGTCAGCAGGGCGATACTCAGCAGGTTCCGTCAAACGGAAACTCTGAGGGCGAGTTCTTCAGTTGGACCATTGACGCAACATGGGACCTTGGTGGCGCAAGTCTGTACGGCGCATGGGTCATGAACACCTCCTACAGCCTGCCGAATAACCAGGACGACATCAACAGTTACGGCATCGTTGTTCAGGGTGGTTACTTCATCACCGACGCAGTGGAGTTGTTCGGTCGTTGGGAATGGATGTGCATTGCCAACAACGACAGCCAAAATGTTACTGGCACTAACGTTTCTGATAACACCGCAAACAACGCCTCTGTGAACAACATCGGCACAGTCGGTGCAAACTGGTACCTCGCTGGCAAGAATGTGAAGCTGACCACTGACTTTGGTATCAGTTGGAATCCAGTCACCTTCCAACAGGGTCTGTACGGGCAAGACATTGCCGGTGCTGATTACCGCACAGAAGGTAGTACTGGCGGCGGCCAACTCGTGGCCCGCGCTCAGTTGCAGTTGTTGTTCTGATCGCGCACGCGTCATCCAACTGACTTTGTAAAACAAGTCAGTCTTACTTAGACTCAACCCTCCAGTCCACGAAGGACTGGAGGGTTTTCTGTTTGGCGGGCTTGGTCTGTGATGTGAGCGTGCGGCGATGCAACGGCGCGCCGGTGTAGTGATTCTGATTGTTTGGGTTGTGTGTGATTGTTGTGGTTGTGTTCAGGTTGTGTTCAGTTCGGTGGCTGTGCGGCCGTGTTCTCTACTACGGTGCCACGCCGCACGGTAGAAAACCGGCGGTGTTGGCTTGTCCGCCGTGGGCAGACCAACACTTGCCCTGCCCCGTTACGGAAACACACCCAATGCAAACGCACCACGCCCTCGCTACCACCATTGCAGCAGTTTTGGCAGCACAAACATTTGCGTCGCTGGATCCTTCCAACACTTCTAAACCGGAAACAGACAGTGTTGCCCGCATCGCTGCCCTTGAACAAGCGGTGTCCAATCTGATGAAAGAGAAGGGGGAGAGTTGGCTTACCGAACAACGGGCCACCGAAATACGCGCCGTTGTTCAGGACCTTGTTAACGACGCGGATACACGCGCCAGCCTGCAGTCTGCACAGGCCACAAGTGGGTATGAGAAGGGATTTTTCATTGCGAGCCCCGACGGAAATTTTCGTCTGAAATTAGGTGGCCAGCTTCAAATTCGGTGGGCCGGAAGTTTTTACAGTAGTCGAGATACCAGCATTCTCAATAATTCCATTGGCTCGGGTATTACACGCGGTAACACTCCCGCCGTACCCGGCACCACGTACAACAAGAATGACTATGGCTTTGAGGCCCGTCGTGTGAAACTTGATTTTTCCGGGCACGCCATTGATCCGAGTTGGCAGTTCCGAATGGTGCTGGTGTATTCCCAGACCTACAGCCAGATTTCTGGTGGGGCCAGTGCTGGCGGCAACAACAGCAGCACGGGCCTTGAGGATGCCTATATCCGCAAGATCCTGGGAGACGGATTTTTTGTACAGGTCGGGCAATTTAAGGCTCCGTTCCTTAAGGAAGAACTCACAAGCAGCAAGTATCAACTTGCCATCGAGCGGTCGATTGTGAACACCATGTTCAATACCAAGTTCACGCAGGGTGTGATGGCTGAGTGGCGCTCAGATGACCTACTGGTGCAGGCCAGTTTCAACGATGGCGGAAACAATGCCAACACCAGCTCGATTTCTGGTTCCACCAACACCGAAATCAACAATAATGGGTTGGGTTTTGCCGAGTGGGCCGCAACGGGTCGTGTTGCCTACAAGCCATTTGGAGAATGGAAACAGTTTGACGATATGACCAGTTTCCGTGGAGAGGAGCCCGGACTCATGATCGGTTTGGCCGCCAACTGGCAGCGTGGTGGTCAGAGCACAGGTGGTCTGAGCGAAGTCAATTCTATGCCGCTCAACGGCAATAGCGACGGTGCGTTTCTGACATGGACAGCCGATGTGTCGTATGACCTTGGTGGTGCCAACTTGTACAGCGCCTTTGTTATGAACACTGCTTACTCACTGCCTGCTGGTGATCCAAGTATCAATAGTTTCGGATTGGTTCTGCAGGGCGGATATTTTCTGACTGACAACCTTGAGACTTTTTGCCGCTATGAATGGATGCAGACTTCCAATGAGGGCTACAACAACATTGAGTCCAATCGTGGAAACACGGCGAGTGGTGCCGGGCTTATTGGGAGGGCCGATGTTTTCAATGCGGGCCGGGTCAACATTGCAACAGTGGGGGCCAACTACTTCATTGGTGGCAACAAGAATGTGAAGCTCTCTACAGACCTTGGTTGGACCTTTGGCGGCAATCTTTGGTTCAACACCGGTATTTATGGGCAAAACATTGGTGGGGCGGAATACCGCATTGAACCCAAGGGTGGCGGCGGCGAAATTGTTGCCAGGGTGCAGTTACAGTTGCTGTACTAGAGATGCCGATGCAGTGACATCGCCCTCTCAATTTCGGAGGGTGATACTATCCCCGTCAAATGCATCAGGATTGCCACGCAACCTCTTCACGCACATGGCTTTGTGGCCTGTGCTGCAGCAGTATTGCGGCTCTTTCGATTGCTTCGGTTGCAGCGGCGAGGCCGGATGCCCCATCCAAACTAGACAATGGGCCGACTCTTGACGACCTTCTGAAGCGGATTGACAGTTTGGAGCGAAGCAACAAGTCCCTGGAGGGGCAGGTTTCTGAACTCAAGGCCCTTGAAGGTGAAAAGTGGCTCAGTCAGGAGCGAGCCGAACAGATCCGTGGCATTGTTTCGGATGTGATTTCAGATGCGGACGCTCGGGCCAGTCTTCGACAGGACGCCATGACCGCTGGATGGAACGATGGGTTCTTTCTTGCCAGTCCAGACGGGCGATTCAAATTGCAGATGACCGGATTGCTGCAGCCCCGGTTCATGTGGAGCCATGTGCGGGACTCGCAAGTCAGCACTGTTACACCAACACAGTCAACGCCGTACATCATTCCAGATCCGATCGAGGATCGGTATGGCTTTGACAGTCAATACAACGAACTCACGTTCAAGGGCCATGTGTTTAGCCCGGCGATTGAGTACATGGTGCGTACGAATGTCGCGATGCAGAATAGTTATGCGGTGGGAACCAGTCCGGACAACTCTACATTTCCAACCTTGGGATCGAATTCGGGAACTTTGTACTTGCTTGATGCGTGGGTTCGCATCGGACTGTCAGATGAATGGAGTATTCGCTTTGGACAGTATCGGTCACCTTATGCCAGGGAGCAATTGGTGACCGAGTCAAATCAAATGGCGGTGAGTCGTTCGACCATCGTTCGCAATTTTGGGCTGTGGTACACGCAGGGCATCGAGTTTCAATATCAGGGCGATGATTTCCGGTGGGACCTTTCAGTTGACAATGGTGGCTCATCGAATATTGCTGGAACCACCCTGCATCTTGTGGGGACAGAACCCGCCAATGCTGCGTGGTACACACAACAATCTTCCTACAGCGTGACGACGCGGCTTGAATGGAAACCGTATGGATCGTGGGCGGATTTCAACAGTATGACCAGTCCGATGGGGGAACAACAGGGGATGCTGGTTGGCCTTGCGTTTCACACGCAGGGGACAAGACCAAATATTGTTTCTCAAGATCCCAGCGCCGCGCCGTACAACACGGTCGGAAATGACGAGAACTACTGGGACAGCGTCACTGCGGATGCGCAGTGGAATTTCGGCGGCGCCAGTTTTTTCATGAGCGGCTTTTGGAACTATGTTAATTCTCAGTCGACCTTTGCAACATCCTTCGACAACGCCTCGCTTGTGCCGCCAGCCGCTGGTGTTGGAATTGTGAATGCATATGGGGTTGTTCTGCAGCCGGCGATTTACATTGCGCCAAAGTGGGAGGCGTATACGCGGATGGAGTATGGCTATATCGACTTTAATGATTCATCTGGATTGGCTGGCGCCAGCACTTCAATCCAACAGGTTGCCAAACAAAAACCCTACACCGTTGTCACGATGGGGTTGAACTGGTACATCGACGGGCAAGATCTGAAGTGGACCTTTGATATGGGCTTCAATCTTTCTGACCTTGACTACTCGTGGCAGAATCTGCCAGCTGGCTGGCGCATCAGTGGTACAGACCAGATCGTGATGCGAACACAGCTTCAGTTGATGTTCTAGTTCGGCGGCGCCCCTAACAAATCAGGCTGTTTTCACCGCTATCCTCGCTCTATGGCGGCGGTGCACAGAATTGAGGTACGACCCAAACGGGGTTCGCCCGATACGCGTGGCCAAGCCGTTGCGGCGCTCGCTGCGGCCGAGCCGGGCCTCACACCGCCGACACATGTGCACAGCGCACAGGTGTACTTGATTCAGGGGGAGTTATCCGAAAATCAGTTGCAAACGGTGGCGCAAGAGATTCTTGCGGACCCTGTAACCCAACATGCCACGCTTGGAACGCTGGCATGTGACGGCTGCATGATTGAGGTGCTCCCGCTGCCTGGCGTATCCGATCCTGCTGCCGAGAGCGTTGAGACTGCTGTGGAACATTTGACGGGCGAGCGGGTGCATGTGTTGACTGGCGACCGATGGGATTTGGGTGGTGTCACACAAGAACAGGCTGGTGCAATCGCTGAACGCTATTTGGCCAATCCTGTGGTGCACCTTGTTCGCACTTCGCCTTGGCTTCCAGACAAGTTTCCGCAAGCGAGTCACAGAACGCCGGAGGTTGTAAGGGTGGCAATCTGCAATCTGACCGATTCGGAACTTGAGAAACTGAGTCGTGAGGCGCATCTCTTTTTGAGTCTGCCGGAAATGCGTGCAATTCAATCCGAATATCGCCGCCGAGGCTGCGAGCCGCGAGAAATTGAGCTTGAAACAATCGCCCAAACGTGGAGCGAACATTGTGTGCACAAGACACTGAAGAGTTGTGTTCGGTATTCAGAAACCAGTCTTGCGGCGGGATCACCGTCGTTACTTGATCGGGGTGGCCGGTTGGCTGGCCACCGACGCGATGGCGACACGCTTGAGATCGACAATCTTCTCAAGCGAACGGTGGCGGCGGCAACCCACTACCTGATGGATCCGACCAAGCCCAGATCAATTGACTGGTGCCTAAGTGTGTTTGTCGACAATGCCGGCGTGATCGCGTTTGACGATCACCACGCCGTATGTGTGAAGGTTGAAACTCATAATCACCCGAGCGCCCTTGAACCCTATGGTGGTGCGGCAACGGGAACTGGTGGCTGCATTCGAGATGTGATGGGAACAGGTATGGCCGCCAAACCGATTGCGAGCACGGATGTTTTTTGCGTTGCGCCGCGCGACATGGTTCCACCCAAGGGCTGTCTATCGCCGGGTCGGGTTCTAAGGCAGGTGGTTCAGGGTATACGCGATTATGGAAATCGAATGGGCATTCCAACCGTAAATGGTGCGGTGTGGTTTGATCCAAGGTATGTCGGTAACCCACTGGTGTATTGCGGAGTCGTTGGAATCATGCCGCGCCACATGGTTCGCGGTGGTGCCAAGCCCGGAGACACCATTGTTGTGCTTGGTGGTCGAACGGGTCGAGATGGGATTCATGGCGCCACATTTTCCAGTGCCGAGTTGACCGATGTGCATGCTGATGAATTTGGTCACGCTGTTCAAATTGGAAATCCGATCACGCAGAAGAAGACACTCGACGCCCTGTTGGCAGCGCGTGATGTAGTGGGTGGTCCGCTGTTTCATGGGTTGACCGATTGCGGAGCCGGTGGTTTTTCTAGTGCCGTTGGTGAAATGGGTCGCACACTTGGCGCAACCGTGCACCTTGATCGGGCGCCATTGAAATATGCCGGGCTCTCACCAACAGAGGTCTGGATTAGTGAGGCACAAGAGCGAATGGTGCTGGCTGTTCCCACCAATCACCTTGTGCAACTTCGAGCTCTTGCAAATCAACACGGTGTAGAGATGTGCGAACTTGGGGTCTTTGGCACACCCGATCAAGACCTTGTTCTTGTGTGGAATGGCCTAGAAATGGGCCGTATTTCCACAAAATTTCTTGAGGACGCTCTGCCCATGCCAAAGCGCGAGGCGGTGTGGGATGCATCGTGGGCGGCGCAGCAGGGGCCGATCGCTTCGCCCAACGCGGTAGTGGGTGGTGGACTTCTTGGTGGCCTGCAAGCCCTTCTGTCGCATCCAAACATTGCCAGTAGGGCGTGGATCGTGCGGCAGTACGACCACGAGGTGCAGGGCACAAGTGTTATCAAGCCTCTTGTTGGGCCACACGGTGGACCCGGTGATGCGGCGGTGATTCAGCCGGTTCCATCGAGTGTTCGTGGTATTGCTATTGCCAACGGACTGGCAACCGGTCTTGCTTCTGATCCCTATTGGATGGGTCTTGCGGCGGTGGATGAGTGTGTGCGTAATTTGGTGTGTGTTGGTGCGGACCCAACTCGCATTGCCATCTTGGACAATTTTTGTTGGCCAAGTTGCGGCGACCCTCGAAACATGGCAAGTCTGGTGCGTGCCTCTGAGGCGTGTCTTGATGCGGCGACTGCCTATCGAGCACCGTTCATCAGTGGCAAGGACTCGCTCAACAATCAGTTCACCACAGAGGATGGAAAGACAATTCAGATTCCGCCGACTCTCCTTATTTCTGGAATTGGAATTGTGAATGATGTGGGCCGCTGTCTCACGATGGATGCAAAGCGAGCTGGCAATTCTCTCGTGTTGATTGGGATGACCCATGGACGCATGGGTGGTTCGCATCGAATCATGCTGGGGCCACTCGCTGGTGCAGATATGACCCTTCCGCAGGTTGATCTCAAACTTGGTCCGTCCACCGCGCGCGCCGTGGCCGCGTGTATTGCGGCCGGCCTTGTTGCCAGCGCACATGATTGCAGCGAGGGTGGAGTGCTGGTTGCTGCGGCCGAGATGGCCTTTGCGGGGTCGTGTGGTTTGAAAATCGATCTTCACGCCATGATCTGCTCGGCCCCGTGTTCTATGGAAGCAAAATCGTTCTGCGAAGACCCATCTCGGTACTTGCTCGAGGTGGCACCAGAACACCTCACCGCAATTCAGGCCATGCTTGGAGACCTTCCCCACGCGGTCATTGGACGGTTCAGTCAATCTGGTGAGTTATCTGTTGGCGGGGAATCGATCAGTATTGATCGACTTCATGCCGCATGGGAGTCTGGTGACCATGGATGGTGATATGAAACCAAAAGCACTCATCATTACTGCGGCGGGCATCAATTGTGATGCGGAGTTGATGCATGCGTTTTCTGTTGCTGGAGCCGAGCCGGAAAGCGTGCTTCTGAACACGCTGCGGCGAAATCCATCACAGGTCGATCACTTTGACTTGATTGGGCTTCCCGGCGGATTTAGTTACGGTGACGACATTGCCGCGGGGCGTGTGATGGCTGTACTGATGCGCCGCGAGATTTATCCGGCTCTGGCACATGCGGTGGAGCGGGGCGTTCCGATCATTTGTCCGTGCAATGGATTTCAAATTGCCGTACAGGCTGGGCTGCTTCCGGGTCCGGTGGCGCAGCAATGGCCAGAGTGCGCCGCGCAACCAACGATTGCCCTTTGCCAGAATCAGTCCGCACGATTTTGTGATGTGTGGACACCGGTCACCATTCCAACCAATACCCGGTGCGTGTGGACGCGTGATCTGCAATTACAACCGGGTGTTGACCTGTTGCCCAATGCGCATGGCGAGGGTCGGTTTGTAACGGATGACGCCACACTCAATCATTTGCAGTCCAACGGACAGATTGCTGTGCGTTATGACCGCGACCAGAATTTTAATGGGAGCATGGATTCTGTTGCGGGTATCTGCGACGCCTCTGGCCTTGTCCTTGGCCTGATGCCACATCCAGAGCGATTCACTCGCTGGACGCAGCACCCATGGTGGACGCGTCTTGGTTCTGGTGAGCGGAGCGTTGAGCCGCTTGGTCTTCGAATGTTCCGTGCCGCAGTTGCGTGGGCCACACGAGTGCCTGGTCAGCGGGCGGTCACGGGTGCCGCGTGACCGCTCCACAGAGATCGTGTATCAAATGTGGATACACGCTGGTGGGCTTGCCATTCAATCGCCCGTGTCCCGAATGTGGGTATGTGGCACGACTGAGAGAACGGTGGGTGGTTGGGGAGCTGCACCTTGAGGGGCCGGCGATCGTGGCACCGATCTTTATTCGGTTTCTGATTTCGTCGTTGCTCATGATCTCTGTAGTCATTGCCAGTTTTGCATTGGCTTCCAAGACGCCTCGTTCGCTGGGGTTGGTGGCGGGCATCGATTTTCGTTGGCATCTCATTCCGATTTCGATTGTTGTTCCACTGGTTGTTTTTCTGCTCAGCCGACCAATCCGATCGCACGAGGCGGTGTTCTTTCGCTTAGACAAGAACGCGGCAAGCCGTAAACGACTCGCTCCATCGCAACTGCTGTGGTGGCTGTTTGCGGGTTTGCTTTATGGTTCGATCAACAGCACCAGTTCGGCTCCGCTGTTCCCGCTCGCAGCGCCGGTTTCTATGCCACAGGTGCAGTTTGTCTTTGCCTGTCTCTGTGGAATTGCGTCGCAAGTTTCGTGGCTTCTGTTCCTGCTGCACCTTGGAAGAATGATGGAGTACCTACTTGAGGGTGTTATGGTCCGAACTGTTGCTTGGTGGGTCTGGATATGGTGCGTGGGGGTCGTTGCAATTCCAGTGGTGAGCCTTGTGCAATCGCGTGGACACATTGCAGTCGATCCCCTTGAAGTACTGTGGAGTTTGATTCGATTTTCGATGATTGGGGTCTACTTGGGCACGCTGCTCATATGCCTGACCACGTGGCGAATGGCTTGCTGCCTTGTGCTGTCCTATGAATCGATAGCCCGTGATACAAGGCTTTCGACACAAGAACGCAACCGATACACAACGCCCAAATGACGGTAGTGACTATTCTTGTGCGGTGAAGACAGCACAAGGAACACTTCGGTATGGCGTCGTTGGTGTTGGCCGAATGGGTCGCCACCATGTGCGGCTTGGAACGCAAATGGAAGGCCTAGATCTTGTTGGGGTGGTCGATCGCGATGCCGATCGCCGCGCGGACATGCTGGAAAAGTATGGAGGCAAGGGCTACGACCACGTGGACGCCCTAATTGATGCGGGGGTGGATGTTGTGGTCATTGCCACGCCGACGATTCACCACCGTTCTGCTGCGGAGCGACTCCTTGCGAGTGGTGTGCATTGCCTTATCGAAAAGCCGCTTGCGCCAAGTGTGGAGGAGGCTCGCGCCATCGCCGATGCCGCTGCCCGTAGTGGCGCGTTGCTGCAAGTTGGGCATGTTGTTCGCTATGACCCAGTCATGGTGGCTATTCGCAAACTAAATCTTGGCCCGCCTCGTTTTATGGAGGTGGATCGCATTAGCCCTATGACTTTCCGAAGTGTGGATGTTGGTGTGGTGCTTGACATGATGATTCATGACATTGATGTTCTCTTGATGTTGATGGAGCGAGAGCCGGAGCGTGTGGATGCCAGTGCGGTGAGTGTTCTTGGAGAGGCCGAGGATGTGTGCAATGCTCGCCTTACTTTCCCGCCGGACAAACATGGGCACCGATGTGTTGCCAATGTGACCGCGAGTCGGATTGCCATGAAGACCGAACGCAAAATGCGTCTTATTTCTCCGGATGCGTATGTGAGTGCTGACTTTCAAGAACGCAAGGGAAATGTCATCCGAAAGACCGCCAACAGCGCCCGCATGGATCAGATTCGCGCCGATCTGAAAGTTGGAAAGGACCTGAGTAGTGTGAATTGGCTTGAACTTGTCTCCATGGAACCGCTGCAAGTTGAAGCGGGGGAACCACTGAAGATGCAGCTGGAGGATTTTCTCGATGCCATCCGGCAGGGTCGCAAACCGTTTGTCGACGCTGAGGCTGGCTTTGCTGCCGTTCGCACCGCCGAGCGCATTGTGACCGCGGCGAGGTCACTGGATACCGGTCGATTTTGAACATGCCTCGCATTGGAAGTCATTGCAGTGCCGCCGGTGGACCAGCCAATGCTGTGCAACGTGCTGTTGCGCTGGGGCTTGATTGTGTGCAGGTGTTTACTGCCAATCAACGACAATGGAATCCGCGTGGGCTTCAGGAGTCTGATGTGGCTGAGTGGAACGCGCAGATGAAGGCGGCCGGGTGGAGTGATCCGGACGAACATCGCGCCGTGAGTCACAACAGTTACTTGGCAAACATGGCGAGTCCATCTGCGGTGGCCCGAAAGAAATCGGTGGTGCTTCAACGCAGTGAATTGGAGCGGTGTGAACGGCTTGGTATTCGCTTATGCGTCATGCATCCTGGGGCTCACCTGGGGTCTAAGCGACCAACAACCCAACCCAATGATTTGCAGAGTGGCCCGAATAAGGAAGAGTTGGCTGCCTTGAAACGACTTGCCGCGTGCCTTGATGCGCTGCACGCACAACTTTCTGGTTACAACGTGATCACGTGTCTTGAAAACACGGTTGGTGCTGGAACCAACCTTGGTTATGACTTCCGACATCTTGCGTTGGTGCGCGACATGGTTCAACAGCCGGAACGAATTGGATTCTGTATCGACACATGCCACGCGGTTGCGGCCGGGTATTGCATGAACACGCCGGCCCTTGCAAAGGCTGTTGTTCAGCGTCTATGCCGAGAACTTGGTGGGGGTCACGTGCATGTGTTTCATCTTAATGATTCCATTGGTGTGTGTGGAAGTCGGCGAGATCGACACACACATATTGGACAGGGAACTTGCGGAGACTCTGCGTTCCGCGCCGTTCTTCGTCACGCGGAGTGGGCCCGTGTGCCCATGATCATGGAGACACCAAAGGAGGGTGAGTGTGATCGAGAACCGCGGGATGTGGTGAATGCTCGCCGCCTTCGGTCACTCGCTGGTCGGGCGTCTGTCGCGACACGATCCCGATCCGCCCCACGGCGTTCGGTGCGCGGTCATTGTGTTGCGCTTGGATTGCTTCTTGGGATTTCGGTTCTGTTGTTGCCCGCATGCGCAACACGATCGCTTGAAGAAATTCGCGGTGAAGACACCCAACCGATCGCGACACAGGGCGGTCCACTTCGACCATCGGCGGATGAGACCAGCTCCCTTGCCAACGCTCAAGCTCGCGCGGATCATGGTGACTATGACAGCGCGCTAACAATGTTTCGGGAGATTCTGCGAGACAATCCAAAG
>CAMBXO010000016.1 GCA_945871915.1 Singulisphaera sp. GP187
ACCCGCTTCGCCAGCGCCGAGGGCAAGAACGGCGGCCAGTTCTACACCCCGTCCTGCGTCGTGCGCTGCCTCGTCGAGATGCTAGCCCCCTACAAAGGCCGCATCTACGACCCCGCCTGCGGCTCCGGCGGCATGTTCGTGCAGTCGGAGAAATTCGTCGAATCCCACGGCGGCAAGCTCGGCGACATCAGCATCTATGGCCAGGAGAGCAACGCCACCACCCGCCGCCTCGCCGTGATGAACCTCGCCCTGCGCGGCATCGAGGCCGACTTCGGCCCCGAGCACGCCGACACCTTCCGCCGCGACCTCCATCCCGACCTGCGCGCCGACTACGTCCTCGCCAACCCGCCCTTCAACGACTCCGACTGGTTCCGCAAGGACGACGACGTGCGCTGGCAGTTCGGCGTCCCGCCCAAGGGCAACGCCAACTTCGCCTGGGTGCAGCACTTCATCCACCACCTCGCCCCGCACACTGCCATGCGCGATAGCGCAATCCTTCAAAGCGAAGCCTCACCGCAGGTCGTGAGCGAAGCGAAGGACAACATGGCCGGCTTCGTCCTCGCCAATGGCAGCATGTCCTCCAACCAGTCCGGCGACTGCCCTGCGCGGAGCGCATCTTCCAAGCCGAAGGCCAAACCGCAGAGCCTGCCAAGGCAACGCGACATCCGCCGCGCCCTCATCGAGGCCGACCTCGTGGACTGCATGGTCGCCCTCCCCGGCCAGCTCTTCTACAGCACGAAGATTCCCGTCTGCCTCTGGTTCCTCTCGAAAAACAAAGCCGCCGACACCAAACGCGGCTTCCGCGACCGCCGCAAAGAGATGCTGTTCATTTCCCACACATCTGCCCCGGCGCTCGATCAACAAACTGGCATCATTGACTTATGGCACAATTAACCAATCCGAGTCTCGTATTCTCTGCCGAAGACTGTGCGGTCTTTGAGCGGTATCCAAATAGCGCGAGCTGGAAGGACGTTCCGTTAGCAGACCAGGAGATATTCAAGGGCGTATGGGTTAAGCTAAAGGCACTTTCGGAAAAGCTCGCTGAAAGCCCCGCCGCTCTAATTCAGCTGAAGGCGAACACTTCCCTCTATACGCCAAATGGCAGGTCACCGAAGGAGATTTGGAGCTGCGTTTATCCACTGGCAATTTCAAACAAGTCGTATGGCCTACAAGTCGCGCTTATAATTTCCGAGAGGGGAGCCGAGGTGTGCTTTTGTCAGGGATCTGGAACTTCTCAGGTCGCAGAACCTGCGAAGAAGCGTGAACTCGAAGGGCATTTCGCGAATATGCGAAAACGCCTCGCGACCGTGCCACAAGAGCTAGTCGCAGCGGTCGAGAAATCGGCGAAAAGAGAATGGTTCTATAGGAAGTCCTGGCTTACGAAGCCGAACGAGACGGATTTCCCTTCCCTCACCGAGTGGCTAGCCTACGCAAGCGGTCCGGAAGGAAGCGCCGCGAGTGTTTCTCTCTATTTCTGCCCCGCCGAACTGGAGACACTCGGAACCGGAATATTCGATGCTTTCCAGGATACGTTGAACACCTTCGGACCGATTCTGAGAGCAGTGTATTCCACACCCGCATCCTCTCGCCATTGGATTTTTCAAGGTAACCCTGACCAGTTTGATGTGGACGGTTACATCAGGGGACGCCAAGAAATTCTGTGGTCCGTGCGACAACACAAGGACCACATTCTCGCTGGCGACAGAGTTCTCGTTTGGAGGTCAGGCGCGACTGGTGGAGTGATAGCCGATTGCTCCGTCCTCGCTCCGCCGAGCGAGGAGATTTTGGAAGACGCACCAGAATTGTGGAAAGAGAAGCCCGATATTCAGACTGGTGAAATGCGGTGCAGGTTGAGGGTGGAGGATTCGTTTGTTACCACCCCGATTGCCCGAGCCGCAATCAGGGCCATTCTACCCGAGCTCTCCATTTTGAAAGCGCCGCAGGGCACAAACTTTGAAATCACTCAGACAGATTACGAGAAGATCATGAAATTGAGGGAACCGGCCAGTCACGAACCTTTGGACGCAAAAAGTGTAGGAGCGTTTGAACAAGCTCTGCGAGACGCAGGCGTAGTCGTCTCGCGCACGCTGGTGATTCGGATGCTCTCCTCGCTGGTCAGCAAAAACTTGTTACTGCTGACGGGACTTGCTGGTTCCGGGAAGACGAAAATTGCCCAGGCGCTCGCTCACTGGCTGCCATCGTCCTCAAACTGCTTTCGGGTAGTTGCAGTCGGGGCCGATTGGACAGGAAACGAAAACATACTCGGCTACCCCAACGGACTCGAGAAAGCGTCATACATTAGCAAGCCTTCACTCGACGTAATTCTCCACGCAAAGGCCAATCAGGCCATTCCCCATTTTCTCATTCTTGATGAGATGAACCTGTCCCATGTCGAGCGTTACTTTGCAGACATTCTCTCGGCCATCGAGTCAGATGAGAAAATCCACCTTCATCAAGATTCGGAGAGGAAAGCAAATGGCACTACCATCCCCGCTGAAGTCGAACTTCCGAAAAACCTGTTCATCATTGGCACGGTGAACGTGGACGAGACGACCTACATGTTCTCCCCGAAAGTGCTGGACCGAGCGAACGTCATCGAGTTCCGCATGGACGCTGCCGAGTTGGAAGGTTTCCTCGGCAATCCGGCCAAACCGGACTTGTCGAAGCTCGACGGCAAAGGCGCGTCATTTGGGAAGGCGTTCGCGGATGCGGCAAAGCATCCGGTGACCGTTTCCGCTGATGTGAAGGCGGTTTACGATGCCGAAATGCTGCTGCTCTTCAAAACGCTGCAAGCCCACGGGGCGGAGTTTGGCTATCGCACGGCCTACGAGACGGCGCGCTTCATTCACTTCTACAAACTGCTGGGCAATCATGCGGACGGCGATACCACTTGGTTCCCCGGTGCCTTTGACTGCGTGGTGTTTCAGAAGCTGCTGCCGAAACTGCATGGCTCACGGGCCAAGCTGGGGCCGGTGCTCAAGAAGTTGTGGTTCCTGTGCGTGAACGATGCCGCTGGCCGTGGCGCGGACGCTCTCAAGGCGGCGGAAGAGGCAGCGCGCTCGACGGACAAAAAGGCCGAGCCGTCCGTCGTTGTCCCGGCTGGTGCGCCTTATCCATTGAGTGCGGAGAAGATTGGCCGGATGTGGCGGCTGTTGATTGAAAACGGCTTCGCCTCCTTCGCCGAGGCATGAGGTCATGCGTGTTCTTCCTGATACCAGCGTTCCGTTTCGCTCGCCGTCCGGCGCAGTGGTGGCCCACGTCACCCTGATGCCGGTGAAGGATGCGGAGAGCGCATCCACGGCTCCGCTGGCGGAGACGGACGAGGAAGACGCCCGTGAACATGGGGAGACGACCGTGCAGCTGCTCGAGTCGGAGCGCTATGAATATGAGGTGGTAGCCGTCAACGGTGAGGACTTGCGGCTGCGGTGCAGTCTTTCCAGCCGCCGCCGCAGTCTGGGAACTGGCGGAGGAAAGCCGGATGCGGGACTGATCGAGACACGTTCCTTTTGCGGCACGCTCCTGCTGGAACTGGTCGAGGGCGAGGTGGATGACGCGAAGTCTGCGGTGGCGTCGGCGTTGCTGGACGTGCGTTCGCTCAAGCTCGATTACCGGACGGAATATCGGGGGATGCTGCGGCGGCTGTCGGATGAAATCGCGGGACTGGTGGCGGATGCACGGTCATCGGCCAAAGCGGGTTTCCGTTCGACCTTTGAAGACCGGACGGATGCAGGCTGGCTGCAAATTCAACTGGAGCTGCTGCGCGAGACGCTGGATAGCGCCGACTTCTCCGCTGCGCTGCAACGCATCCTGAGCTTTCCCCATGAGCGGCTGTCCACGGTGAGCGATTCCGTTTCCACCGACCGACCGATTCGCTGGACGCCGTCGGCGGTGCGGCAACTGGTGACGGGCAATCCACGCCGCGAGGTGCCGGCTTCGCATCCGCTGCGGACGCAACTCGGTTTGGAATCGGTCGCCGAGCGGGTGCTGGTGCCGCGCAAGTCGCGAGACCTGGACACGCTGGAGAACCGGTTCGTGAAGTTCGCGCTGGGCGAGTTCCGGGCATTCCTCACGCACTCTCAAGGTGTCTTTGATTCGAATCCAGGTTGGGGCGCATCGGCGGCGTTGTCGCGGCGGCTGGCGGGTACAGTGGAGGATTGGCTGGGGCGGAGTTTGTTCCGCGAAGTGGGTGAGATGCGTTTCGCGCCGCTGGGCAGTCCGGTGTTGCAGCGCAAGGCGGGCTATCGCGAGGTGCTGCGCTGGTGGTTGCGGTTTCGCACGGCGGCGGCGCTTTCGTGGGAAGGAGGCGAGGAGTTGTTTCACGCGGGGCAACGCGACGTGGCGAGTCTCTACGAGTATTGGCTGTTCTTCGAGTTGCTGGGTTGGTTCTGCCAGAAGTGCCGGGGTGGAAATCGTCCGGCAGTGGAGGAGTTGATTGAAGGGCTGGAGGAAGGTTCGCCGAATCTCCGCCTGCGGAAGCGGATGGAGCTGGGGCCGTTTGTCGGCACGTTTGCGGGGCAGAGCCGCCGACTGAATGCGCGCTTCGCCTACAACCGGCGCTTTGAAGTGACGCAGGATCGACACGCGGGTGGAAGCTGGACGCGGCGCTTGCATCCCGATTACACGCTGACGTTTTGGCCGGAGGATTTGAGTGAGGCGGAGGCGGAGCGGCAGGAGTTGCTGGTGCATGTGCATTTCGACGCGAAGTATCGCGTGGAAGACATCGAGGGATTGTTCGGCGCGGAAGGAGCGGACGACGCTGACGATGAGGTGGAGGGCAACTACAAGCGGCAGGACTTGCTGAAGATGCACGCCTACCGGGATGCCATCAAACGCTCGCAAGGTGCCTATGTGCTTTATCCGGGGCGGGCGAATGCGGCGGTGAAGCTAAAGGGCTTTCACGAAATCCTGCCCGGGTTAGGCGCGTTCGGAGTCGCACCGGACGAGAACGGGGTGGCACAGGGCTTGGAGTCGCTGGAGAAATTCTTGGATGAAGTGCTGGCGCATCTGGGCAACCGCACGACGGCACAGGAGCGCGTGAGCTATCACGTCGCCGAGAGCTACACGTTGAAGGAAGAGCCGGTGCAGTATGGCTCGCTGGTGCTGGCGGAGCGGGACGAGATGAGCGACACGACGCGGGCGCTGCCGCCGTCCGAGCATCATGTGGTGGTGGCTTGGTATAACACACCGGAGCAACTGGCATGGACGCTGGCAAAGGGCATCGCGAACGTGCGGTTAGGAGACCGACCGGGAACGTGGAACATCCCGCCTGAGATGGCGTCAGCGCGGCACGTTCTCCTGCGGACCCACGGCGGCAAGGTGGCGGAAGGTTTGTTCCGTCTCACGAAGCCAGGCTACAAGGTCTATTCCGCGAGCGACCTCACGGCGAAGGGATACCCCGGAGCGGCTGGTGGCGAGATTTACGCGGTATTTGAAGTGGAACCGGATACCGCCTACGCAGGGCGGAAGTGGGATGAGCCAGAAGTGACGAAGCAGATTAAAGCGTTCGAGTCGCGCAGGACTTACCGGCAAGTGAGCACGTTGCACCGGCGTTCACCCGACCCGCGAGTGCTGAGTTTGCAGGAGCTTTTGCGGGCGATGTGTTGAACGGCTTTGGAGAGATTCAGTTGTAAAGGAATTCTTAACAACTGAACGCGAACGAAGGATGAAGCGCACCGCAGCCAGTATGGCTTCGGCGGCAAGGTGAATGAAAAGACGGGCGAGATGTCCTACGGCTTCGCCAGCAACCTGCGCGATGCTTTGCCCAATGCGTCGTTCATCGGGTTGACTCCCTCGCTGCCGCCGCTCGGTCGGGCTTCGCCCAATGCTGCGCATTGTCTCTGTCGGTCGGCCCCCGCCTTCCTCCAGTCACCGGCACGCCCATCGAAAAGACGGACGCGAACACGCGGGCGGTCTTTGGCGATTACATCAGCATCTACGACATCCAGCGCGCCGTCGCCGACAAGGCCACGGTGCCGATCTATTACGAGAGCCGCATCGCCAAGCTGGGCCTGAACGCCGCCGAACTGCCGAAGATTGACGCGGAGTTCGACGAGATCACCGAAGGCGAGGAGCAGACGAAGAAGGAACAACTCAAGACAAAGTGGGCCGCCTTGGAAGCGATGGTCGGCGATCCCAAACGCATCGCGTTGATCGCCGCCGACCTCGTGCAGCATTTCGAGAAGCGTTGGGAGGCGATGGACGGCAAGGCGATGATCGTCTGCATGAGCCGGCGCATCTGCGTGGACCTCTACCACGCGCTCATCAAACTGCGTCCCGACTGGGCCAGCGCCAAGGACGACGACACCGAGGCCGAGAAGGGCAAAGCCTGCGTGGTGAAGGTCATCATGACCGGCAGCGCCGATGACGGCCCCGACTGGCAGCCGCACATCCGCAACAAAGACAAGCGCCGCAAGTTGGCGAACCGTTTTAAGGACAGCAAAGACCCGTTCCGGATCGTGATCGTTCGCGACATGTGGCTGACCGGCTTCGATGCACCCTGCCTGCATACGATGTATGCGGACAAGCCGATGCAGGGCCACGGCCTCATGCAGGCCATCGCCCGCGTGAACCGCGTCTTCCGCGACAAGCCCGGCGGGCTGGTGGTGGACTACCTCGGCCTCGCCGATCAGCTCAAGAAGGCGCTCATCACCTACACCGAGAGCGGAGGGCAGGGCAATCCGACCTTCGACACCGCGCAAGCCATCGCCGTGATGCTGGAGAAGCACGGCATCGCCTGCGACATGATGCACGGCTTTAACTGGGACAAGTGGACCCGCGGCACGCCGACCGAGCGCCTGCAACTCATCCCCGCCGGACAGGAGCACATCCTCGAACAGGAAGACGGCAAGAAACGCTGGGTGCAGGTGGTGACGGAACTTTCCCGCGCCTTTGCCCTCTGTGCCGCGAGCGATGAAGCGACAGAAATCCGCGACGACATGAGTTTTTTCCAGGCCCTGCAAGCCGCGCTGAACAAGCAGAGCAGCAGCAACCGAAAGACGCCAGAGCAGATTGACGCCGCCATCCGCCAACTTGTGAGCAAGGCCATCACCACCGAAGGGCAGGTGATCGATGTCTTTACCGCCGCTGGCCTGTCCAAACCGGACATCTCCATCCTGAGCGATCAGTTCCTCGCTGAAGTGCGAGGCCTGAAGCACAAGAATGTGGCTGCTGAGCTGCTGGAAAAACTGCTCAAGGACGAACTCAAGGTGCGCTCCAAGCGCAACGTGGTGCAGAGCCAAGTCTTTTCCGAAAAGCTTAAGAAGACCCTCAATGCCTACCACAACCGGGCGATATCGACGATGCAGGTGATCGAGGAACTGATCAAACTCGCCAAGGAACTTGACGCGGCGACCAAGCGAGGTGAAGACCTCGGCCTCACGGAAGACGAGATCGCGTTTTACGATGCTTTGGCGGCAAATGATTCTGCCGTCAGGGCGATGGGCGATGACAAGCTCAAGCTGATCGCGGCAGAGCTCATCACCCAAGTGAAGAAAAGCGTAACGATCGACTGGGCCCTCCGTGAAAGCGCTCGCGCCAAAATTAAACTGATGGTGAAACGCATCCTGAAAAAACACGGTTATCCGCCGGACCTGCAGGAAGAAGCGGTAAAAACGGTTCTGGCGCAGGCGGAACTGCTGTGTGCGGAGTGGGTGTGATCACCAGCCGCCCGACTCACTCTTTCGCATTCGCCCCAAGCACATAAATCGTTCGTTGCACAATGGCGGCGAAGGTCTGAAGATCAATCACCTTCTCTGAGTCATTCCAACTTGCAGAGAGTGCATACCACGCACCATTCTTTGCCTTGAGCAAGTAGGTCGAATTCAGCACGCCGGGCTCGCTGCCACCTTTAAAACCAACCCACGGGAATGCATCTCGCGAAATGTCCAATCCCCGATTGATGGCCAGAGCGCCTTCGAGTACCTGCAGACTTTCGGCCGGTTGCGAATCCGCTGCGATTCGGATCCAGTTCATGGCGCGGCACAGATCGTTGGTACTTGCGAACCATTCAACCGAATCCACATGAGACGGCACCGTGAACGCCGACGAGTCCATCTGCCCCATATCAATCGCACCCGTCATAGCTGGCGACGCCAACATGGCGCGGCGACCGGCAACATCGAGCGCGGCATACGCGGTGGCCATCGCACCGCCTTGCCTTCCTTTCAGTTTGAACATTTCCGAAGTGCACAAAAACGGAAGCGTGCGTTGCGGGTCCTTCATGCCCATCACCGAAAGCATGCCTTCAATTCGCTCTCGCCCCAGCGTTGCAATCAGCGTGTCCGTGGCGGTGTTGTCACTGATCGAAATCATCATGTTGGCAAGCGTGGACAGCGTTACCGGCGCCCCGACGGGCCAATCTTGCATCGAGCCGCTCGGCAGGCTTCGCCCCTCCGCACGCAACGAAACGACATCGGCCGGCGTTCGCTTTTTCAGTTTCACTTCTTCCATCAACGTGCCCAGCACATACAACTTGAACGCCGATCCGATGGCCATTGGCGTGTCGGGATTCAGCGTGGCGATCGGTTTTCCGCCAGCATCATCAAGTTTCCACAATGCAAAGGAGACGCCAGAGCCGAGTTTTTTCAGTGCCGCCACCGCATCGTCCATCGTCTTAAGCATCGGCGATGGCATGCCGAAAAACAGTCCAACAATCTGATGGGGAACCTTGTCGGAAATCGTAATCGTCATGGAAACGACCTGTCCTTTCTCCATGACCATGTCAAACTTTCCGCCGAAGGCACTGATGGTTTGCGTCTGCTGCACATGTTGCACCGAGCCACACTGTTCGAAAAACTGTTTGCCGATCACTGCGAGTTGAGCGTCGTTCACGAGTGCGGTAAAAGCCTTGTCGAACAAGCCCGCAGGCACCGTTGGATTGGCGGCAATCAGACTCGAGGCTTGCGTTGCCCGTTCATTCAGGATCGCATCACCCAGCACTTGCGTTGAAGTCACCACCGTCATCACCAGGAATGCAGCAAGTTTTTGAATTCGCATCCCGCAAGGGTAACTGCACAGAGCGCCGCAACACTCTCGCGTAGCCTGTCACGCATGCCTTCACACACCGTGCCTTCGCATCCCAACGCCGCCGTGGCAGAGCGTGTTGAGTGCATGCTTCAAGCCGCCGATGCAGCCGGCGCGGTGGCACTTCGATACTTTCAAACGCCGGGCCTCACCGTTGAATCCAAGGGCGAAGCGGGGCCGGTCACTCAAGCAGATCGAGAAGCCGAGCAGTGCATTCGCAAAGCAGTTTCAAGCCGCTTTGCACACGATGGATTTCTTGGCGAAGAATTTGGTTCGCAACCCGGAACCAGCGAATTCACATGGGTCATCGATCCAATCGACGGCACGGTGAGTTTCGCCGCGGGTGTGCCGCTGTTTGGAACGCTGATTGGTCTTGAGCAGCGTTTCCCAGATGGTTCGCACAAAGTGGTGGCTGGAGTGTGTGCCATGCCCGCGCTCCATGAACGCGTGTGGGCGGTGCAGGGCGGTGGCGCGTGGTGGGAACGCAAGGACATGCCGCGAGTTCAGGCGCACCTTCACGCGCCGGTCGAACTGAAAGACGCCATGGTCTGCACCACCGGCAGCGAATATTTTCGTCGCAGTAATCGCATGCATGTGCTGTCTCGCCTAGAGCACTTGACTGGCAGGATGCGAGGCTGGAGTGATTGCTACGGGCTTCTGTTGCTTGCGACGGGTCGCTGCCATGTGGCAGTGGATCCCGTGATGAATCCATGGGATTGCGGCCCATTTCCTGTGATCATTGAAGAAGCGGGTGGCGTGTTTACCAACTGGACGGGGAAGCCCGGCATTCACGGTGGCGATTCACTGGCGTGCCATCCATCCATGCACGCCGCCATGCTTTCATTGCTGGCTGACTGATGGATCCATCGCCACTCGCAGTTTCTTACGCGCCGCGATCTCGATAACTCGGCGGCGCGGCCCAACGCATCTTGTCCACCAGCGTGTCCCAGTAACTATGGTCGGGATTTCCAATGAATTTCGCCGTGGTGTGATGGCGACCCACCAGCACGCGATCACCCTTTGCCAGCGGCACAATCGCTTGCCCATCCAGCACCAACGAAGTGCCCTCATTGGCACGCACGGTTTCAATCAGAATTTCAAGATGGCTTGGAGCCACAATGGGTCGAAACGCAAGACTGTGCGCGCAATTCGGAGTCACAATAATCGCTTCCACATCCGGATTCACAATGGGGCCGCCAGCACTGACGTTGTAGGCGGTGCTTCCAACCGGTGTGGCAACAATCACGCCATCGCCCACAAGATCGGGGCCGGGTCGCCCACCCAAAGTGAGTTTCAATTCAATCATGCGATACGGAGCACCAGAAGTAATCGCCGCTTCGTTGATCGCAAGCCCTTCGTGAACAAGGTCGCCCCGTGTGTTGCGAACGATGGCATCCAGCACCATGCGGGTGCGTACCAATGGGTCACCACCAAAAATCATTTCGCCATGTCGATGCAACCCTTGAAGATCAAACTCCGCCAGAAATCCCAGGCGACCAAAGTTCACACCCACCATCGGCGCGTTTCGATCAAGCAAGCGACGACACTGCGAAATAAGCGTGCCGTCACCACCCAGAACCACCACACGCTCAAACGTGGTGCGCAACGGAACAGGCCGCTGGTCGGCATCCAGTTCTTCAACAATGCGTGCGTGTGTCTCAATGATCCGCCGCACTTCTGCGAGTGCTTCGGGAACACCCTGTCGCGAGCGATCTGTGACCAAGAGAACATCCGTCATGCCACAAGTCCCTTCGTAAGTTTCAGGAACGCCGTTTCCAAATCCGTGCCAGCTTGTTGCATGGAGGTCATTCGAAATCCTGCGGCGACCAATCGGTTTGGAAGATCGCTCATGGGCATGCCCGCTGCGGGATCCAAGGTTACGTCAAGTCGCTGTCGGCCCTCGGCAGCCGTCACCACAACACTGGCAATGCCTGCAACTTTTCGCAACAATTCCGCAGCCTGCTCGTGTCGATCTTCAAGCGTGATGCGAATCAGCGTGCCTCGATGCACCCGCTTCATGGCATCCGCCATGCGTCCGGCGTAGGCAAGTTTGCCCTGTTCGATGATGCCCACGCTGGTGCAGAGTTCTGCAAGTTCCGGAAGAATGTGGCTTGAGATCAGAATCGTCTTGCCCATGCGCCGTAATTCTTTGAGCAGTTCTCGCATTTCAATGCGGGCTCGCGGGTCAAGCCCCGAATTGGGTTCATCCATGAACAACACTTTCGGATCGTGCAACAGCACGCGCGCCACACTGAGTCGCTGCTGCATGCCACGACTGAGCGAAGTGACTTCATTGAATTGCTTGTGCTTCAAGTCGGTGAGTTCCAGCACATCACCCACCACCTTGTCGCGCGTCTTGCCATGAAGGCCGTAACAGGCAGCGAAAAACTCCATGTATTCCTGCACCACCATGTCTTCGTAGGCGCCCATGAAATCGGGCACATAGCCAATCACCGGTCGGATGAGATGGTTTTGATACCCAACCGTTTTTCCATCCACCCTTGCTTCGCCCCATGTGGGCTTCAGGAGCGTTGCCAGAATCTTGATGGTCGTGGTCTTGCCGGCGCCATTGGGTCCAATGAATCCAAAGCACTCACCAGCCTCGATGGACAGATTGAGATTGTCCAGCGCGACCAACTCGCCATATTTCTTCGTCAGGTTGACCGTTTCGATCATCGCCATGGTGCGTTGGCACTAGGGTACGACATTGCTGGCAGTGACTGGTGGGACCGCCCCGGCGTCAACGCATGGCAGTGGCACAATGAATCGCACCATCACATTCCCATTACTGTCGGGAACGTCTCCGTCAATCCGCAAAGAAAGCGGGCACTGTGACTCGTGAAGAAATCCCATCACGATCACGCATGGGCGAGTGAACCACGGCGAGAGATCAAGGTCGCGACCGAGCATGCGTTGCACTCGAACCACCAACGGATCCTTCGGCGGATTGGCTCGGTAGGCAGGCGGCTGCAGCATGTGAAAGAGCGAGAGCATGCAGAGTTGCTTCTTCCATGCATCAGGTTCAAATGGATTTCGCTGGCTGCCGCGTGCCAACCCTTCATTGGCCATGGCTAGGAGAGGTTCGCAATACAGGTTTTGTAATTCCGTCACCAACGATCCCTCGCCGGCGTTGGACGCGATCACCGATCCCTTGGGATAGAGGGCTCGTGCAAGATCAAGCCCGCTTCCGTCCCATGGACCCACCAGTCCAACCATGCGAGCTGGTCGCGGCGGAAGGGCGGTGGGAGTGATCTCCCGAAATCGTGCGGCACTCCACATGCGATGCGGAGAAAGCATCGGCTGCACATGCACAAGGATCACATCGTGAAGCGGTGCCGGAAGACTGTGTCGCAGAACTCCTTGCAGTCCCACTCGCGGCTCAGCAGATGGATAGACGATTGCCTTGACGGGATATTGTTCATCCTGCCACGCCACCTTGCCCCACGGCTCTGGCGGTGAACCAATCCATTGAGCTTGCACTTCAGTGGTGGTGCCTCGCGAAGGAATACGAAGTGTGTTGGCTTCATCCACCGACCGTTCGCTGCGGGCGGTATCTGGAAATCGCTGTGCGTTGCCGTTGGGAGGGGGGCTCCAATCGCTCAGCACATTGCTGTGATCGTTTCGATCGCCCAGTTCAAGCGTGGCGGTTCCAAATCCGCCGAGTGCAGCACTGAACCACGACTGCACTCGCAGCGTGCGATCACGGTTCTCTAGGCCGTCATCCTTTGTGGGCACAATCCAGTCCACCACACTGACATGTCGAACCTGCGGGCCTTGTGGTTCCAGAAGAAATCCAAGCAGTCCAGCAACGCCACATGCCACCACTGCGGCGAAAGCAAAGACGGGCCACGACCACTTCAATCGATTGGATTTCCGCAGAAGAAACGATGAAATTGGAACTGCCGCGACCCAATACACCACGAAGAACACAATCACCATCAATACGCCGGATGTTGCGTGACTCATCAAGCCAATGCGATTGAGGATGAGCGAACCATCGCCTGCTGAAAAAGATTCCGGGTCCTGTTGAGGCGCTAACTGCGGAGGCTTCTGTTCTTCCCATATCCGATAGTTGTCTTCGGTTGGCGCATCGGCTCGTGCACCAAGCACCGCATTCCAGAACACATCGGCTTGAGGCAATCCATCAGGCAATAGCGATTGGCGATGGAGTCCCTCCACATCCACTCCAACAAGACTGACGCGACCGTGGCCCCACAAACGCTGAGCCACCATCGCGAACCCTTGCACCGTGCGTGACACGGTGTCAGTGTCCGTGCTCGGCGGAATCCACACCAGTGGATTCCATCCTCGATTCAATTTGGCGGGATCAAACAAAGTTGCTCGCATGGTTGCGTTGCTATTTCGCAGAACGCCTCCCTTTGCCAATGCGGGCATCACGCTTGCAACCCGAAGTCCATCGACGGTTTGCACTCCCTCAGTTGGAAGCAGGGTTGACAGCGGATGACCGCTTCCGCTTCGCAATCCCCACGAATCCGTCGCTTCTGGCAGAACAATGACAAAGTGGCCGCCTCGCTTGATCCACTCTAAAAGTGCGGCAGCTCGATCTGGTGCAAGTGATTGAGGCCCCGTGACTCCAGCCCACAGAATGACTGAAGCCGAACTGAATCCCTCCCATCGATCTGGCAATTCCGATGGACGAATACCTCTGGAAATCCGCGTGACTTCCTGCATGCTCGGCACAGCGTTGCCGCCATGGGTGGCTTCGAGTGTTTCAAGGCCCATGCGACTCTCGCCGATCACCGCGATCAATCCCTCACGAAGAGCAACCGGCATGCTCGGCTGACTCAATTCATTTGGACGAAAGTTCAGTTTCGCAATCTCGCGCACACGCGTGGAGCCACGGGACTCAAAGAGCCGCAGCGTGTACACCGTGTCGGCAAGCGACTCGGCAAAGGGCGATGGGGGCAACCGTGCATACACCCATCGCTCCATTGTTTGCTGTGGCGTAAGGGTGATGGGTCGAGTGTTGGCAATCACATCACCATCGGCGTTCTCCAAGTCCCATTCCACAAGGCACTCAAGCGGTTCTTTCTGATCGTTGTGTATGCGAACGCAAACACCGGTCATATCACCAGGTCGAAACGCACGCAGCGAGCCGAATTGTTCCACCGTCATGGTGACATTTCCCAGTGCAGAAATCGAAAGTGCCGCGCACATGCACGCCGCCACCACCCATGCGTTCGTGCGCCGCACTCGAGTCTTCAGGGCGTTCGGCTGTGCAACCACCATTACGGTCGAAGTTGAGCGAGGTGGTCAAGAATGGCCGCGTGACTCAGTGACCCGCGTCGAAAGCAGGTCAATTCAAATTTTTCGTTTGGGCTATGCACTCGATCATCGTCAAGACCAAAGCCAACCATCAGGCTCTCTAATCCAAGAATGCGCTGAATGGAGCCGACGGCTGGAATGCTTCCGCCCGTAGCGATGCGTACTGGCCCAACGCCGTACACCAATTCAAGTGCCTTCTCGGTTGCGGTCAGGTATGGACTTTCATCGGCAACACGGATGGGCGGATTGCGCCCAAAGTCTTTGATCTGCATGGTGTATCCCGCAGGAATTCGTGCGCGGAGATGCGATTCCAGTTGGTCGTACACCTCTTGGGGTTGCATGTCCGCAACCAACCTGCACGAAATCTTGGTTGTTGCTTTGCTGGCGATGACTGTCTTCGCACCTTCGCCGATATAGCCGCCTTTGATGCCATTGCAGTCACATGTTGGGCGACACCACGTTCGTTCCATGGCGTTGAAACCAGGCTCACCGAACCCGTTGGTCACGCCAGCCGCGGCAAGGAAAGCCGTCTCGTCAAATCCGAGGTGGTCCCATTGGGCTTGCACCTTCTCAGGCAGTTTCCGCACTCGTTTGTAAAAGCCTTCGATCGCCACGCGTCCATCAGGTTCGTGCAGGCTTGCAATCATGCGAGCCAGCGCATTGATCGGATTCACGATGGACCCGCCATAGAGACCAGAGTGCAAATCGTGCGACGGCCCAGAGAGTGTCACCTCCACATACACCAAACCTCGCAGCATCGTGGTGATGGCGGGATGGTCCACATCCCACATGCCGGTGTCGCTCACAATGGCCACATCAGCGGCAAGTTGGTCGCGGTGTGCTTCCATAAATGGTTCAAGATTCGCGCTTCCGCATTCTTCTTCGCCCTCCAGCATCACGGTCACGGGGCAGGGTGGAGTGCCCGCGCACGCATGCCACGCTCGCAACGCCTCAAGAAAGGTCATCACCTGACCTTTGTCATCCACCGCGCCCCGAGCCACGATGCGATCTCCATGAGGTCCTTTCACGATCACCGGTTCAAATGGTGGGCTCTCCCACAATTCCAATGGGTCCGCTGGCTGCACGTCATAGTGGCCGTAGAACAAAACACGCGGCGCGTGTACCCCTTTCGGTCCTGCATGCGTGGCCAGCACCATGGGATGGCCCGCGGTCTGAATCAGTTGTGAATCAAAGCCAAGTTGCCGGAGTTGCTCCACCGCCCACGCGCCGCCTCGCTGCACTTCTTTCGCAAATGCCGGGTCCGTACTCACGGTGGGAATGCGAAGAAATTCCTTCAGCCGTTCGATCGCGTTGGGGGAATCCGCCTCAGTCTTGGCCAGAACGCTCTGAAGTGTTGACTGCATGCGAGGAAGGCTATCGACATCCCTTTGGCATCGACCCAATGGCAACACTGCAATTTGAAGGCATCACGATTCGGTGGTGAATGGAGTCGTGCAATTCGCTGACGCACGCGCCGAACCAAGAACGGGTTAGCATGGCCACCGGAGGTCTTTATGACTGATCGAGTGGTGGTGGATCGAATTGATTTTCGCGAAGCGCTGGTCTTCCCTCACATCATCCGTTCAGTGGTTGGTGCGTTGCAGCCCACGCGGATCTTCATGGCCACGTTCGTTTTGTTGTGCATGGTCATGGTGGGTCGCGGCTACGACGCGTTGCGAGGCCCCACGGTGCAACCTTCGGGGCTTCTTTCCGCGTCTCGAACCGCGGTTGATCAGGCGATGGCCAGTGATGTGGCACGCAGACTTGCACGGCAGTCGTTGCCGCTTGAGCGTCGCCCGCCCGGTGCGGATGCGTATGGCGGCAAGATTGATGTGGAGGAAGTGCGAAGTGCGCTCTTG
The DNA here is from genome assembly GCA_945871915.1 of Singulisphaera sp. GP187. Classification (GTDB taxonomy): domain Bacteria; phylum Planctomycetota; class Phycisphaerae; order Phycisphaerales; family SM1A02; genus SYAC01. The sequence goes on from CAMBXO010000016.1 coordinate 16,167, forward strand.
GCCTATCGCGGCGAATTGGAGGGGCGAGACCGAGACGCTGTTCAACAAGCACTCACTCGCCTTGAGGCCTATCGGGGCAAGGGTTCCTTTGACGCATTCAGTTCGGCGATTGGAATTCGTTTCAACGGGCTTGTTGAGGCAGTGATGTCCATGGAGCCGCGTCAGGCGGCGGTCTGTCTTGGCGATCTCATCTTCACCATTCCTGCAGCGATGTGGCGAGAAGACTGGCTGTTTTGTCTTTGGTATCTGATCATCGGCGGGATGACCCTCGGCGTGCTTGGGGCGGCGCTCTCACGCATGGCCGCCGCGCATCTTGCTGGCAAGAAGGCTGTGGCGCCGTTGGCAGCACTTGATTTCGTTTTGGAACGAACCTCGAACCACGCCTTGGTTCCGTTGTGGCCGGGCGTTTCGTTGCTGGTGCTTCTTCCGATCACCGCCATCTTGGGATGGATGGGTCGCGTTCCGGGTCTTGATATGGTGGCTGGTGCGTTGTATGGATTGGCTCTCTTCTTCGGAACCATTGCAGCGATCGTTCTCATTCCATGGATGATTGCCATGCCCATGGCCATTGCGGCAAGCGTGTGCGAAGGTTGCGACGGACTCGAAGCCGCACAGCGATGTGGCGCGTTGGTGTATCGCAAACCGATCCACGCTCTGTTCTATGCCGTGTGCGGAGTGGTAGCCGTCTGTCTGCTGGCCTTCGTGGTTGATCTCATGGTGACCACGGCTCTTGATCTCACTGCAGGATTTGCCTCACTTACGGCGGGGCAGGGCGCCCTGTCATTTGCCGGAGGAACCAAATTGCTTGCTCCCGAATTGGCCACCAACGCGCCAGCAATCGGTGGTTCAATCTCCGACTCGACCAAGGCGATCAGTGTCGGACTTGTTGAATTCTGGCAGGGCCTGTTGCAATGGCTCGCGGCAGGAACCGTGGTGGGGGCCATCTTCACCGTTGCAACGGCGTGCTACCTGGCATTACGCCGAACATGTGACGATCAACCATTTGATGATCTTTGGGAACCCGGTTCGCCAGCCGGTACCCGCGTCGGTGATTCGGTCACGACTTCCTGACTGTGTTGCTGACTGTGTTGCTGACTGTGTTGCTGACTGTGTTCCTGCCTGTGCAATCCAACAGACGTTTGCGTTAACCCAGTCCACCCTTGAGTGGTCGGTTGCTTGCAAACTTGGCTCGCAATCGCGCCATGGCGGTGTCGTCTTCGCGCTGCGGCTTCGCGGCCGCAAACTCTCTCTTAGAAAGCGGTTTGTCGATCGTGGCTTTGATCGACAAACTCACTCGCCGGCGAGCGGCATCTACGCTGACCACCTTGGCGGCCACAATCTGATCCACCTTGAGCACCTGGTTCACACTGGCAATGCGATCGTGACTCACTTCGCTAATGTGAACCAGCCCTTCCACGCCGGGAGCCACTTCAACAAATGCTCCAAATTCTGTCAGTTTTGTGACGCGACCTGAAATGCTTTCGCCAATCTGGATCGCTTCCAGCTTTCCAGCCATCGGATCCTGCATCACTTCCTTGCGGCTCAGCGAAATCTTGGGTGGTTTTTGGTTCAGATCAATACGCATCACTTTCACCTGAACCACATCACCCACCTTCACCACCTCGGAAGGGTCTTTGATTCGTTCGTGCGCCAAGTCGCTGACATGAATCAAGCCATCCACACCGCCAAGATCAGCGAAGGCGCCGAAACTCTGCACGCTGGTAATGGTGGCGTCGCGGACTTGTCCGGGGCTCAATTCCGAAAGAGTCTTGGTGCGCATCTTGCCGCGTTCTTGAGAGAGTGCGGCCTTGCGGCTTAGCACCATGCGGCCTTTTTCTCGCCTCAACTCAATAATCATGCACGGGAATTTTTCCCCCAGGAAAATGCTGATGTCTTCCACGATGCGCAGATCCACTTGCCCGGCCGGCATGAACGCGCGATGGTGTGCAACTTCCATATCCAGCCCGCCCTTGTTCATGCCAACGCAACGAGCTTCAACAATCTGTCCCTCTTTCAAACTCTCCCACGGGGCCTTGGTCTTGGCTCCAGGTACCGCCAAAATCAGCAGGTTTTCAAACGCATCCAAACGCTCGATCACAAATTCCAATTTGGTTCCAGCATCGGGCGGCGTCTTGAATTGTCGAAGTGGACACACCCCGTGGCTCTTGGGGCCAAACTCAACCATCACATCATCGCCTTGCACGCGAACCACCGTCCCCAATCGCGTGGAGTGATCCACTCGAATTTTCGGAAGCACTGCTTTGCTCGAAGGCAATTCCAGCATGTCCGATTCGCTCAAACCGCCGAGCGCATGCTGCATCTCAGCTTCAAGAGACGGATCAGATCGAGTGATCCCGCGGACGGGCTCAGAGGGATCAAGTTCAGGTGAATCGTGCGATGCATCAGCCATGCGAATCCGTCACAGCGTATCCGCAGCCGCCTGTGATGTGAAGATTGCGGCAACCGGATGGGGGAGTGGGTGCGAATGTTTCCCCGTCCCGTCCTGCGTTGCCGCAGGTATATTCCTCGACTCGCGTCAGACCCCACCCTCGCCTCTCACGAAGCCCCGACTCACCTCCACACCGCATGTCGAAAAGTCATTCTGCTTGGGGAATTGAAATTGGTGCGTATGCCGTCAAGGCCATTCGCTTGTCCCGTGACGGTGATCAGGTCACGGTCGAGGATTTTGCGTACATACCGCACGCCCAGCCGCTCACAACCCCCGATTGCAACGCCATCGAAGCGACGCGTCTGACGCTGCAGCAATTCATCACCGCTAAAAATCTTGACGATGTCAAGACGGTCGTTTCACTCCCCGGCCATGTGGGGCTGGCACGGTTTGCCAAATTGCCTCCGGTCGAGCCCAAGATGATTCCCAACATTGTCCGCTTCGAGGCGGAGCAGCAAATTCCATTTCCAATTGGCGAAGTGGAATGGGATTTTCAGACTTTCACAAGTGACGACAATCCCGAAGTGGAAGTTGGCATCTTTGCCGTCACCAAGAAAAGTCTCGCCGAACGCCTTGGTTTGTATGCAGAATTTGGCATTCGGCCTGAAATCGTCACGCTTGGCCCCTTGGCGGCGTTTAATGCCATTGCCTACGACCATTCGCTCACCGGGCAGTACAAGCCGATCGTCGTGGTGGATCTTGGCACGCAGTCGAGCGATGTGATCGTGATGGAGAATGGCCGTTGCTGGATTCGTACATTTCCCTTGGGCGGAACACACTTCACCGATGCCTTGGTGGAATTATTCAAGGTGAAATACGTCAAGGCCGACCGGCTCAAGACGGAGAGTGCCAGCAGTAAATACGCCCGGCAGATGATGCAGGCGATGCGACCCGTGTTTGGTGATTTGGTGACCGACATTCAACGATCGATGGGTCACTATCAAATGTCGCATCGCGATCATCCCATCGAACAAGTGTATGGCATTGGAAGCACCTTTCGCATTCCAGGTCTGCGCAAGTTTCTCAGTCAACAACTTAATGTGCAGGTGGATCGCGTGGATGAGTTCAAGCGCATCCGTGTCGAGGGCCGGGACGCAGCCGACTTTGCAGCCAATACGGTGAATTTTGTCACGGCGTATGGCTTGGCTCTTCAAGGTGTCGGGCTCGGTGGCATTCAAGTCAACCTCGTTCCACTTCAGACGCTTCGAGACAAGTTGTGGAGTACCAAGAATCGGTACTTCGTCGCCGCCGCGTCGGTGGCCATTGCAGGTTCAGCCGCGTTGTTCATTCGACCCGTTTTGAATCAGCAAAAATTTGATTCCGGTTCAACGGTCTTAAACACGGTGAAGCAAGTCATTTCGCAGGGCGATAGTTTGAAGCGTCAACTTGTCGAAGTCGCAGGTGTGGGAGAGACCGGATCAACCGAAGCCAACATTCGCATGCTCTCCGAGGATCGATCCATCTGGCCCATGATTGTTCGAGACGCGTGTGCAGCCACGCTTTCCACAGCACCAACGGCAGCACTTGCCGCGCCGAACGCCAAGTCGCTTGCGGCCATGCCACCGGAATCGCGTCGGCTCATTTCACTTCAGAATCTCTCGGGGGAGTATGCATTTGTCGAAGAGGGAGCCAAGCGAACGATCACCGTTTCGATGCAAGTCGAATTTTCACACACCGATGACAAGGCGGCCACCTTCCTCACCGAGACCGTTGGCAAGTGGTTCAAGGAACACGCCGATCAAAAGGATGTTCCGTTCACCATTCGGCCTGACTCGATCAAGATTGAAACAAAACTTTTGATGGAAGTTCCGAAGGCCGTCGAGCCACCGCCAGAAGTTGCGGGAACACCCGGCAAACCACCGCCTCCAAACAATGAGCCGCCACCCGATGGACAAGGTGGCAAGGGTGGTCGAGGCGGCCGTGGAGGTAGCGGTTCGGGTTCTGACTCGTCGGGCTCGGGCGGCAATTCTGGTGATGCCTCGCTCGATTCCAAAGCACCAATCGAATTGCCCGGAGTTCTCTACTCGCCGGGCAGCCGTGTGTTTTCCGGCGAAATCAAATACGTGGTCGAGATTCGTGGAGCCACCGTTCCCACACCGGCCACTGAGGGAACGCCATGAGTCTCAATATGGATGAACTCAAGGCCAAGCTCAGCCACCTCGACTTTGGCAAAGTGATGGGCTTCGTCAAGGGGCACTGGGTTCTGTGGGTGTCCTGCCTTGTGATCGTTGGCGCACCGCTCGGTTCGGTCTTCCTTCAGGCCTGGTTGCGTGAACCACTTGATGCTGAGATTCAGGCTCGAGTGAAGTTGTTTGATCAACTCGGAGCGGTTGAACGAGCCACCTTTGAGTTGCGAGCGCCGGGTGGTGCCAAGACTTCGGAAACTGCCGAAGTGACTCCGGCCCTGATCGAAGTGGTGCGAGCCCATCATGCGTCGCTTGCAAAACTTGCGGATGACGCGTACGCCAAAGCCCTCGATCGAAACCGATCCAATCGAGCCGTGCTGGCTGGACTTGAACAATTTATTCCGGCACCTGCCAATGCTGACGGGCGAAGGGTGAACCTTCTCAAGGAGCAGGCACTGCCGCTCATTGTGGCTGAGCAAGAACGCTTGCTTACACACGCACTGGCCATGAAGCCCGCTGCGAACGAGGAGATTCTCGACCGGGTGAATCGAGCCGAGGATGAGTACATCAAATCGGTGCTTCTGAAGGAAAACCGCGAAACCGTGACGGATCCCACAGAGCGGGCGCAGCTTCAGTCGCATCTGGTTCTGGCGCGTTTGGAAGCGATTCTGGATCATGCCCACGAGGGCGAGTTCTATGTTGACGCTGGCGGCATCGCATGGAAGCCGGTTGTGGCGACTGGAGATAGTCCAGAAGATTTTGACAAGTCTCTTGCGTCCATCTTTCGAGCGCAATGGGATCTTTGGGTCGTCGACGACATTCTGAAGGCCATTTCAAACTTAAATGGCAAGGCATCCACCGGCGTCATTTCCGCGCCGATCAAGCGCGTGATGCAACTCTCCATTGATTCGATTCCAGGAATCGAGGTCACCGAAACGGCCGCAGCGGCGTCTTCCGATGCGGCGGCCACCGCGCCTTCGGGTGGTCAACCGGTGGATCCCAAGGCACCCGTGATTGCGGATTTCAAAACGAGCCTCAACGGACTGATCACCAACTCGCTCTTTGATGTTCGATACGCTCATCTCACGGTTGTCGTCGAGACTGAAAGCCTTCTCAAACTTGTCGATGCCCTTGCTCGCCAGAACTTCATGACGATCACCAATCTTTCTATGAAACCAGCGGACACCTTTGCAGCCATGCGGGCCGGATTTGCCTATGGGCCCAAGCCATGCAGTGAAGTGACTCTTGCAATTCAGACGGTGTGGTTCAGAGATTGGACCACCGAAAAAATGCCAGCTTCCATGCTTCAGGCGATCAATGCCGTCGCCAAGACACCACCAGAAGCCGCGACGGATGCACAGCCGCCCACAACAGACTCCACAGGTGGTGCAGGATGATGATCGTGCAGGCCAACCGATGAAGGGCATTCATCCGATCGAACGGCACTTTGAAAAAGCCATCTTGGTGGCGGTCAGTCTTGCCATGGGTGCGTGGCTTGCGATGGATTTTCTCGACCCAACAGGTTCCATCGTCAAGTTGGGTGGCCAAGATGTGGAACTGGGCGAGGTGGCGGCCAAGCTGGAGAATCGTGGGCGGCAAATTCAAAAGAATCAAAGCGACCCCACCAAGAAACCCGAACTGCAATCACTCTCCGTTGCACCCACGGCTACGGTGGACTCGTCCAATGCTTCCGTCGCCGGTGAATTGCCGCTTCCCCAAATCGCGCCTTCCCTTGCTGGCGAATTGTTTCGAGGTGATCGGGGCGCGGAGCAGTCTTTGTATTACGAACCAGTTTTTAGCGGCGCTGTTCCAGTAATGGACAAGCCAATCGTTCAGTCCGTTGGGTTGATCGATGGTGCCGCTGCATCGGCAACACCCGCGATTGCTGCGGCATTGAAGGCACGGGATGGTTGGAGCTCCGAAGACCTTGACATCATTTGGACACAGCCAACGGCCACAGTCAATCTCGCCGTCATCCGCGAGGAATTGACGAAGAAAGATGACAAAGCCACTCCACCGCGAGAAGCCATTCCGGCATCGTGGCGAAAGAACAGTGTCTACATTTTGGATGTCGTATTTGAACGACGGCACAAGTTGATTGACGGATCATGGGGCCCAACAACCATTGTTCCACCGCTCCCAGGGCAATTCACATTTCGAAGCGGTGAACCGGTGAAAGATGCCAATTTTGTCTACAAGGCTTTCAAAGAAACTCCCACGGCGCAGCTGCAATTGCTTCAGCCCGCGTTTCTCCCGTTGGTGACTGCTGCCAAGCCAGAGGCTCCTGTGAAAGACGAGAAACCACCGGTCAAGAGTTCGCCTGCAATGGACAAACTGCAGGCTGCAATTGACGAATTGGTCAAGAGAATCGACCTGGCCGGCGGGGAGTTGAAAGAGGATCCGTCGAAGAACCGAGGGGATAAAGGCAAAGGAACGGGCGAGCCACCAGTCAGTCAGAACAAGTTGGTGCAGCGATATAAACTCACAATGGAGAGGGACCGCATTCAAGCCCAACTTGATGCTCTGCGTGCCAAGTCTGGAGCGGGTGGCGGTTCAAAGTCAACAGGAAATTCTGCAGACACTGAGCCGAAAGAGATCGGGCCAAACTTGTCCAAAGACGATCAGGTCAAAGTGTGGTGTCACGACATCCATGCCACGCCCGGCGAGACCTACGAATACCGTTGCGTTGTCAAGTTGCTCAACCCATTCCTTGGCCGCACCAAACAACTTCAGAGTTCTCAAAGCAAACTTGCGGAGAGCCCGGAACTTCCACTTGTCGCAAGTGAATGGACGCAGGCCACCATCAAGAAGCCAAGCCGATTTTGGGTGGTCGAAGCCAAGGTCGGCGCTGGCAGCCTAGGTCTGGGGATGAGTTCCATGATTGTTTCTCGCCTCTCAGGTGGCGCGTGGCATCACATGCCGGACACCGTTGAGTTTGGAGACTGTGTTGGGGCGCCTGTGAAGAGTGGCAAACCAGGCGGTGCGACCACGGATTTCACTACGGATTGGGTTGTGGTTGGTGTCATCGACGATTTGGTGAATACCAACAGCAAGGATCGAACGACCCCAGCACAAGTCATCTTTGCACACCGAAACAAGCCTGGAGTGTTTGAACTTCGAACCCTGGGTGCCGAGCGGCTGGACCCTGATTTAGCGGCGATTCTTGCTGAAACACGCAAGAAGGGCGAGACCGATTCCCAGCCGCCTGCAACTCCCTAAGAATTCTGCCGAGTTCTTGGCAATGTTGAAAGAGGGGTTGACAGCCCCAACAATCGCCTTACAATCTCCGACCCAGCATTGAGAGCTTGTCTCGCAATGCTTGGCATGGTGCAAGCCATGTGTTCTGTGACAAGTGCATGAGACACGATGGTTGAAATCGCATGTGCGTGTGGGCTGTGCCTGCATGAAGCACATGCGATCGATAGCAAGCATTTGAATCGAGAAGCTTGAGATGCTGCTTGAAACACACGTTGTCTAGGCGTGTGGGACAAGTCGCTGGTCCAATGAGCAAAAGGGGCCAGCGTGGGCGTCGATCTGAGATCGCCGGTCGATCATGAACGCAAGAACATGATTGGTCCGACGGCATCCGGTCGACGTGGCCAAGCGTTAAAGGGCACACGGTGGATGTCTTGGCGTCAAGAGGCGATGAAGGACGTAGGAACCTGCGATAAGCCCAGGGGAGCTGGTAACCAAGCTTCGATCCTGGGATCTCCGAATGGGGCAACCCGACCGCAAGGTCACCCGGGCCTGAATGTATAGGGCTCGTGGAGCGAACGCAGCGAACTGAAACATCTCAGTAGCTGTAGGAAAGGAAAGCAACCGCGACTCCGTAAGTAGCGCCGAGCGAAAGCGGATCAACCAGAGGAACAGCGAACGGTTTGGAAAGACCGGCCAAAGAAGGTGAAAGCCCTGTAATTGCAAATCTGGGAATGGCTTCAAGTAGGGTCAGGCTCGAGAAACCTGGCTTGAACATGGGGGGACCACCCTCCAAGCCTGAGTACTCCTTGACGACCGATAGTGAACCAGTAAGGCGACTGAACGATGAAAAGTACCCCGACAAGGGGAGTTAAAAGTACCTGAAACCGTGTGCTTACACAGCGGTCACGGGCCTACGGGCTTGTGGCGTGCCTTTTGCATAATGAGCTGGCGAGTTATTCTCTATGGCAAGGCTAAGTCGTTCCGCGACGGAGCCGAAGGGAAACCGAGTCTGACAAGGGCGAATAGTCATAGGGGATAGGCGCGAAACCGGTTGATCTACCCATGGGCAGGTTGAAGGTGGGGTAAAACCCGCTGGAGGACCGAAGCCGTGAACGTTGAAAAGTTCTGGCATGACCTGTGGGGAGGGCTTAAAGTGCAATCATAACCGGAGATATCTCGTTCTCCCCGAAACAGTTTTTGGACTGGCCTCGGGGGTCAATGCATGGGGGTAGAGCTACTGAATGGACTTGGGGGTCTACCCGACTACCCGGTCCAATCAAACTCCGAATACCATGTATTTTGCCCCGGGAGTAAGTCTGCGAGGGATAATCTTCGCAGTCAAAAGGGAAACAACCCAGACCATCGGATAAGGTCCCTAATCAAACCTAAGTTCTTAAGGTAGTCAGATTGCTGTGACAGCCAGGATGTTGGCTTAGAAGCAGCCACCATTTAAAAAGTGCGTAACAGCTTACTGGTCGAGGAATCTGGCGCCGATAATTATCGGGAATCAAGGTTTGTACCGAATCCGTGGCAGCAGAAATGCTGGGTAGGGGAGCGTCGCTGTCAGCGTTGAAGGGGTTCCGCGAGGGACTCTGGAGCGACAGCAAGTGAATATGCCAGCTTGAGTAACGATAAAGAGAGTGAGAATCTCTCTCGCCGAAAGCCCAAGGTTTCCTGGGGAAGGTAAATCCGCCCAGGGTTAGGCGGCTCCTAAGGCGAGGCCGAAAGGCGTAGTCGATGGACAGCAGGTCAATATTCCTGCCCCATCGCGAAAGGTTGAACCGACGTGACAAATCTGAAAGCTCGCACGGCACTGTGAAGTGTGCAGGCCCTTGTGGCCGAAGTGGGGTGGACAGGTTTCAAGAAAAAACGTTCGGGGACGATCGCGATGGCCGTACCAAAACTGACACAGGTGGGCGTGGCGAATAGCCTCAGGCGCTCGAGAAAACGGTCGTGAAGGAACTAGGCAAATTAACCCCGTAAGTTCGCGATAAGGGGGCCCTCCTCGAAAGAGAGGGCGCAGAGAAAAGGCTCTGGGAACTGTTTATCAAAAACACAGCACTGTGCGAACTCGTAAGAGGACGTATACAGTGTGACGCTTGCCCGGTGCCGGAACGTCAAGGGAGCTGGTTAGCCGTAAGGCAAAGCTAGCGACTGAAGCGCCGGTAAACGGCGGCCGTAACTATGACGGTCCTAAGGTAGCGAAGTTCCTTGTCGGGTAAGTTCCGACGCGCATGAATAGCGTAATCACTGGAGCACTGTCTCCACGACCGACTCGGTGAAATAGTAGTGG
>CAMBXO010000017.1 GCA_945871915.1 Singulisphaera sp. GP187
TGACCCCAAGGGGATTCGAACCCCTGTCCCCACCATGAAAAGGTGGTGTCCTAGACCGGGCTAGACGATGGGGCCGGTCAAGCGAGCGTGGGAGCATACGCAATGCTGCCGTCGCAAGCCAATGCAGGCAACAACGAACCGAAATGGCTCGATTGCGGATCGGCCACATGACCTCAAAGCAAGCCTTCGAAAAGTGAAAGTGACCCCAAGGGGATTTGAACCCCTGTCCCATCCGTGAGAGGGATGTGTCCTAGACCGGGCTAGACGATGGGGCCAGGAAAACCAAGCATAGCCGATCCCGCCGCAGTCTCAACACGCTACCGTTCTGCCATGCGGACGCTGATCCTGTGCCCAACGCAATTTGAGGCGGCCCATCTTCGCAGCGTGGCCAAAACGCATTCGGCCGGATTGCATGTCATCGGCCTTGGCACCGCGTGTGAACAATCGATTCGATCGCTGGCCGTTCAATCACCCTCGCCATGCCGAGTCATCCTTGCGGGAACAGCTGGGGCCCTTGGATCACATGCTCAATTGGGCCACGCATTTATTGCTGAACGCGTTGTCGATGAATTCGGAGTGGTTCATGGTTCGAAACTCACTCATGAACTTCCGCACCTTCCGCTGTGCTGCTCGAAAGAAGTTGTGGCCAGCCACTCCGCACGCGTTGAACTTGCCGCCCGCACCGGTGCTGCCATGGTGGACATGGAATCCGGCCCATTTGTTCGGGTGGCCATCGAAATGGGATGGCACTGGTGCGTGCTGCGAGGGATCAGCGACGACGCCACAACGGAAATTCCGGCGGAGGTGATTCGATGGGTGCATCCCGATGGGCGGACGAACCACTTCAGGTTCGCAGTTGATATGGTTCGCAAACCGTCACGCCTTCCTGCCGTGGTCACCATGGTCCGCAACGCCAACGCCGCCATGCGAAGCGTTGCCACCAAACTGAACACCTTGGTACAACGAATGCCGTCATGAGCCGCCCAATCACACTGATTTATGGTGGAAGTTTCGATCCGCCGCATGTCATGCATGGGCGCATGGCCTCGGTCGCGGCCGATTCAATCGGCGCAACAACGATTGTGATCATTCCAACGGGCGTCAATCCGCAACGCACTCAGGCACCGCCATCTCCTGCTGTTCACCGCCTGGCAATGGTTCGACTTGCCTTTGCGAATGAATCGCGAGCCGTGATCGACGACCGCGAAACTTTGCGCGAAGGCAAGAGTTACACCGTTGACACGCTTGAGGAACTTGCTCGTGAACGCCCGAATGAAACACTTCGCCTGTTGCTCGGCGGAGATCAAGCACTCAATTTCCAGTCCTGGCGAAATCCGGAACGCATCATTGAACTTGCAGAGCCGGTCGTTGTTCCTCGGCCACCCATGGATGCGGCCGCTTTGATGAACGCATTGGAAAAACGCTACGGAGTTCACGCACACGCGTGGATTGGACGCGTGCTGAAAGTTGCACCCGTTGATCTCAGCAGCACTTCGCTTCGAGCCACGCTTGCCCAAGGGGTACACCCAGAACCCGCGGCGATTCTTCCCTCCGTGGCCGCCTACGCGCTTCAGCACAAGCTCTACCAACCGTTGGCGTAACTCACCACGGTTCTTCGAAGACCAGATGCACGCCGGGGCCGCGCCCACGAATCGGAAGATCTGAAAGTTCTTCTGGGCGTTCATCAAAGGCCACTCGATCAAGCGTGTAAAACGCCTGAAATTCCCAGCGACCCTCCTGATCCATTCGATGAGCCGCAAGGGATTCCACTTCGATCACGCTGCCCGCCGTCAACCACATCGTGACATAGGCGCCACCATGCTCCGCTCCGCCGGCTTCACGGCAGAGCGCAATGCCGTACCACAGCGTGTTGCCGAGTTCCCGTCCGCCCTCATCCAGATTGCCTTGCGGATCCACATCCAATTGCAAGTCCCATCGCTCGCGTAACTGCAATAGGACTTCATCGAGGTCCGGGCTTTCTTCATCCTCGATCTGCAAAACCTCGCGAACCTGTGAGGGCGGCCCCTCCTCTTCAAGATCGTCGGGCCACGTCTCCGCAACTTCTCGCAAGGCGTGGCGCCGCAACATGGTTTCCACCTGCCCCCGCATTTCATCGGGCACATGAATCAGGAGACCCTTCCAACTATCCAAGAACACTTCCACGCATGGGTCATCGGTATTGGCTCCCACACCAATGCTTGCATCTTCAAGAATGACGGGCTCAAAGGCCTCCCACGTTTCCAGAAAATCCTCGACCGGAATCGGTTGCCTTGCAAGAAACACATCCATACTGCGGTAGGCATCACGGCTTCCTACCTCGACGATCGGTGAGACTTCGGTAGACAACAGACCGAACGCCTCTCGCACCAATCGAGCCATGCGATCGTGGCTTGCCACAACATGAAAACTCCAGCCATCTGGCTCGCCGTCTTCGCCCTCATGAAACTCCAGCGTGTAACCCTGATTGGGCGCCAGCAAATTCAGTGGCTCGATGCCAAGCGGAAGCGCAAACGATCCAATGACCGCACGCGTGAGATCCGTTCGTAGTTTGTAGAGACGCATGGGTCGGGAAATCCGGCAGGTGATGGTAGCCGGAGGCTGATCGAAACCCTAACCCACCCATTCCGTCTTCGAGCGGCCATCCACAACCGCGTGGATCATTCGCCCAGATAGGCATCCTGCACACGCTTGTCGGCGAGCAGTTGGGCACCGGTTCCACTGAGTGTGATTCGACCCGTTTCAAGGACATATCCGCGATCAGCGAGTTTCAAGGCGGCGTTAGCATTTTGCTCCACCAGCAAAATAGTCATGCCTTCGCTGCGAAGTTGTTTGATCGCTGCAAAAATGCGAGCCACCAGAATCGGCGCAATGCCCATACTTGGCTCGTCCATCATCAGCAACCGCGGACTGCTCATCAACGCTCGACCAATCGCAAGCATTTGCTGCTCGCCACCGGAAAGCGTGCCCCCCATTTGCTTGGCGCGAGTGTGCAGAATCGGAAAGAGTTCGTGCACATGTGCAAGATCCTTTGCAATCGCCGCCACATCATTGCGGCGATACGCGCCCATTTCCAGATTTTCTCGCACGGTCAGTCGTGGAAAAATCCGGCGTCCCTCTGGAACATGCGACACACCTCGTGCAACCACCTCGTGGGGCGGCAGGCTGTGCAGGTCGATTCCTTCAAACGTGAGCGACTGAGAACGACTTCCATGAATACGAGAGATGCATCGCAACATGGTGCTCTTGCCCGCTCCATTGGCGCCAATCAGGCTGACGATTTCGCCGCGATGCACTTCAAGGGTCACCTCATGCAGCACCTCCACGGGACCATATCCCGCGTTCATGCCTTGAACATTCAACATGCGGCCTTCACTCAATCGATTTCATCCTTGCCGAGGTAGGCCTCAATACAGGCGGGATCATTTCGAATGTGGTCAGGTGTTCCTTGGGCGATGCGCTTGCCAAAGTTCAACACACAAATGCGATCACTCACCCCCATGACCACTCGCATGTGGTGCTCGATCAGAAGCACCGTCACGCCGCGTTGACGAATTCGTCGAATGAGTTCCATCAGCGAAACAGTTTCGGTTGGGTTCATTCCAGCGGCGGGCTCATCCAGTAGCAAGAGTTGTGGCTGGCTCGCCAGCGCGCGAGCAATCTCCAGCCGCCGCTGCATTCCATAGGAAAGATTGCGAGCAGCCTCGGACGCGTGCTGGCGAAGACCGACGAATTCCAAGAGTTCCATGGCGCAACCTTCCGACTGTGTGTGTTCGCGCCTGTACGCAGGAAGCCGCAAGAGATTGGTGAAGAATCCGCACCTCAGTTTGCTGTCCATGCCAACCAGCACATTGCCCAGCACGCTCAACTCGCCAAAGAGTCGAATGTTTTGAAAGGTTCGTGCGATGCCCGCGCGAGCGACCACATCTGGAGCACGCCTCGCTCGCTGCCAGAGAATCCAATGGCCACAGCCGCTGACCACTGCCACGATCGCGGCAAGCAACCACGTCCACGCAAAGCCTGCATCCTGCAGTGTTGGCACGATGGCCGCACATGCCTTGGACCATTCAAAGGGCTCGCGATAGACATAGTTGGCAACGATCGCCGCGGTCCAAAGAGAAATGGAGTTGAAGACGATCATCGCTCCAAATCCTCTTCCCAGAGAGGCACCGATCACGCGGCACGCAACGGACCATGTGAATGGCTTTCGAATGACCGATCCGTGAAACCTGACTTCGCCAGAGGTGGGTTGATACACACCAGAAATCGCGTTGAACAGCGTGGTCTTGCCCGCACCGTTTGGGCCGATGACCGCAAAGATCTCGCCTGCATTCACCTGAAACGAAACATCCTCATTGGCCACCAGTCCACCGAAACGCATCGTGACTCGATCGACTTCGAGTAATGGTGCGGCAATCATGTGGAGCCTCCGGGTGCAATGGCCTTTCGTTCAAGCCGTGCCGGAAGCAAGCCCTCTGGACGCACACGCATCATCACCACCAGCACCGCACCAAAGACAAGGTATTTCCAGTTGTTTGGGCTTCCAAGAACATTGCCTGAATTGACCCATCCATGTTGCTGCAACCAACTGGCCATTTTGGGAAGGGCAATGTTTGCGGCACCGATCATGGCGACGGATCCCACCAAGACGCCGTTGATCGAACCGATGCCACCGACAATCACAATGCATAACGCGAGAACACTCACCTGAAAGTCGTAATTTCCAGGCTCGCCAGTCGAGGCGTAGAGGCTGGACCACAGACCACCTGCGATCGCGGCCAGCGCAGCTCCTGTTGCGAAAGCCACCAACTTTACGGGAACCGGAGCAATACCCATGCAACTGGCGGCAAGTTGATCTTCTCGCACCGCAAGCCAACCGCGACCTGTTCGACTTCGCTCTAAGTTTCGACAGGCCACGACTGCAACCAGAGTGATCGCAAGAAAGAGCCAATACCACGGCCGTTCTCCCGAACCAAATTCCTGCCAACCAAATCCATTCTCACCCCACCACGGAAGACTCGGCGGCGGAAGTGGATTGATTCCTTGCGTGCCCTTGGTAATCGCGTCGAGGTTTTTCAGAACATCTTGCACGATCTCGCCGAATCCAAGCGTGACGATTGCGAGGTAATCACCGCGTAGTCCAAGTGTTGGTGCGCCTAATAAAAATCCCGCAATGGCTCCGATGGCGGCCGTCACGGCGAGGGCCGACCAGAAGCCAAGTTGAAACGGGTAAATGTCGCAGGAGGAAATCGCAAACGCATAGGCACCGATCGCCATAAACGCCGCCATGCCCAGATGCAAGAGCCCGGTGAATCCGGTGACAATGTTGAGCCCAAGCCCAAGCAATGCAAACACCATCACGCCTCGCATGGGGTCCATCAATCCCAAGTTGAGCGGATCGTCAAGAAGCCCCACCGCTACCGCTGCGGCAAGCAACCAAAGGGCCGGACTTCGCCATTGTGGTGAAACAACCATCAGACCTTGTCCCTAAGTTTGGCGCCAAGCAGACCGCTGGGGCGAAAAACAAGCGTCAGAATCAGAATCCCGAACACAACAGAATTGGTCCATCTTGCTTCGATGTAGCCATCACTCAAGGCGCGAGCGACGCCGATGAGCAATCCTCCGACAACGGCTCCCGGCATGCTGCCGATTCCGCCAAGCACCGCCGCAGTAAACGCATCCATGCCTGTTCGATAGCCCATCTGGAAACTGATGGTGTTGTTGTAGAGCGCGTAAATCACGCTGGCAAAACCGCCGATGGCACCGCCGATGAGAAAAGTTGCGCCGATCACGCGGTCCACATCGATTCCCATAAGCGAAGCGGCCGTTGGGTTTTGCGCAACGGCCCGCATCGCTTTGCCCAAACGCGTGAAGCGAATCAGCATGGTCAACGCCACCATCAGCGGCAGCGTGACACACACCACCAGCAGATCGCTCATGGTGAAACTCATCTTGGCGGTCGCACCGAGCAGATTCTCGTCAGACACGAGAGCCGGAAAATCTTTCGGAGCGGCAGCGGCAACACCGCCACCAAACACCTCCATCGGAATTCCGCCCCAGAACAGAGCGACATTCACCAAAATAAAACTGCAGCCAATCGCGCTCACCAGCAGCGTTAACTTCGGCGCCTGTCGAAGCGGCCGATAGAACACTCGGTCGATCACCCAATTCAGCGAGGCGCAAAAGAGGGCGCAACTCACCAAGAGCAAGACAACACCGCCCACTCCGGGCAAGCCGGTCCACGCGTCCATCCCCAGCAACCCAACCAGTGTGAGAGCCAGAAAAGACCCAAGCGTGCATAAATCACCGTGTGCAAAGTTGATCAACTCGATGATGCCGTAAACCATGGTGTAACCAATCGCAATCAGCGCGATGATCATTCCATTGGAAAGACCCGTGGTCAGTTGTTGCATGAAGACATCCACCCACATGGATGGCTGCGATTCCATCGCCATGGCGGCGAGCACGGGCGAGCCAAAGGCACTCAGTGGAACGAGTGTGGACACGGTTTCAACTGGTGCAGCGGGTCACTGCCCAAGCACCTTGGCAAATTTGAATTCGCCATTCTCCACGGTTTGACCGCTCAGAATTTTCGCGGTCGTGTCTCCGTTTTCGTCAAAGCTCCAACGGCCCAGCGCTCCATCAAAATCCTTGGTCGCCGCAACGGCAGCCAGAATGCCTGGGCGATCCTTGGTCTTGGCCCGCTTGATCGCGTCTAGTAAAACGCGAGCTGCTTCATATCCATACAAGGCGTACGCCTCTGGTTCCGTTCCATACTTGGAGACATAGGCCTTGCAGAATTCGGCGCCTCGACCCGTCAATTGATTGGCCGGAAGTCCGCCGAACGTGACATAGGTTTTGCCATTCAAATTGCTTGGGCCCGCGGCTTCAATGAAGGCATTCTCAAAGCAGCCATCGGGCACCATGAACTTTGCTTCCACACCGACGGAGCGAAGGTCCTTTGCAATCTGCCCGGCATTGGTTTGCGTGGTGCCGCCGTAATACACCAAGTCTGGATTCGCGGCCTTGATCTTGTTGGCGAGAGCCTTGTAATTGCTGGCCTTGCTGTCAACACCTTCGCGACCAAGGATGGTGATTCCAATTTCCTTGCTGCGTTTTTCAAATACATCGGCAATTCCCTTGCCGTATAGCTCTCGGTCATCAAGCAAATACACGCTCTTGCAACCGAGTTCCTTTGACCAATCCGCGGCCACTCGACCCTGCAGATCATCCGCTGGAACCACGCGAAAGTAGGTCACCTTGCCTGTCGGGCGATAGATGCGCGGCTCGTTCGCTTCACCAAGTCCTGGCTTGGTGAGGCCCGCCGCGGTGTTGCCGGGACTAATCATGACCAAACCGGCCTTGTTCAGAATGGGCATGCTGATCTTGGCCGCGCCAGAGTTGTAGGTGCCGATGTAGCCGATCACCTGTTCATCGCGCACGGCCTTATTCGCGTTTTGTGCTTCGATCGATGCGTCCCAGTTTCCGCGTTGCGGACTGGCATCATCCATGTCCTCATACTCAAGCGTGAATCCGTCAATTTGGCCGCCCACTTCATCAATGGCCATCTTGATTCCATTCACCATGGTGGTGGTCTGCGCATTGCTGCTTCCGGTGCGTGGCAAACTGCTGATGATCTTCAGCGTTCCGCCCTCGGCCATGGCAAAAGAAGCAAGAAGGAGCGAGGCGATGGGAGCAAGGAATCTTTTGTTCATGTGGTGACTCGTGGTGTGGGAAGTGAATGGAGCCCGTTCGTGGGCGTCTGAAGTCCTGAAGGGTATTGAATATAGAGTTTTGTGCGTTCCTTCGGGAAAGGATGCATTCAGGAATGCATGTTGGTTCCGGCATGCATTTCCATGCCGGCATGCGTGTTCACGCCCGCATGCGTGTTCATGCCGGCTTCACCGCAAGCGGGTTCTCCCCGCGGACCAGGCTCAAAATCGCTTGCGCCGCCTCTATCGCAGGGTCGTGGCCGCGGAAAGATTCAAGCACTTGTCTCAGCCCGTCTGTTGCAAGTCGCATTCGTGATGAATCAGAAAGCAAATGCTGAGCGGCCTCAAAGACCGGGGCGGCTCCACCGCTATACGGCACGAACTCTGGAACGATCCGTTCACCGGCAAGAATGTTGGGCAGCAGCCGATTGGGAGTCTTCAGAAACATGCGTGCTCCAAGACACGACAACATGGATGCCTGATACACCCCCACCATGGGTTTGGCCTGTCGCGTCAGATCAAGACTGACGGTGCCACTCACGCACAACGCAAGATCGCACCATGCAATTGCGGAGTCGAGGTCACCCACAATCAAACTCAAACTCTGCGAAACTGTTGAGCCCATGCGGCGGCGAACCAACTGCAGCAATTCGTCATTTGCCGCCACCAGCACTGCATTCAGGCCACGATGCCTTGCCCGCAATTCATCAAGCGTCCGAATCAGAAGCGGCGTGTTGCGCCACACTTCGCTCGATCGGCTACCGGGCAACAGCAAAATCTTCGGTGCGCCCGGCGGAAGTTGAACGGCTCGCTCGCCCACAACGGCTCGGTCAATCACTCGATTGATGACTGGATGACCAATGAACTTCGCGGAGATTTGCCGATCTCGAAACCACTTTTCTTCGAAGGGCAGCAGACACAGCACGCAGTCGGTGCAGCGCCGCAACTTATTCAGCCGCCACGCTCCCCACGCCCACAATTGTGGGGCCACAAGGTGGCACACTCGAACTCCACTCCTTTTGAATCGGCGGGCGATGGGAAAATTGGCGGCAGGAGAATCCACCGGCACATGAACCGTGACACGGTGTTGGCTTCGCCATCGATCAATGGCCGCGGCGTGCCGTCGCACCGCACCCATGCGAGACAGCGCCGAGAGCCCCATGGCCCCATCATCTGCTGATCGCTCGATCACCGTCGCACCGGCCTCGTGCAATTTGGGGCCACCCCATGCGGCAACAAAGAGATCTGGTGCAAGCCCTCGCAAGGCCTTCACTACGGGCGCAGCGTGCGCGTCGCCTGATGGTTCGAATGCAGTGAAAAGTACGGTGCCGCGGAGCCCAGAGTGTTCGCCCATGCCGGCTTCGGATGACATGGTCGCAAGGTAGCCGAGCCAGTGAACGCCGGCCTTCGCTACCATCCCTCCCTCTTCAGGTAAAGAAATGCTCAAGCGCACGCACACCTGTGGCGCCCCTCGCGCCGAACATGCTGGAACCACCGTCACGCTTTGCGGATGGGTGAACACCTACCGCGATCAAGGCAAGGGGCTGGTTTTTCTTGATCTACGCGATCGAGATGGATTGTGCCAAGTGGTGTTCGATCTTGAAGATGTTCCTGCAGAAGTTGTGGCGGCGGCGCGGTCGTTGCGCCGCGAAGATTGCATTGGTGTGCGAGGCGTCATGCGAGCCCGGGCCGGCCAAGCGAATCCACGACTTGCTACAGGCGAGGTGGAATTGCTCGCCTCCGAAATTGAAGTCTTCAACAAGGCGGTTGATTTACCCATTCTTCCCGACGAGCATGATGCGGACAAGATCAACGAAGAAACTCGGCTGAAATATCGCTACATCGACCTGCGTCGACCTCGCATGCAACAGATCTTGCGAACGCGGCATCTGGTGACCAAGATCACTCGCGACTATTTCGGTGAACATGGTTTTACTGAAATTGAAACGCCACTCTTGATCAAGAGCACACCGGAGGGCGCGAGAGATTTTATCGTGCCGTCACGACTGCATCCCGGACAGTGGTACGCCCTGCCGCAAAGTCCGCAGCTGTTCAAGCAGATTTTGATGGTTGCCGGGTTTGATCGCTATCTGCAGATTTGCCGATGTCTGCGAGATGAGGACCCGCGAGCGGACCGACAGGCGGAGTTCACGCAAATCGATCTCGAAATGAGTTTTGTGGACCGTGAGGCGGTCATTCAAGTCATGGGTGGATTCGTTCGCACCGTGTGGAAAAAAGTTCTTGGGTATGACATTGGCGAGATGCCGTGCATGACGTGGCATGAAGCCATGGAACGATTTGGAGTTGATCGTCCTGATGTGCGGTTTGGATTGGAGATTCGGGATGTCAGCGACACGGTTCGAAGCAGCGACTTTGAAGTGTTTCAGCGAGCGTTGGCCAAGCAGCGAACAGGACGCGCGGGTGTCGTCAAGTGCATTCGCGTGCCAGGTGGTGCGGAGAAATTGACACGCAAGATGACGGATGGGTACTCCGATTTTGTCAAGCAATTCAAAGTTGGTGGAGTGGCTGTAACCAAAGTTGGTGCCAATGGGTTTGAGAGTGGAGTTGCCAAGCATGTGGAACCGTTTCGAGCGGCTTTGACCCAGCAACTTGGACTGGAGGTTGGTGACACGCTTCTTCTGGTGGCGGATGATTGGGTTACCGCCACCAAGGCCCTTGGCGAACTTCGCCTGAAGGTTGGTCGCGATCTCAATTTGATTGATCATTCGCTATGGAAATTTCTATGGGTTGTGGATTTTCCAATGTTTGATTGGGATGACGAGGGCAAGCGTTGGGTGGCCATGCATCATCCATTTACTAGTCCCAACCCGGATCAATTTCACATGCTCGAAAGCAATCCTGGCGCGTGCTTGAGTGCCGGATACGACATGGTGGTCAATGGAAGCGAAATCGCTGGCGGCAGCATTCGCATTCACAACATGGATGTGCAGGACAAGGTGTTCAAACTGATTGGGCTCACCAAAGCCGAAGCTGAAGTGAAGTTTGGATTCTTGCTCAGTGCCTTGCGGCACGGTGCGCCACCGCACGGCGGCATTGCGTTTGGACTCGACCGGCTGGTGATGCATCTGGTGGGCACGGACAACATTCGAGATGTGATTGCGTTTCCAAAGACACAGTCCGGCGGCGATCTCATGATTGATGCGCCTGGTCCGATCGACCCGCAACAAATCACCGACTGCGGCATGAAACTCACCCTGCTCGATAACTAGGGACGGGGGTTGTTATTGGCCACGCGTGGCCAATAACAACCCCCGTCCCTAGTTATCGAGCAGGGTGAGTTTCATGCCGCAGTCGGTGATTTGTTGCGGGTCGATCGGACCAGGCGCATCAATCATGAGATCGCCGCCGGACTGTGTCTTTGGAAACGCAATCACATCTCGAATGTTGTCCGTGCCCACCAGATGCATCACCAGCCGGTCGAGTCCAAACGCAATGCCGCCGTGCGGTGGCGCACCGTGCCGCAAGGCACTGAGCAAGAATCCAAACTTCACTTCAGCTTCGGCTTTGGTGAGCCCAATCAGTTTGAACACCTTGTCCTGCACATCCATGTTGTGAATGCGAATGCTGCCGCCAGCGATTTCGCTTCCATTGACCACCATGTCGTATCCGGCACTCAAGCACGCGCCAGGATTGCTTTCGAGCATGTGAAATTGATCCGGGTTGGGACTAGTAAATGGATGATGCATGGCCACCCAACGCTTGCCCTCGTCATCCCAATCAAACATTGGAAAATCCACAACCCATAGAAATTTCCATAGCGAATGATCAATCAAATTGAGATCGCGACCAACCTTCAGGCGAAGTTCGCCAAGGGCCTTGGTGGCGGTAACCCAATCATCCGCCACCAGAAGAAGCGTGTCACCAACCTCCAGTCCAAGTTGCTGGGTCAAAGCCGCTCGAAACGGTTCCACATGCTTGGCAACTCCACTCTCAAACCCATTGGCACCAACTTTGGTTACAGCCACTCCACCAACTTTGAATTGCTTGACAAAATCGGAGTACCCATCCGTCATCTTGCGTGTCAATTTCTCCGCACCACCTGGCACGCGAATGCACTTGACGACACCCGCGCGTCCTGTTCGCTGCTTGGCCAACGCTCGCTGAAACACTTCAAAGTCGCTGCTTCGAACCGTGTCGCTGACATCCCGAATCTCCAATCCAAACCGCACATCAGGACGATCAACTCCAAATCGTTCCATGGCTTCATGCCACGTCATGCACGGCATCTCGCCAATGTCATACCCAAGAACTTTTTTCCACACGGTGCGAACGAATCCACCCATGACTTGAATGACCGCCTCACGGTCCACAAAACTCATTTCGAGATCGATTTGCGTGAACTCCGCCTGTCGGTCCGCTCGCGGGTCCTCATCTCGCAGACATCGGCAAATCTGCAGATAGCGATCAAACCCGGCAACCATCAAAATCTGCTTGAACAGCTGCGGACTTTGCGGCAGGGCGTACCACTGTCCGGGATGCAGTCGTGACGGCACGATAAAATCTCTCGCGCCCTCCGGTGTGCTCTTGATCAAGAGTGGCGTTTCAATTTCAGTAAAACCATGTTCACCGAAATAGTCGCGAGTGATCTTGGTCACCAGATGCCGCGTTCGCAAGATCTGTTGCATGCGAGGTCGACGCAGGTCGATGTAGCGATATTTCAGCCGAGTTTCTTCGTTGATCTTGTCCGCATCATGCTCGTCGGGAAGAATGGGTAAATCAACCGCCTTGTTGAAGACTTCAATTTCGGAGGCGAGCAATTCCACCTCGCCTGTAGCAAGTCGTGGATTCGCTTGGCCGGCCCGGGCTCGCATGACGCCTCGCACACCAATGCAATCTTCGCGGCGCAACGACCGCGCCGCCGCCACAACTTCTGCAGGAACATCTTCAAGATCGAACACCACTTGGCACAATCCATCTCGATCGCGTAGATCAAGAAAAACCAGCCCCTTGCCTTGATCGCGGTAGGTGTTCACCCATCCGCAAAGCGTGACGGTGGTTCCAGCATGTTCGGCGCGAGGGGCGCCACAGGTGTGCGTGCGCTTGAGCATTTCTTTACCTGAAGAGGGAGGGATGGTAGCGAAGGCCGGCGTTCACTGGCTCGGCTACCTTGCGACCATGTCATCCGAAGCCGGCATGGGCGAACACTCTGGGCTCCGCGGCACCGTACTTTTCACTGCATTCGAACCATCAGGCGACGCGCACGCTGCGCCCGTAGTGAAGGCCTTGCGAGGGCTTGCACCAGATCTCTTTGTTGCCGCATGGGGTGGCCCCAAATTGCACGAGGCCGGTGCGACGGTGATCGAGCGATCAGCAGATGATGGGGCCATGGGGCTCTCGGCGCTGTCTCGCATGGGTGCGGTGCGACGGCACGCCGCGGCCATTGATCGATGGCGAAGCCAACACCGTGTCACGGTTCATGTGCCGGTGGATTCTCCTGCCGCCAATTTTCCCATCGCCCGCCGATTCAAAAGGAGTGGAGTTCGAGTGTGCCACCTTGTGGCCCCACAATTGTGGGCGTGGGGAGCGTGGCGGCTGAATAAGTTGCGGCGCTGCACCGACTGCGTGCTGTGTCTGCTGCCCTTCGAAGAAAAGTGGTTTCGAGATCGGCAAATCTCCGCGAAGTTCATTGGTCATCCAGTCATCAATCGAGTGATTGACCGAGCCGTTGTGGGCGAGCGAGCCGTTCAACTTCCGCCGGGCGCACCGAAGATTTTGCTGTTGCCCGGTAGCCGATCGAGCGAAGTGTGGCGCAACACGCCGCTTCTGATTCGGACGCTTGATGAATTGCGGGCAAGGCATCGTGGCCTGAATGCAGTGCTGGTGGCGGCAAATGACGAATTGCTGCAGTTGGTTCGCCGCCGCATGGGCTCAACAGTTTCGCAGAGTTTGAGTTTGATTGTGGGTGACCTCGACTCCGCAATTGCATGGTGCGATCTTGCGTTGTGCGTGAGTGGCACCGTCAGTCTTGATCTGACGCGACAGGCCAAACCCATGGTGGGGGTGTATCAGGCATCCATGTTGTCGTGTCTTGGAGCACGCATGTTTCTGAAGACTCCCAATCGGCTGCTGCCCAACATTCTTGCCGGTGAACGGATCGTTCCAGAGTTCGTGCCGTATAGCGGTGGAGCCGCCCCGGTCTTTGAGGCCGCTCAGCATTTGCTTTCTGATTCATCACGAATGCGACTTGCAACAGACGGGCTGAGACAAGTGCTTGAATCTTTCCGCGGCCACGACCCTGCGATAGAGGCGGCGCAAGCGATTTTGAGCCTGGTCCGCGGGGAGAACCCGCTTGCGGTGAAGCCGGCATGAACACGCATGCGGGCGTGAACACGCATGCCGGCATGGAAATGCATGCCGGAACCAACATGCATTCCTGAATGCATCCTTTCCCGAAGGAACGCACAAAACTCTATATTCAATACCCTTCAGGACTTCAGACGCCCACGAACGGGCTCCATTCACTTCCCACACCACGAGTCACCACATGAACAAAAGATTCCTTGCTCCCATCGCCTCGCTCCTTCTTGCTTCTTTTGCCATGGCCGAGGGCGGAACGCTGAAGATCATCAGCAGTTTGCCACGCACCGGAAGCAGCAATGCGCAGACCACCACCATGGTGAATGGAATCAAGATGGCCATTGATGAAGTGGGCGGCCAAATTGACGGATTCACGCTTGAGTATGAGGACATGGATGATGCCAGTCCGCAACGCGGAAACTGGGACGCATCGATCGAAGCACAAAACGCGAATAAGGCCGTGCGCGATGAACAGGTGATCGGCTACATCGGCACCTACAACTCTGGCGCGGCCAAGATCAGCATGCCCATTCTGAACAAGGCCGGTTTGGTCATGATTAGTCCCGGCAACACCGCGGCGGGCCTCACCAAGCCAGGACTTGGTGAAGCGAACGAGCCGCGCATCTATCGCCCGACAGGCAAGGTGACCTACTTTCGCGTGGTTCCAGCGGATGATCTGCAGGGTCGAGTGGCCGCGGATTGGTCAAAGGAACTCGGTTGCAAGAGCGTGTATTTGCTTGATGACCGAGAGCTATACGGCAAGGGAATTGCCGATGTATTTGAAAAACGCAGCAAGGAAATTGGAATCACCATCCTTGGTCGCGAAGGTGTTGACAGCAAGGCCAGCAATTACAAGGCTCTCGCCAACAAGATCAAGGCCGCGAATCCAGACTTGGTGTATTACGGCGGCACCACGCAAACCAATGCCGGGCAGATTGCAAAGGACCTTCGCTCCGTCGGTGTGGAAGCAAAGTTCATGGTGCCCGATGGCTGCTTTGAGAATGCCTTCATTGAAGCCGCGGGCCCAAGCAATTTGAATGGCAAAACCTATGTCACGTTCGGCGGACTTCCGGCCAATCAATTGACGGGTCGAGGCGCCGAATTCTGCAAGGCCTATGTCTCCAAGTATGGAACGGAACCAGAGGCGTACGCCTTGTATGGATATGAAGCAGCTCGCGTTTTACTAGACGCGATCAAGCGGGCCAAGACCAAGGATCGCCCAGGCATTCTGGCTGCCGTTGCGGCGACCAAGGATTTTGATGGAGCGCTGGGCCGTTGGAGCTTTGACGAAAACGGAGACACGACCGCGAAAATTCTGAGCGGTCAAACCGTGGAGAATGGCGAATTCAAATTTGCCAAGGTGCTTGGGCAGTGACCCGCTGCACCAGTTGAAACCGTGTCCACACTCGTTCCACTGAGTGCCTTTGGCTCGCCCGTGCTCGCCGCCATGGCGATGGAATCGCAGCCATCCATGTGGGTGGATGTCTTCATGCAACAACTGACCACGGGTCTTTCCAATGGAATGATCATCGCGCTGATTGCGATTGGTTACACCATGGTTTACGGCATCATCGAGTTGATCAACTTTGCACACGGTGATTTATGCACGCTTGGGTCTTTTCTGGCTCTCACACTGGTTGGGTTGCTGGGGATGGACGCGTGGACCGGCTTGCCCGGAGTGGGCGGTGTTGTCTTGCTCTTGGTGAGTTGCGCCCTCTTTTGCGCCTCGCTGAATTGGGTGATCGACCGAGTGTTCTATCGGCCGCTTCGACAGGCGCCGAAGTTAACGCTGCTGGTGAGCGCGATTGGCTGCAGTTTTATTTTGGTGAATGTCGCTCTGTTCTGGGGCGGAATTCCGATGGAGGTGTTTGGTGGCGGTGTTGCCGCTGCCGCTCCGAAAGATTTTCCGGCTCTCGTGTCTGACGAGAATCTGCTCGGTGCGACCGCCAAGATGAGTTTCACCATGAGCGATCTGCTGGTGGTGTGTGTCACGCTGCCGCTGATGGTGGCGTTGACCATGCTGATTCGCTTCACGCGTTTGGGCAAAGCGATGCGGGCCGTTGCGCAAAACCCAACGGCCGCTTCGCTTATGGGAATCGATGTGGACCGCGTGATCGGCGCAACTTTTCTCATCGGCGGTGCCATCGGCGGTTTTGCCAGCGTGATTTACGCGCTCTACAACAACACCATCAGTTTCCAGATGGGCTATCGAACAGGCATGGATGCGTTTACTGCGGCGGTGCTTGGCGGAATCGGCAGCATGCCGGGAGCCGTTGTCGGAGGATTGCTCATCGGCGTCGCTCGCGCCTTGAGTGATGGCTACATCGAAGCAAGATGGACCAATTCTGTTGTGTTCGGGATTCTGATTCTGACGCTTGTTTTTCGCCCCAGCGGTCTGCTTGGCGCCAAACTTAGGGACAAGGTCTGATGGTTGTTTCACCACAATGGCGAAGTCCGGCCCTTTGGTTGCTTGCCGCAGCGGTAGCGGTGGGGCTTCTTGACGATCCGCTCAACTTGGGATTGATGGACCCCATGCGAGGCGTGATGGTGTTTGCATTGCTTGGGCTTGGGCTCAACATTGTCACCGGATTCACCGGGCTCTTGCATCTGGGCATGGCGGCGTTTATGGCGATCGGTGCCTATGCGTTTGCGATTTCCTCCTGCGACATTTACCCGTTTCAACTTGGCTTCTGGTCGGCCCTCGCCGTGACGGCCGCCATCGGAGCCATTGCGGGATTTTTATTAGGCGCACCAACACTTGGACTACGCGGTGATTACCTCGCAATCGTCACGCTTGGATTCGGCGAGATCGTGCAAGATGTTCTGAAAAACCTCGACGCGATTACCAAGGGCACGCAAGGAATCAATCCACTTCCGCCGCCGAGTCTTCCGTGGTGGGGTGAGAATGGATTTGGTTGGCAGGAATTTGGTTCGGGAGAACGGCCGTGGTATTGGCTCTTTCTTGCGATCACTCTGGTTGCAGTCGTGGCCTGTCGAAACTTAGAGCGAAGTCGAACAGGTCGCGGTTGGCTTGCGGTGCGAGAAGATCAACTTGCCGCCAGTTGCATGGGTATTGCTCCGGTTCCCGTAAAGTTGGTGGCTTTCGCAACAGGAGCTGCGCTGGCCGCGATCGCAGGTGGTCTGTGGTCCAGCCTCTACGCCTCGACTGGCGAGCCTGGAAATTACGACTTTCAGGTGAGTGTTCTCGCGTTATGCATTGTGATTGTCGGTGGCATCGGTTCGATCAACGGCGTCTTGGTGGGATCCGTCGCCATGATCGGTGCCGCAAACATTGCCCTTCCCAAAATGGCCAGTTGGTTGCAGCAACATGGATGGGTCAATTCAGGCAATGTTCTTGGAAGCCCAAACAACTGGAAATACCTTGTCTTTGGTGCGGTGCTGGTGGTGATGATGCGTGTGCGTCCAGAGGGCTTGCTTCCGGCACGGCTTGAACGAAAGGCCATTGCACCCGGAGGCTCCACATGATTGCCGCACCATTACTCGAAGTCGATCGAGTCACGATGCGTTTCGGTGGACTGGTGGCCAATGAGGATGTTTCGTTTCAGGTGAATGCAGGCGAGATCTTTGCGGTCATCGGCCCAAACGGTGCGGGCAAGACCACGCTGTTCAACGCGATTTCTGGTGTGTATCAACCCACCTCTGGCGAAGTCAGGTTTCACGGATCGGTCATTCGAAAGCCATTCACATGGTCCGTTGCGTGCCGCGTGATCGGTGCCTCTCTGGGAAGAGGATTTGGAGCGATGATCGTCTTCAACTCCATTTCTCTTTGGACCGCGGCGATCGTTGCCAACTATGTCTATCGCGAGCCCTTTGAATGGTCCAAGGCATGTGCGGCCATCGTGCCAACACTGCAGGATGCAGGCTTTGCGTGGACGTGGTTGCTTGCCGCGATCGTGGCAGTGGTCAGCGGCTGTGGCCATTGGATTCTCTGGCAGCGAGCGAGGCGTGCTCCAGATGTGGTCGCTCGCGCGGGCATCGCACGAACCTTTCAAAACATTCGACTCTTTGGCGAGTTGAGCGTGCTGGGCAATGTGCTGGTTGGCATGGACAGCAAACTGAGGTGCGGATTCTTCACCAATCTCTTGCGGCTTCCTGCGTACAGGCGCGAACACACACAGTCGGAAGGTTGCGCCATGGAACTCTTGGAATTCGTCGGTCTTCGCCAGCACGCGTCCGAGGCTGCTCGCAATCTTTCCTATGGAATGCAGCGGCGGCTGGAGATTGCTCGCGCGCTGGCGAGCCAGCCACAACTCTTGCTACTGGATGAGCCCGCCGCTGGAATGAACCCAACCGAAACTGTTTCGCTGATGGAACTCATTCGACGAATTCGTCAACGCGGCGTGACGGTGCTTCTGATCGAGCACCACATGCGAGTGGTCATGGGGGTGAGTGATCGCATTTGTGTGTTGAACTTTGGCAAGCGCATCGCCCAAGGAACACCTGACCACATTCGAAATGATCCCGCCTGTATTGAGGCCTACCTCGGCAAGGATGAAATCGATTGAGTGAAGGCCGCATGTTGAATGTTCAAGGCATGAACGCGGGATATGGTCCCGTGGAGGTGCTGCATGAGGTGACCCTTGAAGTGCATCGCGGCGAAATCGTCAGCCTGATTGGCGCCAATGGAGCGGGCAAGAGCACCATGTTGCGATGCATCTCTCGTATTCATGGAAGTCGTTCTCAGTCGCTCACGTTTGAAGGAATCGACCTGCACAGCCTGCCGCCCCACGAGGTGGTTGCACGAGGTGTGTCGCATGTTCCAGAGGGACGCCGGATTTTTCCACGACTGACCGTGCGAGAAAATCTGGAAATGGGCGCGTATCGCCGCAATGATGTGGCGGCGATTGCAAAGGATCTTGCACATGTGCACGAACTCTTTCCGATTCTGCACACTCGCGCCAAGCAAATGGGGGGCACGCTTTCCGGTGGCGAGCAGCAAATGCTTGCGATTGGTCGAGCGTTGATGAGCAGTCCGCGGTTGCTGATGATGGACGAGCCAAGTATGGGCATTGCGCCGATTCTGGTGGCTCGCATTTTTGCAGCGATCAAACAACTTCGCAGCGAAGGCATGACTATTTTGCTGGTGGAGCAAAATGCTAACGCCGCCTTGAAACTCGCTGATCGCGGATATGTCCTTGAAACGGGTCGAATCACACTCAGTGGAACCGGTGCCCAACTGCTCGCCGACAAGCGTGTGCAGGATGCCTATCTGGGCGAATGATCCACGCGGTTGTGGATGGCCGCTCGAAGACGGAATGGGTGGGTTAGGGTTTCGATCAGCCTCCGGCTACCATCACCTGCCGGATTTCCCGACCCATGCGTCTCTACAAACTACGAACGGATCTCACGCGTGCGGTCATTGGATCGTTTGCGCTTCCGCTTGGCATCGAGCCACTGAATTTGCTGGCGCCCAATCAGGGTTACACGCTGGAGTTTCATGAGGGCGAAGACGGCGAGCCAGATGGCTGGAGTTTTCATGTTGTGGCAAGCCACGATCGCATGGCTCGATTGGTGCGAGAGGCGTTCGGTCTGTTGTCTACCGAAGTCTCACCGATCGTCGAGGTAGGAAGCCGTGATGCCTACCGCAGTATGGATGTGTTTCTTGCAAGGCAACCGATTCCGGTCGAGGATTTTCTGGAAACGTGGGAGGCCTTTGAGCCCGTCATTCTTGAAGATGCAAGCATTGGTGTGGGAGCCAATACCGATGACCCATGCGTGGAAGTGTTCTTGGATAGTTGGAAGGGTCTCCTGATTCATGTGCCCGATGAAATGCGGGGGCAGGTGGAAACCATGTTGCGGCGCCACGCCTTGCGAGAAGTTGCGGAGACGTGGCCCGACGATCTTGAAGAGGAGGGGCCGCCCTCACAGGTTCGCGAGGTTTTGCAGATCGAGGATGAAGAAAGCCCGGACCTCGATGAAGTCCTATTGCAGTTACGCGAGCGATGGGACTTGCAATTGGATGTGGATCCGCAAGGCAATCTGGATGAGGGCGGACGGGAACTCGGCAACACGCTGTGGTACGGCATTGCGCTCTGCCGTGAAGCCGGCGGAGCGGAGCATGGTGGCGCCTATGTCACGATGTGGTTGACGGCGGGCAGCGTGATCGAAGTGGAATCCCTTGCGGCTCATCGAATGGATCAGGAGGGTCGCTGGGAATTTCAGGCGTTTTACACGCTTGATCGAGTGGCCTTTGATGAACGCCCAGAAGAACTTTCAGATCTTCCGATTCGTGGGCGCGGCCCCGGCGTGCATCTGGTCTTCGAAGAACCGTGGTGAGTTACGCCAACGGTTGGTAGAGCTTGTGCTGAAGCGCGTAGGCGGCCACGGAGGGAAGAATCGCCGCGGGTTCTGGGTGTACCCCTTGGGCAAGCGTGGCTCGAAGCGAAGTGCTGCTGAGATCAACGGGTGCAACTTTCAGCACGCGTCCAATCCACGCGTGTGCGTGAACTCCGTAGCGTTTTTCCAATGCGTTCATCAAAGCGGCCGCATCCATGGGTGGCCGAGGAACAACGACCGGCTCTGCAAGTTCAATGATGCGTTCCGGATTTCGCCAGGACTGGAAATTGAGTGCTTGATCTCCGCCGAGCAACAGGCGAAGTGTTTCATTCGGGCGTTCACGAGCAAGTTCCTCAAGCGTGTCAACGGTGTAACTCTTGCCTTCGCGCAAAGTTTCGCGGTCGTCGATCACGGCTCGCGATTCATTCGCAAAGGCAAGTCGAACCATTGCCAGGCGGTGAACAGCAGGAGATGGCGGTGCCTGAGTGCGTTGCGGATTGACGCCCGTTGGAATGATCACAATCGTTGTTGCGCCGATTGAATCGGCCGCGACCGAGGCCATGCGCCCATGCATGACATGCGGCGGATCGAAACTTCCACCATAAATCAGTGTGATTGGGCGGCTCATGACGGCATTCGTTGTACCAAGGTGTTCAGTTTGGTGGCAACGCTTCGCATGGCGGCGTTGGCGTTGCGGACCATGGTGACCACGGCAGGAAGGCGTGACGGTTTGCGAACCATATCAACTGCGAACCTGAAGTGGTTCGTCCGCCCATCGGGATGCACCCATCGAATCACCTCCGCCGGAATTTCCGTTGTGGCGTCGTCGCTGATCCCTCGCAGCACGCACCAGTGCCATCCCATTTCGATGGCCACCCGAACAAATGGGCCGGATTCCATGTCCACCATGGCAGCACCGGTGCGGGCGGCAAGTTCAACGCGTGCGGAGTGGCTGGCCACAACTTCTTTCGAGCAGCACAGCGGAAGGTGCGGAAGTTCATGAGTGAGTTTCGAACCATGAACCACTCCGAATTCATCGACAACGCGTTCAGCAATAAATGCGTGGCCCAATTGAGCATGTGATCCAAGGGCCCCAGCTGTTCCCGCAAGGATGACTCGGCATGGCGAGGGTGATTGAACGGCCAGCGATCGAATCGATTGTTCACACGCGGTGCCAAGGCCGATGACATGCAATCCGGCCGAATGCGTTTTGGCCACGCTGCGAAGATGGGCCGCCTCAAATTGCGTTGGGCACAGGATCAGCGTCCGCATGGCAGAACGGTAGCGTGTTGAGACTGCGGCGGGATCGGCTATGCTTGGTTTTCCTGGCCCCATCGTCTAGCCCGGTCTAGGACACATCCCTCTCACGGATGGGACAGGGGTTCAAATCCCCTTGGGGTCACTTTCACTTTTCGAAGGCTTGCTTTGAGGTCATGTGGCCGATCCGCAATCGAGCCATTTCGGTTCGTTGTTGCCTGCATTGGCTTGCGACGGCAGCATTGCGTATGCTCCCACGCTCGCTTGACCGGCCCCATCGTCTAGCCCGGTCTAGGACACCACCTTTTCATGGTGGGGACAGGGGTTCGAATCCCCTTGGGGTCA
>CAMBXO010000018.1 GCA_945871915.1 Singulisphaera sp. GP187
GCTTGTGGACGCCAGAATCATGATGGTTCCAGCTTGTTCGTTCAATGCATACGCAGTGGTATATGGAGCATCCCCTGGCAATACGGCGGCAAAACTCAACTTGGAAACATCCCACGCCAACAGCATTTGACCAGCCACTACATTGTTCAACACGCCGCTTAAGGTTGCATCAACGGTCACTGTGCTTCCAACCGCATTGCAAGCAGAAGCGTTGGTTGTCAGGCGAAGCACTGGATATGGATCACACGAATCCGGAACGCCGTTTCCGTTTTGATCCACGGCAGAACCATCAGCTAGTTCGCATGAGTCTGGAATGCCGTTGGTATTGCAATCCGGCAGCGGCGCGATCACTCCCACATCCGTCGAGATTCCGTCGATCAACCACTGGTTCCCTGAGTCATGGACCATAACAGAAGCGATTCGCTTTCCCGCAGGCGCTTCAACACGTAGCGTCCCAGGTCCCGAGTAATTCCCATCGGTCAATCGACGATTTTTCGGTTTTACATCGATATCTATTTGAGTCCCGCCTGAGTCGTATGCGATCAGGTAGAGATCCGATCCCGCGCAATACCGAAGTTGAAAGAAACTCGCCCCATTACCAGTGAGGCGGATCGTCCCAGATCCGGTATAAGGATTTTCGGTGGCGCACCAAACTTGCCCGCAGAGCCAATAATTTGGGTAATTGGTCTGGAGACCCGTCGCAGTCTCCGTTTCGCAGTCCCATCCAACAGCGTTACTTGGTCTAACAGTGACATCATTGGCCGCCCACTTGCTTCCGTTAGGCCCTGGCTCGAAAACCAACCCAGGGTACTGGTCAGTGATGACAGTTGAAGCAGCCCCGCGAAACTCCTCAAACGAAATCGAGGTGTAGGCCTGCTGCCCGGACACGTCACATGAATCTGGAACGCCATTTCCGTTGCAATCTAATGCAAAGCCATTTGAGATTTCGCACGCATCATCGAACCCATTCTGATTGCAGTCTGACCCAGTTGGGCCGGGAGCCGGGCAACCAAGAAAATTCGAGGTTAGATCATCGATACCCCACTTATTTCCAGTACCGCTCAACTTGATTGACTGTGCGGGTTGCGAAAAACTAAATTGCCGAAGGGTCCATGTTGAATAGGTTCCGTTCAGGGCCACATTCGCTGGAATGTTGAAAGTTTGAAGCGGAGTACCCGTTCCATCCGCCGATCCATCAGGTGGTGACCGTGACCGGTACCGTGGAGCAAGCGTAAAACTGCATTCCGTTTGACGTGAGACCCGCGTAACTGCTCTTGAGCAGCATCGTGCCCTGCGGGGCATAGGCGATCGACGCAGAGGGAGCCCCTGAGCCGTACCACGAGTTCAAAATAAGGGCGCCCTGAAAAACAGTAAAAAAGTTTTGCCTCTGAACACCCGAACCGCTCGTTCCATTTCCGTACGCGCCGTTGACCGGATCAAGGTGCGGAAACCCAATGAAATCGCACGTGGTGGTTGGCGGAGTTGAGCCTGTTGAGCCACCATTCGAAAGGTCTTCGTCGGTCGTCTGATTCACCGAGCGAACAAGACTGCCCGTCCCAATCGAAGTTCCACCTCCGCCCACGATGACAACCGATCCGGAGTCCGAAATCCCCCTGCGAGCACCAACACCGGACCACGCATCGCCACAGAATGTAAAGACACACCCCACCACCACGAGCATTCGAAATTTCATTTCTTTTCCCCTCATTTTGGCAATCGTCTTTCGAGCGATTGCTTCCCTTGAAAACCCCAAGAACGCACGTCTTATCCGGTTCTGCTTAAAGAAAGTTGCATGGAAGCCCAAATTTCTGTAATCACCGCCAAAAACACCGGCCAAATCACCCCTTACACCTCCTCAAAGTCCAAATCCACCCCATACGTTTCGCGAAGTCCAAGCAGCGCCAGCATGGAAATCACCATCACGATGGCACCCGTCAACGCCGCTGCCTGCCACGGAATGGCGGCAATCGCCTCTGCACTTCGAGGCGTTTGCGTTGGCCATTCCATGAGCCACCGCTCCATCATCACCCATAAGCCCGCTGAGGCCGCGGCACTCCATCGAACAAGGTTCGGCGCGGTGGTCGCCGCAGTCGCTCGCACATTGGTGCCAAACTGTTCGGCAGCGGTGGTTGCAAACACCGCCCAGTATCCGCAACCAAGTCCAAGCACCCCGCACGACGCATAGAACCATGCCTGCGAACGCGGCCCCACCAAGAAGTAAGCACAAATTGCCGCGACCGTAATGCATTGAAAAATAAACACCGACTTGCGTCGACTGCGAAGCCATTGACTCAACAACCCACTGCTCAGATCACCGATCGCCAGTCCCACATAACACCACATGATCGCTTGTCCCGGATCGGGTTTTTCTGCTGCGGGTAACCCAAGACTGGCACCAATCACATCTCCGTACTTCACCAGCGTTCCAACCGCAAACCAGATCGGAACGGCAATGAACACCACACACAGATACCGCACCAGTCGCCGAGGCGGCCACAGCAGCATCCAGATTGCACCGCGGTGACCATGTTTGCGAATGTGATTCCACATACCGCTTTCAACCACTCGAATGCGAAGCACCAACAGCGCAAGGCCGAGTGCCCCACCAATGGCAAATGCTTCTCGCCACGAAAATGCTTTCGTCACGAAATAGGCCACCACAGCGCCAAGAATTCCGACCGTTGCAACGATGGTGGTGGCGGTGCCTCGACCTTCGCGTCGCGTGATCTCGGCCACCAGCGTGATGCCAGCTCCAAGTTCACCGGCCAATCCAATGCCCGCAAGAAATCGCAGCACTTCGTATTGCCGAATCGCGCTACCGAGTCCAAACGAATGCAGAAAGCCGAACATGCTGTTGACCTCCACATCCGTAATCACAGCATTGAGAAGATTGGCAACGGAATAGGTCAGAATGCTTCCAAAGAGAACCGTGATGCGACCAAGCCGGTCTCCCAGAACGCCCCACAAAATTCCGCCCACCATCAGACCGGTCATCTGCAGCGTGTTGTCCAGCCACAGACCCCAGTCCTTGAGAACAAGATCATGTTCCGCCTGCGGAGTGGCCGCGAGTTGCGAAGCAAGCACATCAGTCAAACTCTTCTTTCGCAGCAACGCAAAAAGAAGCAGATCAAATATGTCCACGAAATACCCTAAGGCCGCGACCACCACGACCCACCGGACTTTGGAACGACTCGGACTTTCTTCAGTGTGCATTCGGGGACGTATCAACCGAATTTGCATCAACTGAGGGCGCATTCACCGGAGGCGATTCAACCGGAGGTGACTCAACTGGCGGCTCACTTGCAGGTGGCGCGGTAACCGGTGGTTCACTTGCAGGCGGCGCGACAGGTGGCGTGGCTGCTGGAACCGTGGCTCGTTGCTTCACGCCAACGCTGATGGAAAGTTGCTTGGAGAGTTCGCCAAGCAATCCTTTCACTTGTCCCGTTGCCTCGGCATCCGAAACCGCGCTGGTTCGCTGTTGACCCCACACGGCAACTTCCCGGCTTCCGAGTTCGCCGGGCACTTTCATGCTTCGCAGCAACAGCACCATCACTCCAAGGGAGCGTCTTGGCTGTTCTTTGCCTAACGAAACAAACACTGCAACCTTAAATGGGCTCTGCGCACCAACGGCAAGACCCTCTGCTTGAAGTGCCTCCTGCAGCATTCCAGTCACGGCGGTTTGATCAAACCCCGCAACTGCAGACCCCGTCACCTGCACATCCACCACGCCTCGAACTTGCGTGGTTGCGGCAAAAACCTTGGAGAGATCCATCACCGACAGAACACCCGGATCAAGATCGGCGGCTTTCATTCGATCAAATTCGTTTTGCATTACGGTGAACTGTGATCGCACTTGATCCCGTTCGGTTCGAACGGCAGTGCTCTCGCGGCGAACCGTATCCAACTGTGTTATCCCATCCGCTGCTTCCTTGTTGCTGGCTTGGGCCGCCGCTTCGGCTTGCTTCACGCGAAGAACTCCCTCGGCCGCTTCGCTCTCCGCTTTCTGAACGCGCGTACTGAGCGCCGCCAATTCCGTGGCGGCTTCGGCGCGCTCTCGCTCCTTGGCTTCAACGCGAGCCGACTGAAGCCACCATGCCAACCCGCCCGCGACCAACGCCGAAAGAACAACCACCAACGCAATCACTGGTCCCGCAACGGTGCGAGGAAGATCCGCTGGTGATTTCGCGGGGTTGCTCTGATTCCAGGGAGATTGACTCATGCGTTCATGGAAGCCCAAACGCCTCCGATACACTCGAAGCATAACCAGATTTCGTCCGGTTCTCGATCGTGCCGCCTCGTGATGGACATGCCAACGCCTTCCTCACAACCCACTTCACCTGACGACGAGTTTCACATCGATGAGGATGAAGAACTCGATTTAGGCGACACCCCATCGGAGGAAATTCCTTCGGCGGAGGATTCTGCCCCCCATCCCATGGCGGTTATGGACACGCCGCCGCAGCGAGATCGGATTGTGGTGCTTGGTCGCACGCGCGCGGGCAAGACCATTTATCTGGCCCGCCTCTATGAACAGTGCTGGAATCAGGAGGGGCCGCTTCGCATCGAGGCCCATGATGGCCGCACGCATTTAGCACTGCTCAATGTGGTCGAGGAAATGCAGGAGCATCACCGCTGGCCACCCGCCACCGAAGCCAATAGTTATTTGGATTTGCAGATCACATGGAAAGGCCGAAACCTGACCATGGTGAGTTTGGATTATCCGGGTGAAGTTTTTCGTCGCGCCTTTGTGCAGCAGGTCGAAGATGAGGACACGCGCGAACTCATTGACCATGTGCGGCGAGCCTCCGCGATGCTGCTACTGATTGATCCAAAGGTGTTGGCCACCGGTCGCTTGGGCGAGGCGGCCGACGATGACTTTGGCATGGTGCAGGCGATGCGTTACCTGCGAAGTCTTCCTGGCGGCATGGATGTTCCGATCGCGCTGGTGCTGACCAAGATCGACGAGAACGCCGCCCTGCTTCGTCAGCACGGCAAGTTGCGAGGGTTTGCCTTGAAGTTCTGCGGCAACCTGATTCGCACCGTTCCTCGCATTCGAATCTTTGGTGTCTGCGCGGTGCGGGTTCGCAGAGGTTCAAATGGCCAACCACTTCCCGAACTCGGTCGGCCGCCACGGGGCCTCACGGGTCCGGTGGAATTCTGCATGCAGCGAGTCTTTGCACAACGACATGCCGAAAACCGAAACCGGGCGATGACGGCCTTCAAGGATCGCGTGCAACGTGAAGAAGTTCGCGCGGTGATCGAAGAACGAACCAACGATCGCTTCTGGCTCACGGTCAACACGCTTCTGGTGGTGGGCGTTGTGTTGGTTGGCATCGTGACATGGTTCATTGTGAAGAGTTCGAACTAATGCAGGTGCTGACGCATCTCTTTGGTTCGGTCGACGGCTATCGAACGCTGGCCAAATCGGAGGGGGTGACGGAAGCGGAAGATGCCGCGCTTGGCTCGCTCGGATTCGGGTCACCCAAAAGCGGAACCGAATTTGAAGTTCTGCAACACTCGCTGTGCATGGCTGGACGATTGCTTCCCAGCGGTCGATATGCGATCACCAGATTGTTTGCGGGTCCCACCGACATTGCCGGAAGACAAACGGTGGAACGCCGCACCATTTTGCTTTCGAGTGCGCAGTGGCTCGAACTTTCCCACAGTGAATTGGCCGCCACCTTGCAGAAACCCACTCTGTGGAATCGAGAGGCCTTCGCGTGTGGCGATGTGGCCACCATGCATCCTCACGGTGCAACCGATCTGCTGCCGCGCGCCACGGAATTGCATCGCCGCGCCTTTGATGCGCTGCTCGCTGCCCAGCAAGTCGGCCGCTGCGCCGCCCTGCCCGCAGAAGATCGCTGGAACGAAGCCATTCTCAAACTTCCGTCGCTCCTCAGTGAGAATCAGATTCTTGGTTACGGCTGGGGCATCGGATTGTGGGCCGTTCCAACTGGCGTGTGGATCGCCACGCTGCGAACAGAGGGTGGGCATCGAAATATTTTCAAGGCACCAACCGCCGGCGCATGGCGGCATAAGGATTTGGTGGACCAACTTGGCACCGACTTTCGTGCGCCGCGTGTCACGGCCCAACCCGCACCGCTTGTCACACATCTTCCGTGGTGGCGGTCATGGAAACGCATTGCGGCCGTGACAAGTATTGTGGTAATCGCAGGCATTGCCTCGATCACGTTTTACAACTCGCGCACTGCAAGACCAATCGATGCGAGGAATATCAAGCGTGTAATAGACGGGAGCGCTGGCACTTCCTCTGGAAGTGCAGACGCTCCCGGTTCGCCTTCGCAGTCAACTTCCTCTGGAGGTGCAGACGCTCCCGGTTCGCCTTCGCAGTCAACTTCCTCTGGAAGTGCAGACGCTCCCGGTTCGCCTTCGCAGCCAGCATTCGAGGGAAGTTCCGGTGACTCGCGAGCCTTTGGAAGCGGTGAGGGTGATCCAAACGCACCGCAACAATCTGAATCGCTCAACATGGCAGCGCCGCCAGCAACGCCCGCGGACGCTCCGAACTCGGCGCCCATGGACACGCCGGCCGGGGTTCCCTCGATGGATCCTGCATCTCCGCAGACTCCGCAACCTGATTCGTCACCAAACTCTCCACCTAACTCTGCACCAAATCCACCGCCCAATATTCCACCAGTTCAACCTGGCACGGCTCCGTGGGACGACGAGACGCTGGCCCTTCACACCACCATGGAACTTGGAACTCGGCTTGATGCTCTGATTGCAAGTGCTACCCCCAGTGCAATGGAGGCCGTCTCGATCGGCCAACAACTGTTGGACCAATCCACCGAGACTGCCAAGGCGGCAAAGATTTTGGCAGAACAAAATAAACCGCTGCCTCGCGTCTTCAACTTTGACACCACAAAGACAACACAACCTGGCATCGCCGAAGACCTAAAGTTGCATATCGCATCGGATCCGATTCTTCCCATCGCGGTCATGAAACAAATCGCAGTGTTCATGACTCGATTCAAACAGTCGTGCATGGCCACTCGACTGGGCGAACTTGAACTCAAAATCCCAGACGCCCTGAAGGCTTCGCCAGAGTGGACCGCTTTGCAATCAAAATTTGCAGCCCAAAAACTTCCGCAGTGGCCGCGGGCGATTCCATTCTTGAATTGGTACGCCGCTTCGGATACCACCCGCAAACAACTTCCGCTTGAGGCGGCCACCATGCAAGCCGCCGGGTTTCTAAGCGACGCGATTCGGCAAACACCCAATGCATCGGGTTTGGTTCGGGAACTGGATCGACTGGCTCAACGACAAACGGCGCAGGGACCCATTCCATGACCAGTTTGGTGATTGAAGCAGCGATGGAGCGAGCCCGCCAGATTGCGATTGGCGGTGACGCCACAACTTTTGAGAATGAAGTGCAGTCCATTCTTTCTCTGGATCGACTTGGTGAAGCACCCGTGCGTGAATTACGAATGCTTGCGGTGGTTGCTGCGGCGCGACGAGCGGATCTTGAAGCGGTGGACGAAACACTTGCCTCGCTATCGCCGCTGGCGCCCAGTGACTGGGCCACCATCCATCGATGGATGCTGGCCGCGCCCGACATGCAACACGAAACCTATTCCGATTTCGTGCGTGACACCGACCGCCGCATGCGAAGTACCGGCCGCATTCCCCCCGCTAAAAAGTGGACGCCTGTGCTGGCTGCACTTCTGATTGTTTCAATCGTGACCTTGTTGGTGATCGGCTACCGCCTTGCCAACAACGATCCATCGCAACGCACGCACACGCTTCTTTCGGCGGTGCTTCGCGGAGAAACAGGCACATTTCTTTCCACGCTTCCGCCCCAGTGGCAACACAGCATCGACCTTGCCCTGACTGAACTCCGTTCACATGACACCGCGGCCGAAGCGGCCGACACGCTTGCGGCGATTGATTCGCTGCACGCTGCACTCTCAAAAGCAGCCGCCTCTCACTACGCACTTCACATTGCCCGTCAACTTCTTTCGGATCATGCAACGCCGGGTGATCTTGCGGTGGTGGCACAGGGCATTTTAAATTTCAAGGACTGCCCGTGGCTTCAAGTCTCGCAATGGGGTCTACCCGCTGCATGGGAATGGAAACCATCAAGCGATGGCGAGCGGGCCTACGGCTCGGCACTTCGTCACATGCCTCTTGCCGTGTGGCTTCCAGGATGCGTTTCACCAATTTGGAAATTGGATCCAATGACCTCGCCTGCTTTGCATGTGCGAGTCACGGGTCGAACCGACAGCACAGCAACCGTTACGGTGCAAGTTGGTTTCGACCCCATGTCCACTCCGGTCATGCGTGAGCAAGGATGCTGGCTGCCGCAACGATTGATCGAGCGATGGCCGGTCTTGCAGGCCGAACTTGCCCCCGAACGCTGCACGCAACAGCGAGCACAGGAAATCCAGCAATCCATTGCACGCTCTATCTATGGTTGTGCCGCATGGATCGATCGACTTGCAGGCGGCAGTCAGGAACCCGCCCCCACTGTTTCCGAAGTGGCGTGGTGGGTTCCCTAAAATCCAACGCTCTGCCGGCTGAGTCTCTATCTTTCTGCCTCTATGGCCATTGAACATCTTTCCGACGAGCAAATCCGCACCTGGACGCGTGAGCAGAAGGATCGCTGGTGGCTTGAAAATGTTTATCGCGGCAACATGCCGCAACTCACGCTTCGCTCGGCCATCACCGGGTTTTTAGTCGGCGGCGTGCTGAGCGCCACCAACTTGTACATCGGTGCCAAAACCGGATGGACGCTTGGTGTGGGCGTGACCAGCGTGATTTTAAGTTTTGTGATCTTTCGAGCCATGTCGCGCATGCAATTTGCCAAGGACCTCACGATCCTTGAAAACAATGCCGTGCAAAGCATTGCCACCGCTGCCGGATACATGACCGGCCCGCTCATCTCGGCGCTGATGGCCTACATGTTTGTCACCAACACACCCATGCTCTGGCACCAAATGCTTCTGTGGAACATTCTGGCAAGCATTCTTGGTGTGCTGGTTGCGTTCCCCATGAAGCGCCGCTTTATTAATGATGAGCAGCAACCATTTCCCGAAGGTCGCGCCGCCGGTGTGGTGCTGGATTCGCTCTATCCACATGCGCCGCGAGGCGGCACATTGCACATGCGGGACGGAATGCCGATTGAAGTTCCGGCTCACGCATCACTGGCAAGCGGCGTGGATGCTGGGCTATTCAAAGCCAAGGCGCTGGCATGGGCTGCGGGCCTTGGTGCTGTGCTGCAACTGCTGGTGGCCACCGGTTACATGGCCGTGCTGCAGATTAGCGTGCTGGGTCTGCATCACGCCAAGGAATCTCTCTGGAAAATTCCAGAACGCCTCGACGAGTGGTACTACAACCTTGCGGCGGCTGGAAAAGTTCCCACACCCAAATCGTTTGGAGCCACCTTTGAACAACTCGGTGTCACGCTGGCCTTTGATCTCTCCATGATCGGCGCGGGTGGTTTGATGGGCATGCGCATTGCCAACAGTTTGATGGTGGGATTGATTGCCAACTTTCTGGTGATCGCGCCACTCATGATTCGAGCGGGCGAAATTATTCCCAAGAACTGGTCCAAGATCGTGCAGGCCGATGGAACCTACGACATGGCGGCGGCCATCTTTGGTCGCCCGCAACTCACCAACACCTGGTGCTTGTGGTGGGGCGTCTCCATGATGGTGGTGGCCAGCATGGTGGGCCTGTTTGCCAATCCGCGCGTGCTCGTTAGCGCGTTCACAGGCCTGTTCAATCGCAAGAACGCGTCCGCCGATTGCCTTCGCGACATTGAGTTGCCACTGAAATGGAGTTTCATCGGCATTCCCATTTTCTCAGCCATCATCATTTGGCTCAACTGGATGTGGTTCGGTGTCAATCCGTGGTTGGGTGCCCTGTCCATTCCGCTCATTATTGTGCTCACGCTCATCGCCGCCAATGCCACGGCACTCACCAGCACCACACCAACGGGCAGCCTTTCCAAAATCACGCAATTCACGTTCGGAGCGTTGCAACCCACCAATCCTGGCACCAATCTCATGACCGCAGGCGTGACCACCGAAGTGGCCAGCAACGCCAGCAATCTTTTGATGGACATCAAACCCGGCTACATGCTTGGCGCCAAACCGAGGCAACAAGCGTGGGGTCACTGCATCGGAATTGTGGCGGGCGCACTCGCCAGCACGCCACTTTACTTTTTGCTTTTCATGAACAAATGGAAACCCGATGGCGGCGTGTCGATCGAGAGCACGATCACCGAAGCATGGGCCGTGCCCGGCGCTATTCAATGGGCGGCCATTAGCAAAGTGATCGACGGCATGGGTCGAAGCAATCAGGGTGCCGCATTGGTGCAAACCGGCGCGGACGGCATTGCAAAATTGTGGGGCGTGCTGCCGGTCTCGGCAGCGTGGGCCATGCTTGCGGGTGCAATCTTGGCATTGGTTCTAGAAATTGCTCGCATCGCACGCAAGGGTCGCTTTCCGCTTTCCGCTGTGGGCATTGGTCTTGGCGTGGTGTTGCCGCCCGAAAGCACCATCATGATGTGGCTGGGCGCCGCATTGTTTACCGCAATGGAACGCAAGTATCTCACGCGGATTGGTGAATTTGGCCACAGTTTGTGGGTGGATTCAAAGGAAGCCGTCTGCGCTGGACTGATTGCAGGTTGGGCACTGCTTGGCATCGGCGATGGAATCATTGCCGCCGTGACTGAATTTCCTGAAACAGAAGCAGAGATCTCAGCCGTTCACACGCCCGCAGTGACCGAAACACCAATCGGTGCACCATCCATCAATGCACCACCAGCCGGAGTTGTTACGCCGGCGAAGTGACCTTTGCTAGTTGGTCTCGTCCGCAATGGCTGCGTCCGCAATGGCCGCGTCATCATCGGTGTCGCGTGCAGTAATGGCCACATCCAAATCGCTGACCAATCTCCACGTGTGTTCCACCAAAGTGTCAATGGCTCGCATGGCGTCCAGATGCGCCTTAGCGTTTTCCACGCTCACTTTTCCATCACCGGTTGCCTGCAACGTGTTCAATCGAGCAGCTTGACGGCGACGCCCCGCTTCTCGAACCAGTTTGCGCATGGACGCACTGGGCGCTTCACCTTTGGGTGACTCAAGCCACGCCACCGCACCCAAGGCCCCCGCACTGGCTCGCTCCATAAAATCTAAAAACGTGCTGTGCGGATCGGGCGGTGGCTTCAAATCGTCTCGCTGCAACATGCGTCGAATGGCTTTCACATGTTCTAAAGCCTGCAAACTGGCCACTTGCCGTTCCATGTCCTGACTGTCCAAACCTTCTGTCCCCGCGGTTGTGGCCGCAACCCGCAACGACCGACCCGCATTTCGCAAGTCTTCAAGAATGGCGGCCGGCGGTTGTGCACCGCCACGCATACGAGACTCGGCCGCTCGAAGGGCCACCGCACCCATCGCGGCCACTCCTCGCCGCATGCCTTCCAATACAACAGAGGGAACACCGCCGCCAATTTCGTCAATGTTGCGAAGCAGCACCGGTCCTCGATCGGGAACCACCATGCCAAGAAGGCGAGCCAGTGGGCGAGCAATGGCCGCGCCCACCACCGCGCCGCACGCGGTAAAGCTGGTGTGGAATAACGCCAGAGCCAGCGGTTCGTTGCCACCCATCCAGTTCTGCGAAAGCGATTCAAGTATTGGCAACAGCGGCAACGCCATGATCCCCGCGAGCACACCAAGACAAATCCACGCTACACCCACACGCGCACCGGCGGCGCGCGCAAATGGAATAATCATGAGTGCCGTAGAGGTGGTGCCCACACTCGCTCCAACGACAAAGGGCGCCGCGGCGCGGAAACTCACTCCGCCATCAATCAAGGCGCTCATGGCAATCGCAATCGGCGCAGCACTTGACTGCATCACCATGGCACCAATCGCACCAGCCAGCAGAAGCACCAGTTCAGACGTGAGTGTTGTTCCAGATTGATCCATCAAACCCAGCGTGCCAACCAACGGCGCCGTCACCGGTCGCAACAGATTCAGTCCAGCGAGCAACAAGCCAAATCCTGCAAGGAATCCACCAAAATCAAAGATCCGACCTCGCCCAATCAATCGTGCCAGCGCGCCCACCAACAGCACCGGCATAAACCACGGAAACCATGCCTTGCCAACGCCCGTGAGCGCCACCAACCATGACGTGCTTGTGGTTCCAACGGTTGCACCGGCCACGACTCCGATCGCCGTTGGCAGCGTGACCATGCCCGCCGCTGCAAAACCCATCGTGGCAAGAATGGTGGCGCTGCTTGCTTGCATGGCAACGGTCATGCCCATGCCAAGCACGCTCCCAGTCCAGGGGCCAGCCACTTTACGCATCAGCATGCTTCGTAACGCTTCACTGCTCAATCGCCGCAGCGATTCAGTCATCAG
Organism: Singulisphaera sp. GP187; assembly: GCA_945871915.1. Taxonomy (GTDB): domain Bacteria; phylum Planctomycetota; class Phycisphaerae; order Phycisphaerales; family SM1A02; genus SYAC01. The sequence continues at coordinate 12,384 of CAMBXO010000018.1, forward strand.
GCTCATGCCAAGCAAGAACGACCCCACTCCACCTGCCGCCTGCGCCGCATTACTCCAACTGGCCGCCGTCCCTTCAATCATCCCGCGAAGGTACCCCATGCAAGCGGCTGCCACCAGCGAGAGAGCGCACCGCGTCGAGCCGAGGGAACTTGGTACGCAGCGTGAGCCGCATCCATGAACCGTTGAAGACAGAGAGCCGACTGACTTTGCGTGCGGGCTTCGCTCGCCTGCTTCAGGAACGCCGCCGCGCGAATCCACGCCGCTCGACAAGGCGGAAGCGGTAAATCGGCAACTTGCTTGGCACTCAACTTGATCGCCCGTGGTGACAGACCCGCACCGGCGTGCCGCCACCACGCAATGGCCGAAGTCGCCGGTGCAAGTAACGCTGCCGCCAGCAACCACACATCTTTGGCATCCGTGGGCAACAATCGAATCACCGGAACGCTTCCAGCCATTTCACCGCGTGCATCCACAACGGCTTCAATGACAGGCGTCTGTGTGGCCAGCAAAATTTTGGGGTGAAGCATGTCACCAAGCCACGCCCGCATCGGCGGCCGACTCAACAGCGCGGGCACTCGCGCCGCCGGATGCTGAAACTTTCGACCAAGCAATCGAGCCGGCCGCTCTCCCCAATGAGATCGGTTCCATCCGATCAATCCCGTGGTATGCACCGGCAATCGATCCATGCGCGAGGCTCGGCGATCGATCGCCGCTGTCCGTGGTCGCAAAGCATTCAGCCCACGCCCGGCGTGACGATCATCACAGAGCGCGCCCTTGAGTCCGTAATACTGATCTCGAAAATCGGCCGTCGCTCTGGCCATATCACCCACCACACCCGCATGCGGAACATTCAGCGCCGGCACTCCCGCGCTCGCCGCCGCCGCGGCGCTCCATCGACCTTTCCAGTTTGCCCACGGAAGCACCGCTTCAACCTCGCCCAGCACACGCAAGGGTCGCACATGCGAATCGACCCCGCCACTTTTGTGTACCAGCGTTACCGCGCACACTCGCGTGCCTGCATCAAAGGCAAATCGGTCGTCCATCCACACTGCCTCCAAGCGTGCAATCCGGCTCACCGATTCGCGAATCGGTTCCGTGCTTGCCGAAGCCAGCATCGATCGTGGCAAGATCACGCACGCACGGCCTTTGGGTTTGAGAGCTTGCGAAATCAGCAACAAGAACACCGCAGCCGGATCGGCATATCCACGCACTTCTTCGCCGAATCGTTTCCGCCATCGCTGCGCCGTCAGGCGATCCACCACCGTGCCTCGCTTTAATTGCCCTCGAAACGGCGGATTGGCAACCATGACATCACTCACCAGCCAACTGGGTTGCACCCTTGTGGCATCACCACACCGCAAACCCTTTCGCACCAATCTTTCCACAGTGCGCCCGCCGCCCAACACCGCGGCCAATCTCATTCGAGCAATCTCAATTGCAGCCGGATCAATTTCAACTCCTCGCAGACACTTTGCAATCGCCACTGGTCGATGACCCCGCTGCATCAATCGCTCCGCCGCTGCAACAAGCAGATTGCCAGTCCCGCATGATGGATCGCACGTCACCGGCACGCGGCCGCGATGTGCCACGCACCATGCGTCCACCGCCGGTCGCATCAGCGTGTGCGCCAAGTGCAGTGGTGTCATAAACGCGCCACGGCGTCGACGTTCGTGCGGTTGCTGCCGCAAGTTGGCTTCGTACGCCTCGCTCATCCATGGCAGGTCGCCGGCAGCGTGGCGATTCGCTTTAGTAGATGCCATGAGCAGTGCAATCTATGGGTTGCTGTGTTGAGAGGAGCCGTATGCCAGATGCTCGGCAGTGACGGAGCCGGAATTCAGGTTTCCTGCCAGTGACGGAGCCGGAATTCAGGTTTCCCGCCTGCGGGAAACACGGAATTCCGGCTCCAATGCGAAACACGGAATTCCGGCTCCGAGCAAG
>CAMBXO010000019.1 GCA_945871915.1 Singulisphaera sp. GP187
CTTGGTCTGCCTGTCAAGTTTATCTCGACGAAGGTCAATTCGCTTGAGCCCTTTGGAAACAATGGGCTGCTCTCGGTCACGTCGGGGTCAGGAACCGCACCGAGCTCAGTGTCGTGGACAACATTTGCGCCTGTCTTTATAGAAGGCGACGTCGATGTCAATGGCGCTGTGAACGGCGGTGATATCGCTCTGATTTTGCTTGAGTTTGGACCCTGCTCCGATTGTCCAGCGGACCTTGATCACTCTGGAACGGTCGATGTCGGCGATGTCGCCTATCTGTTGCTTCTCTTAGATTGACTCGCTCGATTCACCCGGACACGCCTTAACGGGGTTGTACGCTGACGCACAACCCATGCGAACCATTGCCCGCATTCTTGTAGCGACTGCCTGTATTGGATTGCTCGTCGGTGGTGGCTGGCTGGCGATTGCAATCATGCAAACGGCACGGCTCCAGCGTCAGGTCGCTCAGTTAGAACAGGAAGTGGCTCGTCAAGAGGAACTTCGCAAAGTCATGATTGAACGGCTGAGTCGTTCACGCCGCCTCGGTCGCTTACATGTGGTGCAGCAACACAGGGTTGGGGACACTCAGGCCGCCCCACTCTCTCCTGCATCTGCAGCCGAGTTACCCGCTGATTCCATCATGACCACGGTTGAGTTTGTGGAACTCAGCGATCGCGGCCATGAAGTCGGTCGTCGACGTGCTGTGGTCCCAGGGCGTGTTGTTTTTCTCGACGCATGGACCGTTCGTTTTCCACATGATGCAGTGGCCACTGATGATCCCTTGCGAGGTCGATCTGTCGCCCTGCTGCGTCGGCTCTACTCCGATCGCATGACTCCCAATGATGGAGTTCCCATTGATACGCCAGGTTCTGTGCCAGATGGATACGCCGCAAGTGACGGCGCACGTTTCGAAACGGCTCTGTGGAAACGATTTTGGCGACTCGCTACGGATCCAGAGGCCGCCGAAAGCGAAGGCATTCGCATTGCCCAAGGCGAAGCGGTGTACAAGCCCGTTTCTGCTGGACAGGTTTACGATGTCGAGTTGGAAAGCGCTGGTGGCTTGGTGCTGCGACCTGTTACACCATGACAAGGGATTCAACGCAATGCACACCATCGATCTTCGCTCAGACACGGTCACTCGCCCCTCCGATGCCATGTGGCAGGCCATGCGTGCAGCCCCGTTGGGTGATGATGTGCTTGGCGACGACCCCACTGTGGCACAGTTGGAAAAACATGTTGCAAACATGCTTGGCAAACAAGCGGCCCTGTTCGTGCCAAGCGGAACCATGGCCAATCAACTGGCCATTCGTTGCCACTGCGAAAGCGGCGACGAAATCGTGGCACATGGCGATAGCCACATCATTCACTATGAGACCGGTGCGCCAGCCGCCATTTCGGGCTGCATGATCCAACCCCTCAGCGGTGCGGGTGGACTCTTTGATGCCGCGGCAGTGATTGCCACACGCCGAAAGCGCGATATTCACTCGCCTCGCCCTCGGCTGCTGGTTGTTGAAAATACGCACAACAGAGGTGGCGGAACGTGGTGGCCACTGCAGCAGTTTGAGAACGTGGCGGCTACAGCGAGAGAATTATCGCTCGCAATTCACATCGACGGAGCTCGCCTCTGGAATGCGTGTGTCGCCGCCGGGTATGCACCCCGCGACTTTGCACGCCAAGCCGATTCCATCAGCGTTTGCTTTTCCAAGGGTCTTGGATGCCCAGTTGGCAGTGCGTTGGTTGGCACTGCTGACTTCATTGATCGAGCTCGCCGATTTAGAAAAATGTTTGGAGGTGGCATGCGGCAAAGCGGCTTACTGGCCGCGGCGGCTTTGTTTGCTTTAGAGAACAATGTGGCTCGCCTTGCAGAGGATCATGCCAAGGCCAAGCGACTGGCGAGTGCTGCTGAACGCATTCGTGGATTCTCACTTTCATGTCCATCACAAAACACGCCTTCCAATATGGTGTTTCTGCATGTTGATCCCGCACGAGGAACGGCGCAACACATTGCCGATGGTCTGTCGAAACATGGCATTCTCTCTCTGGCCCTCGATCCTCAGCGACTCAGGCTAGTGACCCATGGTGATGTCACAGCCGATGACATCGACACCACGATTGCCGCCCTCTCACGGTTTTGATTCGCCGATCACTGGCGCGAGCGATCTTCCCCTTCGGCTGATCCATTCAATCTCGTGGCGCCGACTCCCCGCTAACCTGCGTCCATGCTCGTCGATCCCCGCGTTCACACCTTGGCCGAATTGCTTGTCGGTCACTCCGTCCGCCTCACCAAGGGCGACCACCTTCTCATTGAAACCTTTGACTGCCCTGATTTCGTAGCGACTGCCATCGCGGAAGCCGCACAGAAACGGCAGGGGCACGCTCATATCGTGCAGCGCAGCACACGCGTCATGCGAACGCTCAACATGGGCGGTGAGGAGGCCCTTCGCACATGGGGCGAATACGACCTTGATCGCATGCGGCGTATGCAGTGCTACATCGGTGTGCGCGGCGCTGACAATGCCAGCGAGATGAGTGGGCTGCCGGAAGCCCAAATGAAAGCGGTGGGAAGGCTCTATTCCAAGCCGGTTCACTTCGATTGCAGAATCAACAAGACGCGGTGGTGTGTGTTGCGATGGCCCAGCGCCAGCATGGCTCAACTGGCACAGACCAGCACCGAATCATTCGAGGACTTTTACTTTCGAGTCTGCACTTTGGACTATGCACGCATGGATGCCGCCGCACGCCCGCTTGTAGAGCGCATGAAGCGGGCCGATCAAGTGCACATCAAGGGGCCGGGTGATACCGATTTGCGATTCAGTATCAAGGACATTGGTGTGGTGCCCTGCTGCGGCGACCGAAACATTCCCGATGGCGAAGTTTTTACTGCACCCGTTCGAGACAGCGTGGAAGGCGTGCTTCAATACAACACGCCAACTCTGCATAACGGGAACACCTTCACCAATATTCGTCTGGAGTTCAAGAAGGGCCGCGTTGTGAAGTGTGGGTGCCAGGGCGGCGACCAGAAATTGCTCGAAAGCATTTTCGATACCGACGAAGGCGCTCGATATGTGGGTGAGTTCGCGATTGGATTCCACCCTCACATTCGAGAAGCCATGAAGGACATCCTGTTTGACGAGAAGATCGCCGGAAGTTTTCACTTTACGCCCGGACGCTGCTACGAAGAAACCGAGAATGGCAACCGCAGCGAGATCCATTGGGATCTTGTTTGCATTCAGCGTCCTGAATATGGAGGCGGAACCATTGCACTCGACGGTGAAGTCATTCGCAAGAACGGATTGTTTGTCACCAAAGAGCTCGAGGGCCTCAATCCGGATCGCCTATCGTCGCTCTGATCAGCGAGACTGCGGAGGCTTTGGGTTGCTCGCCGGTGCATCCTTTGGCGGCGATCGTTTCGTTCCCTGATTCGCCGCGTCTTCAATCTGCTTGTTGTAATCGGCGATTTCTTTTTCTAGATCCTCGGCTCGATCCATTGCTTTCCCAGGAATACTGGTGCGGCGACCGTCTTCGTCTCGTGGAACGCCAGCCGTTGGTGACGGTGCGGTCGGTGCTCGTTCGCACGCCGTAACTCCGATCATGGACGCAACCCCCATCAGCATTGCACCACACATCAACATGAATCGTCGTTTCTGCATGTTAGTTCCCAGGTTCCGGTGGCTTGGGTGCGTCAGGAATCTTGCTCGGCGGTTGTAGACCACCTGTTGGCAACTTCATCCCGCCTGCCGGAACTGCGGGTGGTGGCATGTCGGCATCAACCAACTCCACATCAAACACCACGGCTGCACGAGGTGGAATCTGCGGTGATCGCCCTGCATCGCCCCATGCCATTGATGGCGGGATGATTATTTTTCGCTTCTCACCAATCTTCATCGCCAGCACTCCCTGCGTCCAGCCTTTCACCACTCGATTCAAGCGAAACTCGGCCGGGCGTCCCGTTTTCTTATTGGAATCAAATGAAGTTCCATCAACCAAGTAGCCGGTGTAATTCACTTTCACCATGGAATCGGCCGCTTTCGGCGAGGCTCCTGTTCCTTCGGCAAGCACGATCCACTGCACTCCACCGGGTTCCCCCTGGGGGGCTGCATCCGTCGGCTCGCCGGGAAACCGCTGCTGAATTTCGTCACTGATCACCGTGCTATCCACCGCATTAAGCGTCACCATGTGTGCCTTGCCTTCGTGAAAGACAACCACCTTCCATGTTGGCGGATCTGAAACGGGATCACTGGTGATCATTCCGGCTTTACCGGGAACTTTTTCCGTGGCAACTTTTACCGCATCCGCACTAGACATCTTGGCCACCCGCACTTCACCCGTCATCGCATCCACAATGGCTCGCTTGGGAAGACCGGAGTCCGTGAGGATGACCTCATAGACCCATGAACCATTCAATTGAATCAATCGAATGGCGCTGATCTGACCACCGCCCGCAAGGGTTGCCGCATTCGCGGCCGCCGTCATGTCAACTTTCAAGCTGGCCAGAGTTGCTTCCAATGCAACCGGATCCGGTGGAAGCGTTTCGTAGTCGCCATCGGCAGCGGGCGGAGCAGCCATCGCAAAGTTTGCGAGCAGAACGAAGACAAGACATCCGTGGATCAACATTGAATTCTCCTAGCAGAAACGAGGTGGCGTGCTGCCATGTGGCTCAAACAGAGAACAGAATGGTACTGACCACCAACCGTCTTCGGTGCAATCTAGATCGAAGCGCCATGCGTTTTTTCAATCGCAAGCACCTTATTTAATCGTCGCACATGCCGCGGGGCGCCTGTAAACCGGGCTCCAAGAAACGCCTGAACCATTTCCTCTGCCACAGCGGGCCCGATCACGCGACCGCCAAGCACCAGAACATTCATGTCGTCATGTTCCACACCCTGATGAGCGGAATAGTGATCCATGCAATTGCCTGCGCGGATGCCATCAATTTTATTCGCGGCCACGCTCGCACCGATCCCGCTTCCGCAGAACAGAAGCCCTCGTTCGCCCTTCCCGGCAACGACCGCGCGACCAAGCGTGAGTGCAAAATCTGGATAGTCATCATCCGCGTCTTCTTTGTGCGCACCTAAGTCGACAATTTCGTGCCCAAGTTTTGTCACCAGTGGCTTCAAGGCTTCTTTCAATGGAAGGCCCGCATGATCCGAGGCCATCACCACTCTCATCGGCCGATGCTCCGAGCAACTTTCGCCATCGATTCTTTGACCGCCTTCACTACAGTCGCGGCCTCGAATCCAAAATGTTTGGCCACCACTTTGAATGGCGCACTCGCCCCAAAACTTCGCATGCATACCGTGGTGCCATCAAGGCCGGTCCACCGTTCCCATCCAAAGTCCGCCGCCATTTCAACCGCCGTCCGAACGCGAACGGTGGGTGGCAGCACTTCATCTCGATAGGTCTGATCCTGCTGCTCGAACAACTCCCAACAGGGCATGCTGACCACGCGAACTCGAATGGATTCCTTGGCCAAGATCGCCTGCGCCTCCAACGCCAAATGAATCTCGCTTCCACTGGCAATCAGAAGCGCCTGCGGGGCTCCACCTGCGGCTTCGCTCAGCACATAGGCGCCGCGGCGACACCCATCGGCCTTACCCATATTGGTTCGATCGAGTGTTGGCAAATCCTGCCGTGACAGTGCCATCACCACAGGGCCGTGATGCGTCATGGCCGCCCGATAGCACTCCACCACTTCATTGGCATCACCTGGACGCAACACGCACATGCCCGGCACGGCACGCAACCCCGCCAGTTGTTCAATCGGCTGATGGGTCGGGCCATCTTCGCCAACGCCAATCGAGTCATGGGTGAAAATGTGCAGCACCGGCAATTCCATAATGCTGCTCAACCGCATGGCGCCCCGCATGTAATCCGTAAAGATGAGAAAGCCGCTGCAGTACGGACGCATGCCGCTGAGCGCCAGCCCACTGCAGATGGCACCCATCGCATGTTCGCGAATTCCAAAATGCATGTTGCGCCCCGCATAACTGGTGGGCTGAAAACTTGCGGTCCCACCCTCAAAGTTCATCAGCGTCTTGGTACTTGGCGCCAAGTCTGCCGAGCCGCCGATCATCCATGGAACGCGCTTGGCAATCGCATTCAACACCTTGCCGCCCGAGACGCGACTTCCCACACCTTTGGCATCCGCAGGAAATGCAACAAGATCCTTGTCCCAATCTGAAGGCAATTCGCCAGCAAAGATTGCATTCAGTTCAGTGGCCTCCTTCGGGTACTTCGCTGAATAGGCCTCAAACAATTTCTTCCATGCAAGGCTGGCCTGGCGGCCTCGTGCACCCACTCCCTCGGCAAATCGTTCCATCACACCATCGGGCACAAGGAACTTGGCGTCTTCGGGCCAGCCATACACACGCTTGGTCTTCTTGATTTCTTCTTCACCAAGTGGCTCGCCGTGCGCTTCCTTTGTGTCCTGCCGCGTCGGCGCACCCCATCCAATGTGACTATCAACAATGATGAGTGTCGGCCGCCCCTTGGCACTCTCACCGGCCCGCAATTCTCTTTCGATGGCGTCCAGATCATTGACATCGCCCACTCTCAACACATTCCATCCATAGCCAAGGTATCTCACCGCTGGATCGTCTTGATAGGCAAGGTTTGTCGAACCCTCAATCGTGATGTGATTGTTGTCATACATCCACACCAAATTGTCCAATTGCAAATGGCCCGCAAGACTTCCCGCTTCTCCACTAATTCCTTCCATCATGCATCCATCACCACAGATGGCATACACGCGGTACTGAAACAACTCAAAGCCCGGTCGGTTGTAAGTTGCCGCAAGCCATTTTTCTGCGATCGCCATACCAACGGAATTGGCAAGACCTTGTCCAAGCGGACCCGTGGTGGTCTCAATGCCGCTGGTCCACCCATGCTCGGGATGCCCAGGACATTTCGTATGCAACTGACGGAAACCCTTAATGTCATCTAACGAAACCGCAGGCTGACCAGTTGGCCGCTGCTTGGAATCAATCGCTTGCGTCGCCGAGAGATGCAGCATGGAATACAACAACATGCACGCGTGACCATTACTCAGCACAAATCGATCACGCCCCGGCCACCGTGGATCAGCTGGGTCAAATCGCAGCACACGCTGCCACAGTGCGTACGCCAACGGGGCCAACGCCATCGGCGTGCCTGGGTGACCGCTGTTGGCGGCCTGCACTGCATCCATCGCAAGCGTTCGGATGGTGTTTATTGCCAGAGCATCAATCAATGGAACATCACCCGGTGTCCCGGCATTCAAATTTGGAAAGGTCTTGAAAATGTTCGACGGTGTAGGCGCAACGCTCATAAGGAATCCTTGAAGTGCGAAATGGTAGCGTCACCATGCTGGTTGCCATGCCCCGCTTGACTACACTGCATCTTCAAGAGGACCTCAACATGATCAAATCTCATCACACTGTTCTCCTTCTCGGCACCATCATTGCTCTTGGCCTGACTGACTTCAGCGAGGCGCAAGCACCCGCACCCAAGCCAAAGCCCAAGCCAGCAGTTGCCGTGGCTCCACCAAGTGATCCGCGTGACACCGATACCCAAATTCCGATTGGAACCAACCCTCAGCAATCTCAGGCACTTCCACACAATGCGGGCTTCGACAATCCCGGTGGATTAGTGGATTCCACCGCACTGCAACAGGAAGCCGAACAGGGTGTTCACTACCACTATCACTACTACGCGCCCGGTTCAACCGCCATTGGAAATGCCAAGGTCGGCTACGCGCAAGCCGGGTATGTCGATGCAGTCACCGCGTCGATGCCGGTGAACCCATTCCTTCAGGCGCCCTACGGCCCTGGCAATCCAGCGCCGATGAACACGCTCGCAGGTGAGTACCAAAACAGTGAAAATGCAATCTCGTTCCGCGGACCGGCTCCGAACCCAGGGCTGATCGGAGCTGGCGCGGGTGACGGTGGGCAAGCATGGAGTTACGGCGGCGGCATTGGCGCATTCAATCCCTATGCCAACGGCGGTAGCGGCTATGTGGAAGGGTTCAACGACTAAGAACCGCGCATTGCCCTTGCTCGTGATCCCAGCTCTTAAGGGTGCTTGCGGACGCCTTCAATGTTGATGAGCCTCGCGATCAAGATCGCCGGAAACAGAACTCCGACAACACTTTCGATGGATGCCATACTTCGCGAGAACGAATTGGTGGCAATGATGTCGCCAAATCCGGATGTGGTGAGCGCTGTGAAACTGAAATAAATGTAATCCGCCCAATTCAGGGGGCCGCCGCCTGCCATCGTCATGTCTTGATACGCACCCGGAATCCGCACGCCCAACCGATGATGGACGACGGCAAACATGATGCCGGTCAGCATGTACACAGCAATGCCGCCATATACACGGTCATCCAACAAGGCTGTGGAGCGAAAGATGGTTCTGGCAATGATGATGATGTTCATCAGGTAAAAGAAAATCACCACCAAGCCGACCCATCCCCCGATCGCCGCTTCCGATTCTGTTCTGGGCAACTCACCCACAGCAATGGATCCTGCAATCAGAATGGCCGTGCCAAGAATTCCCCATCTCAATCTGCCTAGGGTCAACACCCCAAACATGGGTATCGCTGCAAAGGCAATCACGATGGGTTTGGGGCTCAATTCACCTTTCACATCAAACCACGGATAAATCAGCATCATGCTCACCATGGCGGCCAAGAGCGGCAACGAACGATTTCGAAACCACCTCATCGGCTTCACCAGATTCGCCATATCCGTGCGTCGCTTGTTGTGGGCTCCTTGCGATACCTCGGTCATGATTCGTTCATCGGCCAATGAATCGCTCCGCCCGAAAAACAAACTCGCTAGGTCTCTTCCCAATCCAGATCTCGCCCAAAGGTCTCTGGAATACACGCCGTGCAGACCAGTCCAATTGCAAGCACCACGCCGCCAACCCATGCTGCTGACGCAACAGGTCCAAGCGTTGGTTTAAGCACTTCCCACGAGGTCACCATAAGAACCGCCGAACCTCGCACAAGGTTTGGGGCAACCGTTGCCACGGTTGCTCGCAGATTGGTTCCAAACGCTTCACACGCAACAGTCACAAACACCGCCCAGTATCCAGTTGCAACACCTGCCGCAAAGGTGCATGCATAAAACCAATTCGCTCCCCAGCCGCCGCAAACAAAAAGCCAAACAAGTGCGGCCGCAAGCATGACAATGGCCACTCCAAGTGCACGCCGACGGCTCCTCCACACTTGACTCGCAGTACCGCTTGTGAGATCACCTGCCGCCGCCCCTAAGTAACCACACATCACAATCATGGCGGGCTTGACCGGTTCCTGGCAACCAAGTGCGGACGCCAGTTCGGGACCAAACACAAAGACAACACCGCCCACAAACCAAATCGGCATCCCAATCCCAACAACGCTCACAAATCGCATGAGTCGCTCACGCGGCCACAGCAGCATCCACGGATCACCCCGACGCACGGAACGGATTCGGCTTCGAGTAAACATTCCGCTTTCGGCAAGACCAAGTCGCAGTGCGAGCAGACAAAACCCCATCACCGCACCAACCATGTAGGCCTGCCGCCAAGTCAACCATGTGCCAACAAGTCCGGCCGCAACCGGACCAAACATGCCTGCAAACGCAACAATCATGGTGCCCCATCCGCGGCGTTGCCGACCGAGCAATTCACTCACAAGTGTCACGCCCGCACCGAGTTCACCCGCAAGACCGATGCCCGCCACAAACCGAAGGATCGCGTACGCCGGAACGCTTTCTACAAATCCATTCATGAGATTGGCAATCGAATACAGGGCGATTGAGCCAAAGAGTGTCGTGAGTCGCCCTCGCCGATCGCCAAGCATTCCCCAAATAAATCCACCAATCACCATTCCAATCAATTGCAGATTCAGGATCACCAGCCCAGCACTCGTCACATCTCCGCGCGCACTGCCAATCGCAACGTCCCACAAATACTCCAATCGTTCCAAGCCGCCAGCCGGTGCCGCAGGATCAATGGCCGGAAGTCCCAGCCCCTCACTTCCGAGACTCTTGACACGCACTACTGAAAAAATGACAAGGTCATACAGGTCAACGAAATACCCAAGAGCCGCAACAGTGACGGCCAACCAAAGCTTTCGATTTGTTTGCGGCGTTGCATCCATCCACGGGTTCTATCCGCAATTGCGTTAAAGATAAAAATGCGTTGAGAGTAAAAATGCAAGAAGCTCCGTTGTTTTCAACGGAGCTCCTTGGAACGATCAAGGAACAGTTGGATGCCTTCGCCCGTCGTTGCCGACGGGCTATCCGACAATACCCAGCGTTCACCGGGCATTTTCGGGCGAGAGATGTGTGAACGGATCTCGGCGTACGAGGTCTCCCTCGGACGGCCGTCTATAGATCCTATAGAAAGGAGGTGATCCAGCCGCAGGTTCCCCTACGGCTACCTTGTTACGACTTAGTCCCAGTCACCAGCCTTGCCGTGGGCACCCCTGAAATGAGGCGACTTCGGGCACTGCCAGCTCCCATGACTTGACGGGCGGTGTGTACAAGGCTCAGGAACATATTCACCGCGGCGTAGCTGATCCGCGATTACTAGCGATTCCAACTTCATGGAGGCGAGTTGCAGCCTCCAATCCGAACTGGGGCATCTTTTGAGCGATTTGCTCCACCTTGCGGTCTTGCGTCGTTCTGTCGATGCCATTGTAGCACGTGTGCAGCCCTAGGCATAAGGGCCATGAGGACTTGACGTCATCCCCACCTTCCTCCGGTTTGACACCGGCAGTCTCACTAGAGTCCACAGCTTTACCTGTTTGCAACTAGTGATAGGGGTTGCGCTCGTTGAGGGACTTAACCCGACACTTCACAGCACGAGCTGACGACAGCCATGCAGCACCTGTGCACGTTCCACTCTTGCGAGCGTCATGACCATTTCCGGTCACTAATCCGTGCATGTCAAGCCTAGGATAAGGTTCTTCGCGTTGCTTCGAATTAAGCCACATGCTCCACCGCTTGTGTGAGCCCCCGTCAATTCCTTTGAGTTTTAATCTTGCGACCGTACTCCCCAGGCGGCGCACTAATCAATTTTTCTACGACCGAGAAAGCGTTCAACTCCCTCGACCAAGTGCGCATCGTTTACGGCGTGGACTACCGGGGTATCTAATCCCGTTTGATCCCCACGCTTTCGTGCCTCAGCGTCAGGTGCGGCCCAGCGGCCTGTCTTCACCATTGGCGTTCCGATAGATATCTACGCATTTCACCGCTCCACCTATCGTTCCGACCGCCTCTACCGACCTCAAGACTTGTGGTTCACCAAGCAGTTCCCCGGTTGAGCCGAGGGATTTCACAAGGTGCCTTCAAGTCCGCCTACGCACGCTTTAAGCCCAGTGATTCCGATTAACGCTCGAGCCCTCTGTATTACCGCGGCTGCTGGCACAGAGTTAGCCGGCTCTTCCTTTGGGATTCCTCATGTTGTTGGTAATCCCTGACAGTGGTTTACACCCCGAAGGGCTTCATCCCACACGCGGCATTGCCCCGTCACGCTTTCGCGCATTGCGGAAGATTCGTTACTGCAGCCTCCCGTAGGAGTCCGAGCAGTGTCTCAGTCTCGATGCGGCGGGCCGTGCTCTCACACCCGCTACCCGTCTTAGCCTTGGTGAGCCGTTACCTCACCAACTAGCTGATAGGAGATTCCCCACTCCAAAGGCGGCAAGCCTTTGGTCTCTCGACAACATCGGGTATTGATTCGGATTTCTCCGAGGTATCCCCGACCTTTGGGTATGTAGGAATCTATTACTCGCCCTTTCGCCACTCCTGGATTACTCCAGGCGTTCGACTTGCATGTTTTAGCCATGCCGCCAGCGTTCAATCTGAGCCAGGATCAAACTCTATAGTTCGATCTTGAATGTTTTACTTGATTTCTCAAGTTACTCATAAATTGGAATCGACGTGATTGTCTTTGACGACTTTCACATCTTTTTTTACTTCATGAGTGTTTGTAAGCCAATTAAGACTTAGTTCCGAAGAACTTGGCAATCGCCTTCAAACACCCACGCTTATCGGCTGTATATTTTTAATGATCTCTACCGCCAAACATTTTCTGTTTTTCAGTAAGCTTTGCTGTAATCAGCTGAGCCTCGAATTATA
>CAMBXO010000020.1 GCA_945871915.1 Singulisphaera sp. GP187
GTTTGCTCCCCACGCTTTCGTCCCTCAGTGTCAGGCAGAGCCCAGCGACCTGTCTTCACCTTTGGCATTCCGATAGATATCTACGCATTTCACCGCTCCACCTATCGTTCTGATCGCCTCTGCTCGCCTCAAGAACTGTGGTTCGCCGAGCAGTTCCACGGTTGAGCCGTGGTATTTCACTCGACGCCTACAGTCCCGCCTACGGACCCTTTAAGCCCAGTAATTCCGATTAACGCTCGCACCCTCTGTATTACCGCGGCTGCTGGCACAGAGTTAGCCGGTGCTTCCTTTGGGTATGGTCATTGTGTTCCTAGACCCTGACAGTGGTTTACACCCCGAGGGGCTTCATCCCACACGCGGCATTGCCCCATCACACTTTCGTGCATTGTGGAAGATTCGTTACTGCAGCCTCCCGTAGGAGTCCGGACAGTGTCTCAGTTCCGATGCGGCGGATCGTGCTCTCACACCCGCTACCCGTCTAAGGCTTGGTGAGCCGTTACCTCACCAACTACCTGATAGGAGATTCCCCGCTCCCAGAGCGTAAACTTTGCTCTTTCGAGATCATCAGGTGTTAGCCACCGTTTCCGATGGTTATCCCTGACTCCGGGGTACGTAGGAATCTATTCCTCGCCCTTTCGCCACTCGTGTATTGCTACACGCGTTCGACTTGCATGTTTTAACCATGCCGCCAGCGTTCAATCTGAGCCAGGATCAAACTCTTCACTTGAATTCGTTGCGAAACGGGATTTGCATCCCGCGTTGCTTCAATCTTGAGAAGGTGACCCGGCAAACCAGATCCGTGTGGATCTGGCCGGTCTGCATCGCTTCAACATGCGATGACCAGCAGGAAATCCTGCTGGATTTAAAACACGTCCCCGCCTTACCGGTAAACCGGCGCGACGAGGTCCGTTGAATTGACCAAATCTGGCTTTATTATTCACGGAGGACGTGTTTGAACCAAGCACTGTGATGCTTGGCTACTGCCCTTTTTGAAGGGGCAGTTCGACTCTTCCGAATGGGCCGTGGCCCAAACAAAACAGTCTCACATCCTCGCGGCTATATCCAACTGTTCACTTGTCAAAGAGAACCGGCATCAGGCACAAGGCCCAATGCAGGGTCGAGGAGTGTATCGAAATCATGAAGGTTGTCAATGCCAACCGTCGGTCTTGAAAACTCTGTGGGTAACCCAAATTGCACTGGCCGAAAGTCACGAAAATGACAGGTCATCCGCATTCCGATGCGAAAACCTCACTCCTTTTCATGGAAACCGGTGTCATGTCCGCCACACAGATAACGGCGGGCACAATGAACTCGGCACCTGCCTCCCTGACAACACTACAGGCCTCAATCAGGGTCGCTCCGGTTGTTCGGATGTCATCCACCACCAAGACTCCATGGCCGGACAACTGAATTGCAGCCCGCTGACTGCAATGCATCGATCGTGCGCGATGAAGCCTCTCATGGCGATCCAATCCTGCCTGCCTTGTTCGGCGACCGACTCTCAAGGCCTTGATGTTGGGCGAATGCAATCGACTGGCCACAGCGCTGGCCAGAACATTGGTGTGATCAATACCTCTGGCAAGCCGTCGCCACATTGACGTTGGCGATGCAACAATTCGCCATCCCATCTTCGGAGCAAGGAATCGCCTTTCCACTTCGTTGCCAAGGTGCCAACCCAATTCCCACACTACGGCGTGCCACGATCGCTCTTTGGCATGTCGAACCAATGCATCCAATGGCGGCCGATAGGAACCAAGTCGAACGAATCCGTCAAAGCGAGGCGTGACCCTGCACGTTGCGCAGCGTGGGCCGCTTCCAACCGAAACACGCTGGGGCATGGTCGTTAAAGAATCGATCGCAGCGCCGCAACGCATACACCATGTTTGATCTGATGCGACGCTCACTGCCGAACGAACGGAGGCGAGTGGACAGGGCTGAGCCCGCCCAAGCAATCCCCGTTCCAGCATCCGAACCCCACGCGTCATGACTCGAAGGTGATCTTGAAAGCCTTGTGTTGGCATGCCACCGGCATTGTCGTGATCTCTCACGCCGCTTTAGAAACACAAGCCTTTTTTCAGAGCACTTCGCCAGTCAGCAGCCCGCCATTTTTCGCAAAACAAAATGCAGAATGCCGCCATGGCGAAAGTATTCGGCTTCGCCTGGCGTTTCCACGCGGCAGATAACTTGGAATGACATCACCGTTCCATCAACTCGCGTTGCTTTCACTCCCAACATCTGCCGCGGCTTCAAGTCCTGCGGAACTTCAATGTCGAAAGTCTCCGTGCCATCAAGTCCAAGTGTTTCGGCGGACTCACCTGCGTTGAACCCACATGGAAGAACCCCCATGCCAACAAGATTGGAACGGTGAATGCGTTCAAAACTTTCTGCGATCACGCACTTCACTCCAAGCAGCATGGTTCCCTTGGCCGCCCAATCGCGGCTGCTGCCCATGCCATAGTCCTTGCCAGCCAGCACCACAAGCGGTGTTCCGGACCGCTGATAATTCTCAGCGGCATCAAAGATAAATTTCTCTTTGCCGCCATCGGTGAAGTCGCGAGTCCATCCACCCGTTTTCTCCGGTGTCATTTTGTTGCGGATCCGAGTGTTGGCAAATGTGCCTCGAGTCATCACGCGATCGTTTCCGCGACGGCTTCCGTAACTATTCAACATTGCTACGGAAATCCCGTGGCCCTGCAGGTAACGGGCAGCCGGCGAGTCGGCCTTCATGCTGCCAGCGGGCGAAATGTGGTCTGTGGTCACACTGTCCCCAAGTGAGGCCAGACATCGCGCGCCGTGAATCGGCTTGATGGCATGTGGAGTCTTTGACATGCCTTTGAAATACGGCGGGTTCTGGATGTAGGTGCTCTTGTCGTTCCACGGATACATCTCGCTGGATGAAGTCTTGATCGCCTTCCACGCAGCGCTGCCTTCAAAGACCTCTGCGTATTCGCTTTCGAATTGCGAACGCAACACATGCTTGGTAACGGCCGCCTCCACTTCAGCTTGGCTTGGCCAAATGTCGCGAAGAAAAACGGGTCGCCCATCAGAGCCCGTACCCAAAGGCTCTCGCGATAGATCGATATCAACCGTTCCCGCAATGGCATAGGCGACGACAAGCGGAGGACTTGCCAAATAATTCGCTTTCACATCTTGATGCACGCGAGCTTCAAAGTTGCGATTGCCACTCAGCACACTGGCAACGACCAATCCCCCCTCATGCACGGCATGACTGACATGATCGGGAAGCGGTCCACTGTTTCCAATACAGGTGGTGCAGCCATAACCCACAACATGAAACCCGAGTTCTTCAAGCGGCTTCAGATAACCACCATGAACCAAGTAGTCGGTCACCACTTTGCTGCCTGGGGCAAGACTGGTCTTAACCCATGGTTTTCGATGCAATCCCTTGGCACGAGCCTTCTGAGCGACCAGACCTGCACCGATCATCACACTGGGGTTGCTGGTGTTGGTGCAACTGGTAATCGCTGCGATGACGACCGCACCATGATGCAAGTGAAATTCGTTTCCATGTTCATCTCTCACCGCAACAGCGGCGGGAGACTGCATCACGGATACGCCCATTTCACCATTGCCAGTCGACGACACAGCGGTGGCGGACCTTTGACCACCACCTTTCTCAAGAAACTTTGGCAATTCACGCCGCCAACTCGACTTCATCTGAGAAAGCACCACGCGATCCTGTGGCCTTGCGGGGCCTGCCAAAGCTGGCTCGATTGTTGCAAGGTCCAGTTCCACCACGGACGCGTAACGAATTTCGGCGTCATCCGTTCGCCACAAATGGTTGGCCTTGCAATAGGCCTCAACTGTTTCAATGTGCGCCTCGCTGCGGCCTGAGAGTCGCATGTACGACAGCGTCTGTTCATCAACCGGAAAGAACCCGACCGTGGCTCCATATTCAGGCGCCATATTGGCAATCGTCGCGCGGTTCGCCAGACTCATCGAGGCGAGTCCGGGGCCAAAGAATTCCACAAACTTATTCACCACTCCAATTTTTCGCAGCATTTCTGTGATCCGTAGCACCACATCCGTTGCAGTGGTTCCTTCGGGCAGCGACCCCGTGATTCGCACGCCAACCACTTCAGGAATCAGCATGCTGATCGGCTGGCCCAGCATGACCGCCTCGGCCTCAATACCGCCGACGCCCCACCCCACAACACCAAGACCATTGATCATGGTGGTGTGGCTATCCGTGCCAACACAACTATCAGGAAACAGTACGCCGTCCCGCTCCCACACCACTTTCGCCAAGTACTCCAGATTCACTTGATGCACGATGCCGGTTGCGGGCGGCACCACACTGAAATTCTTGAATGCGTGCTGTCCCCATTTGAGAAATTCGTATCGCTCGGTGTTGCGTGCAAACTCCAAATCTCCATTAATGGAGAGCGCTGTTCCGCTTGCAAAAGCATCCACCTGCACACTGTGGTCAATGACAAGATCACACTGCACCAATGGATTCACTCGCGATGGATCGCCACCAAGGTGTTTCATGGCTTCTCGCATGGCCGCAAGGTCCACCACACACGGAACCCCAGTGAAGTCCTGAAGGACCACGCGGCTTGGTATGAATGGAATTTCCTCTTCGCTCGGTTTCGTGGGGTCGTAGCGACAAATCTTTTCGACATGCTCCCGAGTCACCATGTCGCCATCGCAGTTTCGAAGGCATGCTTCAAGCAAAACGCGAATGGAATATGGAAGGCGATCGATCGCACCAAACTGTTTGAGCGCCTCAAGTCTGTAGTACGAACGATCACCAGACGCGGTCTTGAGCGTTGTCAACGCACGAAAGGGATCAACTCTTGCCATGGAATTGCATTCTAGGCATGAGTGGAAAAGCGCCCGAGGCCTAGAAAACCTACGGGCAAAGTTGTTCGCCCATCGCACGCCATGTCGGCGAGAATGCGGCCCATCACGGGCATGAATTTGAATCCGTGACCACTGAATCCGCAGGCAACGGTGACATGCTTTGAACCCGGCATGCGATCCACAACAAAGTGCTGGTCTGGAGTCATGGTGTACAGGCAGGTCGCCCCCGCCACCACGCGTTCGGCACAGCACGGCACAAACGAAGCGGCAATCTTTCTGATGTTCTCCAGTTCACTCTCCGTCGCCGTCACTCGAACGGCCTCTGGATCGCAAGGAGTTCCATCTCCGTGTGTGGAAACCTTGACGCCAAGCGGCGGCTCCTGATCATCCGCCATCGGAACTCCATACACACCGCTTGTACCGGGCCGATCCAAATACCACACCGGCATCCGCGGGGACTCGCACGACGATTTCACAACAGGTTGAAGCCACGCAACCACCACTCGCTGAGGTTGCAATGCCACGCCGAGTGATTGGGCCAATGCAGGCATCCACGCGCCAGCCGTCAGAATGAGCGAGCCGGCTTCATAGGTCGATTGACTGGTGACCACACGGACACCTCCGCTGAATTCTTCCCAACGCAGAACACGCTCGCCTTCATGCACGTCAGCCCCAAGCGATCGAGCGATCGCACATGCAGCGCGTACCGCTCGTTCTGGCCGTGCAAATCCGGCGCCGGGCTCGAACATTGCACACCAATCGGTTGGAAATCGAAACTGGGGAAAGTGCTTCATGGCCTCGGTGGCACTCCATCGTTCACACCGGATTCCATGCGTCGCCCCACTCTCCAAGGATTTCTCTACAACTTCACTCCCCGGACCACCTGCATACAACACCCCAGGACGGTGCACAATGCGGCGACCGCTGTCATGTTCCAAGCGATCCCATCCTTCTCGGCACTCCAACAACAACGGCACATAATTGGGGTGCTCAAAGTAGCAATCACGAATGATCCGGCTGCCACCGTGCGTACTTCCGCCATCGTGTCCAACACGAAACCGCTCGATGCCAAGAACTCGCTTGCCCCGACGAGCCAATTCCATGCAAGCACTCGCACCCATGGCACCAACTCCAACCACGATCGCGTCGAAAATTTTCGTTCCGTCAGCCACGGGTCTTCAGAACCAATTCTGGTCGCGGAGCCTGCACGATGCATCCACTTGGAACACTCTGGGTCAGAAACACACCGCCGTTAATCGTTGCGTCATCTCCAATCACCGTCTCGCCACCAAGAATGGAGGCCCCCGCATACACCACAACTCGGTTGCCAAGCGTGGGGTGACGCTTCTGTCCGCGTTTCACCGCCCCACCTCGGTCAAGGTCTGGTGAGAGGGCACCCAATGTCACTCCTTGATAAATCCTGCACCTCGAACCAATGGATGTTGTCTCTCCGATCACAACTCCGGTTCCATGGTCGATAAACAATCCTGCTGCGATCGACGCGCCAGGATGAATGTCAATGCCCGTTTGATGATGCGAAATTTCGGCAATCATGCGTGGCACAAGAGGTGCTCCACACCAATGCAGCGCATGGGCCAGCCGATGGGCTGACATCGCACGAAGCCCCGGATAACACAAAATGATTTCCTCCACCGCGCGAGCGGCGGGATCCGCAGCAAGGGCCTCCTCGGCATCCGCCGCGAGCAATGCACGCAGCTTCGGCATCTGCTCAAACAATCGCATCATCCAAGTCTTGGCCAGATCCTCCGCCCGCTTGATGTCATCCTGTTGTGAACGAATCGCTAAGACAAGTTGGGGTTCGAGTGCCAATCGCAATTGCGAAACGGCTGCATGAAGGAACGCCTTTGAATCAACTTGGGCACCAGTTCGGGGACCAAAGAAGCCCGGAAAGCAAATCCAACGAAACCGTTCCATGGCCATTTC
Source organism: Singulisphaera sp. GP187 (assembly GCA_945871915.1). Classification (GTDB taxonomy): domain Bacteria; phylum Planctomycetota; class Phycisphaerae; order Phycisphaerales; family SM1A02; genus SYAC01. Next base: position 6,772 of record CAMBXO010000020.1, read on the forward strand.
CAATTCCACTGGATCCGGTGTCCCAACCTTTCCCATGCGGTGCAACAAGGGCAGCGCGTTCACGCTTTCTTCAAGTGCCGCAATGATTCCATCCAATTGAGAGTCGGTTGGGCTCACGTCGTGAATGCTAACTACGACTCATCGCCTACTTCGCTGGAAACTCATAGACCCCATGACCACACTTGTCCCCAAGCCGACCGGCTTTGACCAATTGCCGCAACAGCGGACATGGGAAGAATTTTTCGTCTCCAAGTTCGCGGTAAAGAACCATCATGATGTCGTGGCAGACATCTAGGCCAATGAAATCTGCCAGCCTGAGCGGTCCCATGGGGAAATTGCATCCAAGCTTCATGATCTGATCGATCTCGTTGGGCCCGGACACTCCTTCCATCCATGCAAAGAACGCCTCGTTGATCATTGGCATCAAGACGCGATTACTCACAAAGCCGGCCCGATCGTTCACCTGCACCGGTGTCTTGCCAAGTGCTTTAGCCAGCGAGATGGTCCGAGCCAGCGTGTCCTCATTGGTGGCAAGCCCTCGGATCACTTCCACAAGAGCCATAACCGGCACTGGATTAAAGAAGTGCATACCAATCACGCGGCCAGCATCGGTTCCAAGCCCCCCCGCAATCTCAGTAATGCTGATGCTGCTTGTGTTGGTTGCAAGCACGGCTGGGGCTGGAAACACCTGACGCATCTGTCCAAAGATCTTCTTCTTAAGGTCCATGTCTTCGGTTGCTGCCTCAATCGCACATTCCGGCGATGAAGAATCGCCCATCGAGGTGGAAAACGTCACTCTCGCAATGACTGCATCTGCTTCGGATCGAGTGATGCGTTGTTTTTCAACCGATCGGTCGAGCGTTTTCCGGTGATAGTTTTTCGCCCGTTCTAACTGGTCAGTCTTCACATCCACCAGCGTTACTTTTAAGCCTGATTGTGCAGAAACCAAGGCAATTCCTGCTCCCATTGTGCCTGCACCGATGACCGCCACGCTGTTGATTGATGCATTCATGAAATTGCCCTCGATTTAGGAGCATGGACTCTACTTGGTCTTCAACATGTGGCACCTCCTCAGCGAACCATCGAACGACCTATAATAATTACAACTGATTCGCAAAGGCAAAACAAGGATAATTTTGGCTAATTTATAAAATTTTATTTCGTTCATTCACAAACTTACGCAACTAACGCCATTTTTGCGTTCCAAATGCGATTCGACAAATTGGGATGAACGGCCTTTGCGATTCGAAAACCTCACTTGAATTCTGCGCTTTTACTTGCCGGAGGCCAGAATGGGGTTAGATTGAGGAGGCTGATTGGTTTCCCATCATTCAGCCATTTGGTTCCCTTACTTCCCTGACGGTTCCCTCACTTAAAAATCCAAGGTTTCTGCTTCTGGTTTTGTTTGTCTCAGGTGACTTTGGCTTCCAGCCCTTTCATCTGTTCCCGTTCCCAGGTCTTTCCCGACCAAAGTTCCCTCACTAGAGCTAGTCCCATTTAGGAGTCCTTCCCATGCGTAATGCTTCTCTTAGTGCTGCCCTTGCCGTTGCCGTAACCGGCTCGGCGTTCGCCACCATCAGCAATCAGCTGATTGGCGACTCATACATCGTAAAGACGGGATCCGGCGCCGGCGCCGAGTTCTATTCCGTTCTTGACGTGTATATCAAGTGCGGCGCGTCAACCGATATTCTTGCCAGCACCTTTGGTGTGTCGGCATACCCAACCCTCTGGAACATGAATTCCGGCAAGTCGTTCGAGCAAAAGGACGGCAGCGGCTGGAAGCCTGTCAATGACAGCGGTTCAGCTGTTGACAGCTATGTGACCGCGGGTTGCCGCGTGCAGGGCTCAAGCACCACCAACCCGACAGCGGGTGGAACAAAGGCTGGATTCCTGCAACTCACAGGCGACCTGTACTTCCCGAACTTCAACACCGCCGGCGCCGGCTACATTGAGAGCACTGCTGCTTCTCCAGGTGCTGGTTGGTATCCATCCGTTGGTGCAAGCTTGGCAACAAACTTGTACTGCCGCGTTGGCTACTACAACAGCGTAACCAATGTTGGTAAGGCCACGACCACCATCGCTGGCAACAACATGGTTGCTGGTGGCAGCCTTGACAATGCTTGGATGATCGGACGCTTTGTGATTCGTGCGGAAGGTGCTGCACAGGGCACAGAGAGCATGACCATCAAGTTTGCGACGGCTGGTAAGAACAACGGCACCACAACGGTGACCGGTGCAACGAACCCGGCATATCGCTACAACCAGACGCTGACCTTCGCGACGCCTGCACCTGGTGCGGTCGCCCTGCTCGGCTTGGCTGGTTTGGTTAGCCGTCGCCGACGCTAAGTTTGGCTACTGTTTCTACTCCCTAGCTCTCGCACAGGACCCCTCTCACGGGGGGTCCTGTTCTTTTTTCACGCGGTAATAATGCCGTTTTTGCCAAAATATTGGGCATTTTGACGAAGCACACAAGCGATTGGTATTTATTTTTGAATGAATTCTTGCCCCTTTGTGGAACCGGGCTACTTTGTCGGTGCTGACGGCATCAGTCGTTGGTCAGGCCACTTGCCTGTGTCGAGGTTGTAGGGAAGTGGATTCTCGGATTCGCTGAAATTGAATCTCTGAATTTGATGGAGAGAAAGTTCGCTGGTTCCACCCGCAGATGTTGTTCATTTGCCGGTAGCGCTTGGTGTTGTTGTTTTGTCGACTGACTTTTGGCTAGCCCAGACTCAGTCATGCCGTGATTCTTACCCCGCAGCCTAAGAACTGCCCCACTGGAGTTTCCAAATCATGACACGCAGTTTCAATCGAATTTCCGCAACCGCAGCTGTAGCCCTTGCCAGCAGTGCGTTTGCAACCGTCAGCGGCACCCTTGTCGCTGATGCCTACATTGTGAAGGATGGAGCAGGCGCCGGCGCCGTGTTCTATTCCGTAATCGATTTGTATATCAAGGGCAATCATCTGGGTGATGTGTCAAACCCACTTACCGGCCTGAGCACCTACAACTTTGAAGTGGCAAGCAGCCTTGCCACTAGGGATGGCGGCGGAGCCGTAAGCGGCGACAAGTTCCAACAGGCTGGCAACAGCAGTTGGGCGCCAAATTACACCGGTACCAATTCTGGCTCGTGGGACAGTTTCGTTTCTGCAGGCGCTCGCCAACAGAGTGCCACCGTGACCAATCTTGCAGGCTCTGTGAAAGACATCGGCGGAGCAGGTCAACTTACGGGTGCAATCGACTTCACGCAATTTTCCGTTGCCAACAGTAATTACATCAACAGTGGATTCTATGGTGGATGGCTTCCAACGGGTCTTGGTTCGGGTGGCTACAGCACTTCCGGTACTGCACAGAACCCATTTGCACGCATCAGTGCGTACAACGCCACGTGGGCACCAGGTGGTGCAAAGGCTGGCGGCGCCTATTCGGGCAGCACGCTGAATCGAAGTGACATTGCAAGCAATGGCCTTCTGAGCAATGGTCGAGTCATTGTTGGATCAGCACCCAACAACAGTGTCAGTTGGCAGCAGACTGTTGCAGGTTCTGGCGCCACCCTCGACAACCACTTCATGCTTGCAAGACTCTCGATTGCAGTCAGTGATCTGCTGGCTGCCAATGCCGACGGCTTTGTCACGCTGCATATGCAGGGCAGCATGACCGGTCGAAACGGAACTGGCGACAACGCCGGAACGGTGTTTACCGGTGCCAGCAATACCACTTACAAGGCCAACCAATACTTCACCTTCGCTGTGCCATCACCTGGAACTGCCGCACTCATTGGGCTTGCAGGAATGATTTCCACACGGCGACGCGTGGCATAACAGAGACGCAATCGGTCCATTGATCGCCTGCAAACAAGGATTCAAACCACAATTCGCCGCTTTCCCGTTGCTGGGAGAGCGGCTTTTTGTTGGGCATTTTGGAGATTTTCCTTGCCTTTTAGCCTATTTGGGCCACCTTCTATGGTTGAGCCAATGCCGGCTGGCTCAAGTTCCCCGAAGGCCGGATCGAGTGTGTAGGACAAAGGGTTTCCAAAGCGAAAAAACGGTTGGAGTGTGCCTAAAGGGTCGCTGTGCTTTGCACATCGAGGTAACCATTGGCTGGTTATCAAACATCTTGATTTGGTCTGATGGCTCTATAGCTCTAAACCGCTATAGATGGACAGGTGGACAATGGATCCACCTTCCGAGCCCTCAGCCTTAGCCCGAGATACCCATACGCCCCATAAATCTGATTGAGCAATGCGGATTGTTCCTGCGGAGCCACAACTCTGCGATACCTCCGCCCTGCCCGATCTATTGATGTCAGGACGCGACCAATCAAGTGATGTAAGAAAGCCTGGATGCTCCGCCAAACAGAATTGGCGAAGGCATGCTGGCTTGATGTAGGCCGACCACGCCCAAGTGGTCGCCTGCTGGTTCCGAATGCAAGGGAAAACGACGAACGCATCCAGAACCCACGAAGTGGCCGCGCGATCGGTCTGTTTGTGCAAGCTTTCGCGTGGGCAATTGAGAATACTAATTAAAATTGCATAGCATTTCTTGACAAGCATCAGAATCGTGGCAGAGTGAATGTGTCGATGCCGAAGACCGGCGACATCGAATCGAATGAACCGGTCGCAGGTGAGAGTGTTCAGGGTGCCCCTGCCCGTTGCGTCTGGCGTCGCCAGGCGAATTCGGATGGGCGGCAATTTCCTCCCTTCAGCATTCTCAATTTCCCGTTCGATCTCTTTGCCGCTGACCGGCCGCAGAATGATCGACCCGACTCGTCTTTGTACTCCGGTCTAGGCGTGACTCCCATGTTGATTGAATCTCAGAATTCAAATTGCTCCGAATGGCCGTTGGGAACCGGCTGCTCGGCTTTGCATGGGATGCGTCTAGTCGGCTGGTGGTGTCGATCCGCGTTTGGGCAACAGGGAACCGCCCATGGGAACCGCAGATCCACCATACAGGGAGGAATCCGAACACCTTTCGGATTTCTCCCTTTCAAACTTCCAAAGTCGTGGGTGCACTCCATGTGCACCGCACGCAACCACAGTTTCTTTGGGGCTTCCCGGATCAGCGTTGATCCAACCAAAACTGCTGGCTTGATCCCCGTTTCTTCCTTTTCCGGAGTTTCCTCATGACACGCAACTTGAATCTTATTTCCGCAACCGCAGCTGTAGCCTTTGCTGGCAGTGCGTTTGCAACAGTCAACGGCACCCTTGTCGCTGATGCCTACATTGTGAAGGATGGAGCCGGCGCCAACGCCGTGTTCTATTCCGTGATCGATTTGTATATCAAGGGCAATCACCTTGGTGATGT